>DKGY01000034.1:10652-54838 GCA_002453475.1 Clostridium sp. UBA6758 | reverse complement strand
ATAGAAAACAACTCAATCCATACCTTTGATCACATAATTTTTGAAAGGGGTAATTCAAAGAAACTTTTAGCTGCTAAATCTCTTATAAATGGCACTGTAGAAGTATTAAAACTTCCATCTAAATACTCTACCATAAGCTCTAGTCAAATCAGAAACTATATAGATAAAAATAGAGATATCTCAACCTTAGTAGATCCTTTAGTTTCTCAATATATTAATGAAAATGGTTTTTACCAACGAGAACCCCTAGATAAGCCATCTCTAAATGAAAGTCACTTAGATTTTGAGTTTATTGATGAGGTTACTGATAATATAATTTTCAAATTACTCTCTAATTTAAATTCTAGTAATGAAATAAAATCTATCTTATCAAAGCTTAAAGATAAGGAAGCTCCTAAACTAGTCGTAATTAAAAATTCTAAAAAAAGTGAAATTTTAGCTATTGCTTCCATGCATTGGGTTCGTTCAAATAATCTTTACACTGAGGTTAAAGATGAGAAGGTTTCTGGAACGCTTCGTTCCTTATCTACAGGAAGAATGATATTTATAGATGGAATTTATGTTACCGATAGAGAAAAAAATAAATTTCTTGAACAAATTATTTTAACTGAAGCTTTATCTTATGCTATTTCTAAAGATTACGAATACGCTGTGTTTAACCCATGTCATAGTTTATTAACTAGCCCGACCTTAGTAGAAATAATGCTATCTCAAGGTTTTGTAAATATTGGCTCTGAAAATAATGAATCTCCTGTATTAGCAGTTAATATGACTAGTCCTTGTATTTTGAACTTAGATGTAGAAAATATTTTAAAAGAACCTTTTAGAAGTAATTCTAAAATTAAGAATGTAATTAATTCTAGAAGAAAATTATTGCAAAGTGCTCTTTCAAAATTATATCCTAACGAACTTCTACTATGCTTTAATAGCGAGGTACTTCATCAAAAAATGATAAGAAACATTTGTTATGAAAATAATATCTCTACTTTCGCAAAAGCATCTAAAGAATACGGTGAAACTATGTGTGTACCTTATGGTGATATTTTAGATAGATACTTAATTCCAAATACTGTTACTAAATCTCTCCATACAGAAAAGTATTATTATGGTGATATGAAAAACTTCTTTATAGGAGAATCTCCATATTATCTATCTTTAAGTAACCAGATGAAAATGATAAGATCCTTTAATCGGCCAATTTTTTTAGTAGATAACATTCTTCATAAGGGGTATAGGATGAGAGCTTTAGATCCTATACTAATTAAACAAGGCATTAATGTAAAGAAAATTCACTGTGGTATTCTATCTGGTCGAGGAAAAGATTTAATGGATATGCAAAACAGGCAAGTCTCTAGCGTATACTTCATACCTAGACTTAAAATTTGGTTTAATGAAAATGCTTTATATCCATTTTTAGGCGGAGATGCTATATGGAGAGGTGAATTCCCTAAACGAAACTTAATTCCATCAATTAATAGTATATTGCCATATACCTACCCAGTATTTATAAAAAATACTTCTCACGAAAATGTTTATAACTTTTCTAAGGTCTGTCTTGAAAATTCTATAGAAATTTTGAAAATACTTGAAAGAGAATACCATAATTTATATGGAAGAAATCTAACCCTGTCCTCCCTAGGCGAAGTAATAACGACTCCTCGTAGCCCTGATATTGGAAAGGGAATTGAATATGATTTATCGTCTACTCCATCAACCTTAGTAGAAAAGGATTTAGAACTACTTACTAGACTCGAAAATATGTTATAAAAGGAGTGCTATATATGTTTTACTATATATTTAATAACAATTTAATGATAAGTAATAAATCTGTAACTAGAGATGATTTTATCTCTATAGACGAAGATTTCTGTAAAAACTATACTGGTAAAATTTTTGCATTAACTTCTATAAATTGTGAAGCTTCTAGAAGATCCTTTATAGTTTCTAATGAAAATCTTTTATTTTTAGATAAAGAGGATTTAAGTATACTTAAATCCTCAAATAAAATAAATAAAACAATACCTATATGGCTAAAAAATGCCATTAAGGAAAAAAAAGTTATTTCCTTAAATACTAATTATCCAAACTTTCTGGATGCAATAGACTACTCAACTCCTCAAAAATGGAGAATAAATGTAGTAGGTTTAGGGGATGTAGGTGCTACTCTTTTAATTGGCCTTAAACTTCTTGGTCATGATGTTATATCTAGCTTAGGCATTTATGATAAGGATTCTAAAAAGATGGACCGACTTAACTTTGAATTGTCTCAAATTTTGTCTTGCGAAGGCAAAGAAAGTAATCTACCAATAACTTCCTTAAAAGAAGAAGATTTATTTAATTGCGATATGTTTGTATTTTGTGTATCTGTAGGTATTCCCCCTATAGGCAAAGAACAAAAAGATGTAAGACTTGTACAGTTTGATGGTAATAAAAAAGTTCTTAAAGTTTATGGACAAATGGCAAGAGACGCAAAATTCAAAGGAGTTTTTGCAGTAGTATCTGACCCTGTAGATTTATTATGTAAATCTCTTTTTGTTTATAGCAATAGAAATAAAGATGGTACCATTGATTTTCAAGGTCTTGCTCCTGAACAGATTCGCGGATATGGATTAGGTGTTATGAATGGTAGAGCTGTTTACTATAGTAACTTGAGAGAAGATACTAAAAATTATTTACAAGAAGGTAGAGCTTTTGGACCACACGGTGAAGGATTAATTATTGCTAATAGTGTTGAAAACTTCAATGAGTCTGCCTCGGATTATCTTACTGAAAAAACCAAGGCTGCAAATTTGGAGGTTCGTGCTACTGGATTCAAACCTTATATAGCTCCTGCCCTATCCTCTGGTGCTCTTAGCATCCTTGATACCATTAAAGGTAACTTTCACTACTCTTCAAACTTTATTGGTGGTACCTATATGGGATGCAAGAATAAATTTCTAAATGGATGTACAGAAAATGAAATATTAGATTTACCTGTAGAATTAATGAATAGATTAGAAAATACCTATAATCTTTTAAATGAATTGTATAATAAAAAATAATAAGAATAAACTGTCTATATAACTAATATTTTTTAGATAAAATCTTACTTATGATACTTTGTTAGGAGGGATAATAATAGAAACTTTATATGTGATATTACCAAATAAAAATATATCTCCTATACTTAATAGTATGGTATCTTATTCACTTAAGAATATACATTTTATAGTAATAGATGATTTAGATAACCTCCCTGATTTAACCTATAAAAAATTACTTTTTGTAGCTCAGGTAGAGGATGTTGGTTATGATATTCCTATGATTAACCTTCTAGCAAAACTTCTAGAGAAAGGTAAAGACACCTTAGTTGGATCTACTGGTGCTATTCTCATATATAGTATTGATGATCATGGCACAAAACGTCTTGCTCAAGATATTGTATATATTTCTAATAATATGGGATGTGCTTTTATAGGCCATCCTCTAGTGGAAGCCACTAGCTCTTTAATAAACTTTTCAACTTGGCAAAAGACTATGGATATGTCATTGGAGGATATTTGTTATAAGCTCAGTAGACAACTAGTTAACCGTCTTGTAAATGATAGACCTAGCTCTCTTCAAAGCGGGAAAATTTCCGTTATATACTCTAGTCCTCATAAAACCTCTAATACCTTAGACCTATGGCATCTAGTATCTGAACACATTAGCTTATTTGAAATTAATGAGATACAAATTGAAAGAGGAGAAGTGCTAGATTGTATTGGATGTCCTTATAAACTTTGTCTTCACTATGGAAAGAAAAAAGGTTGTTTCTATGGAGGTATTATGACCGAAAATGTTCTTCCCGCCATCGAAGAAAGCGATGCCGTAGTTTGGCTATGTCCTAACTATAACGATGCTGTTGCAGCTAATCTAACAGCCGTAATAAACCGTCTTACTGCACTATATAGAAGAAGTAATTTTTATAGCAAATCCATCTTTGCAGTAATAGTATCTGGCAACTCTGGTAGTGATTCTGTTGCTAAGCAATTAATAGGTGCTCTTAATATAAATAAAGGCTTTAGACTTCCACCTTATTTCTCTATCCGTGCCATAGCTAATGACCCTAAAACAATCTTTAATGTAGAAAATATAAATATGAAAAGTGAAATCTTTAGCAAAATAATTACAAATAATATAAAGGTGTAGAGATTGCTCTCATACACCTTTATATTATTATTATTTTTATTTACTTACTAGCTAATTTAAATAAATTCGAGTTATTTTTTAAGCTCATAACTCCAATTTGTAATACCACCTAAATCACACACATTAGTATACTCTAAATATTCCAGCATCATTGCAGCTCTAGCACTTTTATTTCCACTATAGCAATATACACACACTGTAGTATCTTTATCCTGTACTATACCTTCAATATCATGAGAAATATCACTTACAGACATTAATATAGCACCTTCTATATGTCCTTCCTTGTAGGCCTGATCATCTCTTACATCTAGTATAACTAACTTCTCATCACTATCCATTTTTCTCTTTAATTCTTCTGCTGAAATTTTTCTCATATTTATTAACCTCCTTTTTTCTTATGTTTGCTATCCCTATACTTATATCCTTACCTAAATTAGTTTTAATACCTTATATAATTGACTTTTTTTTATAATATCTATGAACATATACACTTAATATAGCTGCAATAGGGACTGCCACTATCATTCCAATAGCTCCTGCATATCCTCCTCCAATGGTTAAAGCAATTAAAGTCCAAACAGCTGGAAGTCCTACACTACCACCTACCACCTTAGGCTGTATAATATTACCATCAATCTGTTGATATATAATTAAAAGTATAAATCCCCATATTCCAAGTGTAATACTAGAAAACATCCCCAATATAAATGCTACTACAGCTCCTATAGCAGGTCCTATATAAGGAATTACATTACTTACACCTGCTATTACTCCAACTAGTACTGCAAAAGGATGATGTATCATTAGCATAAGTATAGATGAAACTATCCCTACAATAAGAGCATCCAATAAAACGCCTCTTACAAATCCTCCTACAACTTCATCTAAATCTATGATAAATTGCTTAAGTACTTTGCCTAACTTTCCTGGAATAAACGCTCTTCCAAATTTTCTTATAGTCTTAAATAACATCTCTTTATCCTTTAAGAAATAAAAAGTAAATATTATGCTTAGAACAAAATCAATTATAAAAGAACCAAATCCATAAATACTATTAGTAATTATATTAACTATTTCTTGACCAATAACTGCAAATGCTGCTGTTATCTTATCAATATAAGTACTAATTTGCTGATAATTTATATTTAAAGTTGCAAAATATGAATTCAAGTTAGTTATTCCATTTCTTACTACACTTTCATATTGAGGAATATTATTTATCAATGCCTTTGCATTCTCTAAAAGAGGTGGAATTATAAAGTTAAATATTAATACTACCGAAAGTATAATCATAAAAAAAACTATCACAATACTTATAATTCTATATACCCAATTATATTTGTCATTTTCCTTCACATTAATACATTTCTTAATAAAGATTTCAATGCATCTTACTAATGGAAATAACAAATATGAAATTATAGCCCCTATTATTATAGGTCTTATTACACTTAAGAAACCTAATATTGTATTCTTAATTATATTAATAAAAGTACCACTTCTACTTACTATTTCATAGCCTGCAAAAAGTACAATTCCTGCAATAACAGCAACAACTCCAATATTTATATACTTTCTATCTATATCTAACTTTTTATCAATTCTAAATTTATCCCACATTTACTTTGCTCCTTTATAAAGCTTGTTTCATTTTAATTTAATACCATTATAAATGAAATAACTCATCTATATTTGCATTATAACATGTTTAACCTTAAATTAACAAAAAATAAATATATTATTAACTTTTAACTTATATTAACTAAATCTTTAATTTAGCTAATGTAAATTATTTACTCAAATACCAGCAGAATTGGTTTTGTTTTTGTATAAATTTTGCATTTAATTAAATATATCTTATTCCTTTTGAAATCTACTAAATAAACATTTCAAATAATTGATTTGCAAATTGGAAGAATTCTCAATATAATTATAGTAGTTATTTTGTAATTTTAATTTAACTAACTACAAATTTAATTATACAAGGAGATACAATATGGAAAATATATTTGTTATTTTGAAGGGAATGGTTATTGGGGTATCCAATGTTATTCCTGGTGTTAGCGGAGGAACTATGGCTGTAGTTCTAGGAATTTATGATAAACTTATATCTGTTATAAATAGTTTTTTTAAAGATTGGAAAAAAAACATTTTCTTTCTTGGTGAAATAGCTATCGGTGCTGGCTTAGGTATAATACTATTTAGTAAATTAATTACTAACCTATTAACAAATCATCCTGAACCAACCAACTTCTTTTTTATAGGATTGATTTTAGGTTCCTTTCCTATGCTATATAAAAGAGCAACAAAAGGAACAGTTAAAAAAATAAATTATCTTTGGTTTCTTGCAACCTTCATGTTAATGGTAGTTATGTCTATATTCAGTGATGTAGAAGTTAGTGCTATAGCTATGACTAGTTTAAGTGTTAAATCTTTTATAGCCCTATTCCTGGCAGGATTTATTGCAGCTGCGACTATGATTCTTCCCGGAGTAAGTGGTTCTTTAGTACTTTTAATTCTTGGATTATATACCACTTTTACTAATGCAGTTTCTACCTTTAATATCCCTTTACTTATTCCTGGCGGACTAGGTGTTCTTGCTGGTATATTGACTATGACAAAGCTTATAGAATCCTTTATAAGTAAATATCCTCAACCTGCATACTTTGCTATTTGTGGATTAGTTTTAGGTTCTGTATTTCCAGTATATCCTGGATTTACTTTTAATTTATCAGGAATTATATCAATTATAACTTTTATAATTGGTTTTATTATTACATATATTCTTGGTGATAAAGAAAATAATTAACGCATAGAAAAGAAAGACTGTTTTTAAAATTAAAACAGTCTTTCTTTTTTATGATAAGTTCTTTTCATCATTTAACCAAATTCTCCATTGAACTTCAAAATCATTAATAGAACTCTTTATTATATTAAAAATATCCTCTTCGTCATAGCTTCTTATAATCTTATTTATTGTTTCCTTACCATAGGTTTCTTCTATATACTTAACTATAGTCCATGCCCATGTTTTAAATAGGCTTTTACTTTCTTGTATTTCTTTTAAATGTGGTATAATGTCATTCTTTATAGCTTCATCTATAACTTTTTTAACTTCTCCTTCTTTCCATAATTCAGATAAATACATAGCTATTCCTTGTCCTAGCCATGTATATGGAACTTCTGAATTTAAAGATAGAAATTCATGAAATATATGAACTACCTGACTATAAATTATTTTTTTAAGCTGATTCTCATCATAAGTATAAGTAGATTCTTCTTCATAAGCAAAGGGTGATAATATCAATAGATCATTTTTAGATGTAATAGCTACTTCACTTCTCTTAGATGTATTATTACTACTTAGTTTTAAAATTATTTTACTTATATAATCATATTCCCTTCTGTTCATAGCTAAAATAGCCCTTATAGAAAACTTTCTATCTCCTAATTGAAAATATTTTTCCAATTCTTTATAAGAATAAAGTACTCCTTCCATAACTTCTATTACAAATCTTCTATCATTTCCAACGTAGTAAACTGTAACATTTTCTTTACGTGCGTACTTATAACTTTCTAACATCAATCTACTCCCCCTAAACTCTAGTAACATAACCCAATTTTTCTTATATATTCTATAAAAACTTTATTATTCCTTTTTATTTTCTATAAAGATACTGTGGATTAACTTCTTTGTATTATTCTTACAAAGATTTATAGGTTTATTAATAGGACTTTTAGTAGACTTTATAGAATATAAATTAGAAACAAAAGGACTTCCACAAAATAGTTCACTAATCTTTATAAAATATTAGCTTATTTTGCGAAAGCCCNNCTAATTTTATTCAAAGGCGATTTCTAGAATTTTATAGATATCATCTCTATATAAAGGTTTAAGAGTTCCCAGTGGTGCAAGGATTGCAGCATTATCTGCTATAAAACTTAAATCCTCGTTCTTAACTCCAACCTCTTTTAAAGTTATAGGGGCACCTATTTCCTTGTAGAAGTTTCTTAGTGACTCTATTCCTTTTAGAGCCTTTTCTTCATCATTACCCTCGTTTATATTAAATACACGGCTTGCAAATTTTGCAAACTTCTTAACATCTACCTTGTAAACATATTTCATCCATGCAGGCATCACTATAGCAAGACCTGAACCATGAGCAATGTCATTAAGTACTGAAAGAGAGTGTTCTATGGAGTGAGATGCCCAATCTCCTTTTCTACCAACTCCATTTAATCCATTTAAAGCAAGAGTTGCTGCAAAAGCAAGCTCGCTCCTTGATTTATAATTATTACTATCTTTTAATAATTCTCTAGTATGAGTAATTACAGTTCTAATAATTCCTTCTGAAAGTTCATCAAGCATATCTGTGCTTTCTGTTCCGCCATAGTATGCTTCAAATACGTGACTTATAGCATCTATTGCTCCATTAGCTGTTTGATTTGCTGGAAGAGATCTTTGAACTGAAGGATCTAATATAGATACCTTAGGATATAATAATGGAGAACCAAAACTCCACTTTTTACCT
Organism: Clostridium sp. UBA6758; assembly: GCA_002453475.1. Lineage (GTDB taxonomy): Bacteria > Bacillota > Clostridia > Clostridiales > Clostridiaceae > Clostridium_J > Clostridium_J subterminale. The sequence continues at coordinate 46,133 of DKGY01000034.1, read as the reverse complement.
TCTTCTTCATTAGTTACAACACCACCTGAATTCATTTCGGAGCCTGTAGCTGAAAGGGTCAATACAGTAAATAGAGGTAATGCGGCTTCAACTTTTCCTTTACCTTCAAAAAACTCCCATACATCGCCTTCATAACAAGCTCCTGCAGCTATAGCTTTAGATGAGTCTATTACACTTCCTCCGCCTACAGCTAAAACTCCATCTACCTTATTTTCTTTAGCTAGTTTTATGCCTTCTTGAACCTTTGATAACACCGGATTAGGCTTAACTCCTGATAACTCAATAAACTCTATGTTATGCTTCTTTAGTGACTGTACTACAGTATCATAAACTCCATTTTTCATTATGGAGCCCTTTCCATAAACTATTAATACTTTTTTAACTTCATATTTACTTAAATGATCCCCTATACTTTCTATAGTATTTTCTCCAAATACTAATTTAGTTGGATTATAAAGTGTAAAATTTAACATATTTATTCCTCCTCTTATATTACTATCATCTTTAAGATATAATTTATATTTCTATCAAACTTTAGTATACAACTTAAGAATCCTATTAATTTCTTTTTACTTTAATATATATTTTCCTATATTTCATCAACAAAGTAAATACAAATCACTTTATAGTTATATTGAAATTTATTTAGTATTAACCTAATACCTTTTCTACAAAACTATATATATCAGCCTCAATTTCTATAAGTTTTAATACAGGTTTTCCTTGACCATGTCCAGCATCTTTTTCAACTCTTAGAAATACTCTATCAGGTACTGGTGTAACTTCTTCTAGTGTAGCTGCAAATTTGTAAGAGTGACAAGGTAATACTCTATCATCCTTATCTCCTGTGGATATCAAAATAGGTGGATATATAGTTCCATATCTAATATTGTGAAGAGGAGAATATTTTATCATATTATAAAAATCCTCTTTATTTCTTTCACTATCTCCATACTCTGGTATCCAATACCTACCCACGGTAAACTTATGATACCTGAGCATATCTATGACTGGAACTTGAGAAATAACAGCTCCAAATAATTCTGGTCTTTGCACCATACAACTAGCAGTAAGTAGTCCTCCATTGCTTCTTCCTCTTATAGCTAACTTTTTGTTGTTAGTATACTTATTTTCTATAAGCCACTCCCCACAACTTATAAAATCATCAAAACAATTCTGTTTTTTATCAAGCATTCCATCTCTATGCCAACTCTCTCCATACTCATTTCCTCCTCTAATATTTGCTACCGCATAAATTCCTCCTCTTTTTATAAATATCACTTCTGGAATTCTGAATTCAGGTATTCTATTTAAGTTAAATCCACCATATGCATAAAGAACAACTCTATTTTCACCATTAAGCTTTGTATCTTTTCTTCTATTTATAAACATAGGTATTTTAGTACCATCCTTAGAAGAAACAAAGACTTGTTCTGTTATAAAATCTTCAAAATCAATATCAAAATAAGGATACCATATTTTTTCTACATTCTTACTGGTCTCATTTACTTTTAAAATAGTTGTAGGTATAAAGAAAGATGAAAAACTTAAGTATATGTTATCTTCTCCATCATAAGTTAAATCATCAATGGCTCCTAATGCAGGCAACTTTATCTCTTCCATACTGTTACTCTTAAGACTATATAGATATATCTTGTGATGACCATGCTCCATCATTATAATCACTATACTATTTTCTGTATATATAGCACTTTCTATAGGTATATTAATATTCTCTTTTACAATATCTATCCAATTTGATTCATTACTATTATTTATATCTATTTCAATGATTCTCTTGTTTGGAGCACTATAATCTGTTAAAAAATAAAACTTTTCACCCTGATTTCCTAAAAACTCAAAGGCCTCATCCTTTTCATCTATAAACATCTTAAAGTCGTCTTCTCTTAATTTGCTTATACTTTCTCCTTCAGTTAAATTATTTTCGCTTAAATTGACTATTCTTAATGAGCCTATACCAAAGGGTTTATTTCTATACATTAGTATATAGCTTTTATCTTTTGTTACTTTAAGACTATAGGAATACTCACTTTTCTTTTCACCATCAATTACATTTTTATCTTCTATTTGTTTAGTTCCTAGCCTGTGTATAGAAATCATGTTATGAAAAGTAATTCTATGATCATTTACATCATATGCCTCTGGATATCTAGTATAAATCGCACTTTCTCCATCTGGTAACCAGTTAAAACTTGTAAACTTACACCATGTTAATATATCTGACAATAACTTTTTGCTATTCATATCTAAAAAATATATAGTTTGCCAGTCACTTCCCTTCTCAGATATAGCATAGGCAAGAATATTTTTATTTTCATTGACCCAAAATCCAGTTATAGCACTAGTTCCATCTTCTGATAATTCATTAGGATTTACTAGTTCCTCTTTAGCCTCCTTTAAATTCTTTGCTCTGCATAATCTTGGTTGATTCTCATTTGTATCTTTATATAAGAAGTAATAGTAGTCACCTTGTTTTATGGGGCAGCTACCTTTATCATAATTACTATGACGAGTTATCTCTTCCTTTATATCTTCATAACCTTCATAACTTCTTATAAACTTCTCGCATTTTTCATTATGCTTTCTCACAAACTGTTGAGTTTCATCACTGTCAATATCCTCTAGCCATCTATATGGATCGTATATTTCAGTACCATGATAGTTTTCAATTACATTATCTTTTTTCATATTATCCTCCTTAATCTAAAAATAAACTAACAAATATACTACTTGATCAAAGGAGTTATCCCCTAATTTTGAGACAACTCCCTTATTTATTATAAAATTTCTATTCTCATATAATTTTTCATACAATATAGTTTTATCTTAATATTACCTATGATCTATTCTTCATCAAAATCAAACTCTCTATCTACATATTTAGCTAAAAGCTCAATAGATGCATTAGTATCATCCATACTTATTAACGCATTCGGTCCATGTACATATCTAGTCGCTACTGATATACCTGTGGCCCTAACTCCAAAGTTAGATTTATTGATAGCTCCTGCATCTGTACCCCCGCCATCAATAACATCCAATTGATATTTAATGTTATTTTCCTTAGCACAATTAACCATTTCTTCTACTAAGTATTCATTGCAAATAACTGAACCATCTGAAACCTTAATCGCTGTTCCTCCCCCAACTTTATTACTACCTTCTGGGCAATTAGGAAAATCATGCGCTATTGTAACATCTAAAGCTATTCCTAAGTCTGGATTAATTCTATTTGCTGCAACAGTAGCTCCTCTAAGACCAACTTCTTCTTGAGTTGAAAATACAAAATATAAATCATTATATGGTCTATTGATTTTCTTTAAGGCTTCCACTAATATATAGCATCCAATTCTATCGTCTAGCGCTTTACCTGTTATATTGTTTTCTTTAAGTTCTACCTAGTCCCCAACATATGATGCTACATCTCCAACTTTAAGATATTTTTCTGCTTCTTCTTTACTACTAGCTCCAATATCGATATATAATTTTTTAGTATCTGTAGTTAATTCTTTTTCCTTAATTGTGCTAGCTACTAGTCCAATTATTCCATTTCTAAACTTAACTCTATTCATAGATGTACAAATAACCGGAATTCCACCTAATGCTCTAACTCTAATATTCCCCTTATCTTCTATTTTTACAACTTGAAACCCTATCTCATCCATGTGAGCAGAAGCCATAATTTTTTTCTTATTCTCTCCAATTCCAGATTTGTATACGATTAAATTTCCAAGAGCATCTACAGTAATTTCATCTGCTAAATTCTTAATTTCTTCTCTTATTACACTTCTTATTTCTTTTTCATATCCACTAACACCAAAGGCATTGATTAATTTTTCTAATAACATAACATTTCCCCCTTATATATGTAAATTTATTCTATATTTATCATATTATCATAATATTCTATAAAACTCTACAAAAATTTCGTGTATCGAAATTTTAATTTTCCGTAAAGTTTTATACTTTTAAATATTGATTTTATTTTTAAACATTGATATACTAAAAACATAATTTATGGTGATGGAGTTCACCTTAACCGCAATTGCTAATGACTCCTACAGACAACGCTATGGGTGTTTCTGTAGGAGATTTTTTATGTCTAAAACAATTAAACTATTTTAATTTAATATTAATAATTCATATGTTTATTATCTTTATCTTCATAGCGTAAAATTTAAATTTAAAAAGGAGGACTATCATGGCTACTAGTATAGCGATCATCATATTACTTGCTATTGTTTCTAACTTCATACTTGAAAAAATTAAACTTCCTGGACTTCTAGGTATGTTAATTTTAGGAATTACTATAGGTCCCTACGGATTTAATTTAATCCATGGAGATTTACTAAATATCTCTCCTGATTTACGCAAAATAGCACTTATTGTTATTTTATTAAGAGCTGGTCTAGGAATAAAAACATCTGATTTAAAGAAAATTGGAAAACCGGCAATAAAAATGAGTTGTATACCTGGAATATTAGAAGGTTTTGCTATAGCTTTTACCGCTACTAAACTATTAGGCTTCACCTTTATCCAAGGAGGAATTCTTGGCTTTATAATTGCAGCTGTATCTCCTGCTGTGGTTGTACCTCAAATGATCAATCTTATAGATAATAAAATTGGAACTAATAAGAGTATTCCTACTTTAATACTAGCTGGTGCTTCAATTGATGATGTATTTGCAATCACTATATTAACTAGCTGCCTTGCTTTGTATGCTGGTAAAAGTGTTAATCTAGCTTCTCAACTTTTACAAATACCACTTTCCATAATATTAGGAATAGGACTGGGATTAATATTAGGTTTTATTATTATATACTTATTTAAGAAGTTTAGTATTAATGTGGTTAAAAAGATACTAATTGTTCTAGCTTTTTCTATACTTTTAACTACCTTAGAAACTATCTTTAAAGATAAAGTATTAATTGCAAGTCTTTTAGGAGTTATGACCATTGGCTTTATTCTTACAGAGAAACTCCCTAAAGTCGCTGCTCCTCTCTCTCAAGGGCTTAATCAATTATGGATATTTGCAGAAATTCTACTCTTTGTATTAGTGGGAGCTCAGGTAAATATATCTGTAGCATTCACCTCAGGACCAATAGGTATAGTNNATTTTATAGGACTAATATTTAGAAGTATTGGAGTTACAATTTCACTTATAGGTACTAATTTAAATGTAAAAGAGAAGATTTTCTGTGTCATCTCCTATATACCTAAGGCTACAGTTCAAGCAGCCATGGGTGCCTTACCTCTATCTCTTGGTGTTGCATCTGGAGATTTGATTCTAGCAATATCTGTATTATCCATTTTAATAACTGCACCTTTAGGTGCTGTTGGAATAAATGTTTCAAGCAAATCATTATTACAAGTACAAAACTAAAAAATCTACTAATACATAATATAGGACTATTGCTTTATAAATAAATAGTCCTATATTATTTTATATAAAATCTTTCCAATAAGTTTATCCCATACTATTGACTTATAATAAATAAAGTAATATAATTTATTAGTGGAAAATTTTATATACCTCGGTAGGTGAGGTTACTACAAGGATACGGGTTGTTGCCGTAAAAGGATGGAAACATTCTTAACTGGTTAGCAGGTTTTGCCGAACAAAGAAGGCTTAATCTAACGCAATTTCATTGCCTTGCAGAGCTAAAACTTGAACGAGACGTACTATTTTTAGTGCTTGCCTGCGTTTTAGTTTACGGAGGTTTTTTTATTTTATAAATTTTAGGAGGTGTAAGAACCATGGATGATGGTAGTAGTAATATTAGCGATGAAGATTTGATAAGTTTAATGTTTAATCCAATAACAAAATTCTATGTAACTTCTTACCCTCTTTATGGTATTAGTTAATTCTATTTTATCTTTCTTTTGAAAGTTTAATTTATTATTAAGTTAAAAATCCATGAACAGATAGAAATATTACATAGTTATTTATCAAGGCATTAAACACAAGGTTTAATGCCTTTTTATATCTTCATTGTTTTTTTACCCACTACAACCTAGAAATTATATTTTTTTAGTTTTAGTCAATACTTATTTTGACTAATTATAATGCATTGAAATAATAGGAGGGGTAACAATGGAAAACACAATGAAACTAATCAATGAAAAAAAATTCATTGATGCAAGAAAAACTCTTGAAAAAAAGAACGTCGTAGATATAGCCACTTTACTCGGTGAAATGGATAAGGAATCTGTAGTTAAAATCTTTAGAGTACTTCCTAAGGACAAAGCTGCCCATGTATTTTCTTATTTAGATCATGATGAAAGACTATTTATAATTGACTCTATTACTGATAGTGAAATTTCAAATATTATAGATGATTTATTTATTGATGACACCATAGACTTTTTAGAAGAACTACCTGCTAATGTGGTTAAAAAAGTTTTAAGAAACACCGATGAAAATACTCGTAAGATAATTAATCAATTCTTAAAATATCCTGAAAGTTCAGCTGGAAGTATAATGACTATAGAATTTGCTGATTTGAAAAAGCATATGACTGTAAATGAAGCCATTGGTCACATAAAGAAAACAGGTATAGATAAAGAAACTATTCACACCTGCTATGTTTTAGGAGATAATAGAGAGCTTGAAGGCATTGTTTCTTTAAGAAAACTTATTTTAAGTGATGAAAATATGCTAATAGAAGACTTAATGAAAACTGAATTTATATATGTTAATACTTTAGATGATCAAGAGAATGTAGCTCAATTATTTAAAAAGTATGACTTATTATCTATTCCAGTTACTGATAATGAAAAAAAGTTAGTTGGAATAATCACTATCGACGACATAGTAGATATTATTGATCAAGAAAATACAGAGGACTTTCAAAAAATGGCTGCCATGGAACCAAATGAAGAAGAATACTTAAAGACCAGTGTTTGGACTCTTGCTAAGCATAGAATAGTTTGGCTTCTTGTATTAATGATTTCAGCAACCTTTACTGGAAATATTATAAGAAGATTCGAAGATGTTCTATCTTCAGTAGTTGTTCTAGCCTCATTCATTCCAATGTTAATGGATACAGGCGGCAATGCCGGCTCTCAATCTTCAACTCTTATCATAAGAGGTCTCGCTTTAGGCGATATAAAATNNGTGAGCATTATTACTGGCTCTATTCTTTCACTTGTAAATTTCATAAGAATATATTATTTTGAAAAAATCAATTTTTTGATTTCCTTAACTGTATGTATAAGCTTATTTTGTACTGTAGTTCTAGCTAAAATAGTAGGTGGTATACTCCCTATATTAGCTAAAAAATTAAAGCTAGATCCAGCTATTATGGCTAGTCCACTAATTACAACCATAGTAGATGCTGTAGCTTTAACTCTATACTTTACATTATCAGTAAATCTACTACATCTAGCAGTTTAATTTATATTTTAATATATTAAAGGACTACTCCAAAGCAATTAACTTTATCTTAATTACTTTGGAGTAGTCCTTTAACTTACATAAAAATAGATTATTATCTTCTATTTCTATCTGCTTTTCTTGCTCTTCTGCNNCTTTTTCAGCGTAGAAAGCTTGTTCTCCCTCTGTAAATATAAATTCTTTACCACAGTCTTTGCATAATATTGTTTTATCCGCCATTTTAATTCCTCCATTTTTAAAGATTTACATTCAATTAACCAATTCCCTAAAAACGGAGAAAGTTATAATAGATGTGAATCTTTTTATTTTATGGTTTCAGTTTATCACTTTACTAATTAAATTTCAAGTATTTTTTGAATACTTATATCCATTTTTATACCAATTATAAGCTTATTTTATTTTAAAAATAACTCAAATTTTATACAGTAAGCCACTCTTTATTATTTTATAAATTTCTATAATTTTATATAAAAATAAAGCTATAAGAATTACTCTTATAGCTTCTATTGAAATATTAAATATTACTATCTTCTATTTCTTTCTGCTTTTCTTGCTCTTCTGCAATCAGCACATCTTACTGGGTCATTTTCAAATCCTTTTTCAGCGTAGAAAGCTTGCTCTCCCTCTGTGAATATGAATTCGTTTCCGCAATCTTTACATGTTAATGTTCTATCTGCCATTTTTCATTCCTCCATTTTTAAAGATTTACTTTTAACTAACTGATTCTCTAAAACTGGAGAAAAGTGTTATTAATCTTAAATCTTTATTATATATATTTTGTATTTACTACTCTTTTAGTATATCATGGTGATAATAATAATTCAATACATATTTAAATTTTATTTCCTTGATTTTTGAACTTTGACTTTTTTCCCTTTAATAATTATCTCTCCATATTTTTTTAAGAAATCCTCACCTTTATTATTGAGTATATCTACATAAGAAATATTATCTTGTACATCTATTATACCAATATCATCCCCATTTAACTCTGGAAGATTACTTAGCGCCCCTACTATATCTATATTCCTTATTTTTTTCTTTTTGCCAGCTCCAATATATACTTTTAGGATATCTTTATGGATTACTTTCTTTTTATTTCTCTGACCTTCTTTAAATTGTTTCTGACTCTCCTTAAATACACTTTTACCTTCTTTAATCTCTAAATCACTAGGAAAGTCTCCCTTTTTAATACTATAGCCTAAGTATTCTTCTATAGAAAGCAAAAACTTCTTTTCATAGTCAGAAACAAAAGTGATAGCCCTTCCTTCACGTCCTGCTCTTCCTGTTCTACCTATTCTATGAACATAACTTTCCCTCTCCATTGGTACTTCATAATTAAATACATGGGTTATATTATCTACATGAATTCCTCTAGCTGCAATATCCGTAGCAACCAGTACTTTAAATTCTCTATTTTTGAACCTATCCATGGTTTCAATTCTTATTTTTTGCTCCATGTCTCCATGTAATTGTTCTACTGAAATACCCTCAGACTTTAATTCCTCATATACATTTCTAACCTTATCCTTAGTATTACAAAATACTATAGCTGCATCAGGTGTACATGCATATAAGCTCTTCCATAATGCTTTGAATTTATCTTTATGTTCAACATTTAAATATGATTCCTTTATTTTATCACGATTAAATACCTTGGACTCTATTTCTAAAAATTTAGGATTTATCATATAATTAGTGCATAAATCCTCGATGCTTTCTGGTATTGTTGCAGAAAATAGAGCTGTTGTCCTTTTTTTCGGTAGTCTATCTAATATATCACTTATCTGATCTATAAAACCCATATTTAGCATTTTATCTGCTTCATCAATAATTACATAAGTTAACTCCTTAAAGTTTAAGTTTCCTCTATTCATATGGTCACTTATTCTTCCCGGTGTTCCTATTACTATATGCACCCTCTGCTTAAGTTCTCTAACTTGTTCATTAAAGGGCTGTTTCCCAAAAACAGCAGCACATCTAACTTTTTTTAATCTACCTATATTTGATATATCATCTTTAACCTGTAGTGCAAGTTCTCTTGTGGGTACTAGGACTAATGCTGTTATTTTTGCCTCTTCTACCATAACTTCATTACAAATAGGAACTCCAAAACTTGCTGTTTTCCCACTCCCTGTTTGCGATTTTACTATAATATCTTCTCTATCCAAAAGACTTGGTATTGTTTTATCTTGAACTTCAGAAGGATTTTCAAAACCTAGATTATTTAAAGCCTGTAATATATTTTCATTTAAATTATATTTGTCAAATCCACTTTCCATAACTTTCTCCTTGTATCTAATTAATATCTACTTATTATTCCTTTTTCTAACCTATTAGCCTTATATATATTTTTCTACTTATTTTTAAGATTTTATACATTAATACTTTTAAAAGATAAATATCATGTATAAATAGTTAATTCCATATAACTCAAAAATAAAAGCTATAAGAATCACTTCTTATAGCTTTCATTGAAATATTAAATATTAATTATCTTCTATTTCTTTCTGCTTTTCTTGCTCTTCTGCAATCAGCACATCTAGTTGGCTCATTTTCGAATCCTTTTTCAGCGTAGAAAGCTTGCTCTCCCTCTGTGAATACGAATTCGTTTCCGCAATCTCTGCATGTTAATGTTTTATCTGCCATTTACAATTCCTCCATTTTAAAGATCTACCTATTATTAACAAATCCTCGAATTGGAGAAAATTATTATATATGTTAAATCTTTATTTTAATTTTTATTTGTGTTTTACCACTTATTCAGTATAACATACGTATCAAGTATAATGCAAGTGATTATATAAATATTTTATTTTTATCTTTATTTATATAGTAGTAATCCCTTTATTACTTATGTGAAATACTATTTCTTCATCCTTACTATCTACTAAGATACTGCATCCATTATAAACTTCACCTGCTATAATTTTCTTAGCAATCATAGTTTCTAATACATTTCCAATATATCTTTTAAGTGGTCTTGCTCCATAAACCGGATCATAGCCTTCTGTTACCAAAATGTCCTTAGCTGCGTTAGTAATTTCTAGACTTATATTTTTATCTACCAATCTTCTTCTAACATCACCAATAAATATATCAATAATTTTCTTGATACCTTCAGTATTTAGAGGTTTAAACATTATAATATCATCTACACGGTTTAAAAACTCAGGTTTGAATCTATTCTTCATTTCACTCATTACTAATGCTTTAGTTTCTTCAGTAATTATACCACTATTCTCTAGTAGATAACTGCTACCTATGTTAGAGGTCATTATTATTATAGTATTTTTAAAATCTACAGTTTTACCTTTATTATCAGTAAGTCTTCCATCGTCTAATATTTGTAAAAATACATTAAATACATCTTCATGAGCCTTTTCTATTTCATCAAATAGAATTACTGAATATGGATTTCTTCTTACAGCTTCAGTCAATTGTCCCCCTTCTTCATAACCTACATATCCTGGAGGAGCTCCTATCAGTCTTGATACTGAATACTTTTCCATGTACTCTGACATATCAATTCTTATAATATTTTCTTCACTATCAAATAAATTTCTTGCTAGAGTTTTAGCTAGTTCTGTTTTACCTACTCCTGTAGGACCTAGAAAGATGAATGAACCTATAGGTTTATTTTCATCCTTCATCCCTGCTCTAGCTCTAATTATGGCATTTGCAACAGCTGTTACTGCTTCATCTTGACCTATTACTCTATTACTAAGCTCATCCTCTAATCTTAAGAGCTTTTCTCTTTCCCCTTCTACTAATCGTGTTATTGGAATTCCAGTCCACTTAGATACAATTTGAGAAATTTCTTCTTCTGTAACCTCTTCTTTGAGAAGGGCTTCTTCATAATTATTATGCATATTTTCTTCTTTTTCTTTTATTTCTTCTTCAAGATGTGGAATAACCCCATACTTTAGTTCTGCAGCACTATTTAAATCATATTCTCTCTCATACCTTTCAACCTTACCTCTAGCTTCGTCTAGCTGCTCCTTCAAAGTTCTAACTTCAAGAATCTTACTCTTTTCTTGCTCATATTTAGCAGTCATTTCATCATTTTTCTCTTTTAATTCTGCTAACTCCTTTTGAAGTTGTTCAAGTCTCTTTTGAGATGCTTCATCACTTTCTTTAAGCAGAGCTTCTCTTTCAGTTTCTAAAGTAAATAGCTTTCTTCTAACCATATCAAGTTCTGTAGGAAGAGAATCTATCTCACTTCTTATCATAGCCCCTGCTTCATCAATTAAATCTATAGCTTTGTCTGGTAAAAACCTGTCTTGAATATACCTATGAGATAATTTTGCTGCTGTTACAATGGCTGAATCATGAATTCTAACGCCATGATGTATTTCAAATCTTTCCTTAAGACCTCTTAATATTGAAACTGTATCTTGTACTGTAGGCTCCTCCGCAATAACTGGTTGAAATCTTCGCTCTAACGCCTTATCTTTTTCTATATATTGTCTATATTCATCAAAAGTAGTAGCTCCAATGCAATGTAATTCTCCTCTTGCTAACATAGGTTTTATAAGATTTCCTGCATCCATAGCTCCATCAGTTTTTCCAGCCCCTACAATGGTATGAATTTCATCTATGAATAATATTATCTTACCATCAGAACTCTTAACTTCCTTAAGTACAGCTTTAAGTCTTTCTTCAAATTCACCTCTATATTTAGCTCCTGCAATTAAAGCTCCCATATCTAAAGAAAAAATTATTCTGTCTTTTAATCCTTCTGGTACATCTCCACGTACAATTCTTTCTGCCAAGCCTTCAACTATAGCAGTCTTACCTACTCCTGGTTCGCCAATAAGCACTGGATTATTTTTAGTTCTTCTTGACAAAATTCTAATTACACGTCTTATCTCTTCATCTCTTCCTATTACAGGATCTAGTTTATGTTCCTTAGCAAGGTCAATTAAATTAGTTCCATATTTAACAAGAGCATCATAGGTTCCTTCTGGATCATTAGTATCTACCCTTTGATTCCCCCTAACTTGAGATAACACTTCCATAAACCTTCCTTTATCTATACCATATTCCTTAAGTATTTTTCCTGATAGACCTTTAGCATCTACATCCATGATAGCCATCATTATGTGTTCTACACTTATATAGGAATCATGAAATTTCTTTGATATCTCTTGAGCCTTAACTAAAACTTCATTGATTCTTCTAGTTGCAGTAACACCAGATGAACGAGCCCCTTCTCCTAATACTTTAGGCATTTTCTCCATTTCCAAATTTACTTTTCTTTTAATACCTTCAACATCCACTGCCATTTTTTCAAAAACATTAGGAATTAATCCATCTCTTTGATTTAGAAGAGCAGAGAATAAATGAATAATATCTACTTGTTGATGATTATTTCTTACTGCTTCCTCATAGGCATCATTTAAACTTTGCTGAACTCTTATTGTTAATTTTTCTGTTTCCATAACATCACCTGCTACTCCAATTTTATATCTAGTAAAGTAGCATTTCTCCTTTCATAAAACTTAAATATTATTTACTATTTTTCTAAATAGCTTTAAAAATTCTTCTCTTTCATCATTTGTATCTAAGGCATTTAAAACATATCCATATAATTTTTTTTCAAAAGCTAGATGTTCATTTTTCACTTCTTTACCTTCCTCTGTAAGTTGTAATCCATAGGACCTTCTATCTCTCTTGCTAATAGTTCTATACAAATAGTTAAGTCTTTCTAGTCTATCTATAGCGCTAGTTAAAGTACTTTTAGGTATGTCTAACATAGTACAAATTTCCTTTAAAATTACATCTTCCCTATCACAGACAATTCTTATAATACTAATTTCCATAGTGTTAAGTCTTTCTATTCTAGGAAACTCTTCCATAGTTCTATATTGGTTTGAATAAGATAAAAACATTCTCCATAAATTTGCAAATTCTTCAATCAGCCTATCATTATCATCCATTACGCCTACTCCTTTAAAACCTTCTTATATCTTAAATTACCCTAAGGCAAGTGTAAGTCCTTAGATTATAACTTATATTATTGTTTACTAAAAACAAAATTTAATTAGTACGGTATTCGTACTTTACCTTTGAATAAATAGTACTACCATCGTATCATTTTGTCAATAATGATTTTTTCTTCAATCAAACAAAATAAAAGTAATAATGAAATTTATTATCATTATTACTTTTATCTATTATAAAATTTAATATAATTAATTAGGATCTTTACATCCCTCTGATAAATCTACTTGCGAGTCTTCTTCATGGATTTTCTCTTATTAGTAGAAGTATTTTTACTCTTTTTTCTTTCTAAAGGAGTTCTTCCATGATTACCTCTAGTTAATACTGCTTTATCACTAATATGACCTTTCCCCTCTTTATTACGTCTACTGTAATTTCCACTATGGTTAAGATTTCTTCCTTGGGTTTTAGGTCTTATTAAACACTTTGGTCCATTCCCTATTAAATCTTCTCTCCTAGCTTTAACTAAAGCTTCATATACTATATCATATTTTTTAGGATTTCTATATTGAAGAAGAGCTCTTTGCATAGCTTTTTCACTCTTGGTCTTAGGTACATATATTTCTTTCATAGTTAAAGGGTCTACCCCTGTATAGAACATAGCTGTAGATAGAGTTCCCGGTGTTGGATAAAAATCCTGAACTTGCTCTGGCTGATAATTAATATCTCTTAGATATTCAGCTAGCTCTATAGCTGATGCTAATGTGCTCCCTGGATGACTAGACATTAAGTAAGGTATAATATACTGCTTCTTTCCAACTTGCTCAGTAAGCTTATAAAACTTTTCTACAAATCTATCATAGGTCTTCCCAGATGGTTTTCCCATATACTTTAAAACATCAGCACATACATGCTCTGGTGCTACCTTTAATTGTCCACTTACATGGTGTTCTACAAGTTCTTTAAAGAAGGTATCATTTTTATCTGCCATTATATAATCATAACGTAATCCTGAACGTACAAAAGCTTTTTTCACCTTAGGAACAGCTCTTATCTTTCTTAGTAGTTCTAAATACTCAGTATGATCAGCATCTATATTTTTACATGGTTTTGGATATAAACACTGCTTATTCTTACACGCTCCATGCCTAAGCTGAGTTTTACATGCAGGACGTCTAAAGTTTGCAGTAGGACCTCCTACATCATGAATATAGCCCTTAAAATCTGGTAGATTTGTTATCTCTACTGCTTCCTCTAAAATAGATTCTTCACTTCTACTCTGAACTATTCTTCCTTGATGGAATGTTATAGCACAGAAAGAACAATTTCCAAAACAGCCTCTGGAACTTACTATACTAAATTTAACTTCTTCTATTGCGGCTATTCCCCCTGCTTCCTCATAGCAAGGATGATAATTCTTTGTGTAAGGCAGTCCGTAAACGTGGTCCAATTCTTCTCTAGTTAGAGGCATCTCTGGTCTGTTTTGTACCACATATCTATTGGCATGCTTTTGAACTAAAGTCTTTCCTCTTACCGGATCTTGTTCTTCATACTGAATCTTAAAGGCTCTAGCATATTCCATCTTATCTATAGAAACGGCTTTATAAGATGGTATCTCTATATAGCCACTTACATATTCTAAATCATCTATCATATAGCATGTTCCAGGTACATGTCTTATGTACTGTACTTCTAATCCATCATTTAAACAATTTGCCACTTCTACTATTTGCTTTTCACTCATTCCATATATAAGCAAATCAGCACCACTATCTACTAACATAGATTTTCTTACTTTATCACTCCAGTAATCATAGTGGGCAAATCGCCTAAGACTAGCCTCAACTCCACCAATTATAACTGGAATATTCTTATATGCTTCTCTAATTTTATTACAATATACAATAGTTGCTCTATCAGGTCTTAAACCCATTTTCCCACCTGGAGAATAAAGATCCTTTTCTCTGACTCTTTTAGCTACAGTATAATGATTTACCATAGAATCCATGTTACCACCATTAACTAAAAATCCTAATCTAGGTCTTCCTAACTTCATAAAATCATCAGTACTATGCCAATCAGGTTGAGGAATTATTCCTACCTTAAATCCAGCATCTTCAAGAACTCTAGAAATTATAGCAGTACCAAAGCTATGGTGGTCTATGTATGCATCTCCGGTTACTATAATAAAATCTAATTGTTCCCATTGTCTTTCTATCATATCGTCTTTACAAATGGGTAAAAATCTATTTTCTAACATTTAATCACCTACTCAAATATAGTTCATATTTTATAATTCAACTCAAGGTATAATTATACTATAAAAAGAATCAAGAGACTATTTCTTTTACAAAATAATCTCCTGACTCTAAATTAAATATATTGGTATTTTATAATAGTTGGCTAAATTAATTTATAATGTTACTTAAAAGTTCTTAACACATTATGCTATTTTAGTAACTTTTTCTTCTCTTAACATCTGTGCAACATAGTTAGCTAAATCAACAACTCTTGCTGAATATCCCCACTCGTTATCATACCAAGATGCTACTTTAATCATGTTTCCATTTACCATAGTTGATAATCCATCTACTATAGAAGATCTGCTATCTCCTTTAAAGTCTACAGATACTAGTGGTAATTCACATAATCCTAATATTCCCTTAAGTTCATTTTCAGATGCCTCTTTAATAACTCTATTTATTTCTTCTACTGTAGTTTCTTTTTCAACTTCACATACTAAATCTGTGATAGATACAGCAGCTGTTGGAACTCTTAATGCAAATCCATCTAATCTACCCTTTAATTGAGGTAATACCTTTGCAACTGCTTTAGCAGCTCCAGTTGTAGTTGGTACTATAGATTCTCCTGCCGCTCTTGCTCTTCTTAAATCTTTATGACTCTTATCAAGGATTTGTTGGTCATTTGTATAAGAGTGTACTGTAGTTATAAACCCTTTTTTAATGCCAAATTTATCATCTATTACTTTAGCTACAGGTGCTAGACAATTAGTAGTACATGATGCATTTGATATAATTGTATGCTGTGATAAATCTAAATCAGAATCATTTACACCCATTACTACTGTAATATCTTCATCTTTGCCTGGTGCTGTTAATATAACTTTCTTAGCTCCTGCTTTTACATGATCCATAAGTTCTTCTTTTGTTTTAAATTTTCCAGTAGACTCTATAACTAAATCAACCTCTAAGTCCTTCCAAGGAATTTCTTTTGGTGATCCGCATCTTGTTATTTTTATTTCTTTATTATTAATTATTATTGAATCCTCTGTTGTCTTAACGTCTCCTTTGAAGGTACCAAAGCATGAATCATAAACAAATAAATGTGCAAGTGTCTTTATATCTGCTCTAGCATTTATAGCTACAATATTAAAATCCGTTTCTGGACTTTCACATGCTATCCTTAAAAAAGTTCTTCCGATTCTTCCGAATCCATTTATTCCAACGTTTATCATAATTGAACCCCCGCAATTCATTGTTATACTCTTTATATCAATATAGTATAACACATTGGAATGTGTGTCAAATAAAGTATATCATATTTTTTCTTAATTTCCTGTTGAAATATAGTATTTACTTTCATTTTCTTTTATTTACTACCATTTTCATAATTATATTTATGTAAAAAATATTTAATTTACTAGGTTATTTATTAAATTTTATTAAAAATTACTCATTTAAACATTATATATGTGCTATACTTTTGTTATTATGATATACATCAAAATAAAAATCTCACCACTTCTGGTGAGATTTTTATTTGTTATTTTTAAAGATGAGTTTCAAGCTTAGCTTTAATATCTTCCGGAGACATATAGCCTACCATTCTGTCTACAGGAATTCCATCTTTTAATACTACCATAGTAGGTACACTCATAACAGAGAATTTTTTAGCAAGAGATCTACTTTCATCAATATCTGACTTTAAAANNATTTTACCATGGAAATCTCCTTGAATATCCTCTAAAACCGGAGATAGTCTTTGACATGGTCCACACCAAGTAGCAAAAAAATCAACTAAAACTAAACCTTTTCCTGCTTCAACCTCAAAATTTTTTTCATCTATAACTTTCATAATCACAATCCTCCTATTTTCTTAAGGGTTACTACCTTTATTTTACTATAAATACATAAATTTAAAAAGTCTTCTTTTTATCATTATCTTATTTTATTTCGTATATCTAAGTATAATCCTTAAAAATTCTTTTAAATTCTTACTTAATCTACGAATTTCAAAGATTCTACTATATGAATATTTTTTAGCTTATAATACATTACCATACTAACTATAACTGTGAATAATAATGTAAGCACAGCAGATCATAAATAGCTATATGCTGCTATAGTTCTTACAAACATTATTGTTTCTACTTCTGCTGTTATCATAATAAGCCTATGAATCACCACTCCTAAACCTAATCCAAACAACATATTAAGTTGAATTAGATTTTTAATATAAAGCTAATAATTTTTATGTGCTATCTTTCTAGCCATTATCCCTATAAGCGGAATTTCATATTCTTTATATTCATAGCATTTTACCATTGAAATAATTTCAAATATAGTTATAACTATAGCAACTATGCCTGTTATTATTGCTGAAAGTAATATAGTTCCTATCGCTCCATATGTCAAAGGTCTAAAAAACATTAATCCTAAACTACCACCTATAATCATAAATATAATAGAACTAAATATAATCCCTACAATATTTATTAAAAAAGCTTGCATAGCATGAAATTTCACAAATTTACTATCCTTTTCTAAAATGTAAATAACAATAGGAGCAAGCCATGCTATAATCTTTATTCCTGGAATAAAAATTACAACTACTGCTGCACCATAAGCAATCAGTGCCATAACATTAGCATCTATATTTCCAATAGAAGACTTATGCTGTTCATAAATATTCATATAATATCCTCCTTTTATACCCTTATAATTATATTATTCCTTAATACAGTTATAATTACAATATATTTAATTCCTTATTTTTAATTTCTTAAATTCATATAATAAAGGAATGGAGAAAGTTCATAAATCAATAATTTTGATTTATCAGCTTTCTCCATTCCTAATATAAAGTCTTATAAATATGAAATTATATATATTTATACCTACTTAAGCTCGCCGTGTTTTTCATAATGTGCAATTTCTTTTATTTTATTGCTATTGTCTACAAAAACTACTGTTGGCTTATGTTCTTTAGCTTCTTCTCCATTCATCTCACAATAACTCATAATTATAACCTTGTCTCCAACTTGAACACATCTAGCTGCTGCTCCATTAAGACATATAAGGCCNNATCTACAATTTGAACCTTTTCATATTCAAGAATTCCAGCTGCATCAAGTAAGTCTTCATCGACTGTGATACTTCCTACATAATCTAACTCTGCTTGAACTACAGTAGCTCTGTGTATCTTTCCCTTTAACATTGTTATTGTCATTATCTTTGCCTCCTAGTTATATGTGATAAGTAAAATTGTCAATTAATCTTGTTTTTCCAAAGTATACTGCTAATGCCACTAGCACATCTTCTTCTATTTCATGGACACTTTCCAATGTATTGCTACTTACTACTTCTATATAATCAATTTTAGATAATTTTTCTTTCTCTATATTCTCTTTAATTAGATTTTTAATACTATCAGCATTTCTCTCTCCAGCATCCATAAGATTTTTAGCCATAGATAAGGATTTATTAAGTACTAATGCAGCTTTTCTTTCTTCTACAGATAAATAAGTATTTCTTGAACTTTTAGCAAGTCCATCTTCTTCTCTAACAATTGGACATCCTACTATTTCTATATCAAAGTTTAGGTCTCTTACCATTCTTTTAATAACTGCTAATTGCTGAGCATCCTTTTCACCAAAATAAGCTCTATTAGCTGGTATAATATTAAATAATTTAGAAACTACAGTACAAACTCCTCTAAAGTGAGTTGGTCTACTGCTTCCACAAAGTCCAGTAGTTAAACCTTCTACATCTACAAAAGTTGAGGCATCCTTGTAATACATGTTTTCAATCTCTGGGTGGAATATCAAACTTGCCCCAGCATTTTCACAAAGCTTTGAATCCCTTTCTAAATCTCTAGGATATTTATCTAAATCTTCATTTGGTCCAAATTGAGTTGGATTTACAAACACACTAACTACTACCCTATCATTTTCTGATACAGCCATTTTAATTAAACTCTCATGGCCTTCATGTAAATAACCCATAGTTGGTACTAGTCCTACTTTTAAACCTTCAGCTTTCCATCCCTTAACTATTTCTCTTACTTTTGATACATCATTTAATATTTCCATAATCTTACCTTCTTTTTAGTTTAATTTTATAGTCTATTTATATTTGAATCTACTTTTAATAAAGTTTAGATATAACTTCTTCACTTATTTTAAATCCATGCTCAGGTGCTGGAAAAGCTCCTGTACTAACCTCTTCAATATAACCTTTAAAAGCTTCAGTCATTACAGATCCTACATCTGCATATTTCTTTACAAACTTAGGTATAAAATCACTGAACATCCCTAGCATATCCTGATATACAAGGATTTGGCCATCACAGTTAGCTCCTGCTCCAATCCCTATAGTTGGAATTGATATCTCTTTGCTAATTATCTCAGCTAACCTAGTAGGTACACATTCTAAAACTACTGCAAAGGCTCCTGCTTTTTCTACTGCTTTCGCTGCTTCGATAAGTTCTTTAGCTGCTTCTTCACTCTTTCCTTGAACCTTGAACCCACCTAGAGAATTTACTGATTGAGGAGTTAATCCTATATGTGCCATTACAGGAATAGAAGCTTTAGTTATCGCTTCAATCCTATCACACATATCAACTCCCCCTTCTAGCTTTACCGCTTGAGCACGTCCCTCTTTCATAATGCGACCTGCATTAAAAACAGCATCATACACAGAGGTTTGATAAGACATAAATGGCATATCTGCAACTACTAAAGCATTTTGTGCTCCTCGTGCTACAGCCTTTGTATGATGAATCATATCTTCCATGGTAACTGAAATTGTATCCTCATAACCAAGGCATACCATTCCTACCGAATCACCAACTAAAATTCCATTGATACCTGAATTATCCATAATCTTAGCCATTGAATAGTCATAAGCAGTAAGCATAGTAATTTTTTCACCTTTTGCTTTTGCTTCCTTAAATGTTATAATCGTATTCTTCATTTTACATTTCCTCTCCTAGAAATTCTTCTATTTCGCTATAATCTTTGTTCGGATTTTTCTTCTTTGCCACCTTTAACAAATTATTGTTTAAAGCCCTATATAAAATCTTATCTTCCTCGGTTAAAGAAAGTATATGAGTCTTCATTGTAGATAAATCTCCTCTTTCCAATGGACCTGTAAGACTCTTTACAATACCTGAATCTTTTATATTTTCGATATTATTGCTTATAAGAGGATATAATGCATCAATGGCCAACTCTTCACTAAAGCCACAGTGTTTTAGATAGTCCACACCGTTATTAATAAGACCTAAAACCAAGTTACTACTGATAACTGATGCTAAGTGATATAAGCTCTTATTTTCTTTATCAATTATTTTCACTGAATTTCCTAGTGACTTAAAAAGTTCAGTGAATTTATTGATATATTTTTCATGACCTTCAATAGTTATAAAGGCTTTTCTAAAATTTTTAAAGGAATTATATTTGTCTGATATGGCAAACATAGGATGTATAGAATATGGGTAAGCACCAAACTTACTTATATCTGAAAAGATTTCCGAAGATAACAAACCACTACAGTGGCATATCAATTTATTATTTATAGACAACTCTTTAAGCTCATTCCAAACCCCTTCAATCTCTCCATCAGGGGTAGTAATAAAAATTACATTACTTTCTTGTACTAGCTGTTGCAAGTTTAAGAAAGCTTTTGTGCCAGTAAATTCTGCGGCTTCTTTAGCTGAGTTATGATTCTTACTATAATATCCAGTAAGTAAGATACCATTCTCTTTAAAGTATTTTCCTAATGAAAACCCGACCTTTCCGGCTCCAACAAATCCAAATTTTATAACAATCACTCCTCACTTTATTTATTTTCTTAGTTCATATTAAAACAGTAAATTCAATCTTTCTGTAGATAAAAACTAAAAATCATGTGAAGTAATTTGTTATCTAAGTCTCATTCTAAAAGATATGAGCTGTCCGTAAAACTTTTCTTTTATAGTCCTCTAAAAATAGATGACTATAGATATAAATTAAATATAGGTGCAGTTATCTCTATACTGCCCACAATTACTTATATCACAATTATAAAAGGATTTCAATGTCTATAATTTTCATTTTTTTAATTTTAAAATTCTATAAACACTTTCATTAATTCTGTTTTCAGAAATAATACCATCTCTAACAGCCTTTATAACCCCATCTATGGCATTATTTTGATCATATATCCCTGCTGATACTATTATTACATCATCCCCTGCTTCTATAGCTTTTACTGCTGATTCATTAGTTGGATACTTGCCTTTAATTCCCTCCATAATCATATCATCTGTTACTATTACTCCATTAAACCCTAACTCTTCTCTTAAAATCTTTGTGACAATATTTTTAGATATACTTGCTACGTACTCCTTATCCAGTTGAGGCAAATATAAATGACTTACCATTATCATATCAACACCATTATCTATTGCATATTTAAATGGTATTAACTCTAGATTTTTTAATTCATCTAGGGATTTATTTATAACTGGTACTCCCACATGAGAATCAACATCTGTATCTCCATGTCCTGGGAAATGCTTTCCTACTCCTAAAATACCTTTACTCCTCAAGCCTTTATATACTTCGGTTCCCATTTTCTTAACAATTTCAGGATCATCTGAAAATGCTCTAATCCCTATAACCGGATTATTAGGATTAGAATTCACATCTAACACAGGTGCGAAGTCAAGATTAAATCCTAAGGACTTTATAGTTTCTCCTATAGCTTTTCCATGTTCAAAAGCATAATTTAAATCTCCAGTGGCACCTACATCCCATGCAGATTCAAACTGCCCCATTTCCTTAGGAATTCTGCTTACAATTCCGCCTTCTTCATCCAAGGACATAAAAAGTTTAAACTTGTTTTCACTATTTAATTCATTCAAATTTTCTATTAATTTTTTTGTTTGATTTACAGTATTAATATTTTTACTAAATAATATTATCCCTCCTATTTTTTTATTTTTTATTAAATTAATTATATTATCATCGACTTCATAACCATCAAATCCAACAATAAACATCTGACCTACTTTTTCCTCTAATGACATAGAATCTATTTCATTTTGTATTAAGTCCACTTCTGGCTCCTCTTCACCGAGTTCTTCTACGCTATTATTCTTTTCCAAATCCCCATCAGACTTACCTTCTATATCTATTTCATTATTACGCTTTACTTCTTCACTTATAAGTCTACATCCACAGAATAAAATAACTGATGTGCAAATAACTACGATAATTGTTATAACCTTTATTAATTTACTTTTTGTCGTAAAAATATTTCTATTACTCTTCATTTGTTTTACACTCCTTTAATTTCCTATAATAAAATACACAAAATAAACCACACTAAAATTATATCCAAATTAATTTATTTTAGGAGGAATTTTTATGACAAAAGATAGTCAACCAGATAACAAACAAGCTAGAATGGAAAAATGTAATTATCAAACACCAATTACTAGTGAGACAGGAAAAAATCATAATAGAACTGCTAAAAAACACTCCATTAAAAGAGAAGGATTTCAAAGTCCACATATAAATTAAAGTCATAGATTATCCTTTAGTAATGGGGCATTTTCCCCATTACTTTTTTTAGTATTTCCATCTAAAGTGTCCTATTATTTCCCCTTGCTTAAAAATAAATGGACATTCTGAAGCTCTTGGGGGCGTATTGTGAATTATATATGGAACTCCCTTACTATCATATTTATCTGAGATTATAGCTACATGCTCATAAGGTTCTAATGTAATTACTATATCTCCCGGTTGCCACTGATTTAATATTTCTTTATCTTCCCAATTAATTTCTGTAGTTAAAGATTCTGCAAATCGCTGAAAAAATATTAACTGATTAGGAACTCTTCTAAAATCAATATTTGGATCAGGTTTTCCAGAAACTCTTTGATACATCTCTGTATTATCTTTTATATCTTTATCCATTAATTCTTTAAGATTTATATCAATATTTTCAAATGCTCTCCATATAACATCAGTACATACCCCTTCTTTTTTAGGCGGATAACCTCCATCATAATAATTACTCTTATATTTAGTTTTATTTTTTACTTCATTTCTAGCTTCTCTAACTAAATCTATGG
This sequence comes from Clostridium sp. UBA6758, assembly GCA_002453475.1. GTDB lineage: Bacteria > Bacillota > Clostridia > Clostridiales > Clostridiaceae > Clostridium_J > Clostridium_J subterminale. Next base: position 22,408 of record DKGY01000034.1, on the reverse strand, counting down.
CATCAGAAATATTATTATCATTCTTATCTATTAAACTATATTCCTTTCATTCAGTATTTTCTGAATTTATTCCTAAGACCCTTTCTATACTCCAGAAGCTAGTCCCAATTCTACTTATAACAAACCTTCTAAATGGGTCTATATTAACCATTGATATTAAAAATATTAATATGAAAATACATAACCATTGGCAAATTCTTTTAAAAGCATGCTTCATAATAACCTCCATAATATATATAATAAAATTCCTATTGAATATTAATTACTTATCTTAAAAAATGACTTATTATAGTAATTACACTTACTTATATTAAAACTACAATTCCAACGCTATCCAATACCCTTATGTAAAATATTGTATATAATTATAATATTACTCTTATATTCCTTCAACTTAAATTTAATTTTTATTTAAATTTATTTTTTATATAACTTATATTATTCTTCTGTTACATATTAACACCTTTATTCAACTGTAGTAATATATGTATGTACGGAGGTGTATTAATTATGATTTATTTCGCTCATAGAGGTGCTAGTAAAAATTATCCTGAGAATACTTTGCTTGCCTTTAATAAAGCTATTATGGTAGGTGCAAAAGCTGTAGAATTAGATGTTCATAAAACAAAAGATAATAAACTAGTAGTTATCCATGATGAGGATGTTAAAAGAACTTTTCAAGGTAAAGGACTTATAAAAGACTTAACCATTGAAGAGCTAAGTTCTTTAAAATCTAAAAATATTGAATGTGAAAACAATAAATTATGCAAGATTCCAACTTTATGTCAAGTTTTAGAGTTGCTTAAACCTAGTAAAGCCTTTATAAATATAGAGCTAAAAACTGATGTTATTCACTATAAAAATATAGAAAAAGACGTTATTGATTTGATAAAGAACCATGGTATGGAAAACACAATATTACTTTCCAGTTTTAATCATAATTCCCTTGAAATATGTAAATCTATAGATGAAAATATAAAATTAGGCGTGCTAGTTGATAAAAAAATAGATAATATAATTGCTTATGCTAAAAATCTAGGTGCTTACTCTTTAAATCCTAATATTTATTTAGTAAATGAGACTTTAATAGAATTGGCTCATAATAATAGTTTAAAAGTGTTTACCTACACCGTAAATAAACCATTTATAGCCAATCACCTTGATAAAATTGGATGCGATGGTATCTTTACCGATAACATAGAGAAATTTATTTAAGTATGATTTTAAATTCAGTAGATAAACGGAGTTAAATTGCTTATTTTAACTCCTTTTGTTGTGCTTTATATGAAATTGTTGATTCAATATTCATAATTTTAAAAATAATTATAGAAGTACTTTTACTTATAATGGTATAATTGTTTAGGAACCAAAAATAATTATTAAAAAGGTTGTGATAAAATTGAAAACAAAACAAATAGTTTACAGCGGACTTTTAATTGCTTGCAGCGTTTTACTTCCTCAATTACTCCATTTAATAGGAGGTCCTGGCCTTGGAACTACACTTCTTCCTATGCATATTCCAGTCTTAATTGCTGGATTTATCCTTGGTCCTATTACAGGTTTAATAATTGGTATTATAAGTCCTATTTGTAGCTTTTTATATACTGGAGGAACAATGCCTACAATACCTATGCTATATCTTATGATATTTGAGCTAGGTACCTATGGATTATTTACAGGTCTTATATTTAAGCAATTTAAATTCAACATATATGTATCACTTATTGTATCTATGATTGCAGGTAGACTAGCTAGAGGTTTAGTTTTTGTCGTTGCTACAAAATTCTTAGGAATTACCCTTCCACCTGCTATGGGTATATCTGTAGCAATAACTCAAGGTATCCCCGGAATAATACTTCAACTGTTAATTATTCCACCAATCCTCTATTTATTATGTAAGCTACCATATACTAAAAACTTAATGACTCAATAAATTGGGAGGCGTATTAAATTGAAAACCCGTATAAAAACTTTACTTGAAGAATATAAATATAGCTGTATCCTTATGAACAAAGAAAAAACTGTGATGACTTCTTTTGATAAAGGTGTAAGCCCTATATATAAATATATCAAAGAAAATGGAGTGTCTCCTATACCGTTAATAATGGGCGATAAAATTATAGGAAAGGCAGTTGCTCTTCTNNTGTTGAATATATATACACAAAAATAATCAGCCAAGGTGCTATAGATATTTTAAATTCCCATAATATTAAGTTTGACTACGAAGAAATAGTTCCTTTTATAAATAATCGTAAAAAAAATGGGCAATGTCCTATGGAAGCTTCTTTGTCTGGCACAATAAATCCTAAAGAAGGATTTAACATAATTGATACATTTATTAAAAATAGAGAATTAGAGGAGTGTACAAAATGATTTATAAACCCTATGGTAAAACTGGTAAAATGGTATCTGCCCTCGGCTTTGGTGGAATGAGATTTAAAGATGATTGTTCCATTGAAGAAGGAGGTGAAATAGTTAGGTATGCAAATAGCCTCGGTATAAATTACTTTGATACTGCACCTAACTATTGCAAAGATAGAAGTGAAGATATCTTTGGAGAGGCTTTTAAAAATATGCCTGGTGAATTCTATGTATCTACTAAAAGTAGTCTTGGTAGCGAACCAGATGCAGATTCAGTAAGGCGTAGAATAGAAAATTCCCTCAAAAGACTTGGTATAGACAAAATTAACTTTCATCATATGTGGTGTATTATGGACATTAATCACTATAGAAAAGTTATGGCCAAAGGTGGTCCTTATTGGGGAGCTCTTAAAGCTAAGGAGGAAGGCTTAATAGACCACCTAGTATTTTCTACCCATGCTTCTGGTGAAGAAATTAGAATTATGGTAGAAGAAGGCTATTTTGAAGGAGTAACCTTAGGGTACAACATTTTAAACTTCCCGTATCGACAAGAAGGTATTTTGGCTGCTCATCAGCATGGTCTAGGAGTAGCAACCATGAACCCTTTATGCGGTGGCTTGATTCCCGAAAATAAAGAATATTTTTCATTTGTAAAAGAAAATGAAGATGAAAGTGTTGTTCAAGCAGCGTTGCGTTTTAATGCTTCTCATGAAGGTATCTCTGTAACTCTATCTGGTATGGGTAGCAAGGAAGAAGTTAGGCATAATGTAGATGCTGTTAAAAACCTTACTATTCTCAAAAACTCTCAAATAGAAACTTTGAAATCTTCTCTTAAGCAAGATATGAATCAACTATGTACAACCTGTCAATATTGTAATCACTGTCCTAAAGGTATTAACATTCCTAAATACATGGATTTATATAATTATTACGTATTAAAAGGACTTAGTGGTATAAAAGAAATGTATAAATTACTCTCTAAATATGGCGATATTGACTTTGAGAAAGATATGGCTCCTAGTGATTGCATTGGCTGTAAAAAATGTGAAACTCTTTGTACACAAAAGTTAAATATAGTAGACAGACTAGCTTGGATTAATCGCAGTGTGATAAATAACTAGTTATTTATAATGTGTTAGTTATGTAGTTTAGCTCTAAATTAAAAAGATATGAATTTATTAACATTTCATTTAATAAATTCATATCTTTTCTCTGTTATGTACTTTAAAATACTAATTATAAATTATTTATAATTTTATTTATCCTTTAACCTATTTTTATTAACTACCGTAGTATTTCTTCCCTTTTCCTTAGCCTCATAAAGATTTATATCTGCCCTATGTATTATATCTTCGGTATTCATATCTGAATCTCTAAAGCCATATACCCCGAAACTACAGGTTATACTAAACTTATTCCCCTTATATTCAAGGGTGGTTTCCTCCAAATTTCTCCTAATTCTTTCTGCAATAATTTCTGCTTTATCTTCGTCTGTGTCATTTAAAACTATTAAAAATTCTTCTCCACCATAACGCCCAATCCAATCGTTTCCATTACTTCTAATATATTTAGAAACAATTCGCGTAAAGTCTTTTAATACATTATCTCCAACTATATGACCATAGGTATCATTAATTTCCTTAAAATAATCTATATCTGCCATTATAACAGACATAGGTTTATGTTCTCTTATAGATTTCTCAACATCAACTTCTAATCGCTCTCTTATGTACCTTCGATTATATACCCCTGTAAGATCATCTATTAAGGTAGTTTCCTGTATATTTTTCAAAAAATTCTCGATAGATTCCGAATATTCCCTATCTCTATCTATAATAACCCCCCCTTGGGATATATCCTTCAGTAATTCAACTATATATGTTTCTTTACCAATATTTATAGGAGACGCCATAACTACAAAAATTTTATTATTGTTATACTCTATTTTTACTACGGTTTCATTACTTTCATATGCCTTTTTAGAAACACAATTTTCACATATACCATTCCTATTCCATAACTCATAACAGTGTGTATCAGCATTCATAGTATCACTCTCTGTTGATATAATTTCATTTTTCATTGGATCAACTATTCTTATCATATCGTATATATTTTTAAAAATTGAAAGTCTCTCTTTTACATCATTCATTATATCCATACTTCAAAAGCCTCCTTTTTCAAAATATGGTTTCATTATGTTTTGTCTTTTTTATTTTTAAAAACTTAATGAATTATTTCAATATGTGTTATTCTAGAATGTCTTTCATATATATTAGACAAAAACAATCTAGAATATACTTATACGCCACTATTCCTCTATAGGAAATACATCTATATATTTCTCTGATACATCATTTGTCAAACTTTCTACACTCATAAGTTTTTTGTTAATCTGCTTAGTCCTTGTACCTACAAGTTTATCTAAATCTGTACTTGCTTGATTTAACTTTTTTTGTGTAGCTTTAAGCACTTCTTCAAATTTTCCAAACTCTGTTTTTACTGCTCCAAGTACATTCCAGACCTCACTAGATCTCTTTTCAATAGCAAGAGTTCTAAAGCCCATCTGTAAACTATTTAAAAGTGCTGCTAAAGTTGTGGGTCCTGTTATATTTATCTTATACTCTCTTTGAAGAATTTCAACTAAATTAGTTCTCTTAACTACCTCTGCATAAAGACCTTCTATTGGTAAAAACATAATTGCAAAATCAGTGGTATAAGGTGGGTCAATATATTTATCTCTAATATCCTTAGCTGACTTCTTTATAGCTGCTTCTAACTTTTTATAACCCTCTTCAATTAAACTTTGATCTCCTGTATCATAGGCATCCACTAAGTTATGATATACATCTAAAGGAAACTTTGAATCTACTGGAAGATATACTACATCAGAAGCTTTATCCTTACCAGGAAGTCTTATTGCAAATTCCACATTATCTCTAGATCCCTTTTTAGTTGCTACATTTATGTCATACTGATCTTTAGTTAGAATTTGATCTAAAATCCTTCCTAACTGAATTTCTCCTAGAGTTCCTCTAGTTTTAACATTAGAAAGGACTTTTTTTAAATCTCCTACTCCCATGGCTAAGGTTTGCATCTCCCCTAGTCCTTTATGTACAACTTCTAATCTTTCACTTACCAGCTTAAAGGACTCTCCTAGTCTCTTTTCCAAAGTACTTTGCAACTTTTCATCCACAGTTTCTCTCATTTTTTCTAACTTATCCTCAGTGGATTTAAGTAATTCACCTTGTTTTTGGGATAAATCATTAAATTTTTCCTTTTGAAGATTATTGAACTCATTAACACTTTTAGAAAATTGATTTTCGAAGGATTTAAGGGATTTTTCTATAGTATTAGAATAAGTGTCTAATTGATTCTTTTGAAAATTTGCTATTTCACTCATTCTACCTAAAATAGCTTCACTTAACCTCTGTACTTGAATACTCAACTCAATTCTAGCTTCTTTTTCACCTTTACGGGATTCCTCTCTATTTCTAGAAATTTCATCTCTAAATGCTTTTTCTAATTTATCAACACTTTTATCTATATCTCCTACTCCTTGCTGTATCTGTAAAATTGAATTCCCAATATTAGCTGTACTGCCCTTTTGAATTCTATTTCTAGAATTGTTTAAAGTAAAATATGTATTTATAATTAATAATATAATTACAATTACCAAAAGAATCTCCATAACCTCATCTCCATTCTTAAAATTATATAAGAATAAAACCTTAAATACCACTTAAAGGCTAAATAGAAAATTTTATCTATATAGCCTTATATTTAAGGTTAAATTAAGAAACATGAAAATATGTTCCCTTATTCATTATATCATTTTTCATCATAAAATTACAAATATATTAAATTCTTCAGTCTTTTTTACTATCTTTATAATTTATATTAAATACTTCTCATAAGTACAATTTTAAATTCAGTACCTATGTCCACTTTACTTCTAACTTCTATATATCCTCCTTGCGCTTCAATAATTGATTTACTAAGAGATAATCCAATTCCAACAGACTCAGATTTTCCCCCCTTATAAAATCTCTTAAAAATATTAGGAAGATCCTTTTCACTAATTCCTACTCCCTTGTCCCTTACTATTATCTTTGTATTTATATGATTTTCTTCAAGCTCTATATAAATTTCACCATTATCACTATGCTCTATACCATTCTTAACTATATTAATCAAAGCTTCTCCTAACCATTTCTCGTCATAATTAAACATAAACTTATTTTTATTTTCTTTGTCAATTTCTACTTTATTACTTATTAATGCCTCTTCATACATTTTATTTTCAAATATTATATTAACTTTATTTTCTGCTGCCATCAATGCAACATTGTCTATAACTTCATAAATAGTATTAACTAAACTATTTTCCTTCATATTAAATTCAATTGCTCTTGCATCTACCTTAGCTAGCTTCAACATACTTTTTATAAGCCAATCCATACGATTTAATTGTGTCTTACTATTATTTAAGAATTTTTTCCTATTTTCTTCACTAATTTCCTTATTACTTAAAATATCATTGTAAATAATAAGAGCAGACAGTGGTGTTTTTAATTGATGGGATATGTCTGATAATATATTTACTAGAAACTCCTTTTCCTTTTTTAAATCTATCATCTGACTTTGTAAAACTTGTCTCATATTTTTAAATCCATAAGAAAGTTTTGCAAAATCTCCTTCCTTCTCTTCATAAAGATTTACATCATAGTTTTCTTCCAGTATTTCCTTTGAAGCTCTTGTCAAATTTCTTACTCGACTATATATACATCTATACTGAATATAATTTAATAATATTAGTAAACCTCCAAATGTACTACCTATAATTATAAATATAAATTTGCTATTTTTAAAAGCTTCATTTATTCCATCTATATACATTATATCTAAATTGTCTTTATACCCGTAATTATCTAAAATTTTTTCTCCTAATTTTATCTCTTCCTTTGTTGGCACTTTAAAGGCTACCTCTACTAAATCCGCTTCAATGTTAGGGAATTTTTCTGACATTATAGATATCATTGCAGCTCTGCCATCTATATATTGACTCTTTATACTATTAAAACTAAAAGTAATCCATACGTTCACGATAAATATAAATATTGTAATTATAGTCATCAATACTATGGAACTCTTTTTTAATTCTGGATTTATAAACTCTTTCATTAATTTCTCCTACTTTCCATTAACAACTTCTTTTATCCACATATAGCCCATTCCTCTTTTGGTAATAACATATTCTGGCTTACTAGGATTATCCTCTATCTTTTCTCTAAGTCTTTTAATATAGACTGAAAGGGTATTTTCCTCCACATATGCTCCCTCATCACCAAATAACTCCCTTAATATGTGCTCCTTGCTAAGTAATATTCCTGGATTCTGTAGAAATGCTAAAAGAAGCTTATATTCCTTTGCTGTCAATGATATCTTTTCACTACCTTTGGACACTTCTGCACTAGACGTGTTAATAGTTATATCTTCTGATTTTAAAAGTGTCAAAATGCTATCACCTTTGCCAACTCTTCTTAAAACTACACGAATTCTTGATAATAACTCCTTTACTCTAAAAGGTTTTGTTATATAATCATCACCGCCCATATCTAATCCCAAAATTATATTTACCTCCTCATCTAGGGCAGTTAAAAATATTATAGGTGTGTCCTTCTTTTCTTTTACATACTTACAAAAGTCATATCCACTTCCATCAGGTAAATTTATATCTAAAAGTATCAAATCAAAATCCGTATTATTAAATTTATCTTTTCCATTCTCTATCGATCCCGCTCTAAAAACCTGATATCCTTCTTCTTGAAGGGTATATTCTACTCCTAAAGCCAATGCCTGATCATCTTCAACTAATAAAATTCTATTCATCACGCAACCTCCTTCATAAACAAACCCTTAAATTATTTATTTAACATTAATCCCTAAACACTAATTAAAATTTGCATTTATAACTTGATACTATCATTAAAATCATATAACATCATAAGGATTTTAAAAAGCTTATCTTAGAATTATATTAAAACAAAAATCCAAAGAATATTTCCTTGGATTTTTATTTTATCTATTTCTTATTTTAGAATTGCTACTTTATATAATAGTTTACTCTCCCCTTATACCATCAATAATATTTTCTTTATTTAATCTTCTAAGAGGTATTAGTGCTGAAACATATCCCATAATAACTACAGCTATTATAGCTATAATAATACTCTCCCAAGGTAATATAAACTTGAAATCTCTAATGTTGGACATTGGATTATACAATACATATGATAATATAGTACCCAGTATGGAGCCAATGATTCCGCCATATAATCCAAATAATACTCCTTCAAAAGTTATCATCTTTTTTACTTGTTTCCTTGTCATTCCTATAGCTTTTAAAGCTGCTATTTCTTTGCTTCTGAGAAGAATATTTGTAGTTACTGTATTCACTATATTTACAGCACTTATTAGCGCAATTACTATTGTAAAGCCCATAAGTAATATACTTATTTGCAATTTGAATGCCTTATCGCTTTTAGCAGCCTCAATCTTATTATTATAATTAAGCCCTGCATTAGTATTTTCTATCTTTTTTAGAGACTCATCTATTTTATCTACATAGCTTTCATCACTAATCTTTATTTCTATACCATCAATTTTAAAGTTTTCCATCTGCTGTGGATTACCTTCTATTATATTTTTAGCAGTCTCCTTGCTTCCTATAACATTCAGTGTTCCTTGGTACTCAACAGAATTGAATGGCTGTACATCTACAATTGCTGCTACCTTAACTTTTTTAAGATCTTTACTATTAAATTCCTTTTGTCCATCTGAATACTCAGCATTACTAATTAAAACTTCATCTCCAACCTTAAGCTTAGCCATAGGCGCGATAAGACTTCTCTCCTCTCCAAAGAATATTGTTTCTCTAACTATAATAACTTCTCCATCCTTAAGATTATCAATACTACCTTCTTTAATATATTTTTTAGCTGCTTCTAATTTATTATCCTCATAGGCTTGAAATACAACCCTAATTTTAGACTTATTTTCTCCATCCACTTTACTATTAAATAAATCTTCACTATCATTTTCTGATGCCCACTGTCTAACTTCTTCCGGTATAGCAGAATTATCAACAAACCCTTCCATTGGAATATACTTATAATTTATATATGTTTCCTCTATTCCTGGAATACTCTTTACTTCTTCAATGATTTTACCATCTATATCCTGTGGCTCATCAGTATTGTAGTTTTGAAATATACTAAATGCCATATCATTATCTTCTGTAACCTTTTCTGCAAAATTACTAGAAAACTTAGCAAAACTCGTAAAAGCTACAAATAAAGTTACGCTTATAGCCATAGATAATACAGTCACATAAAATCTTCTTTTATTTCTTTTTACATTTTTTAAAGCTATGGTAGTATCGACTTTAAGGAATCTTCCTAAAAATTTACCACTTTTATTTTTCTTTTCTTTTTTAATTAAAGATTGGCTACTTATTGCAACTAAAGGTGAAGTTTTCCCTGCACCCCTAGCTGGTAGATAAGCTGAGAAGTATATAGTTACAGCTCCTACACCTCCACTTATCAATAGTGCTAAAGGTGATATTACCACTTTAAGGTTTGAAAAATCTCCAAAACCTGATATTTTGCTAAATGTAAAGACAATACAATATACAGACACTATTCCAAAAAATATTCCAAGTGGAATACCTATAAGTATCATAATAGATGCTTCCCTAATTACTAGGGTCATAATTTGTTTTTTAGTAGTTCCAATAGCTCTTAACAAGCCAAATTGCTTCATTCTCTCTGCTATACTAATATGGAATGCATTATAGATAACCACTACTGTAGCTAAAACAACAATTCCTATGACAATAAAAGTTACACTATATATAGACCTATTTAGTCCTCCATTACTAGATTCCCCTGTAAGCCTTAATAAATCCTTATTTTGATTTACTTTACTTTTACCACTAATTAGATTAGATATCTCGCTGATCACTTCTTGTTTATCCGCTTTTTCATTAATTTCAACTAATACTGTAGAGTCTTCTTTTATAATACTACTATTTTTTATCAAATAAGCCTTTGATATGCCTTCACTTTGATTTTTCCAATCGTCCTTAGCTATTCCAGACAAAATATAATTTCTTTCATTTCCAGTTTCATCTTGTATTTTAACTCCATCTCCAACTTTGATTTCTTCATTAAAATATCTAAGAATCCATCTTTCAATAACAATTTCATTATCGTTTTTAGGTAGTTGTCCTTCCTCCAAATTTACATTCATCAGCTTTAAGGCTGCCTCATTTAAATAATTAAGTTGAATACTCTTATTTTTAATAAAGGGTACTGCATCTTCACTAACCATAACTCCTATGGAATTTACCTTAGGATTAGTCTCAATTTTATTTATTTCATTCTCAGATACATTAGTTATAGCTACATGAAAAGCTCCTATTGTTTTCTTTGTATTTTCTAACATTGAATTTTGTACTGTTAATATAAAAGTGCATATAGATGTTATAAGTGCAACTGATAATATTTTTCCTATTATAGTTAATATAGTTCTTTTTTTATTATCCTTTAAGTATCTCCAACTTAAAGTTTTATAACTGCTAATCAATGTTTATTCCCCCTATGCCATAATTTTATCACTTTCTATTTTTCCATCACTTATGGTTATAACTCTATCTGCTTGCTCAGCTACCTTACTATCATGGGTTATAAGTATTAGAGTTTGATTGTATTTTCTTGCTGTAACCTTTAAAAGTTCTATTACCTCTTTAGAATTTTTACTATCTAAATTTCCTGTTGGCTCATCTGCAAGAACTATAGATGGTTTATTAATAAGAGCTCTTGCTATAGACACTCTTTGCTGTTGTCCTCCTGAAAGCTCTGCTGGAATATGCTTTCTTCTATCTTCTAGTCCAATCATAGATATAATTTCATCTAAGTATTTCTCATCTACTTTTTCACTATCAAGAAGAGCTGGTAAGGAAATATTCTCTTCTACATCAAGAATAGGCATCAAATTAAAAAACTGAAATATAAATCCTATATTTCTCCTTCTAAAAATGCTAAGTCCAGTTTCATTCTGTTTATATATATCTATATCATTTATAAATACCTTTCCTTCTGTAGGAGTATCTAAGCCCCCAATTAGGTGTAGTAATGTAGATTTTCCAGAACCAGAAGCTCCAACTATAGCTACAAATTGCCCTTTATCAACACTGAAACTAACATCATCTAAAGCACGAACCTGATTATCTCCTTGTCCATAATATTTCTTTAAATTTTCAACTTTTAAAATCTCCATGTGTAATTCTCCTTTATTGTATATTTACATTTTTATTTTAGGCATCTGAAAAT
>DKGY01000034.1:791-10582 GCA_002453475.1 Clostridium sp. UBA6758 | reverse complement strand
AAAATAGACGAGCATTCTGACTTACTTATTTTTTGAAGATGCCTTATAGTCATAATAACTTGAATCTCAGTGAAGTTAATAGTTTTATTAATTAAATCATATTAATCCCTTCATTCTCTTTACAAATATCATTATATATATTAAAAATCTCTTTCACCATAAACCTTATCTTACATAATCAATAATTATCTTACAATTTAGTCATATAAGAAAAAGTGTAGTTAAATCCTATAAACAAATTTAACTACACTCTTGTATCCCAAAAAATTATTTTAAATTTTCTATGTATTTTAAATTATATATATTATCTTCCTAATAAATATAATATGGTGTTGGATCTATTTTCTCTCCGCTAGCATTGGTAACTTCAAAATGTATATGTGGTCCTGTTGAATATCCCGTAGTTCCGACTAAGGAAATCTGTTGTCCACCTTTAACGCTATCTCCTGCACTAACTAAAAGCTGTGAATTATGAGCATATAAGCTGCTAATGCTTCCATGATTTATTACTACTACATTTCCATAACCATTCATCCAACCTGAATAAGCTACAGTACCATCCATCAATGAATGTACACCTGCACCTTGTGGCGCTCCAATATCAACGGCAGCTTGAAATTCTTCCTTACCACTAATAGGATTTGTCCTCCATCCATAGCCTGATGTAATTGGATAAGCTATATTCCCAGTTATAGAGGAAATCTCACCATTAGATGATACTTGTCCACCTTGTGAATTGGTTGAAGCCCCTCTACTTGGTCTTTTAGAAGCTTCCTCCATATCATTAATTATAGCAACAATTTCTTGAAATTCTGATTCCTTTTGAGCTATCATTTTTTCCTGAACATCTATATCCTCTTCTATCTTAGCCATCATCACAGATTTTTCATTTTTCTTGCTATCAATCTCTTTTGATTTTGATTCTTTTATAGCCATATTTTGCTGTAGAGCTTCTTTTTCCCTAGATGCCACTTGTAGTGTTTCCTGTAATTCCCTTTGGCTATTTGCAAAATCAGACAATACTCCCTTATCGAAATCTAGAATAGTTTTAACCATTTCGAGTCTATTAAAAAAATCAGAAAGTCCCTTAGATTCAAAAAGAGCCTCAATATAGCCTTGTCCTTGATTTTTATATAGAGTTTTCATTCTTTTGTACATGATGTCCTTATTATCTTCTAAATCTTTTTCTAACTTTTTAGCCTTTTCATTAAGGTCCCCTATTTTCGTAGTAGCTTTATCCATATCTAACTTCAACTTATAAATTTCATTATCTAAGGCATTTATCTCTTCATTAAGATCTACCATATCCTGAAGAACATCTTCTTTATTCTTTTCTAGCTCTTTTATTTTTTCCTTACCACTACCTATTTCCTCTTCAATGCTATTTGACTGTTGTTTCTTATCACCTATTTCATCTGCCATCGCACTAGTGGCAACTAAATTAGTACATATCATTACTGAAATAATTAACTTTATTTTCTTATTCATTAGTTTCCCTCTTTTTAATTTTATTTAACTTATAAAATTTATTTTTCCCAAGTTTATTCTAATTCGCCTCCTTAGTCCAAGCATTCATGGGTATATACTAACTTCTTATAAATTAAATGTCAACAGCTTTCCCTCTACCAATAATATATATATAGTTAAAATTTGTTCATAAAAAAGCTGCTGCAAAATAAGTTAATCTTAAATAAATATTGAGTATAACTTTATTTTAAAGTTATACTCAATATTTTATAAAGATCAGCAAGATATTTGCAACAGCCTTTCAGCTCAATTGTACTTCAAACTATATATTAGTCATATAAATCCATTTCTAAATCAGTAGTAGATGAATGTTCAAATTCACATATATCATATCCAGATACACTTAATTTGAAATCCTTCTTTTTTCCTCTACCTATATATCCTTCATGACTACTATTTGAAGTTACAGAATTAAAGTTTTCCTCATTACCTAAATCAGCTCCATCAAAATGTACTCTTCCACCACGATTATCTTTTAAATCAACATTCATAGCATATTCATTAAAATCAGTAGTATAATTTACGTCACTTCCAATTAATATAACATTTTTTCCTATTGGCATGTAGGATTCTATATTTATATAGTCGGCATTGATGGTAACATTATCAGGCAACACTTTACCCTCTTCATAATCATTATAAGCACCTCCTGAATAGACTCTAGCATTATTACAATCGATTTTAATATTCTCAGCATTTATAAATTCCCTTAAATCTATTTCTAGATAATTGCTAGTTTTAATACTCATATTTTTAAGAGTATTATTATATGGCAAATTTACATACCCACCTCTAGGACTTGTGAAAATCAATGTATCTTTTAAAACTTTACTATCCTTTATTATTAAGTTCGTATAATAATTACTATTAAAATTAATGTCTACTCCTACTGGGACTTCTATAATAATTTGAGCATTATCATTTTTTTCTTCCATAAGTGTGTATATAATTGCGTCATAAGATTTTTCAAAAAATCCCCTTATATTTTCTGCTTCAAAGAAATTATACATAGTTCTGTCTCCTACAACTTTAAGTCCCTTTGTATTAGCATCATAGGAAGTTTCTACCTTCATATCATTTTCTATATATTCTAGTACCTTGACCCTTGTATTTTTATCTGGTGAAGGTTTAATTTCTACATTATATCCTTTATTCTCTAAGGATGAAATATCAACAGCATCAACCTGTTCATCAGTTACAAACACTTCCCTTTCAGTTGGAGTTGCATTTATTATCTCTTGTCGAACTCTATAAACTTTATTTACAATTTTAGGCATCATATAAGCTCCACTTATTATAGATCCTGTAATTCCTACTGCAAGAAAAATTCCAGCCACAATAAGAGATTTTTTCCATCTATTCATTAGATTTCTCCTCCTTATTATCTTTATTTTCTATACCTTCTTCAAAATCATCATCTATAACTTCTGTAAATATAGGCTTTTCTTCATGGGCCTTATCTTCTACAGAAATTTCTTCGACTTCTCCATTTCCCTTTAAACCTTCACCTATATATTTTTCATTAAAAGTTTCACCATATCCAGTTTGATTCTCAGTACTATCTCTATTTTCCTCTTCATAATGAATTATCTCTTCATTTTTCTCAGTAACATTTTCATTATCTACAGTGTTTTCTTGTTGATTTTTAACTCTTACATACATATTTCTAGTTTTAACCCAAGATATATACTGAACTACTAGGTATTTTAATCCTTTATACACTAAACAGTATACTGTCCAACCTAAGATAATAAATCCAGTCCATGCTATACAAGCAAAGAATCCAAACACTCCCATAGATATATCAATTCCACAAATGAAGGCAGCTCCTAGATAACCTATAAAGTTTGCAATTGACATTCCAACAAGTCCTAAACCACTGGCTATCATAGACATAACTATTGTTAAAGCTGGGAAAAATAATAGAACGCTTATAACAAATATTATTAATTTTACTCCAGCAGAAGATATCTTTCCGTTAATTACTGAATTGGAATCTAAAAATTCTTTAGTCTTATTACCTGCCTTTTTTCCTTGTCTCTTTACATTTTTCCAAAGATTTTTAGCGTCCTTAGAAACCTTATCTTTAAATTCATTATTGCTATTACTTGTAGATTTGCCTTGTCCCTTCATCTCTTCAGTTAATTCTTTTGCAATACTCTTAGGAGATCCTAATGTTTTTATAATCTCCTCATCACTCTTTCCCTGTAACTCTCCATTTAAGAAAAATTCCTCATAGTCTCTTAATATATCATTTATCTCAAGTTCACTAAAAGCTCCCTTTAAGTAATCTCTAAGTATATCTAAAAAATCATTTTTAGTCATTATCCTTATTCTCCTTCCTATAACATCCTAATATTAAATTTACATCCCTTACAAATTCATCCCATTCCTTAACTAAAGTTCTTAAATTACCTTTTCCATAGTCTGTAATCCTATAGTATTTTCTATCTGGGCCACCTTCAGACTTCACCATATAGGTTTCAAAATTTCCTTCTGTAGTAAGTCTTCGTAATAATGGATATATAGTGCTTTCCTTTACTGACATAACTCTTGAAATATTTTCTACGATTTCATACCCATACATATCTCTGTCATTTATAAGTGTAAGAACACAGATTTCAATTACGCCCGTTCTGGGTTGTGTGCTCATATCTAAACCTCCTTTATTAAGTTTTAACAACATACTTTTCTTTGTATCTATTTTAACTATCCTTATACTATGTAAAACACAATAGTGTCTTAAAAAATATAGAAGTTACTGTGTATTACACAACCCTTCTAAAAATTTCAGCAACTTTACTATGTAAAACGTAGTAGTCCTTTTAAAATTTAGTACTACGTTTTACATAGTACTCTTATATTCTTATGTTATCATAGTATTGTGTCATACACAATAGCTATATATTAAAAATATCATAAATAGAACATAAAGATTTATAAATACATTTAATTCCAATATTATAATTTATTTCACAGTTTCTTTATACATTTCAATATAAAATAAATTATTTATAGCTTTCATATACTTCTTGAATTTTATCCCAGTTAAATAAATTCCAAATGCTATTAACGTAATCTGGTCTTACATTTTTATATTTTAAATAATACGCATGTTCCCAAACGTCAATAGTCACAAGTGGTTTTTTACCTTTACTTAAAGGTGACTCTTGATTTAAAGTAGCCATAACTTCTAGCTCACCGTCACTATTTAAAACTAGCCATCCATAACCTGAACCAAATTGTCCAATAGCAGCTTTAGAAACAGCTTCTTTCATATTAGCAACGCTTCCAAAAGCTTTATTGATTTTTTCAAGTAATTGTCCTTTTGGTTCGCCTTTTCCACCTGGTGTTAAAATACTAAAGTAAAAGTTGTGGTTTGCCACTCCTCCACCTTGATTAATAACTCCTTGGCGAATTTCATTTGGAATACTATCTAAATTCTCTAACAATTGTTCTAAAGTTTTACCTTCAGTAAGCGCTTCATGTCCTTCAAGTAATTTGTTAAGATTATTTACGTATGTTTGTAAATGTTTGCCGTAGTGAGTTTCTACTGTTAAAGCATCAATGTGTGGCTCTAGCCCATTGTATTCATAAGGTAATTTAATTTTATCATATGTCATTTTAATCCACCTACCCTTTCCATTTATAACATATGCTTATATTTTACCACTTTTCATCCATATAAGCACTAATAAAAATTTTTACATATAATTTATTATTATAATTTACTTAATATATTATTCATTAATATTTCATATACATTAATATGTTATAAATTTGTTTTAAAAATCAATAATTAAGGAGAGATATTTTATGAAATCTACACTATTTATGTGGGAATGCATTGGTGCAATTATGATTTTCCTAATAGGAGCATTAATACATTTTGGCTATGAAGTAACAAACAAGTTAACTTTTACCTCTGGTATCTTTGCTGTTAATGAAAGCATATGGGAACACTGTAAACTTACCTTTTGGGCTCCTATTATCTTTGCTATTATAGAATATTTTTTTGTCGGTCAATATGTAAATAATTTTCTCTTTGCGAAAACTATAAGCGCCTATATAACTACAATTTCAATGTTAGTCCTTTATTATGGAACGCTTAAAATTAGTGGCTCCCACTCCCTTTTAAAAGATTTAATTATCTTTGAAGTTAGTATTCTAATAGGGTTATTAGTAAGCTATAATTTAATGCAATTGCCTGAATTTCCACCAATTATGAATAAAATAGCTATTATTATGTTAGCTGGTGCTACATTCACTTTTTATTTATTTACCTATTGTCCACCAAAATTACCTATATTTTATTGCTCTGTATCCAATTCTTATGGTATCAAAAATTAAACTCTCACAACAAATACAATTAAAATTGACTGTATCAAAATTAACTAAATGTTAATATTTTGATACAGTCAATTTTGAAATTTCTTATATATTAGGTATTTCTATTATAAATTCCGTTCCTTCATTAACTTCACTTTTTACTTTTATATTTCCTTCATGAGCTTCTATTATTGCCTTAGATATGGTGAGACCTATACCCGCTCCTCCCGTAGCTCTAGTTCTTGATTCATCAGCTCTATAAAATCGCTGGAAAACATACGGTAAGTGTTCTTTAGAAATTCCTATGCCACTATCCTTTATGTGTATTATCGTTGTATTCCTTTCCTTATAGCATGTAATTTTAATTATTCCCCCAAATTCAGTATACTTTATTCCATTCGAAATAATATTTACTAGTGCTTGAGTAATTTTATCTCTATCTACATTTATAATAAAATTTTCTATATTATTTTTTACATTAATATTTTTATCATGAAGTTGCTTTTCAAAATTAATTAGAATCATTTCTACTAGATCCTTTATATTTACTTCACTTTTATTTAAAATCAAATCTTCACTTTCGTATCTAGAGAGATGTTCTAAGGAACCAACCAACCTGCTTAATCTTCGCACTTCCTCATGAATACTTTGTAGTCTTTCTTCTGTAGGTTCCCAAATTCCATCTATTAATGCCTCCAACTGTCCTTGCATGGTAGTTAGCGGGGTCCTAAGTTCATGGGATATATCCTTAGTCAAAGTTTTTCTTATCTTTTCCTCTTCATCTAAACTATTAGCCAAGGTATTTACTGAATTAATCATTTCCTTAATTTCCTTTATATTGCTTTCCTCTTTAATTTTATTTTTATATTTCCCTGTAGCTATAAAATTTGTGGCTTTAACTACGCTTCCTATAGGTTTACTTATTGAAGTAGAAATTAAAACACCTATAAATATGGAAATACATAAAGAAAAAATCCCTACAAAAATCAATATATTATCTAAGGTTTTTAAAAAAAACACATCAGAATCATTGTAATAAAGAGGCCCATAGTAGCCTATTTCAAGAATTCCTGCAGATTTGTCATCTATTTTTAAATTATATACTTCCTCAGTATAATCACCTTTATATCCTGGATTTACAATACTCATATTGTAACCCATCTTATCCATCATTGCCTCACACATACTACTATTATGAGTTTTAGCACTCCATATTACATTATCTGAAATATCTTTAATACTTATAATAAATCCATTATTTATAGCTTCAAGTCCTATGATTTCTATATTTTTATTATCCCACTGTCCATTTTTATAAGTATTACTTATATCTTTAATCAGTACTTTTTTTCTCTCTTCTATAATATCTTCTAGATATCTATTAAAGTTTTTCTTCATAAATATATGAGATGAAAAACTAATTAAAAGAATTATTGTCATAGAAAATAGTAGAAAAATCAAAGTAAGCCTATGTTTCAATTTCATCAAATTATTCACCACCAAACTTATATCCAATGCCGTGAACTGTTAATATATATTTAGGATTTTTACTATTATCCTCTATCTTACTTCTTAAATTTTTTATATGAGAATCTATTATTCTATCATAAACATCACTATCATCACCTAGAGCTCGATCGAGAAGTTCTCCTCTAGTAAATACTTTCTTTGGACTTTCACATAAAGCTAAAAGTATCTTAAATTCTGACGGAGTTAATTCTATTAAATTATTACCTTGTCTTACCTCATAAGTATCTAAGTCTATAACTAAGTTTCCTTTATTAAAGCTTAGAACATTGTCTTGCTTATAATTCAAGGCTCTTTTTAATACTGCATTTACTCTAGCCACTACCTGCTTAGGGCTAAATGGTTTGGTAATATAATCATCAGTCCCTAGAGAAAAACACTTCAAGATGCTTTCTTCCTCTACCTTGGCTGTTAGCATTATTATAGGCACCTCTGATTCCTTTCTTATGATTTCACAAATTTTTTCTCCAGATATATCTGGTAACATTAGATCTAATATTATTAATTTAGGATTGTATTGTTTATATTTATATATAGCTTCACTTCCATTAATTGCTGTTATAACACCATAACCAGCCTTCTTTAGATATGCTTCCAAAACCTCTAAAATTTTAACTTCATCTTCTACAATAAGTATATCTACTTTCATCTATAATCCTCCATTAATTTAAAACTTATTATAATATACATCCTAATTATAATAAACCATTATGAAGATTCTATGTAGAATTCCTCCATAAAATCTACACAACTTAAATATATACTTTAGCTACTATCTTAAAATTATGTATGAGGTGATAATTTTGTCTAATAAATCCATAACTCTAAATATTGATAATATGGTGTGTACTTCCTGTGAGAATACTATAATAAGACATTTAAAAAAACTTTTAGGAGTTACATGTGCAAAAGCAAACTATACTAAGGGAACTGTCCATATTGAATATGATGCTGAGAAAGTATCCTATTCTACCATAGTTTCTACCATTGAAAAATCCGGATACAAAGTTACTAGTGATAAAAAAAATAGTCACTCAGAATTTTTCCCCATTGTGGGAATAGTCCTTATAGCTTTACTTATGATACGCCTTGGCAAAGGTACTGGCGTATTCGATATGTCATCTGCTTTAAGTAGTAAAGTTAGTTACATTGCTCTATTTACCATTGGCGTTTTGACCTCTTTACACTGTGTGGGTATGTGTGGTGGAATAATGATGTCCCAAAGTATTACATCATCAATTGCACCTGAAAAAAACAAATTTAAACCTGGACTTATGTATAATTTAGGCCGTTTAATTTCTTATACGGTTTTAGGAGGTATTGTAGGTGGTATTGGTAAAGCATTTTCTCTTTCCTTTGGAGCTCAAGGCTTCATAGCAATAGTTGCAGGTGTGTTTATGGTAATTATGGGTTTGAACTTATATGGTTTTAAAGCCCTTAGAAGATTTTCTATAAAGCTTCCTTGGAACTGCTGTAACTCCCAGAAAAAATCTAGAAATCCCCTTATAGTAGGATTTCTAAATGGGTTTATGCCTTGTGGTCCCCTACAAACAATGCAGCTTTATGCTCTAGCTTCTGGTAGTGTTATAGCCGGTGCAACTTCAATGTTTTTCTTTGCCCTAGGTACAATTCCTTTAATGCTAGGCTTTGGAGCTATTGCTAATCTACTTAGTCAAAAAAATTCCAACAGATTAATTAAATACAGTGGTGGTATTATCATAGTTTTAGGTATTATCATGGCTAATCGTGGCTTATCTTTAATGGGAGTTAATTTAATGCCTAATTCCTTATCTTTAGGTGGAAATAATAATACAACTATATCCGAAAAATCTTCAGCTAATAAAGCAACAATTTCTAACGGAAAGCAAGTTATAAAGATTTCAGCTAATAATCAAGGATATACTCCAAATGTAGTTTATATTCAAAAGGGAATTCCTACAGAGTTTATAATTGATGGTGAAAGCATTAACTTCTGTAATAATAAAATTGTTATTCCATCTATGAATATTGAAAAGAATTTATCCTCTGGAGAAAATGTAATAGAATTTACTCCTGACTCTGGAGACATAAACTACAGCTGTTGGATGGGCATGCTTAGAGGAACAATAAAGGTAGTAGATGATTTAAATTCTATAAATGATTCTACTATACAGAATGATATAGATAGTGAATTTTATTATCCTTCTAATGATTCTAATAATCAATTTTTTAATGGTGGTTTTTCTTGCCATTAATAAAAAAAGTATTAAGGGAACTTTCCTTAATACTTCTTTTTTATATACACTTTATATAATAGATATCTTAATTGACTCTTTAAAATTAATTCACTAGTTAAGGTCATCTATTAATTTAATGCAGCTAATAATTTTTCTATATCTAATCCATGAACTATAGCAGCTTCTGCAAGA
>DKGY01000034.1:427-768 GCA_002453475.1 Clostridium sp. UBA6758 | reverse complement strand
AGTTTCTGCTTGAGCTGATGGGCATCCTACGCATCCCATACCAAAACTCATTAAAATTTCAGCAGCTCCTTCTTTCATTCTTATAACTTCACCTATTGTCATATCTTTATTTATCATATTCTTTTCCTCCTATAATTTAAATTTTTATTTATAACTAATAATTTTGGATTATTAGTACCTCTTACAAGTTAAAGTATACTAAAACACTCAACTTTATTCGGTAACATTCGTTACCAATCAATAAATATTTATAAAAAAGTATTCAAAGATAAACTCCTCAGTTTAACCTCTGAATACTTCATTACTTGTAATTATTAGCTTTCCATGAACATTTTCATATC
>DKGY01000034.1:0-147 GCA_002453475.1 Clostridium sp. UBA6758 | reverse complement strand
GGAATTCCTCCAATATCTCCTAGATTTAACTTATTGTATTTATACTTTGCGCAACCAGCTGTTAGAATAACTGTATCCTTTGGTAGTTTCTCAGCAAATTTTGTATAGTAGTTTCTTGATTTAGCTCTTCCATCACAACCAGCCATA
>DKGY01000078.1:77116-113045 GCA_002453475.1 Clostridium sp. UBA6758 | reverse complement strand
CTTTTAATTAAGCATTGATCAAAAATCTTAGGTACTTCAATGCAAACTAATTCCGAAGGATCAGGTAAATGCCCTTGTTTATTTACAAGACCAGGACGTGGCACAAATTTATTAAAGTTAATGGACATAAATACTCCTCCTTTTGAAAAATTATGATAAGTATAAAGTTGTTTAATACTTACTATACATAATATGTAAAAATATAAAAGTGGTGATATTAGAAAGTCAGGTTTTACTTGATATACTAAAGTTTTAATACTGGTACGAATAATCCTATTAAAAGGCACACAGCTTATTAAATAGGCTAATACTCTTTGGAAAATAGGTATATGTAAAATTAAATTAAGTCTAGTGTTACAATTTAGTTTGACAAGGCCAGTAAATATAAATTTTTCTTCTATAGAAGGGCATAATAAATTTTTATTTAAATATAATTTTACAAAAGGGGGAGTGAGTATGAGTGATATATATCCTTTAATATATTGTGATTATAAAGATAATATATGGAAGTTTTCACGAAACGGTGATAAAGAATTATGCTATAGAATTATGTACGGAGAAGGAAGATGGACTAAAGAAACTTTAATTGATACTGAAGTACTGGGATTTGATGTTTATGTTGGTGGAGATGAAACAATACATGTAGTATACAGCAATACTAAAGGAGAGTTAAGATACTGTACCAAGAAGGATAAACAGTGGTTAGGAAAGATACTTTATCAAGTAGAAAGTGATGAGTTTGAAATACAAAATTTAAAAGCTGAAATTATCGGAGATGAGATGCATATCCTTTATTTACTAGTAGGTAATGATGGTAGTGACCATGGAGTGTTAATGCATTGTATATGGAACGGAAAAGAAACGAAAACTGCTGCACTGCAGGATATTATATTGATATCTAATTTAAAGGAATACTATTCAGTACATGTAAATAAAAAGAGTGATATTTATACATTTTTTGTTACAGACGAAGGAGATGAGATATCGTTAAACTATTGCAGCTTTGAAAATCACAGATGGTCACCTGTAAGAAGGCTTTATGGCATTCAAGGAGAGAATATAGGATTTGAGGTGCTAATGAATCAACAAGAGATTCATATACTAAACAAATTTAGAGAAGATTCTATATATCTTCTGGATCATGTTTATATAGATAGTATTGGGAATATCAAAGTATTCAGAGTTCATGAAAGTAGCGATGAATTGGTAGAGCCTCTATTATTTATTGAAAGCAATAAATTGTACTCTTGTTGGCTAGAACAAGGTAAGATTTTTTATTCAGTTTTTGATGGTGAAGAATGGGATAGTAAAGTCTACTTTGATATGGGAAATGAATTTACAGTGGAAAGATATAATTGTGTTATTTGTCTAGATAAAGAGAGTCCTATCAAAGCAAGAAAAGTTTATGGAACTAGTGGACTAGATTTGAATTTGTTTTACCCTAGTGAGTTTGTAATAAATATGAAAGATTCATTAAAACATGATATAAATCAAGCTAAAGAGGATACATCTCAGGAAGAAGAATCACTTGAAAGTTTAAAACTTAAATTATCACGGGTAATCTTAGAAAAGAAAAAGCTAGAAAAGAAAATTACTGATTTAAGTTTGCAATTGCAAAAGAATCAAAGATTTATGGAAGATTATGAAGAACAGATTGCTAGAATATTAGAACAAAAACGGAAGGCCGATGAGAATTGTAACGTATTCTTGGAATTACAAAAGAATATTCAAAATGAGTTAGAAGGTACAAGAAAAAAGTTTTTAGAAGAAGAACTTCTTACAGCAAATATTCAAAGGGAACTGGAATATACAAAACAACAATTGCTAGAAGAAAGGAAGATTAAAGTAGCCGTGGAAAGTAAATTGAAAGAATGCCAAGAAGAAAATATAATAATTAAACAACAAGGTGAAATAATAAGTGAAGAAAAAAGGAGGTTGTGTGAAGAACTTGAATTAGAAAAGAATCAATCAATTATAGAGAGATTATTAAGAAAAAGGACAAGTGGAGTATAAAGTAACTTCTAAATTTTTAAAGCATACAATGAAGTAAGAAGTCGTTATAAATTAAGGCACACAAAATAGAGGTGAATAATATGAAAATAGAAGATTACGATTATATCATGATCTTTACTTCTCATCACAGAGCACTATATATCTATGAGCGTTTAATTCGGAAAAATATTGTGGTAAAACTCGTTACTGCTCCTAATAAGATTAATATTAGCTGTACTCAGGCAGTAAAATTTAAAGAAATAGATATGGAAGTTATACAGAAGGAATTACAGAGAAATAATATTTATCCAACTAGTATGTATAGGATTGTTAAAGAAGAAAAAAAAGAAATTTATGAATTAGTTGAATAAGATTTGCTTAACAAGTTTTTTTATGTTTATATTGCATAATAGGAAAATGTAAAGCATATTTTTAGTATAAGAGTGAACTCGGAAACTAATTTCCAACAGAATTAAAAATAATTCTTATATAGTTTTAGTGCCGGGCACTCTTTAAACTATTATTTGGATTAATTTATAAATGAAACCATTTTTGCAGGCTAAGAAAGCATAAATTAGACATTGGAACAAATGATCTAAAAAGCTTACATTTATGATTTGAAGTTTTACTATAGTTAGATATATATTTTATTAGTAAAGGAGGAGGCGAAGGAGATTCTATGTTTAATAAAAGAGAGAAAACCATTTATTATGTATCAAATTTAGGAACAGGAATGGTGTCTATTATTGATGGAGATAGTTATCGCATTATAAAAGAGATTGAGATTGGTCCAAGGCCTCTAAATATTACTGTTGATGAAAAAAATAATGTGTATATAGCCAGTGATAGAAACAGTAAAATTACACTTATTGAGGATTTATATAGTTCTAACAAAATATGGAGCATAACTAATAATGGAAATATAAAAGTAGATTCCATAGCTCAGAAAATTTATGTATGTGATACCGAAGAGGTATGCATTTATAATCTAAGAACTGGTGAAAAGCTTGGTTGTCTAACAGGCTTTATTGCTGCAGATGGTTTGGAACTTGACAAAGATAAGAAAAGATTATTTGTACTGGACATTTTTCAAAATGAAATAAAGGTTTATGATACATTAGATTTCCAATTAATAAGAGTATACAAAGATGTTGGGACTGCACCTAACCATATTCTCATAGGAGAAGATGAAAAGTATATTTATATTTCTAATAAAGGAATTAATAAAGGTAATTATGTGAGTACTATCTCTATATTGGAGCTTGAAAACGGAGATGTTTCATATATAGATTTCCAAAAGGGATCTGTTATTACAGCTTTGGAGCAGAATGGAATTCTTTTATATGTAGCCAATAGTGGTTTACATAGAATTGAAATTATAGATATACTAAAAAGAGAATGTATAGCAATAATCAAAACTACCCTACCCAAATTGCAAAAACTTAGATTATCTCCTGATAAAGGAACACTACTTGTAACTAGCAGAAGTACTGATGGAAAGGGTGTACTTGATAGGATTGATACTTCTAGAAATGTTATTTTAGATACTTTTACTTTTGAACAAAATAATAGTATTCCATACGATATTGGAGTGGTCACTCAGAGTAAATTTCAAATAGAGAAAGAATCTTTTATTTTCACGGATTCAGAAGATAAATGGAAACAAGAAAATGAAACCACTATATTGGCAAAAAAAGTTCTATCTACCTATCAAGAAAAAATAATATTTTCTCAAATTTCAATTGAAGTATTCTCAAAAGATGAAGAGGTTACAACTGTAGAAGAAATTATATTTCAAAAGTGTGAAATTATAAATGAAACAAAGAATAGAAAAATTATAGATAGTCGAAAAAAATACTCAATAATACAATCAGACTTTTGTATTCCATACTACATAGAATGGAAGGATGAATGTGAACAAAAACACATAATTGAAGGAAGCCTTAAAGGAACACAGAAAGCCATGTTATATATACCCACTTATGCAGAACAAGCAGGAGTAGAATTTGTAGTCAATTCTTTTGCTAAATTAACAAGTACTCCAGTAATCATAAACAAAAGTTTGAAGTTTGACGTTAGTGTTTTACTTTCAACGAAGGCAATTGTAGAGGAAATAGTATCTATTCCATTTTGTAAATATGGTGAAAGTTGCAAAGGAGAGGGGAAAAGTGACTAACAAAAAATATGATTTTTTTTTGGTTAAGCAGAAAGATGGAAAATTACTAAAATTTTGTTATGACAGTCAGCAAGGTATATGCTATCAAATACTTATGAAATATGGGTGGTCAGAGAAGAAGAGTCTTTATAAGGAAAGTTTTGAATATTTTTATGTCTTGGAGGAGGGGAATGGGAAAATTCATATTTTCTGTCAGGATATTTGTGGTGATCTTATTTTATGCACATTGGAAGGACAAGGATGGAAGCATAAAACTCTCCTCCATATGAAGTATGATATAATTACGCCTATACACATTAGAGCATTCTTCTGCTCACAGGATATTCACTTGTTATATAATGTAGTAGATAAACATACTTATTCAGAAGTATTAGTTCACCAAGTTGCTAAAAACGGGGTATTGTGGTCTTGCCCACAAATAATTTCTAAATTAGATTGTTATTCTAGGGTTTATTATCGTATTTGCCAAGATTGCAAATCAAATATAATACTATTAAACACTATGGTAGCTGGGGTATATCAATTAATTTCTAGAAGTTTTCACATCATTGAAGGGAGATGGGGAAAGGAAGAAGTTATACACATGTCTCTCTTACCATACATAGATTTTACTTTTTGTGTAGAAGAAAATAGAAAGCACTACCTGTTTATTACTCAAGATGATCATGTTAATAGAGTGATTTACCAGTATAAAGAAGTAGGGTTACAAAAAAACACTATACTGTTTCAATATGAAAAGATTAACTCTTGCACATTAATATTATATAATAGAGTGTTATGGGCTTTGTGGATTTGTGACAATAAGATTTATATGTGTTTCTCTACAGACTATGGGAAAAATTTTAGTAGTCCTAGAGTGTACATGCACTTTGATAAGGTATTACCTGTGAAAGTGTTATATCAAGAATATTTAGCAGATAAACAAAACAAACATTTTATTAACGAGATATATGCAGTGAACGTTAATGGACAGGAACAATTGTTTTTGCCGGAACTTTTAGAAGCTTCAATAGATACTGAAGTAGAGAAGAATAAAAACTTTGAGCATAAGGTTGAAAACTCTACATTTAAAAAGGAAGAGTTAAAAAATTATTTTTCAAAAGTTAAAATACTTAAAAGAGAAAAAGAAGAATTAGAATTAAAACTTAAGGAGACTTATGAAGAATTAAGAACATTGAAAGAGGATATGCAGTATGAAAAAAATCAAATATCAAATTTGAAATATAAATTTTATAATGAAAAAGAGAAAATTAATATATATATGTATGATAATGATATATTAAAAAAGAAAAATAGTTGTTTAGAGCAGATGCTGTTACAAAAGGATAAAGAAAAAATATTAATGGAAAAGAAATTAGATGAAAAAGAGAAAGAAAATGAAAATTTAAAACAACAAATGAATGTTAAGAGTGCTGAGGATTTATCTGACACAGAAGAAGCTAAAACAAGAAATGAAAATCAAATCCCTAAACATGTGAGATTTTCTTTGATTAAATGGTTACTAGATGATGAAGTTTAAAAGCATTCCTAATAAATTTATAATAAAATGTCCTTGACAAAAGATGCATTTTATTATGTGAAAATAGCACAGATTTTTAATAAATAAAATTTTCATATAAATTATATAATAGAAATGTATAGTGCTTATAATATAAAAATATATGATTTTATACATTTCTATTTTTATGTATTTCGTATAATTGAATTAATCTAAATTGGTAAAATATTCATATACATAAAGTAACGTATAAAAAATCTCTGTAGTTTTCATATTTTTATTATAGAGATCTTGTATGAAATATTTAAAGATTATAATAATAGAAAATAAAGGATTTATTTCATGGATTAGTAAGGTCTAAATTAGTAAACCTTATTATGAATACTAGACTTTAAATCATAAATATGGTATTGTAGATAAAATATTATAATGGAAACTTCTTCTTATATTTATTTGAAGGAGTAAATCTATTAACCAAAGAGTAGATTTGAAGTGTCATTTAAGGAGGGCTTTTTATGGGAAGAGTTGCAGCATTTTTTGATATAGATGGTACTATCTATAGAGAAGGATTAATAACAGAAGTTTTTAAAAAAATAATAAAATATGAATTAGTTGAAGAAGATAAATGGTATAATGAAGTTAGACCAGCTTTTTCCAAATGGGATATAAGACAAGGTGATTATGATACCTATTTACTTAAAATGATTGATGTTTATATTGAAGCTACTAAGGGTTTGAGTAAAGAACATATAGAACACATAGCTAGGAATGTGATTAATCAAAAGGGTGATAGAGTATATACCTTTTCAAGGGATAAAATTAAATGGCATAAGGAACAAGGACATGTTGTAATTGCTATTTCAGGATCTCCTATGGAGCTTGTAAGAGAGATGGCAGGTAAGTATGAAATGGACGATTTTAGAGGTACCATTTATAAAGCTGATGACCATGGAAAATATACTGGTGAAATTATTCCAATGTGGGATTCCATTAGTAAAGAAAATGCTTTAATGGAGTTAAAAGAGAAATATGATATAGATTTAAGTGAAAGTTATGCGTATGGAGATACTTCTGGAGATTTAACTATGTTTAAATCTGTAGGAAATCCTTATGCTATAAATCCAACTAAAGAACTAATTTCAAAGATAATAGAAGATGAAGAAGTAAAGAAAAAAATCAATGTTATAGTGGAACGAAAAGATGTAATATATAAATTAGATATTAATAATTTAAAGTTAATCTAATATCGTGATATATTAGTATTGAAAGATTAATAGAGTTTAAGAAATTGCAGACTGGATTTAGAGAAAAATTACACATATATCACATTGCCTTAGATATGATTTCCTTATAAAATAAAGGTTTATAAGTTTAAGGTATAGCTAAAAGTGGCGTTACAATAGAAGTCTTGTAACGCCACTTTTAAACATAATATATTCTTACAAAAGGGAGATTTGTATGATTAGATTTGAGATAATTACAAGAGATAGATTGGGGATTACTGTAGAGATATTAGAGAAAATTTATAATAGGAAAATCAATTTAATTTCCATGGAAGTGTTTTTTCAAAAGGTATGTGTAAAAGTTGAGGACATGGAAAAAGAGGTAAAAAAAGGGTTGATGAAAGAGATTTGTAATATTAAAGATATAATTTCCATTAAGGAGATGGAGCTATTATATTATGAGCAGAAAGAAAAAAAGCTAAAGGATATAATAGATTCAATAGAGTGTAGGGAATTCAAAAATATAATTGGTACAAGTAAGGCTATAGAACGGGTAAAAAATATGACTCTGACTATTGCAAAGAGTAACTCAACAGTGCTTTTAAGAGGTGAAAGTGGTACAGGTAAGGAGGTGTTTGCAAAGGCAATTCATGATATAAGTCCTAGAAGCAATAAGAATTTTATTGCTATTAACTGTGCAGCATTACCAGAAACATTATTAGAGAGTGAATTATTTGGATATGAGCCAGGAAGCTTTACAGGTGCAATGATGGGTGGAAAAGATGGAATCATTAAAGAAGCTAAGGGGGGCACTTTATTTTTAGATGAAATAGGAGAAATGCCTATGCTTATCCAAGCAAAGTTATTAAGGGTGATACAAGAAGGAAAGATTAGAAAGATTGGTAGTAATAAAGAAGAAGCCATAGATGTAAGAATAATAGCTGCAACGAATAAAAATCTTGAGGATATGATTAAAGATAAAACCTTTAGAGAAGATTTGTATTATAGATTAAATGTAGTTCCTATGTATATTCCAGCATTGAAGGAACGATTAGAGGATATTCCACTTTTTGTGCAGTTTTTTATAGATAAATTAAATTACAAATTAAATAAAAACATAAAGGGGGCTGATATTGAATTTATTAGTGAACTAATGAAGTATAATTGGCCTGGAAATGTTAGAGAATTACAAAACGTTATAGAAAGAGCAATGAATTTATGTAAGAGTGAGATATTAACTGCAGAGGACCTTTTTATCAATTTTAGAAGCGATGTTTATAACTTTGAGACTAAAGATATCATAGAAAAAA
Organism: Clostridium sp. UBA6758; assembly: GCA_002453475.1. Classification (GTDB taxonomy): domain Bacteria; phylum Bacillota; class Clostridia; order Clostridiales; family Clostridiaceae; genus Clostridium_J; species Clostridium_J subterminale. Next base: position 104,846 of record DKGY01000078.1, on the reverse strand, counting down.
AATCAAATGAATATTTACAGTTACCATTGAAGGATATAATGGAGAAGTGTGAAAAAGAAATTATTGAAAAAGTCATAGTGAAATATAAAAGTTATAGAAAAGCTGCAAGTGTACTCAATGTATCTCATACCACTATAATGAATAAAATTAATAAATATAATATAAAAATTTAGAGTACTCTTTCGCATTCACATATGTAAAAAAAACTTTACGAGTGTAAAAAGAATTTTACAAAAAATTTTAATAAGTAAAGAAATATTTACACTGCTTAGTATAAATATTAAGTAGTAGATATGTGAAAATAAAGAAATTTTCTTTGAATTGTTATTAAAGCCCTACTTTAAATTATATTAACATAGATTTAGTTATTATTTAGTTTTTTTAAAATTTGGCACTGAAATTGCTATATATTAATTGTAATAAAACTATATATTGGGAGGAATAAATTAATGGGGAATAATTTAAAATCAATGGGGTTTGCAACTAGAGCAATTCATGGTGGACATGTAAAGGATCAATTTGGTTCCTTAGCTACTCCTATTCATCAAACAGCAACTTTTGTTTTCGATTCCGCTGAGCAAGGTGGTAGAAGATTTGCCCTTGAAGAGGGAGGATATATTTACTCAAGACTTGGTAATCCAACTAATACTCAATTGGAAGAGAAATTAGCAATGCTAGAAGGCGCAGAGGCAGCAATTTCTACTGCATCAGGCATTGGAGCTGTTGCATCAGCATTTTGGACAGCTTTAAAAGCAGGTGATCATGTTGTAGCAGCAAAAACTCTTTATGGATGTACCTATGCTTATCTAAACCATGGAATAAGTAGATATGGTGTTGAGGTAACCTTTGTGGATGCAACCAATCTTGAAGAAGTAAGTCGAGCAATGAGAGAAAATACTAAGGTAGTTTATTTGGAAACACCAGCAAATCCAAATCTTGAAGTTGTAGATATAGAAGCTATAAGTAAGATAGCTCATCAGAATAATGATTGTATAGTGATGGTTGATAATACTTTCTGTACTCCTTATATTCAAAGACCATTAGAATTTGGAGCTGATGTAGTAATTCATTCAGGAACAAAGTTCTTAAACGGCCATGGAGATGTAATTTCTGGTTTTGTAGTTGGAAGTGCTGAATTTATAAAGAATGTGAGATTATTTGGTGTAAAGGACATGACAGGTGCTAGTTTAAGTCCTTTCGATGCATTTTTAATTATTAGAGGTATGAAAACTTTAGAAATAAGAATGGAAAAACATTGTGCTAATGCCATGAAAGTTGCAAAGTTTTTAGAAGAACATAGTGTAGTAGAAAAAGTATATTATCCAGGTTTAGAAAGTTTTCCACAGTATGAATTAGCTAAAAAACAAATGTCTTTACCGGGAGCTGTAATTGCTTTTGAGGTAAAAGGTGGAATTGAAGAAGGTAAGAAAGTTATAAATAGTACAGAGCTTTGTACAATAGCGGTAAGTCTTGGGGATGCTGAAACTTTAATTCAACACCCAGCATCAATGACACATTCACCATACACTAAAGAAGAAAGAGAAATGGCTGGTATTAGTGATGGATTAATAAGAATAGCTGTTGGTCTTGAAAATGTTGAGGATATAATTAATGATTTAGAAAATGCTTTAAAGTCTATTTCATAGTAGACACAGCAAATTAATAAAAACTCCTAAATTAATTTAGGAGTTTTTATTATGAAATTTATTTTATTGAGAACATGAATTGTTTGGAAAATTAAACTACTACATTAATATCTGTAAACCCTCAACATCATAAACTTCAAATTCTTTTATTGACCTAATGATTTCTTTTTTTGCAAGCTCAATATATCCATATTTATAATATAGTTTTCCTAGATTAAGAAGCACAAATTTATTATTTATTAAATTTAGTAAGTTTACAGCTATTTTAAGTTCATCATATTTATCATTTATAAGCAATATTTCACATATTTCTAGAATAATATCAAGATATTCCCTTTCATTTTCCTCTTCGGATAAAAGAGTGGTGGATTCTTTGGTAAATAATTTTAAAAACTGTAAATATACTTCCAATAGTTTTTTATTGTAACCTGCTAAGGTATCTTCTTTAAATTTGTTCAATAAAGACAAAGCTTCATCATAATTATTAGTTAATACGCTACTTATAACTTTGTACATTGAAAAATGCAAATTAGAAGAATTATCATCAACTATATTGTTCATGTTAATGCACTCAGTAAAGGAACCGGACATTACAAGGCATTTAGCTTTAAGTAATACCAGCTCTTCAGTAATAGTTCCAGATAGTTCACATTTTTCTACGTACTCCAATGCTGCTTTATAGAATCCTTCATTATAAAACAAATCTGCAATAATATGATTAGATTTTGGATAATTAGAAATAAGGTCTTCTATAATCTTTTTAAAGTTATCCATTGGAGTATTTTTAATTTTTAATATATCTCCAATAAGGTATAATGGATTAAGAAAATCGGGCTTTGATTTAAGTGCTTCAATATAATAATTGTATGAAGAATCATAATCTTTTAGAGTGAAGTAAGCATTGCCTAACTCATAGTATGCTTTGAAACTTCCTATTCCATATAAGCACTTTAATTCAGATGGTGCTTCTCCTAATTCGATACATTTTTCTAGAGCTTTTATCTGAGGTATAGGCATATTTATATCTTTGAAAATAAGAGATTTTAAAAAATATAAGTCAGTGAATTTTGGGTAGTGCTCAATACCAATGTCTATGAACTTAAAAGCTGTATCATAATCTTTTATTTTATAATTTAAGAAAATTATCCTAAATATTAGTAAATAACTGTATCCGTTATAAGGGTCAAATTTCTCATAGGATTTATAGTAATGTTCTAGTGCAGTTTCATTATCATTTAATGCTGCATATTCGGTACCTAGGTTAAAGTGAGCAAAGTAATCATTTGGATCTTTTTTTATTTGCTCATTTAAAATAGGTATATTTCTATTTCTTTTATTCTTAGACTCTATAGACTTAGTCATATATCCATAATGATTAATTTGTATTAATTTATAAATTGCTTTATATTTGTTTTCTGAGTATACTAATTGATTATGAATTTCTCCCTCATAGTGAGTTCCATGGTTATTTTTAAATAGTCTAGGATTTAAATTTATAGTTATTGAATTATCATCAACAATATTTCCATAATAATTTAATGTTTCAAAGTAATAAATCGCATTTTCATCTAACTGTCTATTTAATAAATCTTTCAAGTTTTCTTGATTCTTAGGGAATAATTCATCATCTGCATCTAATATGAGTATCCAATCTTTGGTAGCATATTTTAATGATTCATTTCTAGCTTCACTAAAGTTATTGTTCCAAGGAAAATAGTAAACCTTAGCCCCAAAGCCTTTAGCTATATCTACAGTTTTATCAGTAGATCCTGTATCAACAATAATAATTTCATCAACAATATCACTAATACTACGAAGACAGTTTGGCAAGTAGGTTTCTTCATTTTTTACAATCATACATAAACTTACTTCATTTTTCATAATATATTTTCTCCTCTTTGAAATAAATAAGTTACTTAACTATAAACTTTTACCTAGTTGGTAAGATTTCATAATAAAATAGATTCATTATTTGAGTAAATCAATAAAATACTATATTAATTTTACTTCCATATATAATATGTGTAATTTAATAAACTGTTCTTAGACTGATTTACTATTAATCCAATAGTTACTATACTACTAATGTGTATTTAAGATTGATAACTATATTAATAGCATCTACCTTTAGAAAAATAAGATTGTAAATATTAAGAAGAAAAGTAACATCTTATGTACAAGCTCATATAGTATATTAGGAATAAAAATCCTGAAAATAAATTTGGGGGATGAATTTTTATGGCTTTAACAATCGATTTTGATACTCCAAAAACTGGTACACCTCGTTCTGTTGGAGTTACAGGCACTGTTGCTAGAAATAGTCTAGCTTATTTGACAATTAGACTTAATGTTACTAATGCCATTTCAGCAGGTAGAAATAGATCATTTTATAGAGTAATCACTTATGATAATACAGCAAGTGGAACATCACTAGCTGTTAATGCTTCTTATACTTTGTCAATTGTACCAAAGTTTATAAGCGGAGATACTGTTGACGAATCTACTGGTGTAATAACAGCTTGGTCATATACTATCTAGTGTTTATACTAACTATTTTAAAATGGCATGGAGCAATAAATTGCTCCATGCTTTAAATTGAGGGATTAGAAAAGAGGTGGTAGATTTGTCCAATATAATAATTTATGCTACTAAAAGTCTTACAGTAACCAGTAAAATTCCTAATGGAAATATAAATAAGCCAACTATAACTGTAGGCAGTGATGGGATATATAAATATATTAGTTATTTGTTTTTTGATATTTCTGACATACCAAGCAATGCATTGATTTTAAATGCAGAGCTTGTATTATTTAAGACAAATAATTTTTATGATGATTGTAGGAAAATATTTTCAATATACCCACTATGTGATTATTTCAGCACTTATACAACTTTCAATAATCGACCAGAAGTAAATATCAATATTAAAAAAAATTTTCATCCAATAACTTCAGATGTGGCTATAACAGTGGATTTAACCGATTTTGTTGTATTATGGTTACAGAACAAATTAAGTAATACAGGTATAGCACTATTTGATAAAAGTAATAGTATTCTTACACAATTTGGTTCTTCGATATGTAAGGACACATATCTTGTTCCATTTTTAAAAGTGGTTATTGGAGATGAGTGTAACAATTGTAAAAAATGTGATTGTTGTAAGGGATGTAATTGTTGTAATCAAGGCGAAGGTACTTTAAGACAGGTGAATGTTATAGGAACTGTTGCGGAGAATTCAAAATATGCAGCCATAGTAAATATTGGAGTGACAAGAAAGGGCACTGGGCATACAGATAATTATTATGTTACTGATGAGTATAACAATTTATCAGGAAGTAGCCCTCTTTATGTAGATAAAACCTATAATATCGCAATAGTACCAAAGGAAAATCCAGAAGATGTAGAGACTATAAATTTTTATGGTTCTTATAAGGAGTAGATTATTGTTTTCTACTATAGTTAGTAATCTTTTGTTGGTATAGTAATATAAAACGTGATGATTACTAATTAACATAAGCAATGGTAAAGTGTATAAGAGGTTTTATTGGATAGGTTACCAATAGAATAAGGAGCTATCTTTAAACTACTGAATGTAAATAGTGAAGGAGAAGTAATATGGTTGAAAATGTTAGTAGTATAACAGTTAATTCTAAGGAAAGTAATAAAAAAAATATAGTCTTTTTTGTAAAGCCGGGGCTAGATAATTTTTTAGAAGATATTATTGATGGATTAGCGCACGAATATACAACTAGAAAAGTAGTTGTAACAAATTTAAAACAAATTGATGAAGAGATGAAATGGGCTGATATATGCTGGTTTGAGTGGTGTGATGAATTAATATCTTATGGAAGTAAACTTATCATTGCTAATGAAAAGAAAATTATATGTAGAATACACAGTTATGAATCATTTACAGATTATCCATGTAATGTTTACTGGGAAAATGTTAATAAAATCATATTTGTAGCAGAACATATAAGGAATTTTACTATTAATAATTTTAATATAGATAAAGAAAAGACAATAGTAATTCCTAATGGTATAGATATTCCTAAATGGACTTTTCAAGATAGAAAACCTGGATTTAATATTGCGTATGTAGGGTATATAAACTATAAGAAAGGACCTATGCTATTGCTTCATACTTTTAAAGCTATATATGATAAAAATAACCAATATAAATTATTTATTGCTGGTAAATTTCAAGATGCTAGAGATATTTTGTATTTTAATCAAATGATAAAAGAATTTCGATTAGAAGATAATGTAGTTTATGAGGGGTGGCAGGACAACCTAGATAAATGGCTAGAAGATAAAAATTATATATTATGTACAAGTATTTTAGAATCGCAAAACATCAGTATTATGCAAGCTATGGTAAAAGGAATAAAACCTATAATTCATAATTTTGTCGGTGCAAAAGAAATATATCCTCAGTATTTAGTTTGGGATACAATAAATGATGCAGTTGAGATGATAACTGATAGTAAATATAATTCACAAGAATATAATTATTTTGTTAAGAATGGTTTTGAATTTAAGGATCAGATAGAAAAACTAAAGTCATTATTTATAGGTCTATATGAAATAAAAAAAATCAAGAATTGAGCAACCATTAATCACTATAGGATAATAAATTATAATGGTAGGCAATACTTATAAAAATGTGTAGATTCTTTTATAAACCCAATTTATCCCAATATAGAAATTTTACTTATGGATGACTATTCAACACACGGTTCTGATGAAATAATCAAAAATTATGTAATTGCTCAATTTTATTATGATCAAATTCAAAATCATTTAAACGTGAAGGCAATACCAAAATATATAAAAGGGAATGTTCCTAAAGAAGACATAATGAAATACTACTATTATTTGCCAAAGAAGGGATGGAACATATTTAGAGTCGATTTAGCTATTAAAGGGATAGTTATTTTAGAGATTATATATAAATTAGTAATATAATAATGATCAGTATATTTTTAGGTTTTAAAAAAGTAATTTTAAGCAATATATATATAATAATTTAAATTTATGATAAAATTGTATTAGTAATTATTATAAATTATATAAGGGGGGAATAATAAAATGGAAAAAAAGACAAGAGGATTTTGGACAACATTAGTATTAGTTGTTTACATTATTGGAGGAGTGAGTTCAATAATAACTGCATTTACCAATAAGTCAATGGCTCAAATAGTTCCGGAGGTTGCGCTTAGCAGTGGTATGATAGTATATTCAATTATATCTGCAATAATAATTATTATTATAACTATAGGAATTTTCATGTGGAAAAAGATTGCTATATATGCCTTAGCAGTTTACTATCCTGTTAACTTTTTGATAAGTTTAATTATGATGGACTATAGTATTGGAGTACCAGTGGTAATTGGTTCAATAATTGGTGGAATAATAGGTATTGTAATAGCATATTTAATAGTATTTAGTTTACTAAAAAAAATAAAATATAACGAAGAAATAGAAAATTCAATGAATGTATAAAATCAATGTATGATAAACGGGGCGTCCCAAAATAAGCTAATCTAGATAAATATTGAATAAGCACTTATATTATTAACGCTCAGCCGTTTCGGAATATTGATTTACTAAAGCATTTATTCAAGGTAAAATCTACGACACAACAACTCGTGTACACTCAAACAAGTTGTGTTGCTTACGATTTTACCATTCATAAATACTAAGTAAATCTAATATCCCTGCAAATGGCATTCGCTAACAATAATATTAAAGTGCATGCTCAATATATTATATAAGACTAGTAACATATTTTACGAAAGCCTCAATATTTCATAGAAACTACCTTATTTCAAAACCTCTTTATAAATTTATATTCTCAATCAAATTATAAATAAAGGTAAAGAAAGCTACATAAGTCTATTTTCTAATATCTTTAGTTTTTAAATTCTCCATACACATGTTATAGAAATATTTATGCATAGTTAAATCCTTAGTTAGCTCTGGATGAAATGAGGTTGCTAGCATGTTTTCTTGTTTACAGGCTACAATTTTATCCTTCAACTTACATAACACCTGTACATCTTCATCTATCTTTTCAACGTAAGGCGCTCTAATAAATACTAGAGGTATTGTTTCTTCACTTACGTCTTTCACAATTTCATCCGTTATAAAACTGTCTAATTGAGAGCCATAGGCATTTCTTCTTACTTCTATATCCATAACTCCTAAATGGTTATAATCGCTTCCTAAGATGGATTTAGCGAGAATTATCATACCTGCACAGGTTCCCCATACTGGTAGTCCATTTTCAATTTTACTTTTTAGTGGCGATAGTATATGAAAATCTCTTAATAATTTTCCTATGGTGGTACTTTCTCCTCCTGGAATTATAAGCCCGTCTATAGCTTCTAAATCCGCCCTATTCTTTACTCTTAAGGCTGTTGCTCCACTTATGTTATTAATCTTATCTACATGTTCTTTTACAGCTCCTTGTAAATCTAGTACACCTATCGTTATCATTACATTACCATCCTCTTGATGCATATAATTTACCATCTGGTAGGTCCTTAGTATTTATACTGTCCATAGGCTCTCCTAAATCCTCAGAAACCTGTGATAAAATCTCAGGATTATTATAGTTTGCTACAGCATGCACTATGGCTTTAGCTCTTTTTTCAGGATCCGCTGATTTAAATATACCTGAACCAACGAAAACTCCATCACTTCCAAGCTGCATCATTAAAGCTGCATCAGCTGGTGTAGCTACTCCACCAGCAGCAAAATTAACTACCGGAAGTTTTCCATGATTATGAACATACACTATTAGGTCATAAGGAGCTCCCATTTCCTTAGCTATAGTCATAAGCTCTTCTTTAGGAGTATTTTGTACTTTTCTTATTTCGCTCATCATAGTTCTCATATGTCTTACAGCTTCTACAACATCTCCAGTTCCAGCTTCCCCTTTAGTTCTTATCATGGAAGCTCCCTCACCAATTCTTCTTAGAGCTTCTCCTAAGTTTCTAGCTCCACATACAAAAGGTACATTAAAGCTTTTTTTATCTATATGAAATAAATCATCCGCTGGAGTTAGTACTTCACTTTCATCTATATAATCGATCTTAATGGCCTCTAATATTTGCGCCTCAACAAAATGACCTATTCTTACCTTTGCCATTACTGGAATAGATACGGCCTTTTGAATTTCTTTTATCATCTTTGGATCTGACATTCTAGCAACTCCGCCTTGCTTTCTAATATCAGAAGGCACACGTTCCAAAGCCATTACAGCAACCGCACCTGCTTTCTCTGCAATTATAGCTTCTTCAGCATTAACTACATCCATAATTACTCCACCCTTTAGCATTTCTGCAAGGTTTTTGTTTAACTCTGATCTTGTATTCATTTATATTCCCCCCACATTCTAGTACAAAACAGAATTGTATCTATATTTTGTATCTATGTATTTAAACTTTACAATACAATTATTCCATATAATACACAATTAATCAATACACTTCTTCAAAATAATATATTTTATTATTTTTGTATGCATATAATATTATTAAATCAGAGTTATGAATATATAATTTCATCTTTAGTAGTAAGTAAATCCTTATTTCTTTAATAAAACATCTGTAATTTCCTATATAATTCATATACCTGTTCTCAGGTTACTATTTATATAGGAAATTAAGGAACTTTTTAGCTAGTTGAAAAGGAAACATTTTAAAATTTTAAATAGTTGTTATATTCATGGGGCTTTGGGGAAATGGGCTATTTTAGTAGTATGATTATATGTGTGTTAAAGTGTGGAGTGATGTTACTAACATGACTTTTCGCTTCGCTCTTGAGAAAACTCCTTGTCACATTTATTTTCAATAGGAACTCCTTTTTACATACGTTCTAAGGAGTAAGTTCGAACTACTAAATCAAAGATTTAGATTCTCACTTATTTTACTTAGTCAAATCGTAGATTTGGAGTAAAAAATAAAGTAGAATGAATTTCTTCATTCTACTTATATACCCTATAATTTTATTTCACGTAACCCTTTTAGTTTTTATCCCTATAAACTAAATATATAAACATTAAACTAGACTTTTAAACATTAAACTTCTTAAATTAAACTAACTTTCTTTCAACTATTTCAGTTACAGCAAAGCTAGCAACGTCATCTGCATATTTTCCTGGTCCGAATCCTGCATCGTATCCTAATTCTTTAGCAAGTTCGTGAGTTATTCTTGGACCACCACAGATTAATACAACTTTATCTCTTAAACCTTCTGCTTCTAAAAGCTCTACAAGGTTAGTAAGGTTTTGGATGTGTACATCCTTTTGTGTAACTGTTTGAGATACTAGAAGAACGTCAGCTTTTAGCTCGATAGCTTTCTTAACGAATTCTTCGTTTTCTACTTGGCTTCCTAGGTTGTAAGCTTCGATACCTTTGTATCTTTCAAGACCATAGTGACCAGCGAAACCTTTCATGTTCATGATAGCGTCTATTCCAACTGTATGAGCGTCTGTTCCTGTTGAAGCTCCAATGATAACTACATCTCTTCCAATGTGCTCTTCAATGTATTCTCCAACTTCTGACATAGACATAGTATCTACTTCTACAGTTTGAACATGAATCTCTTCATAGTTAACAGTATGAGTTAATGAACCATATACTACATAGAATGTAAATTCTTTATCTAGTGCTCCGTGATGAGCAACGTTTGGATCTTTAAGTCCCATTGATTTTGCAAGTTGAATAGCAGCTTCTATTCCTCTTTCATCATCTTTAACTGGTAAAGTAAGACTCACTTGAACCTTTCCATCGTTCATAGTATCTCCGTAAGGTTTAAGCTTAGTTAGATCTAAATTAGTATCGTAATCTCTAACTTCTGTTGAATATAATCCACCACTCATTATCTGTTTCCTCCTAACATTAAATCTATAAATGGGTTGAAGTAGTTAGCTTCCTTCTCAACAACTCCATCTAATCCTTTTCCTCCGTTTAGAGGTCTCTTAATACCTGCAAATTTACCTTGCTCTAAAGTACTGAATAAACCTTCTTTTTCTATTACAGATAATAGGTCAGCAGCTTTTCCTAGAACTTCATCAACTCTTGTTTCCATGATTCCACCTTTTTTGAAAGTGATTTCAGAACCAAGGTCTTTCATTGTATGGAATATATATTGTGCATTATCAATAGATAGTGCTCTATCACTCATAAATGGAGTGTGTATAGCTTCTGTTAACATTCCTAATAAGTGTAATTTTTGGCTAGTCATTATTGTAACCATGTTAAATAATGCATCTTGTACTTGACCCTTGAATATATCTCCAGTCATGAACTTAGTTGGAGGCATGTATTTAAGTGGTGCTTTAGGGAATATTTCTCTAGCCATTTGTGCTTGAGCAAGCTCATATAGGAATCCATTTTCAACATTTGGGTTTATTTCAAATGCGTGTCCTAGACCCATTTGTTCTTCTGGAAGTCCTGCAACTAAAGCAAATTGCTCATTGATGAATTGAGAAGCAAGTACTGTGTGAGCTTCTTCAACAGCATCAGCAGTTGTTAAGTAGTTATCTTCACCAGTGTTGATTATAACTCCTGCAAAACCATTGATTACTCTTGAGAAATATTGGTCAACTATAGTTCTTTGCATGTTGATATCTCTGAAAAGAATTCCGTATAATGCATCGTTAAGCATTACGTCAAGTCTTTCTATAGCTCCCATAGCAGCTATTTCTGGCATACATAATCCTGAACAGTAGTTACATAATCTGATGTATCTTCCTAATTCTTCTCCAACTTCATCTAAAGCAGCTCTCATAAGTCTGAAGTTTTCTTGAGTTGCAAAAGTTCCTCCGAATCCTTCAGTTGTTATTCCGTATGGAACGTAGTCAAGTAAGCTTTGTCCTGTTGTTCTGATAACAGCTATAACGTCTGCACCTTGTTTTGCAGCAGCTTTAGCTTGAATTATATCTTCATAGATATTTCCTGTAGCAACGATAACATAAAGATATGGACCTGTTTTATCGCCGAATTTTTCAAGGTAAGCTTCTCTCTCGCCTCTGTTAGCTTTGATTGTAGCTACCATGTTTTTAGCAACTTTTTCAATTGCCATTTTTATTTCAAACATATCTTTCATAGGTAGTTTAGTTAAATCTAATTCATTTTTAGCTACTTTTTCTGCTATTTCTTGTGGAGTTAATCCAGTGTTAACCATAGCATTACCTACTAATGCAGCAACTCCAACAGATAATCCATTTCCAGCTTTAATGTTTTCTACAACTACGTTTGGTAGTGGTACTCCAAATTCATCTACACCATCTATACCTAATAATCTACATACAGTTCTTTCTACAGCTACTGTAGTATGTCTGTCTATAAACTTTTGAGTGTCTTGAGCTATATTCTTTGATGATTCTCTAGCTTTAGCAACTAGATTTAAATCTAAATTTAATTTACTTTCCATTGTACTCCTCCTCATAATATGTTTTCGCTATATTTACTATGTCTTTTTCTAATCCTAATAGCATCGCTATATTTAGCGCATCCTTAGGTACTTGATTTGTCTTAGATACTCTTTCAAGTTTATATTCCATATGCTCTTGGATAATTTCAACTGAATGAGTCTTATTAAGATCAATCTTATATTTTAGTTTCTCAAAGTCTATATTTTTTAGTCCTACAACTTGATAATGAACCATTGGTTCCTCTACCACACCATCATAGTGAGTAGATATTATACTAGCAGTGTTAAACTTTTGTAGATAATTTGCAAGAGATTTTACAAGGTAATATCCTTCTTTAGGGTTTGTTCCCCTAGCAAACTCATCAAGAGCTACAAATCCATCTCCGCGTTTTACGCACTCTACTACTTCTTTTAATTTAATTATCTCAGCTCCAAAAGTACTTAATCCCTTAGATATAGATTGCATATCGTCTGATACAAAATGGATAAAATCTAATATCGGATAAGTTGCCTTTTTAGCAAATACAAAGAAGCCCAATTGACCAAGAAATAGGTTTAAAACAATAGTCTTTAATGCTACACTCTTTCCACCCATATTAGCTCCAGTTATCACCGTAGTTCCTCCATGAAGCTGTATGTTAACAGGAGAGAATGCTTTTCCTTTTTTCTTAAGGATCGCTTCAATTTCAGGATTTATTCCATCCTCTATGTCAATATTCATATCTTTAACTATGGTAGGTTTAACACAATTGTATTTAATAGCAATGCTTGCCTTTGCCATTAATAAATCTAGAATACCTACCACCTTTAAATTTTCTGATATATCCTTACTAAAGGAGGACAATTTAGAAGTAAGTTCTTTTCTAATATGTAACTCTTCTTCTTCCTCTTGAATAACAATATCTAATCGCTCTTGTTTTAACTTTTCAATAAGACTTTCATCATTGCAAGAAAAAATTGCTTTTTCCTTTTCACCCTTTAATTTTCTTATCTGAGAAAGTTTTTCACTATATTCTTCATAAATATAGAATGTAGATATACGTTTATTACTCGGGTCTAGTATATCTATTACTTTTTCTAGAGAATTAAGCTTAATCTTACCTATAGATAAATTCATATTTTCTAAAACTAATTTAAGCTCTTCCAAAAGCATAGATACATATTTAACCTCATAAAGCTCAACTTCATCTAATATCTCTACCTTCTCTGCTCTTCTTAATGTGTTTCTTATATCTTTAATTTTGTGTAGAAGTCTTACTATATCGTTAAACTCATCATGGTATTCTTCCATATGGCCCATCATGAGCTCTACATTAGTAAGCTCTTCTACCAATTTATCATACTCATTAATTTTAAAAGGCTTTATTAGCTTCTTTTCCTCAGTACCATAAGGAGTTATTATGCCCAGCTCATCCATAATAAAGGAAAACCCTATTTGAGCTCTTTGTTCATTGTCTAAAAACTTCATATTATTTCCCCCCTACTACATCAAATACTGGAATATTAACAGCTTCTCTAAGACCTTTTAAGAATTCATCCTTTGGAAATTCATATCCATAAGGTGATTTTGGATTTGAAGTTATGCAAACCACAGTTATCTTATTTAGGACCTTTATGACTCCACCTTGCCTATGAAATCTATAAAGGCTTTCACTACTTATAAATAGCTTTGTACCATCTTCCACAAGAAAAGTTATATCTTTATATAGGTTAGTAGAAGTCATTATGTTTTTAATAAGTTTGTCAGATACTGCACCTTTAATAACTACATGGGATACTTGTTCACTCAAAGCTTCAACAATTTCTTTTGAAGCTTCTAGGGCAGTTAAAACCTCTAGTACTTTATAGGTACCATCTTTATATATGATGCCTATAATTCCTGAATCACATATTTTTGTTGCGACATTTAAAATAGACCTATCTTGCTCATGGGGTAAACTTAATAGATCCATAGTATGTTTTGTCTCACTTATGACGGTCTTCATACTTCTTGATAGAGCAGCTCCTGTAGATAACACTGTAGCTTCTGTTATGGCGGGTGAAGCAAAGGTTTTTCTACTTAAAGCTCCATCTACTATTACAAGATCACACTGAAGACTTAATAATTGATCTTTTATATTGGTCATATATGAATTCACGGAAGGTCCTCCTAAATCCACATAACCATCACTTAAGGCTTTACAAATAACAACTTCTCCCATAGGAGTATTTATTCCTGTAGTTCTTACAATCTCTCTTGTGAAATCACTATTTAAAAGACATTGTTTAGCTGTAGCAATCACAGTCCCCTTTTCAATCGATATCTTAGGTTTCTCTGTAGCCGTAACCCTGTCTAACTCTTCACCATCTCTCCCTATAGAAGTTAGGCCAAGGGACACAGAGCCCCTAGCCTCCTTCAATATATGGTTTAAAGTCGTAGTTTTTCCCACATTTTTATTCATACCTATAATAGATACACTTTTATATGGTTTTAATAACTTTAAAATTTCATTCATTAAGATCACTTCTAACTATATTCTAGTGAGCGTGTCTTTCGTTTCTTTCTAATCCTGTTGGTTCTAAAGCAAGTTTTTCACCGTTTAATAATCCAGCAACTCCAACTTTATGAACTGATTTCTTACCTGTACAAACATCACAAGTACATCCTGGAGTGTAGTTTGTTGGCTCAGAGTAAGTAGTTATAACTCCTTCAAAGTTTCTAAGTATTACTTTATCATGACTTTGAGAAATTACATAGTTTGGCATAACTGGAGTTTTTCCACCGCCGCCTGGAGCGTCAACAACGAATGTTGGTACGCAGTATCCAGAAGTATGTCCTCTTAATCCTTCAATGATTTCGATACCTTTAGAAACTGGAGTTCTGAAGTGCTCTAGTCCTAATGATAAGTCACATTGATAGATGTAGTAAGGTCTAACTCTGATTTTAACTAAATCGTTAACTAATTGTTTCATTGTGTGAACACAGTCATTTACTCCTCTTAGAAGTACTGATTGGTTTCCTAGTGGTATACCAGCATTAGCCATTCTTTCACATGCAGCTTTAGACTCTTCTGTAATTTCGTTTGGATGGTTAAAGTGAGTATTTAACCAGATTGGGTGGTATTTCTTTAACATATTTACAAGTCCATCAGTAATTCTTTGTGGCATAACTACTGGTGTTCTTGAACCAATTCTGATTATTTCTACGTGTGGTATTGCTCTTAATTTGCTGATGATGTACTCAAGTACTGAATCGTCAACTAGTAAAGCATCTCCACCTGATAATAGAACGTCTCTGATTACTGGTGTTTTGCTGATATAATCTATAGCTTTATCTATTCTTTCCATTGGCATGCAGTCATCGCTTTGTCCCGCAAATCTTCTTCTTGTGCAGTGTCTGCAGTACATAGAGCATTGGTCAGTTATAAGAAGTAATACTCTATCTGGATATCTATGAGTTAATCCAGGTACTGGAGAATCTGTATCTTCATGTAGTGGGTCTTCTAAATCTGCAGCAGATTTGTGAGCTTCTAATCCTGTTGGAATAGCTTGTAATCTTACTGGGTCATTAGGATTGCTTGGATCGATTAATGATAAGTAGTAAGGAGTTATAGCCATTCTTAAAGTTTCAAGACATTTTTTAGCTCCTTCTTCTTCTTCTGGAGTTAATGGAATATACTTCTTTAATTCATCTAAAGTTTCTATTCTGTTTTTTGTTTGCCATTTCCAGTCAAACCATTGTTCATCTGTAACGTTTGGAAATAATTCTTTTCTACGAGTTGTATTCATTAATTGTTACCCCCTATAATTTCACATTTATATATATTAATTTTATTAATTAATCAATTATAATCTACGGATTAAACGTATAATTCTTGGAATATAGCTCTTAGAGTTTCATTTTCTCTTAACTCTTGTAAAGTTATTTCAGCATGTCCTTTAGTATATCCGTTTCCTACTATCATAGTAACGTCTTTACCTACACCCTCAGCTCCTAAAGCAGCTTTAGTGAATGCTGTAGCCATTGAGAAGAAGTAAACTATACCGTCATCTTTAACTGGTAATATAGTTGACATTTCTGTGTTTTGAACGTTAACTATGTTGATAGATACATCAACTTCTTCGCCGTTATTGTTAGCTAAAGCTAAGTTCATTACGTCGATAGCTTTAGTAGCATCTCCGATAACTATTTTCATGTTTAAGTTTAATCTTCTTAATCTTGCAGCTTCTTCTTCATTTCTAACTAAACCAATAACGTTTCCTGTTGGTCCAACTCTTTTAACTGCTTCGTAGCAACATAACATTCCTGATTTTCCTGCTGCTCCTAATAAAAGAACTGATTGTCCTGGTCTAACTAATTTAGCAACTTGAGCTGGAGCTCCTGCAACGTCTAATGCAGCTAGTGCTAAAGTTTCTTCCATATCTTCTGGAAGTTTAGCATATAATCCGCTTTCGAATAATATAGCTTGACCTTTAATTTCTACTCTATCGATGTCAGGTTTAATATCGATAATTTCTTCTATTTTAAGTGGAGTTAATGAAAGAGATACTAATGTAGAGATTTTGTCTCCAACTTTAAGATCAGTTTTTCCTTCTAATGCAGCTCCTATTTTAGCGATTCTTCCGATAAGCATTCCGCCTGAACCAGTTACAGGGTTTTGCATTTTTCCTCTTTCTCCAACGATTTCAAGGATTTTTGCTTTTATTTTTTCTACGTCATGTCCAGCTTCTTCTTCGATTTGTGTAAAGCTTGCTGAGTCAACGTTTAATGCTTGAACATCGATAAGTATTTCGTTATCGTATATTTCCATAGTATTGTCTATTTTTAAAGCTGGTTGTGGTAATACTCCTGCTGGTGTTATTACTCTGTGAGTTCCATATTTACATCCTTTTTTCATTAAAAACACTCCTTTTACTTTAGTCTCATTAAATTTTTTTCTACTTATTGTTGTTTATTATATTTTTAATCTTTAACGTTAAAAATAACTTCTATATTATGCTTTAAATTATAAAGCTTTAAGTCCTAATATTTCTCTTGCTTCTGCTGGAGTTGCAATTTCTCTTCCTAATTCTTTAGCTATTCTTACAGCTTTTTCAACTAGGTCAGCATTGCTTTCAGCCATAACGCCTTTTGATAAGTATACGTTATCTTCGAATCCAACTCTTACATGTCCACCTGCCATCATTGACATTGTAGCTAACGGGAATTCATTTCTACCTATTCCTGATACTGTGTAAGTACTTCCTGCTGGAATACTATCTTTCATAAATACAAAGTCTCTTATTTCAGCGCTTATACCACCGTTAACTCCCATAACGAAGTTGAAGTGCATTGGTGCTTTTATAAATCCTTTTTTATGAAGTCTGATCGCCATATCAATCATACCTTTATCAAATACTTCGATTTCAGGCTTAACGTTCAACTCGATCATTTTCTCCCCAAATTCTTTGATTGTGTTCTCTGTATTAACAAATATTTCGTCTCCACCAAAGTTACAAGTTCCACAGTCTAACGTTGCCATTTCTGGACTTAAATCAACTGGTTGAAGTCTTTCTGCGTTGCTCATTCCTACAGCACCACCAGTAGATGGTTGAACGATAACGTCTGGACATCTTCTTTTAATTTCAGCTATGCAAGCTGCAAATCTATCTTTGTCTTGAGTTGGAGTACCATCATCTTCTCTAACGTGAAGGTGGATTATACTAGCTCCAGCTTTATAACATTTCTCTGCCTCTTGACCAATTTCTTCCACTGTGTAAGGAACATTTGGATTTTGTTCTTTAGTAACCTCTGCACCACAAATAGCTGCAGCAATTATTAACTTTTCCATTTAAAATCCTCCTATATGGTTAATTTTTTAACAATATTTCTGCAAGGAATCTTGCACTTAATTATTTTCTCTTCTTATCTTTTGGTACTACGCATACTCCAGTTGCTCTACAAACAACTATTGGCTCTTCTAAAACATCACAAGCTGAATCGTTGATTTCAGGTCTTGGAACTATTACTTTTCTAGCTTCAAAAGTCATTTTTCTTGATGTGTTTCCAACGTGTACGATTTCACCTACAGCTTCGATATAATCTCCAGCAAATACAGGTGCCATGAATTCTACGTTTTCATAAGCCTTGAATAGACCTTCGTCTCCATCGTTTTGTATTAGTAATTCTGTAGCTACATCTCCAAATAATTGTAGCATTCTTGCTCCATCAACAAGATTTCCACCGTAGTGTGCATCATGTGCGCTCATTCTTAATCTGATTATTGATTTCATTTTCTTGTCCCCCTATAAAATAATCGTTTACTTTTTATTTATGTATAACTTTTTAGTATAAATATATATAAATAAAAAATGGCGTTGAAAATATTCAACACCATTTGATAACTTGGTTAGTTAGAACTATCAATGCAATGAATATTTTTCATTCCATAAATAGCTCACCATAAAACATGGCAGTGATAAAACTTTGTGTCTTATCCCCAAGCAATACAAAATACCTATGTATCCTTTCGGCCTATAAACAATTCACTGTAACATCAGAGGGTATTCTCTTTAGCATTTACCAGTTACCAATTTATAAGCGCCTCTACTTATGACTCAATATTAAATTTTAAAACAATTCAATATATTTTTTATCATGTAATCATTATAAATCTAATATTTTAGAAATGCAATGGTTTTTTTAAAAAAATTTTTAAATTAATATAAGTTTTTTGTAGATTTTGAATTTTTCTATGAATTTCATATCTAATCTTATACTTTTTTCAGTATATTCATAGTAATTTCTCCCCCTAATTGATCCCATAGATCATCCATACTAGGGAATGAAGATACAAGATTATAAATTGATTCTTTATAATCTTTATCATTCCAGCGATGACCGTAACTTATACAGTTAATTATATATCTTCTAAAAAAACTCTTTAAACTATTTCTAAAACAAACTACTTTATATTCATTATATTTATTACCTAGTATTAAGTATATTTTACTTTGACGGCTTAAATTTATAATTAAACTTAATGTTTTTTCGTTATAATAATTAAAGTGAAAAGGATAGTATTTTTCTTTAATGTCATCTTTCATTTTTATAATTAAATGACCTGAAATTACTTTATTACTTTTTACATAAGCACTTTTAAAATTAAAGTTCATAGAATTAGGTAAATATAAAAAATCTTTAAAATCATCTTTAATTATTATATAAGTCACCTGTCTATTTTCAACCTTTCGTTCTGTTAAAGCTGATACCCCTAGGGGTAGGTCCTTAAGCACATCTTCTACAGCTCTCACTTTAATTTCACCCACTTTTGAACTATTCAATACTTAAAACCTTAAATTTCTCCTCATAATTTACTGCTTCTAAAACCTTATTAACTATGTTGTCACTAATTACTGTATTTCCTCCTAAGATTAATACTTGATCAGATTTTATCCCTTTTATTCTTTCTAACACCTTAGGATAGTAATTTCCTGTTTCCTCTATAAGAATTATAGGAGAAGAGGTTAAAGCTGCTATAGGTGCTCCAACTAGTCCATCTGGAAAATTCATTCCTGATGCTAAGTATATTTTACTTAAATTAATATTTTCCTTAAAAGTATTTAAAACTTGAATATTAGTTTCATATCTATCAAGACCACCAATTCTAACAGTATTTTTATAATTTCTCATATTAGCATCTGAAATTACTGAACTTCCACCTATAACATAAGTTTTTGGTATATTATAATTTTGTATAAAAGCTTTATTTGAACTATTAAATTCATCTTTATCTGTTAATAGTATTGGCATTCCTAGGTTTGCTGCCACTGGTGCTACTGATAATGAATCTGCAAAACTTTTTCCTGACGCCAATACAACTCCATTAGTTGTACCCACTTGTGTAGCTACATTAGTAGCTGTTTCATATCTATTAAGTCCACCTAATCTTTCAATGCCAATCCCCATAGTTTTTAGCTGCGATTCCACATTTCTAGAAATTACATTTTCTCCACCAACTATATAAGCTTTAGAAGGATTTAATCTATTTATTTCTTTTGATACTACAGTAGATAACTCACTCTTTTCCGTTAATAGTATTGGAGCATTATACTTTTTAGCTAAAGGTGCTGCACTTAATGCATCAGGGTAATCAGCTCCACAAACTAATACTATAGTTTTACTTCCACTAGGCCATCCATTTTTAGATGTTTCCACAGCAGTCTCATATCTTGTGCTCCCACCTAATCTTATTTTCGCTGCATCTGCTTCTACTCTATCATTAATACTAAAGGCTATAGCCCCCATTATACTTAAAGCTACAATAGTACTTATAATTCTTACTTTTTTTTTCATATAACCATCCCCATTAATCAAATTAGTATTTGTCTTTATACTATCTATTTTATATTATGTGCTCTAAATATAAAATAGATTTTTACAAATTAATATAGATTTTTACAATTATATATAGGATTCTATTTTAAAAAAATCATGTTAAAGCCTATGTTTTAACATGATTTTTCTATATATTTTTTCATATATTATGCTGATAACTTTTCTTTTATCACAATTTTCTTTTTATTGCATTTTCTATATATAAACCAATAAGCTAATCCAACACAAACTGCTCCTCCAATAATGTTTCCTATGGTTACTGGAATTAAATTATTAAAAATTCCACCTATAGTTAGGTTATCTAATTTTTCAGCAGATGCATGAGATGCTTCAACAAAAGCTGGATTTGTTTTTGCAAGTAACCCTATAGAAAAGTAAAACATATTAGCTACGCAGTGTTCAAAACCTGATATAACGAAAGCAAATATTGGAAAGAAACCCATAAATACTTTTCCTATTACATCTTTAGCTGCATAGGTACCCCATACACATACGCATACTATTACATTACATAATATTCCACTTGCAATTGCAGGCACAAAACCTATACTTGCCTTAGTCGCTGCCACTTTAACAGCATATCCTCCAACGGTTCCTGTTGATAAAAGTCCTGCTTCAAAAACTAATATTGCTATAAATGCAGCTCCTATAAAATTACCTATCCAAACAAGAGCCCAATTTCTAAACATTTGGCCTGTAGTTATCTTTTTTTCTGCCCAAGCTACACTTAATAATGAATTTCCTGTGAATAATTCTGATCCACATATTAATACTAGTATTAATCCAACCGGAAATACTATCCCTGCTATAAACTTCTGTAATCCAGGATCACTAATTCCATGTGATGCTACTGATGATGCATATGCTCCTAAAGCTATGAATGCACCTGCTAAAATCCCTAAAAAAAGAGTTTGCACACATTTATTGTTAGCTTTTTTTACTCCAACCTGTTCTACATAATTGGTAATTTCCTCAGGCGATAGCATTTTTTTATCCATTAATAATTCCTCCAATATTTCTACATTATAAGATTAATTATTCATTTCCCTCGTTAATTATATTGAAGGCTCAACAAGGTGTCAACAGATTTACCCTTAATAAACTCTTCCAAAAAAGCCATTTGAAATATTTATCTGTATATTTTAAATATTACAATAAATTTCATAAAATTTTATACATCATTGCACCTATATTGATATACATTCATAATTTAGACATAAATAGAGTTCTTAGCTTCTTTGAAGCTTTAGAAATCGTTATCCAAGGACGTAGCAGCTCTTAACTTCCACTTTGAAGAAGATGGGAGTATTAGAGCTGGTAGTCATCGGACAAAAAAATATTACCTAGTAAACCAGGTAATATTATAAACTCCAATTTCAGACCATGATAGATTTTCATTAATATTTTCACTTTCAAAGGTATTTTTAAGCATAGTTTTAAGTTTCATAGAGTTTTGGCTTAATTTTTTCTTCATTTCCTCATTTTCTTCCTCAATGAACTCTTCGTCTTCTATTAAATAATTTCTTGTTTCACTATTTATAAATAGTTCATCACCTTTATAAACTATATCTCCGTTTATCTCATACGGCTTAACTGTCTTTAGAACATCCTTAACTTTACCATTTTCAATTTTCCCTCTATACAAATATTCGCATTGAGTTAACTTTTTTTTATCAAAACTAAAGGTAATAAAAGTAATCTCATCCTTTTTAGGAGATACCTTTCCCTTTAATAAAACTTCACCGCTATCTTCTAAAGTTACTACTTTTTTATCGTTAAAGTATATAGTAGTAATTCCGTTGCTAGCTTTACCATAAACTAGAGTACTTCCTTCATTAAGAACATCTATTAAGATTCCTTCACAGGAATTTAAAAGCTCTAAGGTATCTACATCATAAATTAAATATTTACTAGTGGTAGGATTTACATATAAATGCACTACTAATTTATTGTTCATCCATGATAAATTAGATATCTGATTTTCATCTAAATCATTTATTTGTAATACCTTATATTCTTCTTTATCCATACTATATATATTTATTTTATCATTTTCATCTAAATATTTAAAAGCTATATTCTTCCAATTATTACTTAAAGTAGAAAGTTCTTTCAGCCTATGCAAATCTCCTACACCCTCTAAATATTCCTCATTTTCATCAAAAATATATATATTATTATTTTTTTCTAATAATGCACTGGTATAATTATTTATAACCGGATTTTCTTCTTCCGTTTGTTTCTTCTTAGAATTACATCCAACAAAAATAAAAAGGGTACTAATTAGTGTTATTGCTACGACAAATAATATTTTTCCATTCATTTTTCTAGATTCTTTTTTATAATTCAACACTACCCCTCCTTATTTTCACTTTAAACACCCTAACTATTATACTACTAGCAAATTTCCTATTCAATATTATATACATATATATACACATTGTTTAAACATTATTTCCATTTCATTTAAATCTACTACATATACTAAAAATATCACTCCCATAAAAATATACGAAATAAGCATCAAGTTAGAACTTATTTATAAATATTTTTATTAACATATTTTATCTACTTTGCAAAAATGTAAATTTCTTTTATTTATACCTTGTATTTTCAAAAAAATAAAAAATCAGGTATATAGTTTTAATCTCTTAA
Organism: Clostridium sp. UBA6758; assembly: GCA_002453475.1. GTDB lineage: Bacteria > Bacillota > Clostridia > Clostridiales > Clostridiaceae > Clostridium_J > Clostridium_J subterminale. The sequence goes on along the minus strand of DKGY01000078.1, from coordinate 81,743 downwards.
AAGCTATATACCCAATGAAACTATTCTATTATTTAAATTAAGTTTTATTTATTTAAAGCTTTTTTAATAACATCCTTTATTAATTCATCCTTTGGTATATATGGAAGAGTTATATGGTCTGTACCTTGATTCTTCTCATTATACTCCATACTAGTTTCTATAGAATGTGGATTTCTTGCCCAAGCTCTTCTAGCAACGCCTCCCATAACATCCCATGCCATAGATGATTTTATAATGTTATCAACTCTTTCGCTACCATCAAGAACTAATCCAAAGCCTCCATTAATTGACTTACTTGTTCCAACTCCTCCACCATTGTGAAGAGCAATTAGACTCATTCCTCTTGCTGCATTTCCCGCAAAGCATTGAATTGCCATTTCAGCCATCATGTTACTTCCATCTTTTATATTAGAAGTTTCTCTAAACGGAGAATCTGTACCACTTACATCATGGTGATCTCTTCCAAGCATAATTGGTCCAACTTCACCTTTTCTTACTAAATCATTAAACTTAAGAGCTATATCCATACGACCTTGTGCATCTTGATATAATATTCTAGCTTCTGTACCAACAACTAATTGGTTCTTTTCTGCATCTTTAATCCAAATGTAGTTATCTCTATCTTGTCCTCTTCTATTCGGATCGATACATTCCATTGCAGCATGGTCTGTTTTTATTAAATCTTCATGTTTATGGCTTAAGCATACCCATCTAAATGGTCCATAACCATAATCAAATAACATAGGTCCCATAATATCTTCAACATAAGAAGGATAAATAAATCCATCTTTTTCATCTACACCATTTTTAGCTATGTCTTTTCCACCAGCATCATAGATTGCCTTCATGAAGGAGTTACCATAGTCAAAGAAATAAACACCCTTATCTACTAACTTCTTAATTATTTCGTAGTGCTTTAATAAAGTCATGTCTACAAGCTCTTTGAATTTTTCTCTATCTTCTTTTAATAGTCTAGTTCTTTCTTCAAAAGAAATTCCTACTGGTGCATATCCACCATCATAAGCAGCGTGACAAGAAGTTTGATCTGATAATAAATCTATATGAATATCATTTTCTAAAATATATTCAAGTAAATCTACAATGTTTCCATGATATGCTATAGAAATAGATTCTTCGTTTTTAGCCTTTTCCTTAGCAACTCTTATAACTTCTTCTAAATCACTTGATGCCATTGAAACCCAACCTTGGTCAAGTCTTGTTTTAATTCTTGAATAGTCAACCTCTGCTACAATTCCCACTCCGTTAGCTATCTCAATAGCTTTAGGTTGAGCACCACTCATTCCTCCAAGACCAGAAGTTACAAATATCTTACCTCTTAAATCTCCGTCTTCAGCTACTCCAAGTTTTAATCTTCCTGCATTTATTATAGTGTTAAAGGTACCGTGAACTATACCTTGAGGTCCTATATACATCCAACCACCAGCTGTCATTTGTCCATAGTTAGCTACTCCTAATTGAGTTGCTAAGTGGAAATCTTCTGGATTATCAAACATACCAACCATTAGACCGTTAGTAGTTATTACTCTTGGAGCTGTTTTAGAACTTCTAAATAAGCCTAGTGGGTGTCCACTTTCTACTACTAGAGTTTGCTCATCAGTCATATTTTCTAAATATTTTTTTATAAGTCTATATTGCATCCAGTTTTGGCACACTTGTCCTGTTTCACCATAGGTAACAAGCTCATATGGATATAATGCCACATCAAAATCTAAGTTGTTATCTATCATAACTTGGAAAGCCTTGCCCTCTGTGCAGTTTCCTTTATATTCATCTATAGACTTACCACTTAATTTTCCTTCTGGTCTAAATCTATATCCATATATTCTTCCTCTTGTCATAAGCTCTTCCATAAATTCTGGAGCCAGCTTTTCGTGAAGATGTTCTGGAACATATCTTAAAGCATTTTTAAGAGCAACTTCAGTTTGTGCAGGTGTCAAGCTATAACCTCTATCTGGAGCTCTTCTAATTCCTTCTTGAAACTTAGGCATTTCTGGTAATCCATCATCTAACTTTATTATCATTTTATTTTTAATATCTATGTTATCAATCATGATTCTCCCCCTATTTTTATAAAATTTCCACGAGTAAATTATTAATTATCTTCATTGAATGGTTCATTTAATTCTTCAGTACCCTTTAAAATAAATCTACCATTTTTAATTACTTCAATAATTTCTCCATCCTTTGATATAGCATTTATAAACTCTAAGCTATCGTAAGGTATAGTTATATCCGTATGACATTGAGTATATGCATTTTCTATGTCAGTTTTTCTAAGAATAGATTTTTCATTATCCTTAGCAATTATTTCTTTTCCATCAAAAGCATTATATACTCTCTCATCTTCACTATATGAATAACAAGTATCACCCACTGCAAAGTGTGGTCCCATCTTTTCTCCAATAAGGATAGGAAGTATAGGTACTATATTATGCTTCTGTGCTATAACATATGCTAAGGTGTTTGTACCTATTGCAAACTCACCAAGAGGTAAAGTTTTATTTGGGAACAACAGATTTTCCTCTACATACTTTTTATTTTTAGATTCTTCATCAAAATTAGAACAGTTATATTCAGCTATATATCCATCCTTAAATAAAAGTTCTAAGTTTATATATTTAAGACCATCTAGGAAGATTTCTTCTAGATGTAGAAGTCCATTTGTTCCTTTTAACATTGGAGATGTAAATACTTCTCCTACGGGTATATTTACAGTAGCAATGCAGTTTTCAAAGTTTGTTTCCTTTTCTAGATTCTTAATTTCCTGCATCTTAACCTTTATATCTGTTCTATTTCCATTGCAGCCTTTAACATGAATGAAGTCACCTTTATCTAATGCCTTTATAATTTCATTTTGTATTCTTTCCCACTTATCTGAGTCTAAAGTATTTATCTTCATAGTATCAGCAAAGATTTCTTCAAAGTTATCTCCAATTTCAGGAGTAGGGAAAGCTATAATTGTAAAGGTAGTCTCACTGGCTGGCATATAATTATTTTGAATATTTCTAAGCCTTACTACTGAGTTTTGATAAATTTTACTTTGCTCTTCGCTTAATTTTAAAGCTGTATCCTTACTTTCAGGAGCAAAAGGAACCTCTCCAAAGGCTTCAATAACTGCCACTCCAGAATATTTTCCCAAACCTTCCTTAAACCTCTCAAAAGTAGCTGTAAACTTTTCTTCTTTAATTTCTGCAAAATTTTTACTGAAGAATAAAGCATTATCAAATCTATGATCATAAGTAAACTGTTTATTTGCTTCCGTAGATTCTACCATGGCAAGCACAGGAGTTAAGTTATATTTACCGAACTCTTTTATTACTTCCCTCACAATAGCTTCTTGACCAACAAAATATATTAGTCTAACTGTAGACTTAATAGTATAATCTTTCTTTTCCCTTATAAAGCTATCCATATATCCTTTAACCATGGTATATGCAATCTTATTTACATCTTCATAAGTAGCTAAAAATTTAGCTGTCTTTATTTCATTATCAGTTATATATTTTCCGTACTTAAATAAGTATCTTAAATCCTCTGGATTTGATTCTTCAACTATAGATCTATAATAACTCTTAGTATCTAAAGCTATATTATTAACCTTTTCTTCGGCTTCCATGTCTAAAATGCTAACTTCAAAATCTCTTATAAGCTCCATTAATCCATTAGCATCGTCACCATGCTTAACTACATGTGCATAGGAATCTATCAATAATTGTAATATCTTTTCTATCTTCTCAGTCTTATGAGAAAATACTAAAGATATACTTTCATTCAACCTATTATACAAATATGTAGCTATTTGGCCCATTTCTTTTCCTAGCTCTTTCACTGCATAGTCTGGATTGCCATAACTTGTTTTATAGTTGTCTCCTACTAAATCACTATAAATTTCATGATTTTCTTTTAAAAGTTCATCAAAATCTTTCTTTTCAAAATACTCATCATTTAACTTTTCTTCTAAACTACATATTGAATATAATTTTTCCCCCATTTTCTTAAAAAAAGTTAAATAATTTTTCCCCTGAGTCTTTATCAAAGATACTTCTTTCACTTGATTAAGATTACAAATGTTGCTCACTTCATCCCCCACCCTTCTAAAAATATCCATAACAAAAACGTATCATATTCAGAAAATTAATACAATACTTTGACTGATTTTTGTTACCGGAGTAAAGTGCTAAAAGATTAAAATCTAGTACTAATTAATATGCTTTATGCAGTTTTCACAATCACCGGAGCAATTTAAACAATGAGTTTCTAATATACTCTTTAAAGAGCTGGAGCTACTACTATGAGATTTTGCTATACTAATATTCTTTCTTGCTGCCTCTTGCATAGCTGCATTAACCATTTTATGAGACACTGTGTTAGTAAATAATATTAATAAATCTGGACATCCTATTTGAGACTTAAAACGACCTGGCATTTGTGTAAATACCTTAGACTTACAACTATATTTATCACAAATCTTTTTATATTCACAAACCATCCTATCATGACCACCAATTATTACTATACTCATTTCTTTACCTCCTAAGGTTTATATTATTTAGGCATCTGAAGATAAATAATAAGTCAAAGATAGAAAGTATATTTTGAGTTAGAC
>DKGY01000078.1:65394-77076 GCA_002453475.1 Clostridium sp. UBA6758 | reverse complement strand
TTATTTTTTGAAGATGCCTTATGTAAAATTCTATAAAAATCTTATATGTCTTCATTTATGCACTTCTAGCATTTTAAAATTTCAAAATGTTATAATCAAAAAATTTTAAAATGCTAAAATGTTATAGTGTTATATATTTATTTTTATATGTTTATAATGTTATGATTTTATATAGTTAGCTATGGCTTACTGAACTATAAAACATAAGTTAGCCAAGGCTTACTTAATCTTAAAAAGGTAAGTTAGCGACGACTAACTTACCTTGAGTTTACTACTAAAGATATTCTATGTCAATATAACTTTAGTATAAAGTTCTTATCCTAATATTTTTTAAGTTGCAAAGAAATAAAAAAAGCTCCTTCTCCTATGACAATTAACTTTTTCTCATTAAAAATTCTAATGCAATTTTATATCTATTTAATATATTTTCATGATGGTCATAATCATCCCAGAATATTTCTACATTTTCTTCTCCTATACGTTTCTTAAATATTTCATAAGATATGTTAGAAAACTTAGGCATGTCCTTCTGAATTGTAAGCTTTTTATGGCCCTCTTTTCTTCCAGCGATAATCATAAGCCTAAAATCCTCATTTACTAAACTTTCTTCCTCAATAAATTTAATCCATCTATCATACCATTGGGATGCACATATACTTGCTATCTTACTATAATTATCGTTTTTAAAAACTGAATATAAAGAAATCAAAGCCCCAAGAGAATGTCCCATAATTTTTCTATCACTTTTCCTACTACTTACTCGGAACTCTTTTTCAATATAACATTGTAAATCATTTATTAAAAATTCTAAGTACTCATCCCCTTGTCCTTCAAAGGGGTGAAATCTTTCATGATTAGACTTTGCAGCCCAAGGAGTATATTCATTTAATCTATCAAAAGGTGTAACCCCAATTATTGTATGCTCATCTAAAGATCCATTTGCGAAATTATCTTCTATTTCATTAATTATTCCACTTAGAAGCTTTTTAAATTTATCTCCGTCATGTGCATAAACTACAGGGTATCTTTTATCTGACATATCATATCCATCTGGTAAATAAATGAAGATTTCCCTATCAAAAACTGTTCTTGTTAAAATTCTCCCTTTCATCTTTTCTATCCTTTCTTTAACTTACTTGGAGTAACTCCGAAGCTTTTTTTAAATAACCTACTAAAATAAAATTCATCATTATAGCCAATCTTTTTAGAAACTTCCTTAACCGCAAGACCTTCATTTAGTAATTTGTATGCAGCAGTCATTCTACATTGGATTAAATAATCTATTGGGCGAATATTTAAATACTTATTAAATAAATATGATATTCTATTAGTTTTTTCTCCATACTTTTCTGAAAGTGTGCCTAATGTAATTTCCTCCATGTAGTTTTGTGAAATAAATTTACTCACTTCTACTGTAAAATCTTTTTCACTTAATTCCTTTTTATAGTTATAATCAGTAAAAAGTTCTCTTAAAAATAATGAAGTTTGTATTTGTAGATTCACTTTTGATACCAATTGTTGTTTTAAAGATATTTCTTTAAGCTCATACAAAGATTTCAATATTTCCTCATAATTTATTACGTCAAATTCGAAGGTTGAATTCATATAAGAATTAGGCTTAATACATTCATCTGCTATATAGTAGATATTTATATGTTCAAATTCTTCATCTCCTAAAACTTTAAATGATATATTTTTATTTTTACATCCATGAATTACCTTTCCTCTTTCTGCAATATAAACCTCATTATCAAATTCTATTTTTGCTCTTCCCTTTATTGGGAAAATGAATGCTGAAAGATTAGTTATATAACTATTTTTTGTTACCATAGAACCTTTAGTAAACCTTTCTATCCTAAAAACCTCAAAAGTATTTTTCCTAAATTCTTTTACTAAATCACCTTTCTTAATATTTTTCAAATAAATAGTCCCCTTTCAATGTATACATAGAAAACTTTAAATAATTGTCCATGTTTTTATTTTAGTATATTCTACTACAAATTTTTATATATTATAATAGTTGTTGAAATTGATAATTATTATCATTTATTCTCAATAATAAGTTTACCTTATTTTTAGTAGGAGTTCAAGAAAGGATGTTAAATGTGAAAGATATTTTAAATGCTTCTTATGAGAAAAATCAAAAGATAAAAAAATCCTTCAATTTATTTATCTTAGGCTTAGTTATATTATTATTTATTTCTGTAATTCTATCTGTATCCTTTGGTTCACTTAGAATAAAACCTTCTGTATCCTATAGCATAATCTTAAATGAATTATTTGGATTATCCTTAGGCGGTGCTGCTGAAGTAAGTAATATATCTACCTATAATGTTATTTGGTTAATCAGAATGCCTAGAGTTTTACTTGCAATTGCTGTGGGAGCTGGACTTGCTATATGTGGAACAATAATGCAAGCAACAGTTCAAAATCCACTAGCTGAGCCATATATTCTAGGAATTTCTTCTGGTGCATCTCTAGGTGCAACTTTCTCTATAATGTTAGGGCTAGGCTCATTTAGTCTTTTTTCTATTAGTAGTGTATCCTTTTGGGCCTTTTTAGGAGCTTTAAGTGCCTCTATCTTGGTATTGGTATTATCTTCAATGGGAAGTAAAATGTCATCCTCTAAATTAGTTCTTTCAGGAACCGTAGTTAGTGCCTTATGTACATCTTTATCAAATTTTATAATTTCTATTGCTAGTGATGCTGAAGGTATGCAAACCGTAAAATTTTGGACAATGGGTTCTTTAGCAACAGCTAAATGGCAAAATATAGGTTTTGTAATTTTAGGTGTAACTATATGTTGTTTATTTTTCTTGACTCAAGGAAGAACTTTAAACTTAATGTTAATGGGTGATGAAGCATCAATGACTTTAGGTCTTAATTTAAATTTATACAGAAAAATTTACATGATAATTACATCATTACTAACAGGTATTTTAGTAGCTAATTGCGGAATTATAGGATTTGTAGGATTAATAATTCCTCATATTTCAAGATCTATAGTTGGTTCTGATCATAAAAGACTAATCCCAACTTCAATACTTTTGGGTTCTATATTCTTAATTTGGGCTGATGTTTTTGCCAGAATAATCATCCCTAATGCCGAATTATCTATTGGTATTATTACTGGTTTAGTTGGAGCTCCATTTTTTGTTTACATTTTATTGAGAAAGGGCTTCGGATATGGAGATAAGTAGGTGATTTTAATGGATTTAAAAATTAAAGAATTAAAGGTTAATTTATCGAAAAAAGAAATTGTAAAGGGAATTGATTTAGCGGTTAATAATAACAAGTTCATAGGCTTAATAGGTCCAAACGGAAGTGGTAAATCTACATTGTTAAAAGCTGTTTATGGGGTGATAAAACCAACATTTGGAGATGTTTTTATATCAGATAAGGATATAAAAAGTTACAACAAAAAATCTCTTGCTAAGACTCTTGGGGTAGTTAGCCAATTTAATAATATTAACTTTGATTTCAAAGTTATAGATATAGTACTAATGGGTAGAGCTCCTTATAAAGGTTTGTTAGACCAAGATAATAAAACTGATTATGATATGGCACTTAAAGCTTTATCTCAAGTTGGGATGATAGACTTTGCTCAAAAAAGCTTCAGCCTATTATCTGGAGGTGAAAAACAAAGAGTTATATTAGCTAGAGCAATAACTCAAAATCCTAAAATATTAATTTTAGATGAGCCTACTAATCACCTAGATATAAAGTATCAATTAGAGGTCATGTCAATAGTTAAAAATTTAAATATATGTGTTTTAGCTGCTTTGCATGACTTAACATTAGCTTCTCAATTTTGTGATGAACTTTATGTTTTAAATGATGGAGTTATTGTGTATAAAGGTATTCCAAATGAAGTTATAACAGAAGAAATGATAAAAAATGTATATGATGTTGAATCTATTGTTCATATAAATCCAGCTACTAAAAAGCTTTCTATTGAATACTTACCACCATCATTACATTAAAAAATTATAAATAATTATTTTATGTTTAACTATATAAAAAATTTTAAAATAATATAAATATCAAAACTTTTAATATGAAAATCGAGAGGGGAATTATCATGAATAAAAAATCTTTACTTTTACTTACATCATTAGCTCTATCTGCTGCAGTATTTGTAGGCTGCAGTAATAAAACTGAAAATATAGACTCATCATCAAAGCAAGAGCAAACTAGTACTTCTACAACTGCATCAACTAATNNCCAATAACCTTTGATGCTTTTGATTCTGAAGGAAATGTATACAAACAGACTTTTAATGAATCTCCAAAGAAAGTTATAACTAATAATCAAACTTCAACTGAACTACTTTTAACTTTAGGGTTAAAGGATTCTATAATTGGAACAGGTGACTTGGATACTCCTATGTTAGAAAATTTAAAAGCAGACTACGAATCTATACCTGCAATTGCTAACAAAGGTGATGTTGCTAAAGAAGTGGTTGTTGGTTCAGGTGCAGATTTAGTAATTGGAAGATCTGCTTCATTTAAAGATGATAGATATGGTTCAATATCAGGTCTAAATGAAGTTGGAATTAATACTTATGTTCAGTTAGCAAGTAAAATGAATACCGATATTTCTTTAGATACAATTATTCAAGATGTTAGAAATGTAGGTACTATATTCGATGCTCAAGATAAAGCTAATAAATTAGCTGACTCACTACAAGATTCCTTAGATAATATTAAATCAAAAGTTTCAACTAATGGTGAAAGAAAAAAGGTTATGTTAATAGTTAATTATAGTGGTGAATCCTTTACAGCTTATGGTGCTAACGCTTCATTACAAAAAGAAATGTTAAATGTATTGAATGCAGATAACGTTATTGCAAAAGGTGGATCTATATCATTAGAAAATATAATTTCTTCTAACCCTGATCATATTGTTTATGTAACAGCAAATAAAAATGCCATTGTAGATAATGATGCCGTAGATAGAATATTAGCAGAGCCTACACTTCAAAATGTTGAAGCTATAAAAAATAAAAATATTGTCTCTGTTGAATACACTGAGCTTATGGGATATGGATACAGAACTTTCGATTGCTTAGAAAAATTGGCTAAGGCTTTCTATCCTGAAGTATTTAAAAACTAAAATGTAAAAAATGCTTAGTGTCGACTCACTAAGCATTTTTATTTGGATAATTATTATATAATATCTATAGAATAATTTTTAATTACTTGATTTTATACGTATCCATGCATCATCATATACCTTTTTAACATCACTTGGGAAGTCCGCATAGATTTCACATCTATCCATTATTTCTTTAGGCATATATGCATTAGGATTATTTCTAACTTCCTCTGGTTGTTCTAGCCTTGCTTCTTTATTTGGAGTTGTATATCCGATTTCATCAGCTATTCTTAATGCACTTTCCTTATCACTTACAAAATTTATGAACTTTTCAGCTCCTTCAACATTTTCAGCATTATGAGGTATGCATAAGCTATCAATCCAGAAATTAGCTCCTTCCTTAGGTACTACATAAACTAAATTAGGATACTCATCTTGAAGATTTAACCCCTCTCCAGACCAAATCATATTTATATCAGATTCCCCTGCTGGAATCATTACAGTTCCGTTATCAACACCATATACTGGATTTACTAATTTTCTTTGATTTAATAGTAACTCTTTAGCTTCTTCAATCTCTTTTTCATTAGTTGAATTTAAAGAATATCCCAGCTTCTTCAAAGCTACTCCTATGGTATCTCTATAAGTATCAAACATAAAAATATTATCTTTATACTTTTCATTCCATAATATATCCCAACTATCTACCTCTTCTGTTACCACATCTTTATTATAAATAAGTCCTACTGTTCCAAACATATAAGGAACTGAATACTTATTACCTGGATCTATTTCTAGATTTAAGTAGTCTTCATCCATTTGAGATATATTAGGTATATTATCTTTATTTAACTCTTGAACAAACTTATTTTTAATCATTCTAGGCATTAAAACATCAGATACTAATATAACATCATAGTTTACTCCACCCTTACTAATCTTTTGATACATGGTTTCCATATCATCAAAGGTTTCAACATTAACCTTTATACCATATTCCTTCTCAAATTCTTTTATAGTTTCCTCATCTATATTTTCACCATAATTAAAAAAGCTTATTTCTTTAGAAGAATCTTTGCTACATCCTACAAATAATACCGCCATTATTATCATACAAATTGATAAACTCAATAATTTAAATGATATCTTCATACTGCACTTCCTTCCATATCATTCCATATGCTATTTAACTCTTAAATATTCTTTTGGATTATATCATTATTTTAAATATATGTCTAATTGCATAGTATTTATTAATGTAAAATATAACTTTCTAAAGAATCATAGGATATAATAAAGGCTTACACTCCTTGAGGTAAGCCATCTTATATATTTTATTAGAAATCCGTCATTTAAGAATATAGTGCAACAGTGAAATAGAGAAAATAGTATGAATTATATTATATAAGTAATATGTTGAATTTTATAATTTTGTTGCTTTTACTGATGCAGACATAATATATTCTCCAACTTTTAAGTTATGTGCCCATTTTTCAGCATATTCCTTTGAGACTTCTTGAGTTTCAATGCTAATATCACTAAACCCAGCCTTTTCTAAATATAATCTTAATTCTTCAACTGAAGATGCTCCAGTAACTCATCCGCAATAAAGCTTCTCATCTTGCTTCATTTCCTCGGTTAATTCTCTAATAAGAACTATATCAGAAATAGCAACTCTACCACTTTTTTTTAATACACGATAGGCTTCATTATATACCCTTTGTTTATTTGGAGATAAATTTATAACGCAATTTGAAATAATTACATCTGCAGTATTATCTGCTACAGGGAGATTTTCAATTTCCCCTAATCTAAAGTCTACATTTCTATATCTATATTTCTTGGCCATAATTCTTGACTTATTAATCATTTCTGGAGTCATATCAACTCCAATAATATATCCTTTAAGCCCAACTTTCTTTGAAGCTAAAAAGCAATCAAATCCACCTCCACTTCCAAGGTCTATAACTGTTTCGCCTTCTTTAACATTAGCTATTAATTGAGGATTTCCACAACCTAGACCCATATTAGCTCCCTCTGGAACATTTGATATTTCTTCATCAGAATATCCAATTTTACGTGATATCTCTATGGAAGATTTTTTAAGACTAATACTTCCACCACAGCATCCATCCTCTTTTACATTCCCAATAGCTATCTTCTTATAACTATTACGAACAGCATTTCTAACATCTACCTTTTTAAAATCACTCATCTTTCTTCCTCCTTACTTTAATTTCACGATTTTAATTCTCTTAACTAAATTTTTTATTTTCTCTTCAATGATATCTCTAACTTTTCTAAATTCATCAAGTGGTTTGCCAACAGGATCATCTAAGCCCCAATCTTCTTCAAGAATTGTATCAATCACAGGGCAGCCTTTTATACATCCCATTGTAATTGCAATATCAATCTTTTCTGGAATATCTTTTAGGGTTTTAGGGAAATTCTTACTTAAATCTACTCCAACCTCTTTCATAACTTCTACTGCTGTAGGATTTACTTTTTCAACTGGAATGGTACCAGCGCTATATATTTCTAATACGTCACTACCATATTTTTTAGCAAAGCCCTCCGCCATCTGACTCCTGCAGGAATTTCCTGTACATATAAATGCTACTCTTAGTTTCATGTTAATTTCCTTCCTTAATTATTTTTACATTTATAACTATTTTCAAAGTTACTTCTACACTCTTTTAAATTTTCACAAGTCATTCCGCTTTTTTTATATTTAATTAGATTTTCTATGTCTTGCTTACATATATCTATTTTATTTAGCTCATTCTCTAAAAGTTCTTTTATAAATGGAAACTGCTCCAGAGTTTCTTTACTTAATTTATAATATACCCATTGAGCTTTTTTCTCATAGGCTACAATCTTAAGCATACTTAGCTTAGTGAGATGCCTTGAGGCGTTTGATTGTGTAATTCCTAATATATGTTCAATTTCACCTACACATAATTTCTCATCTTTTAATAGATTTAATATTCTAATTCTATTTTCATCGCCTAATGCTTTTAGCATTTGTACTACATCCATTTCATGCCTCCATATGATTTTATATATAAATGATTATATTCACTTATACTCATATAATATACTTATTATTTAAAACTGTCAATTTATAATTTCCTATAAATGTAGTAACTGATCCACATAAAAAAGTTATGAACGAAACAAGCAAAGTATTAATAATATCACCTTTGAACAAATCACCAAATTTTATATAATTAAGAATTGATAAAATGGCTGCACATAATGATAACTAAATCATCATGTACAGCCACTTTTATAAACCCGTTATTTTTTTACTGGTATCTGTATTTCGCTCAAATAATCCTCTGTATTCCTTTCATTCCAAGGCCCTTTTATAGCAACTTGACGTGGATTTCCAATTATACTATATCCGTTTTCCTCAATCCAATTTCCTAAAAAATTATAAGCTGGTGCTAAGTTAGAATAATCTCCTGGAACTAATATGCTAACAGCCTGCTCCACTACTTCAGTTTCCTTGAATATAAACTCATTTTCATTCTCCATAAGTTTGTCAACACCCATTACTACCTCTACATCAACTTCACCTTCTTTATGATCCTCATCGTGATAAGTAGCATAAGCGATGTCGTTGCAAGGAACGTTTTTTGATATAGTGTATTTTCCCAACCTTTTCCAAAGCATGCCTTCTGCATTATAGGCTGGTATAGCATCCCTCAAAGAAATAACCTTATAACTAGGTATTGATTTTAATGTAACATTGTAACTCATATTAACCCTCTCCTTTTTCATATCCTTAATGGTGGAGTTGATTTTTTCAAGTCTTATTTCCTCAGCCCTTATATTATTCTTAACCTCTTCACTTTTGACTTTTAAAATATCTTCTAGCTTTTCCTCAGACTTTTCCTTCATAAATACTGCTATATCAGCTACGTTAAAACCCATATCTCTCAATGATACTATTAGGTTAATATCTGAAATCTGTTTTGCCGAATAATATCTATAACCTGTGAAGTCATCAATTTTAGCAGGCTTAAAAAGTCCCACTTCATCATAATATCTGAGCATACGGACGGATACTCTGGTAAGCTTAGAAAAATCTCCAATCTTGAACATAAAATCAACTCCTATAAATTACTGCCATTCGAATGACATCTTTAGAATAATGCCTAACACCATGTGAGAGTCAATATTAAATTTACATTTATAATATATACCACAAATTAATACGTTTCAATCCGTGTTTATTTTTGTAATAGCTCTAATCTACTATATTTTAATAGTAAACAAAATAGAAGAAGAATAACCACCATTATCTGAGGATTCTCCTTCATTATTATTTATGAAATATTTCTGCCTATATTTTCTGCACGAACAAGATAGTCAGTAGATAATATATCTCCTTTATTGAGTACTCCTGGAACAACTAACTGACCTCTATCTGTCCATTTTTGATAAGAGCAAATCAGCTTATATGTGGTAATAATACCTTCAAAGGCAGATTCATTATTTTCTTCTCCGCAAACCAGAAGCATACTCTCTTTTATATTTAGTTTCTTTTCTCCAATTATAAATGAATACATTTTATCAATGGCTGCCTTAAGTTGAGACGAAAACGAATACCAATACAGCGGTGTTGCGAAAATAATCACATCTGCTTTTTCTATAAGAGGAACAATATTATTAAAGTCATCATCAAAAGAGCACGGTGTTCCTTTACTGTAGCAAGTATTGCAAGCTATACATCCCTTAATATTTTTTCTACTAACATCACATTTAACTACTTCATGTCCTGCTTTGGTTGCTCCTTTTATAAACGCATCAGCCAATAAATCACTATTGCCTCCGACTCTTGGGCTACCATTTAATACTAAAATATTTTTTTTCATAGTTTATTCATCCTTTCTTAAATTGATATTGTTGACAACAATTTAAGCATAATTTATAATACAATATCAGTAAAGTACGCACATTTAGGTTATATACTAACCAGAAGGGAAGTGTAAAAATGTCTATAGAGAGCTGCAGTGAAACTGGTATAAATGTAATCGATACTGATTTTGGGTATACATTATCACTTATAAATGGTAAATATAAAATGATTATCATGTATTGGCTTGCTGAATATAAGTCAGTTATGAGATTTAATGAGCTTCAACGTTCTATTGGCACAATCTCATTTAAAACCTTAAGTAAAACACTTAAAGAAATGGAAGATGACCAATTAATAATACGCAAAGAATATCCTCAAATTCCACCAAAAGTTGAATATAGCTTGTCAGAGCGTGGAAAATCACTCATACCTATTTTAGATATGATGTGTGCTTGGGGTGGGAAAAATCGCTTATAGCCTATTAGAGTATTTTATTTCCTTCCCTATAGTCTTAATGCATCTATGTTATCTCAACGGGTAGATGATATTATATCCAAGCTAATTGAAACATTAATGCAGAATAATAGTCATTTATTGCATCCACAAGCATTTATTCACTCAGATCAAGGGGTTCATTATACTAGTCCTCGGTTTCAAAAACTTCTGAAGAAATATAAGTTAGGTCAATACATATCAAGACGTAGCAACTGTTGGAATAATGCTCCGCAGGAGTTTTCTTTAATCATATGAAAGATGAAATTGACTATAAAGGTTGCGGTGCATTTGAAGAATTACAACCTATGATAAATAAATATATGAATTATTATAATAATTACTGTTGTTAATTAAATAAAAAAGCTGACTCCTATCCAATATAGAAATCAGCTTTTAGCTACATAGTCTTTTTCAAAATGTCCTTGACATAGGGAGCATTTTAAAATGAAATTATTTTAAGATATCCTTATTTTATATTTATATAATAATAGCTAGAAGTCTTCTCTAGCTATTATAGATCTCCATTTCATTATTAACATATTCCTCGCATGAACGCATAGCTAGAATTGTTTCTTCAAATAATTTATCTAATTCCCAACCAAGCATTTCTGCTCCTTGTCTAATTACATCCCTTGAACATCCAGCAGCAAATTTCTTGTCTTTAAACTTTTTCTTGAGGCTTGAAAGCTCCATATCCATGACACTCTTAGATGGACGCATTCTTGCAGCTGCACCAATCAACCCTGTAAGTTCATCTACTGCAAATAATGCTTTTTCCATCTGATGCTCTGGTTTCGGTTGTTCTTCTGCACAAAGTCCATATCCATGACTAGCTACTGCTCTTATTAATCTTTCGTCAAGACCACGTCCTCTCATAATTTCTTTAGTTTTGCTACAATGTTGTTCTGGATACATTTCAAAATCTAAATCATGAAGTAATCCAACCATAGCCCAAAACTCACCCTCATCTTCATATCCAAGTTTCTCTGCAAAATACTTCATCGTTCCTTCAACTGTCAAGGCATGTTGTATATGAAATGCCTCTTTATTATATTCATTAAACAAATTCCATGCTTCTTGTCTTGTTATCATAATAATACCCTCCTTTAAGAATTAAACCATATAATATTAGAATAACTTTTTAGTTAAGGCATCTGAAAATAAATAATAAGTCAAAGATGGGACGTATATTTTGAATTAGACAAGGAAACAGGTTCCGCAGA
>DKGY01000078.1:0-65303 GCA_002453475.1 Clostridium sp. UBA6758 | reverse complement strand
AAGAAGATGGGAGTATTAGAGCGGGTAGTCATCAGATAACACAAAATAGACGAGCATTCAGACTTATTTATTTTTTAAATATGCCTAAATACTTTAGCATACTATCCTTCCATGTGATAATAAGATTCCTTCATTCTTCTTGTATACTTTAAATAATTAGGATATAATAATTTACAAACGTTAAATATATTTAATGTTAGCCTTATTTTACATTCGTTAATTATAATTGTCAATACACTTATAGGAGGTTACACCTTAAATGAATATAAATTTTATCATTTCAGAAAACTTAAAGAGGCTTCGTACTGAACGAAATTTAAGTTTAGGTCAGCTTGCTGAATTATCTGATATAAGTAAAGTCATGCTATCTCAAATTGAAAAAGGTAGTACTAATCCAACTATAAATACCTTATGGAAAATAGCAAATGGACTAAAGGTTCCTTATACCTCGCTCCTAGAACAAAAGGAAGAGGAGACTTATATTACAAAGAAGAGTGATATTGAAGTACAGCTAAATGATGAAGGTCATTATAGGGTATATTGTTACTACACTAGTACACCATACCGTAATTTTGAACTTTTCCAAATTGAACTTGATGAAGGTCAGTCGTATACATCATTGGGTCATTCTGAAAAATCACAAGAATATATTATGGTGTTAGAAGGCGAATTAACACTAGAAGTAAACAATAAAATTTATAAATTAAATCCTAATGATTCTATATGCTTCTCTCCCTCTAATCAGCATGTATACTCTAATAATGGAAAGGGTACCTTAAAAGCTACAGTAACAAACTTTTATCCTGTCTAATAATTAGGCAGGATTATTTCTACTATGGCTATTAACCTTTATAATTCAAAGTAACTATATTTTATAAATATATATATTTAATTTTTCAAGAATAATTTTTAATTTGAAATTAAAACAATAGATAATATTAAGACATAGATAGCAACTTGTGTAAAAGCTAAGACCTATATGTTATCGCATTTTTATGATTGGATAACATATAGGTCTTAATTAATCTTTAAAATAATGATAAGAATAAATAAAGATGGATATGTACTATTAGTAAAGGTATAAAATATTTTGAGCTAGTAACAGATCCCCTTAGTGACAGTTATATTTCAACTTCTATTTCAGAAATATTTAATGCTTTTCCACCTACTCTGACTTCTTCAATCTTATCTCCTAAAGTTGATAGTGAGACCAATATCTCTGAAGGTTTATCCATAGAATAACCTTGTTCAATTATAACATTATCCATATTTTCTTGACTTAGTGCTCCATATTTTAGCATATAGCAAGCTAGTGCTCCATTTGAAGTACCAGTGGCAGACTCTTCAGGTATGCCATAAAGAGGTGCAAGATTTCTAGTGTGAGCATTGGAATGATGTAACGATTCAAGTGTAAACAGATGATACCCTACAACATCATATTTTTTGCTGATTGCAGCTACCTTTTCAAAATCAGGTTTAATGCTGCTTAGAATGCTTAAATCTTTAATATCNNAGGAACAATAATGTCTTTCAAACCGGTAGATACGATTTGTACTGGGAAATTTGCATCCATTTGAGCTACAGAAATATTTAATGAATCTGCAATTTCTTCTCTGTCTAATGTCTCAAAAAAAACCGGAAGTGACTGATTCATAATAATTGACATATCTTCCTTAGCGTATACGTTAAGAATGCCTGCCTTTGTTTCCTGTGTATAGTGTCCTGGCGTAATACACTTTTTACTTAATAGCATGTAAAATGCGCCTACAGTTGCATGTCCACAAAGATCAACTTCTTCAGCAGGGGTAAAAAATCTTACCTTTAAATCTGCCAGGTCCGACTTCATTACATAGGCAGTCTCACTAAAGCCAATTATACCTGCAATCTTTTTCATATCATTTTCTGAGAGATTATCAGCATTAAATACAACCGCCGCTGGATTTCCTCCCTCATTAGATTTTGCAAATGAGTTTAATGTAAATGCTTTTATTTTCATATTTTACCTTTAGTGAAAAAGTGTATCATAAATACCAACCTCCCACTAAATCTATCCCCCTTATACATTTTATATTTTTTATAATTTATTAGTAGCATAAAGTATTTTGACATTTTTTAATGTAAAAGCTTTTATATTTGTATCATTGTACCTATATTCATTTCTTCTGCCTTTAATACAATATATTGCGAAACAGCAATATCCTGTAGTGATATACCAGTGCTGTCGAATATGGTAATTTCTTTATCCACTATGCGGCCCTTAACATTTCCCGCNNTTTTAAAATTAACGGCTTCCGAGAAGGGGTAACAGTAATTACTGCATCAGTTTCTTCTAAAGGTTTAGCTGGACTTTCAACGGCAGTAAATTCAACTGATTCAATTCTCTGCTTCCAGCTGATATTATAAGGATCATTTACATCATTCAAAATTTTACTAAGTTCCACTTTTATAGAATTCTTAAACCTTATGGCACTTTCATATTTTAAAGGATCATATATATATACCTTATTGATTGTCTGAACTTCAGACAGAGTGGCAGCTATTTGAAAGATTGCTTGAACTCCTGTTCCTACAACCATCAGTGTTCTTGAATCATTTTTTGCTAGATACTTAACACCTACTGCACCTGCAGCTCCGGTACGTATTCCTGTCAAATAGCCTGCATTAATAATAGCTTTAGGAAATCCATTATTTAAATCAAATAGCATGGTAAGCCCAGTTACAGTTGGAAGTCCGAGCTTTGCGTTATCACCAAACCATGAAACTAACTTTAAACCAAAAACATCTTCCTCATTAAGCATACTAGATTTAATATCTATTTCTGCTCTGCCCTGAAAAATTTCCTCTGATATCATGGAAAATATTCTCCCCCGATTATCAGCTTTCGATACATAGGCTTGTTCCACGCATGCTACTGTATTCTTAATATCGAGAATCCTTCTAATATCATCGTCACCGAGAACTCTTATTGGAATCAACACTTATCACTTCCTTCTAAAATTATAAATTTATAAATATAATTATATTTTGAAAGCAATGAAAAGTCTCCAACCATTCTTGGTTGTTTTTTAACCAACCAAATGATACATTAATAATAATATCATTTGGAGGTATAATTATGTTTAATATAAATTGGAAACCTGACAGAAATGATTCCACTCAGTTGCATATACAAATCGCTAGATACATGAAGGATAAAATAGCCAGTGGAGAATGGCCGGTAGATTTTAAATTACCCAGTCAAAGGACACTTTCTAAAATCTTTGGCGTTAATAGAAGTACCGTTGTAGCTGCAATAGAAGAACTAACTGCTGAGGGTCTTTTAAATGGAAATGCAGGAGGAGGTACGAGGGTAATAAACAATACATGGACATTAATGTCTACTCATCATTCCCACAACTGGAATCCGTATATCTCCTCAGGAGTACATCAAGCCAATCAAAGAATAATACAACAGATTAATGTGGCTGAATTCCAACCAGATATTATCAAAATGGGGTCTTGTGAACCGTCTCCTGAGTTAATTCCTAATGAAATGATTCAGAAAACATTGGAAAAACTATCTAAATCTATGAGACCCTTAGGTTACGAAGAACCAAAAGGAGCACTTTATTTAAGAAGAGAGATATGTGCATATCTTAAAACATTGGGCATTGAGGCTGAGCCTGGCTCAGTTCTGATTACTTCTGGAGTATTGCAGGCACTTCAGCTTATTTCCCTTGGACTTTTAAACACAAACTCAGTAGTTTATTTAGAAAAGCCATCATACCTCTATTCTCTGAGAACTTTTCAATCCTTTGGATTACAACTCTCTGGAATACAACTTGATGAAGAAGGCATTGATGTAAAAGAATTGATTAACCGTCATCAACGAAGAAAAGGATCTATGCTGTTTTCAATACCTACCTTTCAAAATCCTACAGGTAATGTAATGTCACTTGAGAGAAGAAAAATGCTTATAAATGCCTGTGATATAGAACGATTGCCTATTATCGAAGATGACGTATACAGAGAGCTTTGGTTTGATGAACAGCCGCCACCACCACTAAAGGCATTTGATAAAAACGGGCTTGTATTATATACGGGAGGCATATCAAAGAATCTATGCCCTGGTCTTAGGATTGGATGGGTTGTAGGACCAGAAAAAGTTATTGAAAGACTAGCGGATATAAAAATGCAAACGGATTATGGATCTAGCTCGCTTTCTCAAAATGTAACTGCAGAACTTTTTTCAAGCGGTCTGTATTATCAGCATAACGATATAATGAGAAAAAACGTAAGGATTCGAAGAGATGTTACTATTGGAGCATTAAAAAAGTATTTTACTGGCATGGCCACCTGGAATATTCCAGCTGGAGGGTATTTCATTTGGCTTAAGCTGAATGAAGGTATCTCCATGCATGAGTTTTTCGTAAAAGCCTTAAGTAAAAAAATACTTGTTTTTCCCGGATATTTGTATGAATTTCACTCCAATCATCATATAAGAATTTCATATTCTTATGCCTCTCTTAAGGAAATAGAATATGCAATTAAAACTCTTGCAGAATTAGTATCAGAACAATTAGGTTAAGTGAGCCAGTCAATTTTAATTACTCCTTCACTTTTTCTAACTCCTTACCTTGGCATAAACGGCTACGGCGGACTTTGAAAGTTCAAGCCCAAGACAATATCCATTTGTTGATGAACCTTTTTTAATGCGATTATACTGATGTTTATTGAAAGGAGATTTAATGCTTATTGTTTCCATATCATCTGATTTAAGTTCACCTAATAAAATCTTTAATTAATATAAAAAAAATACTATACTTAAGTTAGTATCCAAATCTTTGATTTGGTTTACCTACAAATAGAAAATACCAGATTGAGGGGTTTATATATGAGAAAAAAAGATATACTTGAGTTAAAAAGACGTTTAAAGAAAGATCATTGCACCTTCACTAAAATATGTGGTTGCTATGTTAATGGAGAAAAACATATTATTTTAAAATTTAGAGAAACCTTTCTAAATTTAGATGAGGATGAATACTTTAAGTACTTAGAAATTGCTAAAAAAGTACTGTCTGGAACTATTGGGAATAATATTTTAGAACTTAACTTTCCAATTAATGAGGATTATATAAATGAAAGACAAATTTCTCTTATGCAGCTTAAAAAAAGTCAATTAAAGGATGATGCTCTCCTTGATGATTTTTATGAATCGATTATAGATAATTATGATTATACTGGTAATTTTATAATACTTATTTTTCATGACGCTTATGATGTTATTACTAAAACAACTGATAATGCAAAGTTAGATGAATCTGAAGAAGTATATGAATATGTGTTATGTGCAATATGTCCTGTTTCACTTTCTGAGCCTGGTCTTAGATATTTTGAAGAAGAAAACAAAATAAAAGCACGTATTAGAGATTGGGTAGTTGATGCTCCAACTAATGGCTTTGTATTTCCTGCTTTTATTGATCGTAGTTCAGATGTTAACTCTATTATGTATTACACAAAAAATGCAAAGGATACCCATCCTGAACTAATGGAAAATGCTTTAGGTTGTTATTCAAAACAAACTGCTACTATACAAAAAGAAACATTTGAGTCAATCATTAAAGATTCTTTTAGTACTGAAGAAAAGAAGGCTGATAAAATTTTTATGGAAGTACAAGAAAACCTAAATGCTATGATAGATGAATACAATGCTATACATGATGATACAGATTGTGAACCTATAAGCTTAACAAAGAAGGATATACAAAACCTTTTAATAGAAAGTGGAGTTCCCGAAGAAATTACTACTAAGATTGAAGAATCCTATGTAGAAAACTTTAGTGATGATCTTCCTTTAGCAGAAAATTTAATTGACGCAAAGGCACTTAAGGCAAATGCCCAAAGAAAAAAGGAAGAACACCTTCAGAAACAAGTAGAAATACTTCAAACTAGACTTGAGCAAGTTAAACAAGAGACTGCTGTAGATAATGAAACTCACCTGTCTACAGAAGTTAATGATGATAATGTGGTTCTAGAGGAAACTACAGAAACTAACTTAGAAGAAGCTCCTGAAGCTGATTTAGAAGAAATTTTAGAAACTAATTTAGAAGAAGTTCAAGATGCAAATTCAGAAGACAATAAGGTTACTCCTAACTATGACGTTATACTTCAAGTAAAACCTGAAAAAATACCTCAAATAAAATCTCAAATAATTGATGGCCAAAAATGCATAGTTATTCCTATTAATGAGAACGAACAAACTACAGTTAATGGTTTAGATGATTTGATTTAAGTTATGCATTTGAAAATAAATAACAAGTCAAAGATGGGAAGTATTAGAGCGGGTAGTCATCAAATAACACAAAATAGACGAGCATTCTGACTTATTTATTTTTTGAAGATGCCTTATATAAATTAATAAAGAAAATAGCAAACTCAAAAATAAAGTTTGCTATTTTCTTTACTTGTAAATTAAAGTTTTACATCCAGTCTCTTGAGAGGCTATTCTCCTTAGCAAAACGGCCTTTGACATAACTTATTTTCCAGCCACTTTCTGTTGGATGAAAAATTTCCACTATATTATATTCCTATATCTTCCCAGCTTATTTTAAAGCTGATTTTCCAAATAATTATATTAATTACAAAAAGGATTGCTATAAATGCTCCTACATAGGTAATATTATTTCTAATTATTATGTGTATTGCAGCAAATATCCCAATAAGCACTAATGTAATCGCCCCTGGGCCTATAAGTTTACCAGTATCAGTTGTAGCAAATTTCACACTAAAAGGCATCATCTTATTTGACAGTTTAAAATAAACTAATGATGATATTAAAAGAACTAAAAACATTACAATTAAGTCTAAGATTATTGATGGTCCCTTTAATATTAAAAACACTATAGCCGTAAATAAATAAACTGGTATAACTAATTTAAATAAGGTTCCTTTTATTGCTCCTTTTAATATTACTCCTGGATCTTTTATTGGTAATACCTTATATATAAATGCACCTTTGTAATTATCGCTATTATTTATATAAGCAGTGCAGAAGCATAGCATTAATACAGTTAAATACATTAATAAATGTACTTTTCCACCATAGCTTGTTTGAATAGTTTCAATAAAGGATTTATCTCTATCTGTAAAAATAAATAAAACTGGCATAAATACAGCCATTGAAAGAGAAGGATATACCTTAAGCTTAAAGTTTCTTTCTGTAGATATCATATTTTTAGTAAATGTAAACATGCTTTTTTCAACTTTATCTTTGCAAATTATTCCTGCTATAAAATCTTTTCTTATTTTATCTCCACCTCTTATAGCTCCCCCATTATCATTTAGTTTTTGAAGGTTCTTTTCAAAATATGGTACTACCTTCTTAACATAAAGGATAATTAGTATTACTGGAGCTAATATTGCCATTACAGATAAAAATATTAAAAAAGGATTTTTATTTTCATCTATTAATATTCCAAAAGGAGCTGCAAACCACATAGATGGAACTAAACTATGCCAAAGCTTAGGTACATAAATAGCCGTAATATCTATAGTAGTAAAAAATCTATTAAATAACTGATACCCAAAAGCAAATAAAAATGCTAATAATATTTGAAAGTAATTTATAATATCCTTTAGCTTTTCTCCATCAAAGAACTTTAAAACTAAAGTATATAAAAATGCTGTTATTACTACAACTAATAAAGCTATTAGTATATTTTCCATAAAAAATATTGGTAAAAATATCACTCCATATTTTATTGTTCCAAAAACTAGAGGTATTAAATTAAGCGACAAAGATATACCAAGTAGATACATACATATATGAGTAAGCTTGGCAGCATTAAAGGTTTTACTATCTACAGGCTTTGGTAATAGTATGTTTTTTTCCTTTACATCTAATAAAACAGCTGAAAAATCTGATATCATAAGTGATACCATCATAAATAGATTTACACCTATAACAATATTTATATTTTTTAAGGCTGGCATATCAACTAACATTAACATTCCAATAAAAATGCTTAAAAATCCGTTAAAAAGAAGTAGGTGCGTATAATTATTCTTATCTTTATTTTCGGAAGATTTATTATTTGTGAAAACAGTACTTACTCTGCGTCCATCCATAGTTAATTTTATTTGCAAAATCATTCGCATAATATCATAATTAACACCTGCTTTTTTATACAGACCTTTAAATTTATCCAATAGCCTTAACATCGCAAATTCATTCATATCTATACCTCTTGAATTAAAGAAACAAACTCTTTAGCAATCTGTCCGTGCTCATTAAATCCTGTTAATTGATTGAATATTTCTTCTAAAGAGCTTTCCTTTTCACTATTTTTAAGCTCCTCAAAACTTCCATCTGCAGCTATTGTTCCCTTATCAATAAGTACAATTCTATCACTTACCTTCTCTACAACATTCATTATGTGTGAAGAATAAAATATAGTTTTTCCTTCCTTTGCAAGACTACTCATAACTTCTTTAAATATCATTACACTATTAGCATCTAGTCCACTTAAAGGCTCATCAAAAAATAATATATCTGGATTATGAATTAAACTACATATTATTAGTAGCTTTTGCTTCATTCCTTTTGAATATGAAGATATTCTTGAGTTCATAGCTCCTTCAATTGTAAATAACTTCATAAGCTTTATTGCTTTTTCGATAAGGGTATTTTGATCTATGCCATATACTCCACCTAAAAAGCTTATATATTCAAATGCAGTTAAATTTTCATATATATCAGCAAGCTCTGGAACATATCCAATTTTCTTCTTGTACTCTACACTTCCATTGCTTATATCTTGTCCTAATATTTTTACCTGTCCTGTATAGCCTTCTATTATACCAAGCATTATTTTTATAGTTGTACTTTTACCAGCACCATTAGTTCCTATATATCCTATTATTTGTCCTCTCTGTATCTCTAAATTTATTCCATTTAGGACATGTTTATCCCCAAAGTTCATTTTAAGATCTTTAATTGATATTATACTCTCTAAATTCTCCATAAGCTTTTCCACCTCAAAAACACAATATGTGTAAAATTAGTATTTTTTACACCTTATACACTAATATAGTACCAAATAAATGAGTTATTGTAAAATAAAGGTTTGTTTTACAACAAAAAATAAGATAGACTTATTTAAAAGCCTATCTATCAAAACTTTCTTTTCTCAAACTTTTAACTTCTTCTATATTATTTTTAACAAGATTATCTCTTATCTTTATTTGAATTTCTTATTGAGTACTTTACCCAGGCATTAAATATAAGAAGTATTCCTATAACAAGACAACCTGCACTGATAGCTTTAATAAATCCCGCAAAAAATTGTTCATAAGCTTTTATACCTGGTTTATATATTGCAGAATAAATTACTGTAATAAATGATATCAATAATGCACATAATCCCCCAACTAATGATTCATTTCTTTTTAGTTTTTGAATTTCATTAAGTAATAAAATTGTATTTTTATTATTTTCCACCTCTTCATTTTCCTGTTCAATATATTCACCCTTTAGTAATTCATTAACTGAAACCTCCAACACTTTACTTATTCCTTCAAATAATGAACTATCAGGCATACACTTACCACACTCCCACTTTGAAACTGATTTATCAGTTACATTTAGATATTCTCCAAACTCTGCTTGAGTCATTTTTTTATTTTTTCTAGCTTCTGCTATAAATCGTCCAATTTTTTGTGTATCCATAATAACACCTCCCTTTAATAATATGATAATTCAAAAGCTACTATATTCAAACCCACCAAAGGTAGAGTGTGTAGAATATAAGTAGAATATAGTAATTTCACTACTTATTACTGTCTGTAATATCATTTTTATATGGTAAATTTAATTACTTAACACATTTTAATTTTACATATCAACTCTTTACTCACTTATTTGTGATACGGTTCTCCGTATCAGTTGCAAATGATAACACTTTTAGTACATCCGTTAGTAGTATTACGAAAATCGCATAATTCACTTTCTTGAATTACGCGATTTTTAACTTCTAATTATTTAATTGCAGTTCATTTTTTGAGTATCTACGTTAATACTTGTAACTTTCTTTCTGTATGTCAAATCCTTCATAGTTTTCAATTCACGACTTACTATTTTCAGAATAAAACTTTAAAGCTTCTCCAATAAATTTAGATGCACCACTGCCATATTGCTTATCAATGGCTTTTATCCATGTGGAGTTTGATAAATAAAGCTCTGCTGTATAGCCCAAATGATTCTCTCCCTCATCCACTTTGTAAAATTCTTGCATTTTTTTATTTGCATCTGATATTTCTTCAACAATTTGTTGAACCTCTTTTGAATAAGGATCTTTACTTAAATCAGATGCAAGCTTTTTATATAGTTCCTCTAATTTAGGCTGCTTATCTCCCAAATAATTTTTTAGAGCTTCTCCTATAAATTTAGATGCACCATTTCCATATTTCTTATCAACTTCTTCTATCCAATTAGGAAATACTAAATAAAGTCGTACTATATAGTACCAATGATCATCGCCATTATCCATTTTGAAAATTTCATAATCTTTTTTAGCTGTATTTGTTATTTCTTCAGCAGTTTGTTGGACTTCCTTTGAAGAAGGATCTTTATTTAAGTCAGATGCAAGCTTTTTAAATAGTTCTTTTAATTTAGGATGCTTATCTTCCAAACAATCTTTTTTAAACTCATCATATTGTTCTGCTAAAATTAACATGTCACTATTAAGATTTTTCTTTACAGCTTTAGCATATTTCTCAATACTCCCATATTGCTCTATGGCCATTTTAGCAATTTCATCTTCCTTAGATTTACATTTTTCAATAAGTTCATTATATTTATCTACGCTACCATACATCTTAATTACTTTATCCTTGTGATCTGTTTTAAATTCTTCCAATACATTAAAATATTCACTCATATCAAATTCTTTAAAATTCATTGTGCTCTCTCCTTTTAATGTTTTATTTATAAGCTCTATTAAACCATTCAATCTCTTGAGTTTTAACATAAGCAGCTTTTTTTGATTTTTTAATGCTTGCATTTTATCAAAGTATGGACTCGACATTATCTCTTTAACATCTTTCAAAGGTATATCAAGCTCTTTGAAAAATAAAATTTGCTGCAGAGTTTTTAGGGCTTCATCATCATAAAGTCTATATCCTGCCTCTGTAATTTCACTTGGNNTGCACGCACACTTACTCCTGTCAAATCCGAAACTTGTTTTACTGTTCTCATTGCTACACCTCAAAGTTTGATTTTACAGCTATAAATATTATCTAATACTCAGCCGGCTATGAGTTTTTGTTAATATATTCAAGCTATATTTTTATATTACACTATGACGTGGTGCTAGGGTCAACACTTTACAAAAGAATTATATATCATTAATTTTCTTCTTAAAGCAAAATAAGAAGGAGAACCTCCTCCCTCTAGATTTGATTCTCCTCCAATACTTAAATACGTTGTATTGAAAATTATCTGCAATTGAAGTTTAAAAAACATAAGGGATTGTCTCAAAACCTCTGATCCAGCATGTTTCAAGACAGTCCCTTTTTATTAAGCTAAAAAATAAATCAGCTGACAATTTTATAATAAACTCGTGAAGTTAGGAAATAAACAATAGCATAGAAAATGGCAAAGACAAAAATTGTTCCTGCTGTGCAGATTACAAACAATGTAACATTAGTGAGATTTAATACTGCAAGAAGCTTCACGATAACCTTAAAGGCAAATGCAATATGAATAATTGCTGTTACAAGTGGCAGGAAGAACACCATAAGCACTTGGTTGCCAATTGATTTTTTAATTTCTTCTTTGCTCATGCCAACCTTCTGCATAATTTCAAAACGCTCCTTATCATCATAGCCTTCTGAAATCTGCTTGTAGTATATAATAAGCACAGTAGCCATAATAAAGAGTGCTCCAAGGAATATCCCCAAGAAGAAAAGTCCTCCGTATAGAGAAAAGAAGGATTCTCTGGATTCTTCCAAGCCTTCACAACGTGCATCAATAGATAATTGCTTTATTTTGCTATTAATTTCATTAGTTAAAGCAATTTCCTTTTCCGCATTATCATCGGTATCAAAGGCAAAGTAATAAGATAAATCCTCCATTTTGCCATCAGCCTGAGTGCTAGAAGCATATATTTTTTCAATTGTCTTTTCATCGGGTACGATAATAAAGTAGCCGTTAGCAACTACTGCGGATGCTATTCCATCCACTGTCATGCTATTTATACGTTCTTTTATTTTAAACTCATTGCCTAAAATATTAATGCTGTCTTCAGCTATTTCTCCTCTGTAAGTAAAGAGCAGCACTTCATTTTCCTTTAAAGTAATAGACTTATTTTCCAAGTCATTATATTCACTTAATGGTATGAACTCTAGGAAGCCTAAATTGTTTGCATCCAAATAATCGCCATTATCTGTGAAATAATTCTTATCTTGTATCATAGGTAGAGACAAAGAGCGATATTTAACTATATTTTTCATGAGTATATCGTCCTTATCCCCCTGTTCTTTTATCATATTATTAAGCACTTCTGTCTTTTCTTTTGATACATTTCTTGCGCTTATTGAAATATCTCTTGGAAATCTTGTTCTAAGCACATCCTCCATACCAATATACAGTGACACTGTTGTAGATAACATCACTAGAACAGTAGTTGAAAGAATACAAATGTTAGCAAGTCCTACTGCATTCTGTTTCATTCGATAAATCATGCCAGACACATTTATAAAATGATTGGTCTTATAATAAAACTTCTTATTTTTTCTAAGCATTTTTAAAAGAGCAATACTTCCTGCAGTAAATAAAGACCAAGTTCCTATCATAACGAGAATTGCTGCCAGAAAGAACATATT
Organism: Clostridium sp. UBA6758; assembly: GCA_002453475.1. GTDB lineage: Bacteria > Bacillota > Clostridia > Clostridiales > Clostridiaceae > Clostridium_J > Clostridium_J subterminale. The sequence continues at coordinate 52,442 of DKGY01000078.1, read as the reverse complement.
AAGCGCAGCTAGAGGCGATTCTGTAGTTAAGGCAATATAGTAGCCTGCTCCAAGGCTGAGAATTCCAATTAAAGTAAGAATCCACTTTGTTTTTGGCTCCTTTTCACCAACCTGACCGCCCTTAAGAAGCTCAACAGGTTTTGCAAGATGAATTTGTCTCATATTATTTATAAGTGTTAATATAAAAATAAAGCCAAAGAGAATAACTGTTTTAACTATGGAGTTAGTTGATATAATAAACCCCATCGGCACCTTAAATTGTAAAATCTTAAGAAGTACTAAAAACATAAGCTTACTTACTGCAATTCCAGATATCAGTCCCAATATCATGCTTATAATTGCCACGAAAAGGGTTTCCCAAAGCAACAACTTAGCAATATGCTTTTTCTCCATACCCAAAATATTATATAAACCCAGCTCTTTTTTACGCCTCTTTATAAGAAAGCTGTTAGTATAAAAAAGAAAAACCACTGAGAAAAAACCAATAACATAAGTGCCTAAATTGAGTATTATTTTAAGTTCCCTTCCACCAGACATACTATTTAGTCCATCATTTACTGATATAAAGTGCATGATATAAAACATGGCAATAGTGCTTATACAAGTTAGTATATATGGAAAATATGTCTTTCCATTCTTTTTAATGTTATTTACAGCCAGCTTTTGATAGAACATCTTACTCATTTTTTACACCGCCTGTAGCAATTATAGTAAGTGTATCGGAAATTTTTTGATACATTTCTTCTTGGGACATGGAGGCTCTATATAGCTGATGAAACACCTCTCCATCCTTTATAAAAAGCACACGGCTTGCATGGCTGGCTGCTTTAGTGCTGTGAGTAACCATTATTATGGTTTCTCCTTCTTTATTAATATCATTAAACAGGTGAAGAAGCTCATCACTTGAATGAGAATCCAATGCTCCAGTAGGTTCGTCTGCAAGAATAAGCTGCGGATGAGTAATTAATGCCCTGGCAACAGCAGCTCTCTGCTTTTGACCTCCAGAAACCTCATAAGGATATTTTTGTAAAATATCATCTATTCCAAGCTTCTTTGAAATAGGTTTTAAACGATTATTCATTTCATTAAAGGACTTACCAGATAAAACAAGGGGTAAAAATATATTATCCTGCAAAGAAAAGGTATCAAGAAGATTAAAATCTTGAAACACAAAGCCTAAATTATCACGACGAAACTTAGAAATTTCCTTTTCCTTAAGATTCATACTGCTTATACCGCTCAGCACTACCTCGCCACTTGAGGGCTTATCTAGAGCTGCAATAATATTTAAAAGGGTAGTCTTACCTGATCCAGACTCCCCCATAATAGCCAAGTACTCACCCTTCTCAACTGAAAAGGATACATCGGATAAAGCCTGAACATGGTTTGTACCAAAACGGCTGATATATGTTTTTTTAAGTTTTTTTACTTCTAATATTGACATAATTTTCTCCTTTCAAACACTGAGTATTTCTATCATGTTCAGTATAACAAAAGGAAGAAATGTCTGCCTTAACTTTGGCTTACATTTCTTCCTTTAACCTTACACAGTTGTAAGGCTGCAGCAAAATCTTATTCTATTTCTACTTCAATTGTTGCCAGATTAATCATCACTTTTGTCCCTTCATCAAGCCTCGATTCTATAGCTATGCTGTGAGAGAGCTTGCTTAAAATCTGCTTGCATAAATATAATCCAAGGCCTGTAGACTTTTTATCCCATCGACCATTATAGCCTGTAAAACCTCTTTCACATATACGATTTAGGTCTTCTTCCCTTATTCCAATACCCGTATCTTCTATAACAAGAGTCTTTTCACTGAAATTATCCATGTATATTGAAATAGCTCCATCTTTAGTATACTTCAACGCGTTTGATAGAATCTGCTCAATGACAAATACCAACCACTTTTCATCCGTTAAAACCTCACAGCTTAATTCTTCAAAATCTAACTTAATTTTCTTTCTTACAAACATTCTTGCATATTTTCGTACTGCCTGTTTTACTATACCATCAAGACTATATTTTTTTAACACAAGGTCAGAAGACATGCTCTCAAGCCTTAGATACTGCAGCACAAACTCTACATACTGCTCAATCTTAAAAAGCTCCATGGAAAGCTCTGAGTTTAGCTCACTTTCCGACCACTGAAGAATTAGACTCATTGCTGAAATAGGTACTTTAATTTGATGCGCCCATAAAGTATAGTAGTCTATTAAATTACTTCGGCTCATATCTGCACTATGGGCGATCTGAATATTATTGCTATAGAGGATAGTAAGCAGATCCTTATAGTCCTTTTCAATTATATCTTTAGGCTCAGGGAGTTTATCAAAGCTTAAGGTAATGCTACTTTTTAAGTCTTGAAGCAATTTATGTCTATTATATGACCTTATAAAATCTATTATAAGGAAGATAATACCTATGCATACACAGAGCACACTAGCATAAACTATCGGTTCTACGAGGAGATTATATAAAGAAAATACAAGTGCAAAGGTGATACAAAACAAACCTAATAAAATAATTCCTTTAACACGCATTTTAAAATATGAAATCACAAACTTAAAAACCTCTGTTTCCTTCATATCATTCCACCATATACCCTATACCTTTTTTGGTCGTAATAAAATCAGACAGTCCTACCTCCTGCAGCTTTTTGCGAAGTCTTGTTATATTAACGGTTAAGGTATTGTCATCGATATAGCTGTCAGTTTCCCAAAGCCTTGTCATAATGGTATCCCTGGACACAGCCTTGCCTTTATTTTCGAGAAGAATCTGCAGTATCTTGTTTTCATTCTTTGAAAGTTCAATTTTTCTGTCGTGATAATTTAAAGTAGCATCACTTATATTAAGTATTGAACCTTTATGCTCAAGCAAGTTAGTCTGTCCTGTAAAATCATAGGTTCGGCGTAGTAAAGCCTGTACCTTTGCAGTCAGCACGTTAAGGTCAAAAGGCTTTGCAATAAAATCATCTCCACCCATATTCATAGCCATAACTATGTTCATACTATCTGAGGCCGATGAAATAAAAATAATAGGAACCTTAGAAACCCTTCTAATCTCGCTGCACCAATGATAGCCATTAAAAAATGGCAAGGTAATATCTAAAAGAACAAGCTGCGGACTATAGGAAACAAAGGCAGCAAGTACATCCTTAAAATCAGTCACACATTCTGCCTCAAATCCCCAAGACCTTATGTGATTCTTCACTGTTTTAGCAATTATCAAATCATCTTCTACTATAAGAATTTTATACATTTATTGCTCACCCTACTTTTCTTTATTAGTAATGACCTAATTATATCATAATTAAGTCTATATATTGATTTAGCTTATAACCATCATTGAAGAAGGTTTCAACGGGCAGAATAGGTACTAGGAAAAGATTATTATTCTTCCCAATTCATCTGGCTGTCAGGTATTCCAAGCTTTATGCACTCTTCACATACAATTTGTTTTTCTTTTTCATTTCCTATTTCATATCTTAAAATTTTATTTCTAAAGACAATAATTTTTATGTTACCTGATTTCATATCTACAAACCAGTTCCCAACCTCTTCGTTAGAAATTATCACCTTAGATAACAACTCTGCTCAAGTTGCAATTATGCAACCATAGATTATATTGCTATTTGGAAATTAGTCTTAAGTATACCCAAATATTAATATAGAAGGTTATACTTTGATGAGTATTAAATTGTTATTTAACAACTAATTTTATATTGTATGCTGCAGTTTCCAAAAGGTCTAAGTTGAAATTTTCATGAGTAATTAGAGTTCTTTCAAACTCATAACCTTTTTGCATCATAGCTATTTTAAGAAAACAAAGATATATCTGTAAGTCCTGCCGAAAGACCTTTACTGATTTTACACGTTCACCCCGTTACAACAGTAAGAAAGATATTTAAAAGTGGATATTATATTCTAAATGTATGATAAATGGTTATTCCATAAGAAAATGTGCAGAGATAGTTGGGATTAGTGTGCCTACATCTTTTTATTGGAGGCATAAGTTTTTAGACGCTATCAGAGTGTATAAGGGTATTGGTAATGTTGGTGGAGTTATAGAAGTTGAAGAGGCGTTTTTCAGGGAATCCTTTAAAGGAAATCATAAGAAAAGCACTACGTCTATAATGCCACGAGAGCCTTATAAACGTGGAAAGCATAAGGAAGGCATTTACCATATACAGCACATAAATGCTTTTCATAGCAAACTAAAAGAATGGATGTATAGTTTTCATAGTGTAGCCACAAAATATCTTGTTAACTACATGTACTGATTTAAATGGTTATAGTTTTTTAATACAGATAAGGATACTGTAAAAACCAAACATTTATTAGTCCAGTGACATACATCTCATTCTGATACAAAGTTAAAAGATTTTAAAATTAGGGAATCAATTTATATTTAATTTTGTTAAATATTTGAATAATCACATTACTATGTTGTATAATTAAATACAGACACAATAGTAGATTAATGTGGCTATAAAAGATGTAAAACAACTCAACAAATGGTAATTTATAGAGGTGATTTTTATGGAAGACTTAGTATTAAAGAAAGTAGCAATAGAATATGGTGATGACATATTCTCATATAAGAATGAGTTTATTAAAAATAATGAATCAATGGATGGAACAGGTTTCTTAAGAAATTCGAGTTCACCACAAGAATATATTGAAAAGTCATTATTGAATGAAACAGAAGAAGTAGATGGAAGAAAAGTTACATCAACACAATTATTAGCAATTAGGAAAAGTGATAATTGCATTGTAGGAATGATACAAATAAGGCATTTTTTAAATGATTATCTTTTACAATATGGTGGACATATAGGATATTCTGTAAGAAAGTCTGAAAGAAACAAAGGATATGCAAAAGAAGAATTAAGACAAGCATTAATTTATTGTAAGGACATATTACAACTAAGTAGAATTTTACTAACTTGTGATAATGATAATTTGGCTTCTCAGAAAACCATATTATCCCAAGGTGGAAAAAAAGAAAATGAAGTATTAATTAAAGATGAGAATTGTGTTGTTGAACGATATTGGATAGATTTATAAATTCCAATTTGTAGGGCTGATGTAACATAATTTTAGATTCAGTTCTGTCGTATCTTTCTTTAAATATGAATTAATGGAAGCCATTTTTGACTTCCCTTAAAAATTGCCATATTATCAACACTGCTATTAAACATAGCCTTTATTAAAAGATATTACTTGCTATTTAATTTCTAAAGCCATTTTCCATGCATTATAAAAATCGCTAATTGATTGATAACGTTGATTTCTATCATTACTTATAGCTTTTTGGGCAACCTGAAACAGCTTTTCTGATGCTTTCCATTCTTCAATACTTCTATTATAATTATTGCCTAATAATTCAAAAGAGGCTGCTCCCATTGTAAATACATTAGTAATCTCATCAATAGTTGCTCCTGATTCAAATTCCTCTGGTGACATAAATCTTGATGAACCCCACATACGTCCCATTTCATTTTTGAATGGTGATTTTGAATAAAAATCAATATCACAAATTGTTGTTGTATTGACATCAAAATCATACATTATACTACCATCATAAAAATCTATAGCAACATAATTTTGTTTAGCAACTTCCTCATGGAAATTAAATATAACATCTAGGCAGTTCAACTTGTGCTTAAGCTCTAGATTATTGAACTTAACATTAGGTGATTGTGGATGGGTATATTTAGGATACTTTTCAAAATTCCAATGAGCATGTAAGCATTCTCCATTAGCCCATTTATAAATACATGCATATCCTTGTCCAATTTTTCCGTACCAAAGTAGCTGAATTAAATTAGGATGTTTAATATCCTCATAGATTTGTACAGAAGCTTTCATCCGCATAATTGCATCTTCAACTTTACCTGTATACTCTTTTGTAAGACAACCAGCGTATTTTATAAAATACTTATTTCTTCCATCATCTGTTCCAAAAGCAATATTTCCAGAATCTTGATCTGAAAAGACCGTAAATACTTTTCCATAATTACTTAACCATGAAAAATCATGATCTTCTTTTAACTCAAACTCACATTCATCAATTGTTTTTAATAGCATATAATCCTCCTTAAATACAGAGGGCTATCTTTTAATTTCCCTCCAAACAATAGTTGTAAAATTTCCCCACTTATAATGTACTCTCCTTTCATTCATAAATTTATCATAGCGCAAATGCGAAATAACCATCAGAGCAAGCTCATTCTTTCAATGAGTTCGGGTTCTATTCCGATTTTAGCAATATATTCTACCAGATTAATCACAAAATTTGGTCGCGTAATATAATCTCCACTTCTGTCCGGTATTTCTAACATAGGATCCCCATCATTTGATATACATTGCAAACTCCAACGATATGGACCAAATAATGGAATACACTTATCCATATTCTCTCTGAATTTTTTAAAATTCTCGATTCTCGATAACTGTTTTAAATGAGTATGTTTCTTCCTATTGAGTTTAATTCCTTTAGTAGTATATCCACCCTGAAAATTATCGTAAGTAATTTCTAGTTCGCCACATATCATATTAGCTTTAAACCCATATACTAATTTGCCCCAAGCTTCTGCATTGAAAACAACTTTTATATAATACATAATTTTCCCTACTAGTTTCAATGGAATGTGCTTGCTTATTTGATCCGTAAACTCAGTGTAAAATTGCTTTTCTTTCACACTTCCTTTCTTCACTATTACTATTACTATTTATCTTATATCTGAAAGATTTATTGCTATTACCTCTAAACATACCCACTATAACATTTTTTACAAATAACTCATATAAAGCTTATTTTATTATATTACTTATGATATGGTATTTTTACTTATAAAAAATAGTCCTAACCAAGCAATATCAATGGTTAAGACTAATTTTTACACTTATTTATGATAAGGTTCACCGTATCAGCAGCGAGTGAGGTATATATACACCTACACTTGTTAAGAGCAATACATAGCCTTTAAAATCCACCAATCTATGTTCATATTAAATAACTATTTTCTTGACTTATATTTATATAATTTAAATATATACTAATATTTAAAATCTAAAAGCTTATTTTTTAATTGATTTTCAATATTTCTTAATTCTACTTCAGCTTCCCTACGTTTTTGACGTCCTTCTGTTTGTATATTAAGTATTTCATCAAGAGTTGAAATTAATGACTCATTCGTAGCTCTAAGTGTTTCAATATCAACAATTCCTCTTTCAGACTCTTTTGCAGTTTCTATAGTTGAAGTTTTTAATATTTCTGCATTTTTACGTAAAAGTTCATTTGTCATATCTGTTACTTCTCTTTGAACTCTTGCAGCATTAGCAGCGTGAGCAACTCCAAGTGCTAAAACCATTTGATTTTTCCAAAGTGGAATAGTATTTATAATTGTAGATTGTATTTTTTCAGACATTAATGAATCATTATTTTGAATTAAACGAATTTGAGGAGCCATTTGTAAAGAAATCATTTTAGTTAATTCTAAATCATGAATTTTCTTTTCAAAGCGATTGCAAAGAGCCACAAAATCATTTAATTCTTGAGCATCCTGAGGGTTCCCACTATTTCTTGCTTTCTCTTGCAATTTAGGAAGTTCTTCCTTTTCTAGTTTTTGAAGTTTCTTTTTTCCAGCTAAGATATACATAGAAAGCTCTTTAAAATATACTTTATTTATTTCATACATCTTATCTAGCATAGCAATATCTTTTAAAAGCTGTATTTGATGCGATTCAAGAACATTACACATTTTACCAATATTGTTATCTACATTTTCATATTTTATTTTCATTTGGGAAATCTTATCCTTACCTTTTTTAAAGAAACCTAAAATTCCTTTTTTCTCTTCGGATTCTTCAAAGTTCTTTAATTCATGAACTACACCAGATAGTATTTCCCCAATTTCACCTAAATCTTTAGTTTTTACATTATTCAATGCTGACTGTGAAAAATCAGAAATTTTCTTTTGAGCACCTACCCCATATTGTAAAATAGAATTTGAATTATTTATCTCTATTTTATCTACAAATTGATCAACCATTTTTTTTTCTTCTTCTGTAAGTTGGATTTCATCAATTATTTCTTCTTCTATTTTTTCTTCTTTTACTTTTACATCAAGAACTTCATCTTGGAATGGTTGAAAAGTTAATTCTGGTTTTATATCAATAAACTCTTCTTTGAATTCATCACTCATTTTTAATGCCTCCCTTTTATTTAAACCTTACTTTTTAAAATCGTCTTCTGCTAATCCCTCTTGTTTAAATAATGTTTTAAGAACAGAAATATCTGTAGAAATATCTAAAACAACATCTTCAAATAAATCATCTGATAAATTTTCAAAAGCGTTATTAATAAGATCAATACTCTTTTCAATTTCACTTTTAGCATTTTCTATATTGTCGCCTTGAACTAATTGATTATTTATCTCTTTATATGAATTAATTAATTTTATAGTAATAGGAAGATAATGATTTATAAATTTATTAACTTCTTGTATCTTTTTAGGATTTTTTTCAACATGACAAAGGATTTGATTTGCAATGTTTCCTAATTTATCTAACTTTATAGCTATTTCTTCTTTATAAAGCTCATTTCTTACATTTTTTATTTGTTCAATATAATTTCTTCCTATTTTAATTGTAGATTCTATTTCTTCTTTTTCCGAATTATATATTTCTTCATTTAATTTTTCATTATTGCTTTCTTTAGCCATTTGTTGCTTTTTTAAATTTAAATAGTCACCATAGACTTCATCATTTAGCATAAAATAAGTTTTTTCTTCATCTATATGACCTTCTAAAAACATACCTAAATCAATCATTTTACTTAGGTCTTTAACAACAAAACTCTCTTTCTCTTTGGCAAATTTTGCTAAGTCCTTAATTAAGAAATAACTATTGTCATCAATAAATCTTACATACTTCTTAAAACGCTTTACTCTTTTTCTTAAATTTATTCCTCTTAATAATAAACCTAAACTTGCTGCAAAGAATAAAAATAAAACTCCAAAAATAATATGGCTACTTATAATAACACCACTAAAGAATATCTTAAATATTAGAAATATTAACATTGAAAAAACATAAATTAAACTTCCACTCACGCCGAATATTATATAAAGTATTCCTGATATACTTCCAGCTGGTCTTTTACTAATATATGTTGATACATCATTTTTAGCTTTTTTATTTAAACTCATATGTTTTTCACTATATCCATTAAACTTTGATTTAAATTGATTTAAGGTATCCTCAGTTTTATCGTTAATATCCCTTTTCAAATTAGAAAAATCTATTGCTTTAAGTGCATTGCTAACTGTAGACATAATTTGATCTTCTAAATTAGAAAAATCCTTTTTATCCATTATCTTGCCTCCAGATTATTTTTCTTATAATTAACATAACTCTAGATATATACTATACCCTTATGTTAATATTTTAAGTTTATTATATCTTATAATTTAGCTAATTGTAACTGCTAACTTAAAAATGTACTTTTGGAGTCATTTTAAAATCCTGTTTAGTCTTTAAGGTAAATAGTATATAAAAAGTAGTTTCTTTAAGTGGTAAATTCTTATCTCTGTTAATATTATGGATAACTCAGATTTCTTACAAAAACGTGCTGCAATAAGAACTCAAGGTTTTATAAGATACTTATTTAAAAGAACGTTAATTTGGGCTATCATACTAATTTCTGTCGAACTTATAGTAATACAATGAAAAGGAATATAATAAATTTATATATACCAATAACTTTTCTTGTTATTCTAATGCTTCAAATACACAAATCTATCTACTCTCCACTCTTATCTTAAATACAGCGATTTATTATAATATATTTTATAAATATATTATTACTTATGATACGGTATTTTTCTATAAAAATAGCCCTAGGCAAGCTATATCAATACCTAAAGCTAAAAGTATCCCTTACTTGTGATACGGTTCACCTTGTGTAATTCTAAATTTATAAGTTTAATTTTTTCGCTAACGACTTTTGTTAGCGAATGTACATTTATATGCATTGAAAAATACGCAGATTCAATGCTGCGTATTCTTAAATAAATTTCTATATTTAACAATTCCAATTTATTTTTGCTGGATTAGGCTCATCTATTATAGCAACTTTACGTAAAGCCTCCTCCATATTCCTGCACTCTCTTGCTGCAATTTCATCATAAACTTCACCCTTCTCATTAACACCAATAGATGAATATGCTATGGCTGCAGCACCGTAAAATGCAAGGCCTAAAGAACTCGTTATAGTATTAATCGTTGCCGTTGTTGCTCCAATTGCCCTAGCTGCAGCTTGTGCAGCTGGATTCCCTTCTACTTCTCTTGCAGCTATTTGAGCTTCCTTAATAATTTTCTTTGCCTCTGTTAATTTCATTTTTCCTTCTAGCCATTCATTAGATGCATTTAATGCATTTTTTAAATTAATAATCTCATCATAAGCAATTTTATATCTTATATTATTATACCTTCAAAATGGTCCACTTCATGCTGAATAATCTGTGCAGTAAATCCAATAAATGTTTGTTTATGTTTCTTAAAGTCTCTATCAAAATATTCTACCTCAATTGTTTTATACCTCATTGTTTTTCTAAAGCCAGTTAAAGATAAACAGCTTTCTTCTGCCTCATAACTGTCCTCTTTCTTTAATATAACTGGATTCACCATAGGAACTATAATATCGCCTATACTAAATACCAATATACGTTTTTTGACTCCTATCATATTAGCAGCCATGCCAACACAATACTCTAAATTTACTCTTAACGTATCTACTAAATCATCAATAACTGCTACATCATCTTTAGTCGCAGGTTCTGATTTCTGTCCTAAGAATACTATATCCTTTACAACTGGTCTTATCATAATTAATCCACCCTTTCTAATTTCTTTGTCTAAACAATCTTAGTAAATAAAATATTAGCTTCTCTATCCTTCTTGTATCTATTCCAATCTTCTACCCCTCAATTATACACAATATATGATAGGTTTTCTAAATCTCTTAATATTTTTTATGAAAAATTAGCTTACAAAATCGTGCAATAAAAGAGAGGATATATATTTTTTATCATGTTAAACTTCATTTAGGGGGCGATGATATAGAGTGGTTAAAGAAACTAAGTCAATCTATAGATTATATAGAAAATAATTTGGATGGAAATATTTCTTATGATGAAATAGCAAAAATAGCAGGTTGTTCTACTTATATTGTAGGAATTAGCTATGTTTTTTTCTATACTTTTTTTCTGGTAATTTAACCCTTGGTTAACATATCCTTTTTACTGTCCGTAGGTCAGGCCGTGTCTCTACAAGTCGTTATAGATTTGTGTAAATGCAAAGAAACGGTGGCTATGAAAATCAAAGCCGACGCTTCATAAGTGTGTGAAAATATGTCTGCTGTACGACGGCTTTTTTTCTTTTGCCGTCGTATAGCAGATTTTAGAGTATTCAATTTGGTTTAATCTTCTTCACCAATTTCATAAATAATGATATTACAATTCATTTATCGTTTCCGTTACAGATATATTCCGAATCCGTTTTGACGGAGCATAAACCGCAGTGATAGCTGCAACAAAAACAAACAGAAGTATAATCATTATTGGTATAACAGGTAAGCTCCAAGTAGCGTAGTTCCAATGAGTGGTAATAATATTGTCATATAACAGTTTATTAACCAACAGACCAACTGCACAACCGACAGCACAACCGGACAAAGCATAGGTAAACGCTTCGGCGGCTATCATTTTTGTTATCTGACGTTCATCCATACCAACCGCACGCATTGCTCCGTATTGTTTTATTTTTGCGGACACACTCATAGAAATGCTGTTCACAATATTCAATACAGTAACCAAAGTAATAATTGCCAAAAATCCATATACAAAGAACAGGAATGCAATATATGTGCTGGTATTCCGCTGATCGCACTGATCACTAAACGTGTACTCTTCACCTACTACATTACGGATTGCTTCAGCATTCTCGTCCGTCGCATCTCTTGTCGTCTGTATCATAATAAGTGAATAATCGGTTACACCCGTTATGCGCGTAAATGTTTCTCTAGAAGTAATAAGCGTTATTTTTCCATTCATGCTGCCGTCACTGCTGAAAGGGTCAAATTTCAGCATACCTGCAATTTCAAGCTCCTCATTGCCTACACGTATTTTATCACCTATCTCTAACGGACTATCTTTGTCCCATGTTGTAAGTACATAATTACTGTCCCCATATACTTTTGAAATATTGCTACCTTTTCTAAGTTCCTTATCCTTTGTAAGACAGTCTAAATCATATTCATCATAGGAAATAATATCAATCGTATTCGACAGTTGATTATCTTTATTTACTTCTGCCGGAATATCAAGACAATTCCTACGACCGAAAACACGTTTTACACCTTCCATGCTGCTAATCTTATCAAGCAGCTCACTGTCTATCGAATTTGAACTGTCATTGCTTGAAATGCTAATGTCGAAAGCATTCGATGGCTGGGGCATAATGTAACCAACCAAATCTATCAAAAACGAAAAACTCAAAAAAAGGATAATGCTGAGTGCAAATGAGCCTGTCATAAGTAATAGGTTTTTCTTTGCCGATACTGCATGATGAATGCCAAGAACAGTTTCAATTTTTAAAAAACGGGTATTCATCGCATGGTGCATATTTTTTGCGCTTTCTGAATTACCCGATACTGCTGTCACAGGTGATACTTTAGCGGCCCGTTTCGCTGGAGACCTAGCGGAAATCAGTACCGTAACAACCCCCACAATTACTCCGCTGATAATGCCGATTGGGCTAACTCCCCAAAGAGGCATATCAGAGAACTCCCCGCCGACAAGGAACCGTAGTGCAGCGCATAATCCCCATGTTATTACAATTCCGAGTATGACACCTACCGGAACCGCAGTTTTGCACCAGTTAAGAGCTTCCAACCTTACGAAACGGATAATCTGCTGTCTGCTCATTCCAATACAGCGCATCATTCCGAAAAATTTTGTCCTTTGGGCGACACTACTGTTTATGCTGCTTGAAATCATCAGTACCCCTGCAATCAGTATCATGACAAACAGTACTACCGCGGTAGAATATACTGTATGCACAGTTGTATCCGCTAATCCTAAAGTGGCTGTGTTTTCATCTATATTTTCGTCTGTCAATCCATATTGTTCCTTTATACCTGCAATCTGTTTGCTTATTTCCGTATTCTCATGAAACTGAGCATAATATACAGGGGCAAGCTCTCTATCATTCATGGCACAAATTTTGTAAAACGCTGTTCTGTTCATATATGTGCCGATTGTATCATATCGCGAATTAAACACTGTATCATCTTCGCCAAAGCCGGATACCATATAACTCATGTTTCCAGAGGGGGTATTTATTGTAACGCTATCGCCTATATTGATACCGAGAGCAGTTTTGGCATTTGGACTAAGCATGATTTCTGTATCGCTCTGCGGATAAGAACCCTCTGCCAAGCAGTTCTGTATATCAGTTATGTACGTTTCATCAACACCGTATAAAACCGCTTTTCTATTACCTATATAATAATCATCTTCTCGATTATAATTTATTACATCATACCACGACATGGCGTCAATGTCGGTGCGTGAGCTAATTTGCTCCGCAACACTTTCAGATATATTTTTAAGCTGTATATTCCAGTTACCATGTTTGTTAAGTAAAGTTGTTTTCTCTTTTCTAACACCCATATCTGCCATACTGAAAACAGCCGTTACTAAAAATACAGCAAAAATGATACATAGGAGCGTCATACGATTCTGCCGTCTGTGTACTTTTGCGGAAATCGGAATAAGGCTAAGATAGCTTTTCATTCACGGCACCTCCCAAAATCGGTCAGGACACCGTCTGACACCTGCAATACACGGTCTGCGGTCTGCGCTATACTGCGGTTATGCGTAATCATAATAATCGTCTGCTCATACTTCTTTGAGGTTTCTTTCAGTAAAGCGATTACTTCGCTGCTGTTCTGGGAATCCAGATTACCTGTCGGCTCGTCCGCAAGAATCAGAGATGGTCTTGTAATCAGTGCGCGTCCGATTGCTACCCTCTGTTGCTGGCCGCCTGATAATTGACTGGGCAGGTGATGACGGCGTTCCTTCAAATTTAGTACCGTCAGTAGTTCTTCCAGATACTTTTTATTGGGCTTCTGATAGTCCAGCAACACAGGAAAAATCATATTCTGCTCCACTGTCAGTTCCGGAATTAAATTGAAAGCCTGAAAAATAAACCCGATATTTCTGCGGCGGAAAATCGTAAGCGCACTGTCTTTCATGGCCAAAATATCATTGCCGTCAATCAACACTTCGCCGGAGGTTGGGGTGTCAAGCGCACCTAGCATATTGAGAAGCGTACTCTTACCGGAACCTGATTCTCCGACTATTGCCACAAATTCGCCCTTCGGAACGGAGAAGCTGGCGTTTTTTAATGCGTGAACGGCTGTTTCACCACTGCCGTNNTAAATTGATTTAACTTCTAATAAATTCATAGTATAAGCACCTCTTTCTGTATTTGAATCATATTGGAAGTATATCATCTATACCCTACAGCAAGATGACTGTAAGACTACAATTTTGTAGGAATCAAAAAATTTATAACAAAAGTAGTACCAACTCCCAATTCACTGTCAACCTCAATCGTGCCGTTGTGTGCTTCAATAAATGCTTTTGCAAGCGGCAAACCAAGTCCGATCCCCTGAATATCCTTTGAAAAGCGGCTACGATAAAACCTCTTAAAAATATGGTGCAAATCCTCTGGGTGGATGCCGCTCCCGTTATCTTTCACTATAATCTGAACAACAGTCATAAACTGTTTCCATTCAATATGAATGAAATCCCCTCTTTGAGTATGGTCAAGAGCATTTTTTACAATATTGTCTATGGCCTCAATGATCCAATGGCGATCACAAAGAAGCGAGATGTTCTCGGCACCAGATAAGACCATTTCTTTTTGTTCCTGTTTAGCCCGGTATGCAAAATGTAATTCAATGTCATTCATCATATCTGCCACATTTTCAGGAGCCTTTTCAATCACAATGGAACCCGCGTCCAACTTTGTAATTTTCAGCAGATTTTGTACCAGCGTTTCAATCCGGTCGAGTTCATGTTCTGATAACGTGGCAAATTCTTTAATCGTAGGTAGTTCTTCTGCTTCCCCTTGTAATAGCCCGTTATAAATATTCAAGGCTGCAAGAGGTGTTTTTAGTTGATGTGAAATATCGGATATTGTATTTTTCAAAAACTGTTTCGCTTTCCCTTCATTTTCAGCGTGGGCGTTCAAAATAGAAACCAGAGAATTTACTTCATGAAATAGTCTGTATAACTCGCCCTCATCATCGCACTCAATACGCGCCGTACGATTGCCGGAAATATATTCTGTAATTTGTATCACGGCGTTTTCCATGATTTTATTCTGTTCCTTGAAATATCTGTAACAGGCTATCAATATTCCAATTCCCATACATAGAGAACATATCAATATATAAAATGCTGCATTTTCCAATTTAAGGCTCATGAAAGACGCAGACGGTAAGGTAAATATCAGTATACACATCAATATCCTATAAAATAGGGCCTTTATTTTTCTATCTGACAGTATTTTCATTATGCACCTCAATTAGAAGTATTCCATTTATAACCCATACGGCGGACGGTTACTATCCTTTTTGGGTTACCTGGCTCATCTTCAATTTTTTTGCGTAGCCTGCGTATATATACAGTAAGGGTATTGTTATCTATATAGTCTTCATTACAATCCCACAATCTGCTTAAAATCTGTTCTGGTGAAAGTACAATATCGGGATTTTCCATAAACAGGCACAGCAATTTATATTCATTTGCCGTTAAGTCAAGCTGTTTCCCATTTTTATATACTTCTCCTTTTAGCAGTTGTACCTTTATATCATTAGAATTCAGTTCTGTATCTGCCTGACTGAAATTATTACTTCTGCGGAGCAAGGCGTTTATCCTCGACATAAACACAGCCAACTTAAAGGGCTTTGTAATATAGTCGTCGCCACCAATATCAAGCCCCATTATGATGTCTGTTTCCTCATCAGCAGCAGTAAGGAACATAATGGGTACTTGTGATGTTTGGCGTATTTTTCTGCATATATCAAAACCGGAACCGTCGGGAAGCGATACATCTAAAATTATCAACTCATATTTCCCGTCCGCCCATAAGGTATCTGCTTCAAGGCTTGTACGGGCAATATCTATCTCATATCCTTGCTTTTTGATAGCAAAAGACAACCCACTTATTAAACTCAAATCATCCTCAACTAAAAATATCCGTTGCATTTATTTTTACCATCCTTTACTTTACTGCTCCTATATCGCCCGTCAGCTGGTTTTTCAGCGTTAACCGGAACAAGCCATGTATTTCCCATTTTTTTAGCTCCCTTAATCCGTCCAGCAGAGCAATGGTACACTACCATTCTGTCTGTGATTCCCCAATTTTTCGCTGCTTCTTTTGTCGTTATATAATCCATGCATAACACCTCCATAATTTTATTATATTTCCTTTGACAGAAATATACAAACTGAGGTATAAGACAAGAAAAAAGCCGTAGGACTTAAAAATCCTACGGCTTTTCTCAAAAACTGAAAACATCCTTATTGAACCAGGGCATTTAAATTGCACTTTTTCTTAATAAATATTTTTACTTAGTTACTTGTTTATAAGCTTTATTATCTCATCAATTTTTTTAGCTCCAAAATAAATCTCATCATCATTTACAATTATAGCTGGAACACTCATAACATTAAATTTATCTTTTATATCTTTAAAGCTAGCAATATCTATCATTTCAGCCTCTACCTTTGAATTTTCTATGGCAATTCTTTGACATGATACCACTACATCCGGGCATAGATGGCAAGCTAGTGATACACATACTTTAATGTTAATTTCCTTATCGATATCCTTAATATTTTTTAATGTCTCTTCTGAAATTTGTTGTCCTGGTCCACCAAGGTTATATATAGCTAACAAAAATGAATTTAACTCATGTCCACCTGGCACCCCATGGAACTTAACTCCACTATAGTTTTTATCTTTGTCTAGTAGTGCAACTACAGGATATTTATCGGAATTTATTTTGCTTTCAATATCTAGATCCTCACCTTTAACATAGATTTCAGCAGAAACCTTTTCTCCTAAGGCTGAAATATCTAATACTAAATCTCTTAGCTCTAAGGACTTACTGTTATCTTCATCAACTATGGATACAAGGGTAACTTCATCCTCTAATCTATCTAATACGCTCTTTAATTGAAGTCTTAAATCATCATTTAAAAGCTTACTCTTTTTTGAAACTTCCCCTAAACTAGCATTACTAGTCTCTTTCTTCTCTACTTTTTTAGGTTCATATTCCTCTTTTATTCCTAGCCTATCCTTTAATTCAATGATATATCTTTCTGCTGAAGTTGCAGCAATAGCTCCATCTGCTACAGCAGTTACTATTTGTCTCAATTGTTTTGGTCTAAGGTCTCCTGCCACATAAACACCCTTTATATTAGTTTCCATATTTTCATTAGTATTTATATAGCCAAACTTGTCTAAGTCTAAAATTCCTTTAAATAAAACACTTTGTGGCGAATAACCTACAAATACAAATATACCAAAAGCACCATCTTCCTTTTTAGCATTATATTCAAAGGCTTCACCAGTTTTATTATTGATAAACTTAGCATAGTTTACCATCTTGTCGCCCTTAGCTTCTAATATTTCTGTATTAAATTTAACTTCTATCTTAGGATGTGCCAAAACCTTATCTGCTATAGATTTTGCACAAGTAAATTCAGGCTCTCTAGCTATTACTGTAACTTTAGTAGCAAACTTAGTTAAAAATATTGCTTCCTCTGCTGCTGCAAATCCAGCTCCAATTACAAAAACCTCTAATCCTTCAAAGAATTGTCCATCACAAGTTGAACAGTAGGCTACACCCCTACCTGTAAATTCTTCTTCACCTATAAAACCTAACTTTCTTGGAGAAGCTCCAGTTGCAACCACCACAGCTCTTCCCTTTATTTCTCCTCTATCAGTTTCAATAATCTTTGTATCTCCATCTAAACTAACACTTAATACTTCAGCGGACATAAAATTTACACCAAAATCTTCAGCTTGATGTCTCATTTCTTCCATAAGCTTTGGCCCATTACTATTTCTAGCTCCTGGATAGTTAGAAATGTCATAAGTTTTGCTTACCTGACCACCAAATTCAGCTTTTTCTATAATTAATGTATTTAATTTAGCTCTCCCTGCATATATACCAGTTGAAAGTCCTGCTGGACCTGCGCCTATTACTAATAAATCATATATTTTATCCACATTCATCCTCCTATTAATTTCTCCTATTATTTTCAAAATGCTACTTTTTAGAATCATTACTTTTTAAACATTATTTGAAACATTATATTTTTAAAGGATTATTAAAATCTTATCCGTGCTTTATCTAAATAAAACTTTAATAATACTTTAAAGTAATGGTGAATTAATAAACCTATTAATTCACCATTACATTTAAATATTAATTTTATAGCTTACCAACTAAGTCTAGGCTTGGTACTAATGTTGCTTCACCTGGTTGCCATTTTGCTGGGCAAACTTGATCTCCATGCTCTGCAACAAATTGAGCCGCTTGAACTTTTCTTAATAATTCTTCTGCACTTCTTCCAATTCCTAAATCATGAACTTCATAAGCTTTAACTTCTCCTTCTGGATTAACTACGAAAGAACCTCTTAAAGCTAAACCTTCTTCTTCTATTAAAACTTCGAAATCTCTAGCTAATTTACCTGTTGGATCTCCTAACATTGGATATTTGATTTTAGCAATTGTTTCTGAAGCGTCTGCCCATGCTTTATGAACAAAGTGAGTGTCTTCAGATACTGAGTAAACTTCGCAACCAATTTCTTGGAATTTAGCATAGTTATCAGCTAATTCACCTAATTCTGTTGGGCATACAAAAGTAAAGTCTGCTGGATAGAATACAAATACTGACCAGTGTCCTTTAACTGAATCTAGTGTTACTTCCTTAAACTCTCCATTATGATAAGCTTGAACTTTGAAATCTGAAACTTTTTTATTTATTAATGACATTTTAAATGCCTCCTTGATATTTATTTTCATTTAATATTTATTATCGTTTCTCTATGTAATTAATAATAATTATTAATCAACAATTTGTCAACACTTATTTGAAAAAACTTTTTATTTTTAGCTCTGTTAAAGAACTGTGTTGAAATTTGGCTACAACCTGTATAATTGATTATAATAAAACTATACGTAGAAAGGCTCTTTACTGGAAGGATTGAGGATGAAGCCATCCTTTGTACGGACTCCCACAAGAGTTATATTCAGTTTGCCCAAAATTTAGGCATTTAACTTCAACATATTAAGCGTGGCAAGCATAAAGAAGGAATATATCACATACAGCATATTAATGCTTTCCATAGCAAACTCAAGAAATGGATGGAGAGATTTAATGGTGTTGCAACAAAATACATAAGTAACTATATTAAGTGGTTCAAATGGCTCCATGTATTTGATACAGAAAAAGAAATGGTAAAAACTAAAAACTTTATTATCCAAAGTAATGTAACTCATTCCTATATAAGAGTAAAAGACTTAAAAAACAGAGAGCCATTATATGTATAACGCGTGTTATATTTTACAAAATATGTTATAATAAGCATTGTATAAAACTATAATCTAATGAACAATAGTAATTTATGCGAATTATTAACGGAGGTATTGATATGAAATTTAAATTGACCTTATTATCAGTAAAAGATGTTAATGTTTCCAAGCAGTTCTATAAGGAAATTTTTAATCAAGAAGTTGTTCTTGACTTAGGGCGAAATGTAACATTTAGCGGTGGATTTGCAATACAAGAGGATTTTGCATGGCTTACAGATTTGCCTGTTAATTCTGTTATAGAGAAATCTAATAATATGGAATTGTATTTTGAAGTGGATGATTTTGATGGATTTATACAAAAGATTAAGAATTATAGAAATATAGAATATGTACATCAGCCCAAGAAATATGAATGGCAACAACGAGTTGTTCGTATTTATGACCCAGACCATCACATTATAGAGATAGGAGAGTCTATGGCAGTTATAGCAAGGCGTTATCTTGCTGAGGGTTATTCCGTAGAGGAAACGTCAAAAATTATTCAGCACCCAATTGAATTTGTTGAAATGTATAAATAATGAACATTATACTAAGTGAAATATATGATGTACTTTTTTTATATTGAGAATTATAGGTGGAAATTTCCATCTATAATTTTTTCGGCTATTTTTCAACATTATATTAAAACATAGCCTAAATAAAAAAAGTGTTTATCCTCATAGGATAAACACCTTCTAACTAAGATTTTATAAAAACTCTTTAATCTATCTTTGTCCTAGCTTCAAGTTTGGTACTGCATTTAAGGTTAAATCTGCAATTCTACCAGCTTTATACTCATAATAAGCAGCACTTCCGATCATAGCAGCATTATCTGTACATAAAATTGGTGCTGGGAATAAAACCTTTATTCCTTCCTTTTCTCCTCTTTCCATAAGCTTTGCTCTAAGATAAGAGTTAGATGCAACTCCACCTGATATAGCTATCTTATCTACTTGCTTCTCTTTGCAAGCCTTCATAGCATTATCAACTAATACATCTACTACAGCCTTTTGGAAGGAAGCAGCTACATCAGCTTGGTTGTAGCTTTCACCCTTCATTTGAAGAGAATTTAAGTAGTTAAGTACTGCTGATTTAACTCCACTAAAGGAGAAATCTAGTGTCTTATCATGGAAATTTGCCCTTGGAAACTTAATGGCATTTTCATTTCCCTCTTTAGCAATCTTATCAATTTTAGGTCCACCAGGATACCCAAGTCCAATAGCTCTAGCCACCTTATCATAAGCTTCTCCAGCTGCATCNNACAATAAAGGTATGCCCTCCTGAAACTACTAAAGTAACAAAAGGTGGTTTTAAATCCTTATGCTCAATAAAGTTAGCACTTATATGACCTTCAATATGGTTTACACCGATTAAAGGAATATTTAATCCGTAAGCTAAAGCCTTAGCATATTGAAGACCTACAAGTAAAGCTCCAACAAGCCCTGGTCCATAGGTAACCCCTACTGCATCTATATCTTCAAAAGTCAGATTTGCTTCTCTAAGTGCTTCTTCCACTACAGCACTAATGGCTTCTATGTGCATTCTTGAAGCTACCTCTGGTACAACTCCACCAAATTTTTTATGTATATCAATTTGAGAAGCTATAACATTAGATAAAACTTCTCTTCCATTTACTACTACTGAAGCTGCTGTTTCATCGCAACTTGACTCTATAGCAAGTATTTTAAAATTTTCTTTTACTTCATTTGCTTCTTTCATATTTTTCACCTACTTTTAAATAATTTACACACTATGAAAGTTTATATTAAAAGTTTGCCCCTAAGGTACTAACTTAAACTTATCATCTCTGTTTATCCACATACTAAAATAATATATCCACACATTTATACAATTATATCAACAAATGTGATTACTTTATACATTTTATCATTTTTTAAGCTTTAATTACACATCTTTTACTTAATTCTTATACAACAATCAATGAACCACTGCAACGGTTTGGACAAATACTTATCGTGATGATAACAAATAGAGTTATAATTTAAAAGCCTCATATCTTTAATAGCTAGCTTTACTATGTCTCCTTCTTTAACTTGTTGAGTAACAAGTAAATCTGGAAGAACACTTATTCCAAAATCACACTTTACAGCCTGAATAAGAGCTTGTGAATTTACACTTGTCATCATAGGATCTACATAAATACGCTTAAGTAATAAAGCACTATCAAGGGTATCTCTTATGGCAGACCCCTTTTCTCTAAGTAGTAATGGTTGCGTGACAAACTCTTCTACCGTGATTTCTGACCTTCCACTTTTAGCAAAGTCATGATTAGAGGAACATATAACTGACATTTCATAAGAAGAAACCTCATGGCTAATCAATTGTTTATTGTGAATAGCTCCCTCCATTAGTGCAATATCTATTTCATTGTTTAATAGTTTTTCTTCAATATTAGCAGCACTATCCACTTGAATCTTTAATGGGATTCTTTCATATTTTTGCCTCCACTCTTTAATCCATTTCTGGAGCCAGAAATTAGCGATAGTAATGCTAGAACCAATTCGAATAGTTACTAATTCCTCTTGGTCTTTAAAACCATTCTCTAAATCCTCATGAAGTTCAATTATCCGTATCACCTTATGTAGTAGTATTTCGCCAGTTCCTGTAAGATAGATTTTCCTCCCGATTCGTTCAAAAAGTTTTCCACCTATCTCCTCTTCTAAATCATTTATAACATGAGAAACAGCTGGTTGTGTCATATATAACTTTTTTGCTGTCTTAGTGAAGCTTAACTCTTCACATACCTCTTTGAAAATATACATCTGCCTCAAATTCATTATAAATCTCACCCCTTTACATTACTTTTTAGTAATGTATTTCATAAAATTTTATCATTTTATTTATCTATGTACAAGTAATATAATTGTGTAAGTTAGAGAAAGGAGGATTCCATGAATTATATAAATAAGAATTCAAAATATAAAACTTGTCTTTGGCTTTCTGGAGTTAACTTCTTCATTAGTGCCTTTACCTTTGGAGGAGGTTATGTAGTGATTCCTATGATTCGTAAATACTTTGTTGAGAAAAAACAATACTTTAGTGAAGAAGAGTTACTAAACATGGCAGCAATAGCTCAGTCTTCTCCTGGAGCCATAGCTGTAAATCTATCAGTATTATCAGGATATCGCATAGCTGGCTTTTTAGGTGCTGTTATTAGCTGTATTTCTGCTGTGCTTCCTCCACTTATAATACTATCTTTAATTTCTACCTGCTATGGCTTTTTCCGTGATAATGCCACTATTTCATCTATATTAAAGGGAATGGAAGCAGGAGTTGCCGCTTTGATTGTAGATTTAGTAGTAACCATGATTCAGACTGTTACAAAAGAAAAAAATGCTTTACTCTCTTTAATGATTCCCGTAGTTTTCATAGCTAGTTTTATTTTTAATATAAACGTTATGGTTATTCTATTAAGTTGCGTTATCCTTTGTCTCATTTTTAAAAATAAATTTTAGGAGGAAGGTTTATGTATAACTCTATTTTTAAACTTTTTCTTAGCTTTTTACAAATAGGCTTCTTTAGTATAGGCGGTGGATATGCAACTATTCCTTTAATACAAGAGCAAGTAGTAGAGAAATATAACTGGCTTACTATGCAAGAATTCACAGATATTATTACCATATCTCAAATGACTCCTGGTCCATTAGCCGTTAATACTTCCACCTTCGTAGGAATTCAAATTAACGGAATTTCCGGTGCCATTGTAGCTACCTTAGGATGTGTTATCTCTGGTTTTTTCATCTCTCTCTTTTTATATAAATTTTTTCAGAGTCATGATAAGTCTAAAAATATTTCAAATATTTTAAAAGGACTTCGTTCAGCTTCCATAGGACTTATCGCTTCTTCTGCTGGTACTATATTAATGCTTTCTTTCCTAGGAACCTCAACATGGAATTTAGTAAAAATGAGCCTTCAAATAAAATCTGTAATTATTTTTGCAATCTGTCTCTTTCTACTTAGAAAGTTTAAACTAAATCCTATGGTAGCAATAATACTCTCAGGCACTGCAGGAATACTATTTTAAAATTATATAAAATAATCTAACTTCTAACTAAAATATTTTTATTTCACTCAAACATCAGTTCTTATGGTATAATAATACTTATTTAATGAAGTTATTTTAACTCTACAATTAATCACACAATCATAGAAAGAGGAATTAAAATGAAAGATGTTAACTATGCTAAAGTTGTGGTAAAGGGATCACCAATTTCTAAATCTAACTTTAAACTTTTTAATAGCAGCAATAGAGCTATTTTACCATATAACTCTGGAAAATATCATGATAGATATGCACTATACGAAGAGGAAATAGCCTACGAATGTAGGGTTCAAAACCCAAGTGTAACCTTAACAGAAGCCCTTATAGCAGTCCTTAAGGTTTATTATAAAAGTGAAAAACGTCATCCAGACACAAACAACATAACTAAAAGCATTTTGGATGGTGTTGAAAAAAGTGGTCTCATCATAAATGATGCCCAAGTAAGAAGACTTATTATAGAAGAATTTTATGATAAAGAAAATCCACGGTTTGAACTTGAACTCTTTGGAGAAAGTTCCTATGCCATGGATTATAAAATAGTTAAACTAGAAGAAAAGAGACCTATGATAAATTATGAACCTCCTAGCAACAAAAAAAATAAAACCATAGATGGCTATAATGCCTCAGGTTTATGCAAAGAGCTTTCTCATGAAGATATCAACCTCTCTTCCAGTAAAAGCTCTAGACAAATCTGTGAACTTTGCCTAAAGGAAGTCTCAAAAGATAACATCATGTCCTGTAATAAAGGAAAAACTTTGATCTGTAAAAGCTGCTTTAAAAAACTATTCTAAAAAACACAAGGGCTTTCGCAAGATGAATTAATCTAAAAAATATTGAGCCTGCACTTATATTATTAAAGTACATGCTCAACATTTTATATAAGATTAGTTATATATCTTACAAAAGCCCTTAATTTTATTTAATAGTTCGACCATTAACAAGGATTACTCGTTTAGAAAACATCCCATGAACAACTTTAACCTCTTCACCTCGATAAACATAAGGATAACAATAAGTTCTATAGGTAATTTCTCTTTTATTTTTAAAGTCAGTAACATATACAGTCCAATACTCCCTTCTATCTTCACTTTCAGATGCTTCTGTTATCCCAGTGCATACCTGTTAAAGATGTATATAGTCCTAAAATATACTCTATAAGAGAAAAAAACTCTATAATTGTAATTATTAAAAATACAATCTTGAATATATCATGTTTCTTACTTTCTAATATAGAATATCCAAAGATTAACATAAGAATAATGTTATATAATCCAATGCTTCTTTTATTAAATGGAACTTTTTCAATAGGCATAAACCAAAGTTTAAATCTCCAAAGTATACTACTTCCTTCTACGTCATAGCTTGTACCATTTACTGCTGCTCGCCACTTCATTTGATAGTCATTAAGCCCTAAAACTATGATTTTCTCTGTAATGAATATTACATTTACATAAATACCCAACATTATAAATCCAGCTATAATAAAATATAGCTCCTTTATTACTAATGCTGAGAAAAGAATATATAAAATGAAAAAAGCAGTGCCTAATTGCATTAATCTCATTTTAAGCCTAATCTCATCCTTAGCCTCTTGGGATATATCTTCAGCCCTATTTAATGCGCTTCCAATTGCAGTAGCCACGAAAATAAAAAAGAAAAAGTGAACATAATTTTTTATATTTATTTTTTGAATTATACTAATTTCATATCCTAAATCCTGAATTATATTAACATCATATCCAAAGTATCGAAGTACAAGTAGTGTATTAATTACTATACTTATTAGCAACATACCTACGGAAAAATTTCTTACAGATTTCAAACCACGTTGATCTAACATTATTTTACTCCCTTACTATATTTATATAGTCATTTAAATTATATATTTTTTCCCATAATATGTAAATAACCATAGAGTTATACCCCATGGTTAATATAATTAATCTATATCTTGAGCTTTCATTTTATCCAGTTCAGCTTCTTTTTCTTTTTTGTATCTCTTACGTCCATATTCCCATTCTGCCAATAACATATTAGTCATTATGAGAAATGGAAATAAATTTCTAAAGCTAAGTGTTAGTTTTGTAAATTTAAACACACATATTGCAAAAATCACTGATATTAACGGTAAAATCCCTCCTAATAAACAGTTCTTTTGTTTACCAAGAAAATATTCAATTCCTAAGAGTGCACCTGCAATTACAAATGCAATAATAATAGTACTTATATCTGACATGGTTATTCTCCTTTCACGCATTTTTTATACTTGTCAATAAGTAATATAATATAAATTTAATTAATTTTCTCTATTTAAGATTATATAAATAAATAAGAGGTATTTTTCTATTGCTGTAAGACAGCATACCTATTCATTTCTGCTTGATTTCTCCGCACTTATTAGAGCATGGTTTGTCAAGAGCATGTTGTGAAGCAATGTTTATACTCTTAATAAAGCATGGGATAATGAGTATCTTTTCCAAAGCAGAAAAGAAATGACTATGCCTCAAAATCGTGCTATAATTAGCAGAAGAAATAAGTCTATAAACAAAAATTTGATGGAGGAAAATAGGTTATGAATAAAGATAAAAACTATAAATATCTAACAATGTTCCTTATAATTGGCTTTATCATAGGGGCATGTGTAGGTGTTTATGCATGGACTATTTTTAATCAAAATGCAGGATTAAGTATAGCAATTGGAGCTGGATTAGGAATGTTGTGTGGGATTGTAATTGGTGCTGTTATAGATTATGAAAATATGAACAAAATGTAAAACAAAATGTAATAAGAATGATACATTGAAAAAAGACGTTATAGAACATCATATTCTATTTGGGAACGCTACTCCTTGACGATTGAGGAAGCGTCAAAATATTTCCGTATTGGAGAAAACAAACTGCGTAGAAAGGTTATCCCATGACAGGCAGTCATTATACTTCAACGTTTAGAAATCTTATGAAGAAGTATAACAAAAGCCATGAGGAACCCTTACCAAACATTACACCGTATATTTAATTTAGCTTCAGCAATTCTTAACTGCTCCTGAGATATATCAAATAAAGTAACTCTATTTTTTAGTTTAGCTAACTCTATACTAAATCTACCTGCACCACAGCCAGCATCTAAAACCTTCTTACCTTCTCCTATATAATCCTTAAGAAAATCCATATGGAGATAATAATTAATCCTATCATAAGGTGTAAGCTCTAATCTTTGCCATTCTCTCTCACCATAGTTGTTGTAAAAACTTTTAATTTCATTTGGATTGTACATTAATATCCCTCCATGTCTTTTCAAAATATTTACTGATAAATTATTCTATAATTCTACCATATTTCCTTTATTAAAGATCATTTATAAACCAAGGCATTATAGGAAATACTAATTACGATTTACAATAGACTTTTTAATAAAATAACGGAGGAA
Organism: Clostridium sp. UBA6758; assembly: GCA_002453475.1. Lineage (GTDB taxonomy): Bacteria > Bacillota > Clostridia > Clostridiales > Clostridiaceae > Clostridium_J > Clostridium_J subterminale. Next base: position 25,227 of record DKGY01000078.1, on the reverse strand, counting down.
AAAATCTATGGAAAACCTAGACAGAGCAATTGACAGAATAAAAATACTTGAATGCCCAACAGGAGAATTAGAAAATCGGGTTGCAGGTATTCTTGAGGATTATAGGGTTGCGGATAAAAATAAAATAACTATAAATAGAGCTAGACAATTAGATTCAGATGGTGCAGAAGCTTATAGTGCTAAAATTTCAAGCAATTCACCACAGTCTTTTACTATACTAGCAAAGTCAGGGCTGGATGGTTATGTAGATAAAGTAATTGATGTATCTATGGGGTAAGTTACAGTAATATGTAAAGCCTAATAAAACTTTCTTTCAAATTAAGATTACGTAAATATGCTAAATAAAAATGCTTTTGCTTAAAGTTCAGCAAAAGCATTTTTTAAAGGTAAAAGGTATTCCATTACTTTTTTAAATTAAGCCTGTTCTATCTTTTCTACTATATAACCTGCATCTTCAATAGCACACTTCATTTGTCTATCCTCAACTGAGTCTGTTCCATCAACAACTACAATTTGAGATTTCAGATGTACATCTACATTATTAACCCCATTAACTCCTTGTAATGCTGTTTTCACATTACTAACACACTGTCCACAAGTCATACCTTCAACTGTTAATCTTTTTTTCATTTTTTATTTCTCCTTTCGTTATAATATAACCTATATCTAGTATGAATATAATAATGAAAAATTATTGATAAAAAATTTAAAAGTGTTAGTATAGTATTATAGGCACATAATTCTAAATTTTTTAAACATAAGAAAGTATACGATTTCATTGGAGAAAATAGAGAATTATGTTAACCGGACATTTTAAACAACAAATAAAAAGTTAATTTTAATAGGGGGAGATTTGGTAATGGAAAAAGAATTTAATTGGAAAGAATTAGGGTTCAATTACCTAAAAGCAGATTTTAATTTTATTTCTCATTATAAAGATGGACAATGGGATGAAGGAAACTTAGTTGAGGATGATAAAATAACAATTAGCCAAGGTTCAACATGTTTGCACTATGGACAACAATGTTTTGAAGGGTTAAAAGCATATACTCATAAAGATGGAAAAGTATGCTTATTTAGACCTGACCAAAATGCTAAAAGATTAAATGAAAGTTGTAGAAGAGTTTTAATGCCAGAAGTACCAGTAGAATTTTTCTTAGATGCTTGCAGAAGAATTGTTAAAGCAAATAAAAGACTTATTCCACCATATGGAAGTGGTGCAACACTATATCTTAGACCTTACGTAATAGGAGTAGGCGACAATGTAGGTGTTCGTCCTGCTAGTGAGTATATATTTGGAATCTTTGTTACACCAGTTGGTCCATACTTCAAAGGTGGAATGGCTCCAGTTAACTTCATAACTTCTGACTTTGACAGAGCTGCTCCTATGGGAACTGGTGCTGCTAAAGTTGGCGGTAACTATGCTGGAAGCTTATTACCTCATGCAGAAGCTGTTAAAGCAGGATTTGCTGATTGTATCTATTTAGATCCAGCAACCCACACAAAGATTGAAGAAGTAGGTGCTGCAAACTTCTTTGGAATAACTAAAGATGGTGCCTTTATTACACCTAAATCTCCATCTATACTACCAAGTATAACTAAGAGATCTCTATTATATATAGCTGAACATAACTTAGGTATGAAAGTAGAAGAAAGAGATGTACTAATTGATAAATTAGATGAATTTGCAGAAGCTGGAGCTTGTGGTACTGCAGCTGTAATTACTCCAATCGGTGCAATTCAACATAAAGAAAATAAACATGTTTTCTACAGTGAAACAGAAGTTGGTCCAATGACTAAAAAACTTTATGAGACTTTATTAGGAATTCAAGCTGGTGATGTAGAAGCACCAGAAGGATGGATATTCAACGTAGAAATTTAATAAAATATTTAGGGCTCACCATAGAAAAATTATGGTGAGCCTCTTTTATATTCAATGAACAACATAAATTGTAGCATAATATCAAAAGCTTTAAAACTTTTTCCTTAAATATTTTAAAGCTTTAGCTTTTCTCTTATATCTTTCCTAACTTTCACAAATTCATCAAACTCATAAAAAAATCTTATTTTCTGCTCTGGAAGAGTATTCCCCTTTGGCTTGTCTTCTAATACAAATAAAGCAAAGGATTCTGCAATATCTTCTGCTGGAGATGTAGAACAATACTGGTTTGCAAAATCATTTAAGTGTCTCATATAAAAACAACTTTTAGCTTCTTCTGGCTCTTCTGACATATCAGTCATAATTAAATTTTCATAAATATCAGCCCAGTATCTATTGTAAAATTCATTTAAATAAGAGTTTTCCTTAGCTAATAAATACCCCTCTTCATAATAATAATTTGGATCCACCCTTTCTGTATACTCTACTTCTTCTCCATTAGTAGTGAGTACATGTCCAAATTCATGTATTACTGTTACTCTAAATTCATTATCCTCATCTTTCACATCTTTATAATCTATACTTAAATTGTATTTTAATAAATCATCTTCCATTACTTCTACATAAGCCAATGTGTCATACTCACCATCAGAAAAAATAGTAAATTCTTCAAAGTGCTTCATTTCATCTTCAGGAAGTATTTCTTTAATCTTACTCCATATAGCATTGGCTTCTTTTATAACTTCCTCTGATGGCTTCTCTGGAGTCAATAATTTGATTGGCTGATAACTTATAGAAAGGTCTTCATTCACTTTAAATACACCCTTTATCTCTTCAGGCTGTATAATTTGCCCTATAATCATTTGAGAATCTAACTCGTTATATTTGTTAAAGATATTGCCTATGTCACATTCAAAGTCAAAATCCTCCCCTGCTTTAAATCTTTCTACTAAATCTATTATATTTTCATAATCATCACTACTTATATAATCTTTTAAATCGTTTATAATCTTTTCGCTATATTGATTATTTAGCGCTTCTTTTTCTTCATCTTCAACAGCTTTTATCTCGTCCATACTATCATCTATTAGTTCTATCTCATTTTCGCTTAAAAGCCTCCTAATATATTTTTCTGTTAGTTTATCTAATCTTTTATTAAACTGTAATTTTAAATGCTCTTCTCTTTCACTCCTATCACTTATTCCATCTTCTAATTTCTGTTTTTCAATTGTATGTATCTCTTCATACAGTTCATATAACTTCTTTTTTTCAACAGGATTTATATAATTAGCAAGTTCACCTAAATTATTGGAGAACCCTTGAGCATAATCTTTTTCTACTCTTACTTGATAAAAACTTAAAAAGCTAAATAGTATAACTGCAACTATATCTACTGGAATTAATAATTTTTTCATAAGAACTCCCCTTCCTTACCTATAATTTTACCATAAATTCGGAATGGATGGGGTCAGGCTCAATACAAATTGACCTCATACAAATTGCATAAATAAATAGAGCTGCATATATAGTATTAAGGGATATTTTGAACATGAGTAAAAGTTTAAATAATATCCTAATTAAATTTAGGGGGGGTATTAAAGTAAATGGAAGCTGAAATATTGAAAATAGCTCTATCCCAAGGTATATGGGCAGTACTCAGCATGTTTCTATTGTTCTATATATTGAAAGCTCAAGAAAAAAGAGATGAAAAGCAAGAAGAAAGGGAAAAGAACTATCAAGAGATAATATCAAAAATAACAGATAAATTAAGCTTAATAGAAGATGTGAAAAAGGATGTTGAAGATATAAAACAGCATATTATAAAGAATAAATAAAAGTTAAGCCAACGGCATTAAAAGTGCCATTGGCTTATTTGTTATTCTCATATGCATTCACTACTACTCTCTAGAGAGTCTATAAGTCAAGTTTTATTCCATTATCCCTAAGCCACATTCTCCTATTGGCATAATCAGGCATAACTTCACTTACCATATTCCAAAATTCTTTAGAATGATCCTTATAATACATATGACACATCTCATGGACAACTATATAGTCAATTATATAGGCTGGTGCCATAGCACATCTCCAATTAAATAATAATTCATCTTTTGATGTACAACTTGCCCATCTCTTTTTTTGTTCCTTAACCTTAATGCTCTTAGGCTGTTTATTAAAGAAATGGATGTAATATTTAACTCTTTCATTTATCTTTTGCAGAGCCTTTTCTCTATACCATTTCTCTAATGCTCCTTTAATTTTATCTTCATCTTTAGTATAAGTGGTAACAACAAACTTTCCCCTAAATAGTCTTACATTTATATCTTTAATTTGTTTATCTAAAATTATCTGTATGGTATAATTTCTTCCTAAATATAAATAAGACTCTCCATTTACAGGCTCTCTATTTATCTTATTTACATTTATATTTCTTACTTCATATCGCTTTTTCACTATCCATGCTGCCTTAGTTTTAACCCTTTTTATTATCTCTTCCTCTGAAGCTCCTATAGGTGCAACTACATTTACTTCTCCATTTGTTTCTACTTCTATTGCCAAGGTTTTTCTATTACTAAAACCAACGGTAAACTCTATCTCTTTTGTTCCAAACTTAAATTTAAGTTTCATTTCATCACCTTTTTTAATCTATGGTAGCATAATGTATTTTAGCAAGTTTTATTATGCTTTCTTTTAGCTGCTTTATCTTATTTATTGCTTCCGCTCCAAAAACTTCTCTTAGCTTAGAAGATTTTGATATTAGGAACATATATATCTTTTGCTCTACTTGGGCAATTTTACTTGGGTTATTAGTCCAATCTACTAAATAGTTTTCCCTAATTAATTTATCTAACTCCTTAGAAATTTCTTTTGAATACTCTTCAACGTCATTTGATATATAATCAATACTATCCTCTTTAACAACATTTGATGAAATTTTATTTCCACCTTCTAAGACTTCTCTTAAAGTTTCAAAAAAAGCAAACTCCCTTTTACTTAATTCTAATTCATCTGCTTTTCCTTGTTCACCTTTGTCAATTTCTCTATCTATAAACTCTTTAAGTCTAGCCTTTTTTTCTATCCAATCATTTTTAGTTTCTTCTAAAATCTGTTGAAGTTTTTCTAAAAGACTTGTAAAGTAAACAGGGTTTTCATCCATCTTTAGATTAATTACATTCTTTATAGCATGTTCCATAGATGATGCTACTGCTTCATCACCTATTTGAGTTTCTATCTTGGTTTGAAAATCATCCTCAAATAATGTTATTGGCTCTATCCATTGTATTACTCCATTAGATTTTAAATGCTCTGAAATAATAGCCTTAACTTTCTCTCCACAGTCAGCAATATCTAATTTTTTCTCTGGATTAAATCTAACCTTTGCTGCTGCTCTTATATAAGATAGCCACTTAACATCATTTTGTATATCTATATATATATGCCCAGGCATTAATGCCTCAACTGCTCCTACAAACTTTTTATAAGCAACTTCAAATTCTGCTCTTTTATCTTCTGGCTCTATCACCTTAACTAAATCGTCTATGTTATCTTTATCCCTACCTTGGAACATTCTTATAACATTTTCTCTGTATGATAACATCTCATCATATAAAGAACCCATTGACTCCATTGGATTACCTAATTCCTCTTTATCAAATATGGCTAATGCCTCTTCTAGAAAGTCTAAAACCCCATAGTAATCCACTACATAGCCACATTTCTTACTATCACCACAAGTTCTATTAACCCTTGCTATTGCTTGTAGTAATGTATGTTCTTTGAGCGGTCTATCTAAGTACATTACTTGTTCTATAGGTGCATCAAATCCTGTTAAAAGCATGTCCTTAACTATTATAAAACATAACTTACTTTCAGTAGTTTTCTTTTTAAAGCTTGTTAATATATCATTTTGCTCTTCCTTAGTTGTATGGTGTTCTCTTAAAGATGGATCATCATTATTACTTCCAGAGAATATTATTTTACATTCTAATTCTTCTCCCATAATATCCTTCATATGCTTATTCAATGCATCATAATACTTAACGCAAGCCTCTCTAGATATGCACACTATTTGAGCCTTAAAACCATTAGGATATATATATTCTTTATAGTGTTTTAACATATCCTTAGCAACTTCTTCGATTCTATCATCAGCCTCTACAACACTTCTTTTATTAGCATATTTTTCTTTGATAGCCTCTTTTTCCTCATCAGTTCTATCAGCAAAAGCCTCATCAAATAAATCTTCCAATGACTCACCTGAAATATGTAAATCTGGCCTTCTTCCTTCATAAACAATTTTAACAGTAGCCCCATCTTCTACAGCCATTTTTATAGAATATTGATCTATATACGACCCAAAAGTCCTCGGTGTAGACTTATCCTCTTTATCAATTGGAGTACCTGTAAAACCTATAAAAGCAGCATTAGGTAATGCAGTTCTTAAATTTGCAGCAGTTCCTTTATACTGGCTTCTATGTGCTTCATCTGACATAACTATAATATTAGGTTTTGTTGATAGAACTTCATATTCCTTTTCAATATATGACTTCTCACCTTGTTCAGCATCTTGTAGTTTGCTCTCTTCCTTTTCACTTTGGAACTTTTGAATAGTTGTAGTAACTACTTGAGCATTAGAGTTCCTTAAAAGCGTTTTCATATCCTCAATGCTCTCTGCTCTTACTGGTATTGCATTAGCTATATTGTTACTAAAGGTTTCAAATATCTGCACATCTAAATCCATTCTATCTGTAACTACTACAATAGTAGCATTAAATAATTTTTTATGGCTTCTTATCTTTCTTGCTAAGAATACCATAGTTAATGATTTTCCAGACCCTTGAGTGTGCCACACAACTCCACCTTTACTTAATGGGGTTTTACCCACTTCTAACCTCTTTAAACACTTCTGAACTGCTCTAAATTGTTGATATCTACATACCTTTTTAACTTTTCTAGAGTTCTCCTTGTCCACATCAAAAACTATGAAGTTTTGCATTATATCAAGAAGATTCTCTTTCTTAAAAACCCCTTGAAGTAATATATTTTGTTGGGTATTTTTAACATCATAAACATCTTTATTCTCTACCGGATAAGCATCCTTCCACTCTATGTAATGCTTGTACCCTGAACTTATAGTTCCTATAAAAGCAGTGTATTTATTTAAAATACCTGTTATGAAATTAGTATAAAATAGCCTTTCTGCTCCTTCTATAAAGTTAGCCTCTCTCCCATTCATATACCTTCTTAATTGTTGGAAACCATCAAACTTACCAACATTCTCATTAACTTTAGTTTCTTTGAATGGAGATTTACACTCCAAAACAACCACTGGCATACCATTTATAAAAACTACAATATCAGGCCTAATAGTTTCTTGTTGCCCTTTAATAACAAACTGTCTTGTTACTAAAAAATCATTATCATCTATCTTATCAGCATCAAACTCTACTAACTTAACTGTTTTAGTTTCCTTTTTGCCATCTATAACTTGATCCACAGTTAACTGCAAATGAACTATATAATCATAAATCTTTTCATTAATCTCTAAAAGCCCTGTCCCTAAAGACTCTGCTCTACTAAACTTACGAACAACTTTTTCAGCATTTTCATCAGAAATCCAAGGATTTAGTTTCTTTAGAGATGCTTTCATTCTTTTACTTAGTATAACTTCGCTTAGAGTATCTCTTTCACCATATTCAGGAGTTAACTTGTCCCCTTCGATAAAATCATACTGAAGATTACTGGTTAGATACTCTATGGCTGGTAGTTCTACTAAGGTTTCTTCATTGCCTAAATTGTTCATTTAAATATCCCCCCAAATATTATGTAAATCATCTCATTTCCCCAATGTTTGTCCAATAAATGCAAGTATACCTGTTGCAACCATACTTCCTGTTATTCCTTCAAGTATATTTCTTATGCTTTTTAAAATCTCTTTAGATTTCCCATTTGAAGTCTTACTTGTATTACTTTCTTTTAGTCTTAAAACTTGCTCTTCCAATTCACTCTTTTCTTTTGTATTTAATTCTAAACTATCAATATGTTTATTTATAATATCTATAAGATTATCTATATTAGTTTTTTCACCTACTTCTGAACTATAATAATTAACTATTGAGTTATCTCCATTATTTATTACTCCCGCATTAACTGCTGCATTAAAATTTACATTTGCCATATTCATACTACCCCCATTTATCACTACTATACANNNAATACTTTGAGCATATTTTTCTCTCAATTCACTAATCTCTTTATCCATAATTTCGGCTTGTACAACTCTTCCTTCTAGTTTCTTATTCTCTAAATCTAATGGTGAAATGTAAAGAGCATATTCTAAATATTTCCTTGCGAAATCATACTTTTTAAGATCTAAATATGTTGCAATATACATATGATACACGTCTAAAATCATATCCATTGAAAAACTTAAACCATTTATTTTCATGCCAGAATTTAGTTTTGTTTGTATATCTAGTATAAACTCATTTCCATTAATCTGTTCTATATAATTATCTAAATTTATTATTATCTCATCCAATTAAGNNATTATCTCATCCAATTTATTTAACCTTGAACAAACTGTTGCTAAGCCTAAATATATATATATAATATTAGATTTAAGTTCTGGTGATTCGTAATATTTTTCCAATGCTATATTATAGAAATTATAACTTTCTCTATCTCTTTTTAATAATCTAAGTATATCTGCTTTAACTCTGTACACATCTGACATTTCATTATCAAGTAATATTGCTTTTTCAATACTTGCTAATGCTTTTTCTTTTTCATTTACATCTATGCAAATATTACTATGCAATAAATATATCTCTACTTTATCATCTTTATCCTTTAATGTATTAATTTGTTTAATACACAAATTTATATATGGATATGCCTTAATACTATAATCTAAAATACTATAACAATATGCAATCATATAGTTATCTGAAAAACTCTTATCTTCTTTATTCTCTATAAAATTAACTAACTTCTTATATGCATTATATACATTACCTGAAAAAAACACGTACCCATCATAAGTATGGCTATAGCACTGGCAATCATATCCATTTTCTTCTTCATATGGAATATTATAATTTTCTTTTCTAATATATTTTTTACATTCAATACATTTATCAATAGTATTATCAAAATTAATTCTATATTCTGATAATGCTTTTGTATTTTGCCCTAATTGAATTTTATCACAACAATAATTACATATTCTTTCATTGCAAATTTTACAATCAAAAACTGCAATTCTATTTTCACAAACCTTGCACTTTATATTATTAAAGTTATAGTATCTCACAAATTCTCACCCTAAAATCCTCCATTAACTGACTATAATTTATATCATATCAAAATATTTAAATTCTTTTCTAATAAACTCTTGCTTATCTACTAGTATTAGACATGGATACTTTCTTTTATTAATATCTATTCTATTACCAGTATCTTTTCTATCTAAACCACAAATTTCCTTCATGTGCAGTCTAATACGTTTTGCATGTAAACCCATAAGCATCTTTAATGCATTCTTGAATTACTTTATAAGTCGCCATATAATCATTCCTTATTTTCTCTTCTTATATAAATGCCTTATCAAACTAAAGATATACTCAATGTCTTCATCATTACTTATTTGTATTTCATAATCTCCATTTCCCCAATGTCCAATATTAGAAACATCTCTTGTAATATTTCGTGAATCATCTAGAGTTCCAACCTTCGTATTTAACCAAATCTTTATGGCTCTCTTTTGAATTAATATATCTACTATATTCTTATTATTTAACCTAAAGCCTATGTATCCTCTTGTACATTTAATGGTCATATTCGTATTTAAACTTAATATAAATTCTTTAAGTTTATTGTACAATTCTACCGTTTCCTGAGATCCATTTTCAAAATGCATTTCCTCTGTTATAACCTTTACTTCTTTGCTAACTGAACTAACAACTTCACTAGTAGTTGCTATAGTATTTATTGATGCTGAAGTTCGGGATGCTTTAATTGGATTAAAATACATAGTATCATTGCTAAATCTTTTTACTTCCCACAACTCAAAAGGAAGATCTTTAAAGTTAATAGACTCCTTTTGATAATTATTAAAGGATGGTGATACAAATATAACCCTAGATTGAGACCAATCTACATCATCTCTTTTTAGGGTACTATCACAATTCTCATTATATTCAAGTATAAAATCAGCCTTATTATTTAACATTAAAGAAAGATAAGCATAACCTTGGTCTATAACACTAAAATTACTAGTATTCTTATACTCAATAATTACAAAGGATTTACTACTTTCATCAAAGGCTAAAGTATCTAGCCTAAAGTTGTTAAGAGAAAATTCTCTCTTAACAAACTTTAAACCAAATATGTTCTCTAAATTATTTTCACATAACTTATGAAGTTCAACTTCCTTTGAAAATGGCTTTTCTTTTATTTCTTCCAAATTATTTCCATTTATTTTATATAAAAACATAACCTGTCTTCTCCCTTATAATACTCTAATTTTTCCTGTTAATAATTTTTGCATTAATCCCTTTTTAAGCTCTTCCAACTTTTTCTTTTTATTTTCATATTCTTCAATTTGAGTATCTACTGAGGATAAGATGTTCGCTATTTTATTTTGTTCTTTTAAACTTGGCACTGTTATTTTAAATGATTTTATTATTTGCTGACTTATATTGGATTGTGCTCCACCAGCACCTAAGTCAATTAATTTTTCCTTATAAAATGATAGATTATAAAATAAAAATTCATAATTAATAACCTCTTGTTTACATGTAATAGAACAACATGCTTGATTTGTTGTGACTTCTTTTTTGTTTATAGATATTTTTCCTATTGTAGCACCATACATTGCTACGATAACTGAATTTATAGGTATAAGTTTTGCTGATGACTCTTTAACAGCAATATCTGTGATTTTCTCTTCTGAATCATATATATATTTATTACCTAATTCACCAGTCTTTACCCAACATATATTTCCACTTTGATAATAATGCTTTTTACTTCTGCTAGGAGTCCCACCACTTGTAGTATCACTAACTTGGATTATCTGTTTTACTTTCCACTCCACAGGAATCTCCCCAATTTCCGTCATTTTAAATTCCTTATGTCCTATTCCCTTAGTTAAAAGCCTCTGCATTAATCCCTTCTTTAATTCCTGGGTCTTTTCTATAAGTTTATCTGTATCATCTATTTGAGAATCTACAGTAGAAAGAATTTCTGCTATTTTTTGTTGTTCTTTTAATAGTGGTAAAAGTATTTCATATTTTTCCATAGCACCTTGAGTTATTGCCGGCATAGTGCTTCCTGTCTTATTATTATCAATATATTTTTTAAACATTTGGCTTTCTAAATGATAATAAAAATATTTAGTGTTAAAGTTCTCATTTAATGATCTCATAACAAACAAATGACTATTTAAAGATGCTTTGTCTGGCAAATCATCGACATAAAGCAATTTGCCAATTGTTCCATCCTTTGTCATTAATACATCACCTAATTTTAGTTGTATTTCTGGTGCTTGTTCATACCTTTCGTTACTTATATGATAACATTCACTCCAAATAATTTTTCCCCTATCAAAGTTAACTCCTGTTATTAAGTATGGTCCTTCATCAATAAATTCTTCTTTCTTTAAACCTTGCCAACCAATTCGCCCTTTAATGTAACATATTTGTTTTAAAGGCTTAAATTCCCACTCATCAGGTATCCATCCCAACTCCGTTTTCTTATATCCTTCTTTCACCTTCTTCACCACCTTATATTCCACCAAATCCAAGTTCTTCAAGATATCCATTTAACTTTTCTTCATTATCAACTATCTTCATTTTTAACTCTCTTATATCTTGTAAAACTAAATCTATATCAATTTCTTCTTCTTCCTCTGATGTATCAACATATCTACTTATGTTTAAGTTATAATCATTTTCTTCTATAGTCTTTAATTCAACTACTTCTGCATACTTTTCTACTGGTTCAAAGTTATCAAAGGTTTCAATTATTTTCTCTATATCTTGATCTCTTAACTTATTCTTATTTCCATCCTTAACAAATCCAGATGATGCATCTATAAATAATACTTTACCTTTTCTATTTTCAGCCTTGTCCTTATTTATTATAAGTAATGCTGCTGGTATACCTGTTCCGTAAAATATGTTCTGTGGAAGTCCTATTACTGCTTCTATTAAATCATCTTTTAGTATTGAAGTTCTTATTTTTCCTTCTGCCCCACCTCTAAATAATACTCCATGTGGTACTACTGTTCCCATTCTTCCTTTAGAGTTTAAACTTGCTATCATATGCTCAACGAATGCCAAATCACCATATGACTTTGGAGGTATTCCATATACAAATCTTCCATAAGCATCTCCTTTAGCTTCTTCTTCTCCCCAATTTTTAAGTGAGAATGGAGGATTTGCCAGAACTACATCAAATGTCTTTAATACTCCACCATTTGTATGCTTTGGCTCTCTTATAGTATCACCTTTCTTAATATCCGCTCCTGTTGCATCATGGAATAACATATTCATTTTACATATAGCCCAAGTTGAAAGGTTAATTTCTTGACCATTTAAGGATACATTCTTAGAGTTTCCACCATGTTCTTCTATGTAATGGGTACTATGAATTAACATACCACCTGAACCTGTAGTTGGATCATAGATAGACTCGCCTTCTTTTGGTTTTACTATACCAACTAATATTTTAACAACTTGCTCTGGAGTATAAAACTCTCCACCTTTAGTACCACCTTGATCTGCAAACTTCTTGATTAAGTATTCATAAGCATTTCCTAAAACATCTTTACTTTCTAAGTTTTCATTTGCTAATGATAACTCACTAAATAATATTAAAAGTTGTGATAATTTCTTATCTGGAACTCTTTCTTTATCATTGTAGTTAGCCGTAGTAAGTACCCCTGTAAGCTCTGCATTTTTAGGTTCATCTTCAATTGTTTTAAACGCCTTATCAAGCTCTGGTCCTATATTTAAAGTTAAATCCTTTAAAGTAGACCATCTTGCTCTTTCTGGTACATAGAAGTTCTCATAGATTGATGGATCTTCTATTAATAAATTAACTTCTTCCTCTGGTAATCCCATTGCAGCAAATTCTTCTATCTTTTTGTTTTGTTCAATTTCAAATTGGTCATTCATTCTCTTTAAAAATAACAATCCAAATATGTAATCCATATATTGTGCTGCATTCAATTCCCCTCTAAGGATATCTGCTGCATCCCATAAAGTTTTCTCTAATTTTTGTTTTGTAAGCTTTTCCATATTTGCACCTCTTCAACCTTTTAGTTAGTGTAAAATTTTTTACACTTAATCTTTAATAAAGTTATATTTATAAAAATTTTCTTTATCTAAAACTCAGCTTTTTATTACTTAATTACTTATTTATTATCGCCATAAGCCCTATAGTTATAATTCTCAATTCTTATATTCTTTACTATCTCAACAATAGCTTTTTAAAGTTATTGGACCTTTTTCTAGAACACTCACATCACTTTATTTGCATTTAGTTTTACACTATAAATTATATCATAAATTGTATTATTATTGATGTTGGGTATGTGTGCGGACATCCTTTTATTCTTCTTATTGACTTTTCTTAATTATTAACCTGTAAAATTTTTTCTCTTATTAAATAATTAAAAGCCATCCCTAAAAAGAAGTGGCTTCTAATTACTTATATATAATATATCTTACTTCCCTCTTTATAAAATAAGTAATCTATCTAATTAGTTTTAATGTCAATTTTCTTTATCTATGTCTCTACCAGGACTGTTATTGTTCTATAAATGGTAACTCCCCTTTAAAATTACCACTTATTAGTATATACTTTATATATAAACTAGAAATAATTATAAAACTTCAAAGAATATGAAACTCGGGAGGCACTATGAAAAAATTTAAGGCATTATTAACTACTGTATCTTTTATGTCACTTTTATATATATTTTACATGGTTTATTATACCAGCAATAAAAATGATACTACCTTTAGGATACTATCTATATTTTGTTTAATCACAGCTGCTACACTTGGATTTTTAGACGGTTTAGAATATATTTACAAGAAAAATTCTAAAAAAATAGGATATACAATTTGTATACTAACAGTTATCATAACACTGACCTTTATATTTTATATATATAAAGTTACTATGTAAGCTATAATATAACTTATACTTATATTTCTAATAAATTTATTATAAAGTGCTTAAAAAAATAGCTATCCATACTAAAATGGATAGCTACTATTTTATATTTAATTTTTATTATTTTTCTCCATCCTTACCTAGTGCTGAAGAATCTCCACTCTCAATAACTTCTCCCGTAGCTTTATCTTTAAAATTTACTATAGTTTTTGCTGTATCAAAAGATTTTCCATCCATAGCTTGATACATATTTCCAGACATATAAAATCCTACTGCTACAAAAGGTTGAAGTCCACCATAGGACGCTTTATCAACCATAATATCAAATTCTGTCAAGTCATCATTATATTTTATCTCTGTAAAAGAAGGATAATTTTCTTTGTCAGCTAAAGTCTTCTTAATACTTTCATCAATTGACTGTTTCATACTTGCTAATAACTCTTTATGAGTTTTCTTATCCATAATATATGTTACAGAACCATCTTCATTGACTTTCACTTCATGTACACCTTTTGCTTTTGCTTCTGTCTCAATAGTGGACTGGTCCGTATCTTTAAAAAAGGCTGCAGGCAATGTTACTTCTACATCAAATAAATTTTTTTGTGAAGACATATCTCCCCCGTTACTTTCTGTTTTCTTTTCCGCCTTAGCTCCCTCTTCTGAACCCTTTGAACCACATCCTACCATTGTAATTACCATTGTAGTTACAAGTAGTAATGCTAAAATTTTCTTTTTCATAAATTTACCCCCCATATTTAGCTAATTACTGCCTTATTTTTATGTTATTTAACATAATTCTTATAAAAATAATATAAAAATATTATTTTTTTATATTATACTTAAAATATAACACAAATAACATTTTATATCATTAATAATACTCAAAAGTATAAATTTATTGCATAAGATTATCTATTAAAGACTCTACTCAAGCCCCAAAACTCTCTGATACTTTCCAATCCATCCTAGATTTATATTCTTTACTTCACCATTTCTATTTTTACCTATGATAATTTCCATGATTTCCTTAGGCTCCTCCTCCTCTTCATCCTTATTTTTATCTTTATTTTCAGTATCATAATAACTTTCTCTATAAGGAAAGAGTACCATATCTGCATCTTGCTCTATGGAGCCTGATTCTCTNNTCTCTTAGATCTGATAGCATTGGTCTTGGATCGTTTCTACTTTCTGCTGCCCTCGAAAGCTGAGCTAATGCTATGACGGTAATTTTTAAAGATTTTGCCATTGCCTTTAACTCTCTTGATATCTTTGCAACTTCTTGCTCTCTAGATGAACTTACTCCAACAGATTCTATGAGCTGAAGATAGTCTATTATTATTACATCTAAACCTTCTTTATATTTTAAGGTCTTTGCCTTTCCCCTTATGGTTGAAAGTGTAGTTGATGTATCATCTATGAAAATTTTTCTCTCTGAAAGTTCTGAAGCTCCTACCATAAGCTTATCTAGCTGCCCTTCTCTTAGGTTTCCGCTTTGTATATTTTTAAGAGAAATCAAACATCTAGCAGAAAGCATTCTTTGTACAAGCTGATTCTTTGGCATTTCTAAAGAGAATAGTCCCACCTTTGCCTCTTTTGATACATGTTGGGCAAGATTTAAAGCAAAGGCTGTCTTTCCCATTGAGGGTCTTGCAGCTATAATAACTAAGTCCCCAGATTTTAATCCTGAAGTTACTTCATCTAGGTCCTTATACCCCGTAGATATACCTTCAATGTCCTTTTTATCAAGGTATCTTTTCTCAATGTGGCTCATGGTATCCTGCAAAGTATCCATAATTGGCTCCATATCTTCCATGGCTACACTGCTATAGGCTTTATGGATATTATCCTCTAAGCCTTCCACCACCATATCTACAAGAGACTCCCCATTACTCTCATCAATTGCCTTCCTACAAGCTTTTATAACCCTTCTTCTGCTAGCTTTATCTATGATAATTTCACAATAATTTCTTATATTACTTAGATATATAGCAGAACTTGATAGCTCTGAAAGATATGTTATGCCATTGCATTTTTCTAAAACTCCCCTAGATTTTAGCTCTTCGGAAAGGGTGATTAAATCTATATTTATATCCCTAGCTCTAAGATTTAAAATTCCTCTATAAATCACTTTATGATTTTCATAATAAAAATCCTCTAGATTTAAAATATCCTCTACTTCATAAATTTTATCTTTATCATTAATTATCACCCCAAGGACTACTTGCTCTGCCTCTAGACTATGTGGTACCACCATATCCATGCTACATGTCCTCCTTCAAAACCATCTTCTTCAACTTTTCCTTTAGCTGAGCTTTATTTTTTTCATCACTAAGAACCATATTTCCTCTTTTAAATTTTCCATCAACCTCTTTTTCTACTTTCCTGTCTTGATTTAGATAGGTCTCAAATTTATTTCCAAAGAGGGTAGTGGGAACTAAATATTGCTGGAACTTAGTGCCTGTCCATCTATATTTCATATTATCAATTACGGTTTTAAAGTCTTCTAGAGTAAAACCTTCATTAAGCCTTGCTTTAATAAGCCTAATAGTTATCTTTGTGGTGCTTCTAAAGTTTTTTCCCGTTTCTAAATTTAAGTATTCTATTATTTCAAAAGCCGTTTTCTGCAAGGAAACACTTTTATTTATTTTATTAGATGAATCTTTAGTAGATGGATTATTTGTTGTAGATATTAATCCATACCCCTTAGAATCTTCACTGATACCCTTTGAGTTTTCATCCATATCCTTAATGAAGCCATTATCTCCATAATTCTCTTCCGGCTCTAAGGTAAATTTGTTTTTCTCATAGCTGTCCTTATAATCCATATCTTTATTCTCTATGCATTTATTCTTAATATTCTTATGCTCTATGCCCTTATTCTCTATATCCTTATACTCTGTATCTGTATCTCTAGTTATAAGTTCTTCATAGTTTTCACCTATACCAAAATAGGAGTATGTTCCCTTTTCTCTTACAACAAGATGAGTAAGTACTCCTGCATCTCTTAATTTAAAAAATCTAGATTGAACTGTGCATTTCTTCATTCTAAAAATAGGAAACTCCTTTAAAACTGCATCATAACGAAGCCAATAATAAAGCTTTCCATCTACTTTCCTTGTATTCATTCCATTACTATCTTTGAAATCAATAAAATATCTAAGAATACTTGCATCAATAATATCAAGACCTAGCTTAACTAATTTCTCTTGTCTAAAACCCATAATTGTATGTTTCATAAATCTTTACCCCTCTATCCTTACTTAAATAAAACTCTCTATAGAATAGATAAGCACTAAGGATAAAAAGTGGAAAAATTTTTTATAACAAATAAAAATGAACAACCTGGGGTCAGACCCCAGGTTGTCCAAAAAACTTTTTAATTTAGTTTTATACATTACTATTTCTTTCTCTTCATAATAAAAATAAAAGCAATTAACAAAACAATAACTATAGCAATAAAAATAAAAATTGTATTTTCACTAATATTTTTTTGTCCGTTTATCATCAACATCATAATCATTAGAATAATCAATATTATGATGTTAAATAAAAACATATTTTTCCCTTTCATAGTCCTTCTCCTCCTATGAAACATTGTTAATCCAAAGTTTTTGCAAAATTTTTTTTAAAATATATCCCTAAATCAGATAAAATTTCACCTATGAAACTATTTATCTAGGAAACTATATGCCTATAAAAATATATAAATATGGTTATATAAAGCTAGTTAAATATTGAAATAGTTAACTAGTTGTTCGGTTCATGCGGATTTCATGAATTTCACTAATAAGATCATCTATGTTAAATGTTAATTATATTTATAATACTTTCTCAAACTCTGTTAAATAAACATCTTTACTTATTTCTATATCTTTTNNTTCAAATACAAATTAACAGCAGGCAAATTGTCCTTTCCAGTGCATACTACTATCTTATTTGCGCAGTTATTAATTTTCTCTACAAAATGAAGTAAACTTTCACCAATTCTCTTTCTAAAAAAATTAGGATGTACCGAAACTCTATGTATATCCAAAACATTCTCAATAATTTTGTATGAAATTATTCCTGCTAAAACATCATCAATATAATATCCATAAAAAATTTCGTTACATTCTCTCAAACTATCTACAGTATCTTTTAATGGTGGAATATCATAAAATCCTATAAATTCAGCTTCAATTTTATATGAATCTTTCTGTAGTGCCAGTATATTTCTTGTTATTTCTCTATCATGTAAATTAAGTTTTTTAATTGTATTTGTATTCATTTTTGTTTCTAATTTCAAGTTACCTACTCCTTCTTATTTAAGATAATTAGCTTCTAAATATTTTAAATAATTTTTATTGTTAATAACCTATTGAGTTTTACTACTATACTCTCCCATATCTTTCAATAATAAAATAATAAAATATATGGCAAGTAATACGTAGGCTAAATTAAATGTAATTAATAAATATTTATTATTAATTATTTTACTAATAGGCTGGTGTAATATAGCTATAGATAAAATCAGAATATTTCTATTTAAGTGTTCTTCTGTACCTTTTTTACCCTCTCTATTTTTCATAACCATTTCTCCTCAACTTCATTTTTAATAATCACTTTATGCTTTCTTCTGGGTTCAACCCCTAACATTCTCTGGGGTCTATCCTCACATATTTATACTTGTTAAGTTCATTATAATGCATATAATATTTCGTATTCCATAATAATACATGAAAGTATCATTTTTTTGCATAAGATTACAATTTTATATAATAGATTCCCAGTAAATATTATCCAAACAGATTTCTTATTCATTGAGTTCCAGTGAATTTTATTAATAAAAGCATATATATTAAATGTTAATTAATTTAGAAGGAGGATTCCCATGAAAAAAGATAATAAAATTAATAATCCTATAGATGAATCTAATTTTGAAGATAATTTAGATGAATTCAATGGTATCTGTGATGACATCACAGGAACTCCCATATCATCCTTTAATTTTTCAAAAGAAACTACATCTAAAAAATGTTTCTCCACAGCCACTATAGCCCCTTCATCACACTGCAATGATAGCTTTACTGATAACCGTAAGTTTAAAACTGAAGCACCTGAAATAACTCCTCCCATAGATGGTGAACCCTTTGATACTCAGAGATGCTATAAGATAAGAAATTCTACTGCTAGAATGCTTAATGAAATTAAAGCTATTCATCCTAATGTTAATGTGTATATGAATACTATTGTGGATGCAGCAATTAGAAATTACTATGATTATATTTTCAACAAAGATGGAATTAAAACTTTATAATTATTCACTATTTATGTTTTCCACTTATCTTTTGACGTGCATATATAATCATTGAAACCGTTAATAAGGAGGTGAATCTCATGGCTGTAAATAAAATTTTAAACACCACTTCTTTTCATATTGAAGTAGAAAATGGAACTGATAAGACTGGAGCTACAATTTATAAGAAAAAAACTTTTTCTGGAGTAAAACCTAGTGTTGATCCTCAAAATGTTTTTGATGTAGCTGAAGCTATTAAGGATGTTTTAAGTGCTTCTACTAGGGATAGTTACTTAAATGAATCTTCAAAATTAGTTAATGCTTAAAGAGCATTAACTGTCATTTAACCTAGGAAAGGAGGAAATTCAGGTATGGAATATTCATTATTAATGACTTTTATTAATACCAGTGGAGATAAGGTAAACCTATCAATTTCAGGGGTTAAGCAAGATATCACTGAACCTCAGGTATCAACTCTTATGGATACCATAATTGCTAAGGATGTTTTTCTTAGTAAAGGAGGCTCACTAGCTTCTAAATACGGAGCGCAGCTTACTCAAAGACAAACTACTAAGTTTAGTCTTGCGTAAACCTAAATTGCTTCCTCTTTTATCATAAAAAAACTTCAGTGGAAGTGCTATCTTCCACTGAAGTTTTTTATTTTTAAATTCTTATTTTATACCTTCAGCAACAACTACGGCAAACCATTCTCCCTCAAAAGGGATTAAATCACGTTCACTTTTTTCTCCTATTGATTCTCCAATGGTTACCATGTCCGTCCTATCAAAGTTTGCTTCAATTTCAACCCCTCTTATTAAAAAATATATAACAAGTAAACACACTTCCCATAACACAAATAATTACCATTGTTAAAATTAATGATATACTACTAGACAAAAACTTATTTAAAATAAAACATATAACCATTCCCAAAACGAAGCATATAGACATTCCAATGAGTAATAGCATAATGCTTATATTCAATATATCTTTTTTCATATCTTTACGCCTCCAAAGTTGTCTTGTCATCATAATGCTCCTTACTATCATATTTACTTACTAGCCCTCTTAAAGTTGATTACTAAAGACATTCTCTAGTCTCATTATAATGTATATAAAGTTTTGTATTCTATAAAAATACATGAAAGTATCAATTCATTGCATAAGAATATATATGTTAAACATTAAATACTAAAATATATAAATTTTAAGGGAAGTCATTATTATTTTGACTTCCCTTGATCCATATTTTTATTTATTTCATTAAAGTATTATCAATTTTAAATAGTTCATATTAATAGGGTAGCCACCATAATCCCTAAATCTTATGCTTCTTCAATAAGTGATTTCATATTATCTTTTATTGAAAGTAATTCATTCTCTACAGTAGTAAGCTTTTCTTCAAGAGATTTTATTATATCCTCTACGTTATATACAACATTGCATACACAATTTAAAGAGTCACTGATTTTTGATTGTACAATCCAATCAGATATAAGACCATCAAAAAAATAATCTACAAAAGTTTCAAAAGAGCCAATATTTATATCAATATTCATTGTTAAATCTACATCTGATAATTCATTTTGAAATTTCATCAGTGCAATTTTTGTATTCTGAGCAAAATTTTTAGCCTTATCAATATCGGAATGTTTAGCTGCTGTGGCAATAATACCTCCACCTAGTATATCCCATGTTCCCCATCCCTCAGCACTTTTGAGAGAATCTACTACATATTGAAGTTCATTTCGAGCAGTGTTACCAGCAGCTATTGCTTCCAGTAGCTCTTTCTTCTTAGCTTCAATAGCAGCTACGTTGTCCATAATTTCAAGTAGTTTTTTAGAATTCTCATTATTTAAACCTATTATAAACTCTTCTTTTTTCTTTAATACAGCTTCATATTCAGCCTCTGCACCAAGTAAACTGTTTAATGACTCTTTATAAGATTCAAGATCTCTTTCTAAAACTAAAACTGAGTGACAACATTCATCATACTTTAACTTAGCTGCAAGGAACTCTTGTCTCTCTTTATCAAGCTACTGCTCCTTACTACCAAGTATAGAATAAAATATGTTAGTAATACTTAATGATTCAAGTTTTTTTACATCCTTATCCTCGTCTTTAAGAATGTTTTCAAGCTCTGTCTTTCTATTCAATTCTATTTCAAAGGTTTCCTCAGTATGATTAATCAAACCTTCAAGTTTCTCTTTTCGTCTTAAATTTTCCTTGGCATCTATAAGTTCTTTATTAATATATTCAAACATATTAAATTTCCTTTCTGCTCTTGCTGGGGTCATACCCAATTAGTCCTAGTGACATTATAATGTATCCAGTGCTTTGTATTCCAAGATAATACATGAAAGTATTAATTTATTGCATGAAAATTTACAGTCTACTAGTTTATTATATTTACCATGGCTTCAGTAATTTTATGAATACTATTTATCTAAATACATATTTGTAAACTTAACCCCTGAGAAAAACCCCATTTTATGGTACAACCCTTCAGCTGGATTGCCTATAGTAACGCATAATATTGATGCAGGAGATATTTTCTTTAAATTTGTTAATGCTCGCTTTATCATATTTGAAGCAATTCCCAGTTTCCTATATGCTGGCTTTACTGCAATTTCACCAATTTCTGAAAAATCATTATCACAATATCCACTAATTCCCGCTAGGCATGCTCCTATTAACTCGTTTGTGTTTTTATTGAAAACAAGAGTTGAGCCATCAAGAATATTGTTTGATTTATATATGTCGAAGACTTTTTCAACATTCATAGTAACTTCCTCTAAACTCTGATTCCCAAAAACTTTATAATCGATACCCCCACTATAACTTTCGAAAAATAACTTTCCTATCTCAGGAATATCAAATGTATTTGGTACTCTAATAGTTAAATCATCACTCCAGCTAATATTATCAAATACCTCTGTTGGTCGAATCATTACTCTTCTTTCACATTTTGTCCTATATCCAAGTTTATGAAAATGTTCTATATCTCTAGGCGTAACACCATATACTCTAACCTTATCATCATCATCTGACCATTGTAGTAATACATCATTAAGAGCACTAATAACTATAAATCTATCAATAATATAGGGCGCTTCCATAAAAAAAGCTCCCATTAATTTAGGATTAATATGCACTCCTCCAACTCTTTCCCCATCCTTAAATATCCAAAAATGACTATTATAATCTATTTTGTCTACAGTTTGTTTTTTCCAACTAAAACTTAGCTCTAAATCTACATTTGAATATATTGTTTCATGGATTCCAAAATCACGTTTATCAGCTTTTTTAAGCATAAGCCCATTACTCAAAATATATTCTTCTTTTTCCTCTTGCCACCTTTCTATTTTCCCCATGAAAATACCCCCTGCTTTGAATAATCATCTCAATTAAAATATTTTTTTATTATATAGAAAGTTTTACCTTGTCATATCTATAAATCATTCTTAAATAAAAATACTTCAACAAATGGATTTATGAAATAGAAATGTAAATGAGAACTATCCAAGGTTAATAATCCACATATATTTCTATATATTTTATTTTCTTCTCTCCCTAGTGGTAAGGTTCTATTAATTTGATTGTAACACTTATTTCCGCCTAATGTATATATATTGTATATAAGTTAATATATTCTACACATAAAGTAAAATCAATTTCAAAAATGATATGTTTTTTATACATATGATTTTTAAAATTGATTTTATAAAATTACTACCATATTACGTTATTTATTATTTTATGCCATTATACTTCATTACATAAAATTCACCAAAGCCAATTTTGGTTTTCTGATTTTTTGTTTCAATTATTTCAAACCCTTGAGATCTATAACAACTTATTGCTCTCTTATTCCATGTCCTAACCTCTAATAAAATAGGCTTATTAGGAAATCTTTTTTCACTTTCAGTTAGAGCCATATTTGTTATTACTTTACCTACACCTTTATTGCAATAATTAGGCTTTACACCAATTCCGAAGAACACAGACTCTCCTTCATCTAATAAATTAACAAAGCCTACTAATTCTTTATTCTTATTTATATACCCTATGAATCTTTCTCTTTTTATACTGTCACATAAAGAATAATTTTCCTTTATCATGTTATCCCATGAGGGTAGATTATAGATTGAATACTCTCCAGGATGCTGCCAACTTGCTATCTCCTTTGCGTATTCTTCTGAAACTCTCTGTGGCGTTAGCTCCATTATTATTCCTCCTCTTATTAAAACTAATAAATGATTTAAACTTAATGAAAAAGAGTAAACTGCAACCCCAAGCCTTTTTTCTGTCTCTCTCTTACAGGGTACAGTTTACCACTTAAAACTTCAATTATATTTTATATCCTTCCGATAAGTACTACTGCTATAAGATGTATTGGATAAAAACAGTAAAACATCCATTTAGTAAACTTATTATTAATACCTAATTTTCCGTTATACATTAGTATAGGAATTATAGCAAATACCATCATCCATTGATAATCCCAAACTAATATAGATTCTAAAAATAATTCTCCATTTCCAAGCGCCGTGAATACAGGAAGAATACTAGATATTATATATACTAAAGCCATAACACCCTTTTTCTCTCTTAAGAAGTAAAATATCAATGTCATTGAAACACCATAAAGTGAAGCCTCAGTAAACAACTCTAATACTAATGCAATTACAGAAAACATTACCCATATAATATAACTTTCATTATTTCTGCGTGTCTCCTTAGCTTTATCAATACATGTTAAAAGTACTACTGAAAGTCCAAGAGATAAAAATATATTATTATGAATACCTAGCATATAATCTACAACTAGCATTATTCCACTAAAAGCAAATAGCCTTAGCATGTACTTATTTTTACTTCTAGTATGGAAAAATCCTTCAACTATTAAGAAAAAGAATATAGGTGCAGCAATTTTTCCAAAATATCCAAACCATATTGGAATACTTACTCCTCCATAAGTTCCTATATAAGTTAGAATATGATCCATAAGCATAAATATCATAGCTATAATCTTTAAAATAAAAGAATCTAATTTTCTCATAAAATTTAACCTCCAAAATAAATTATCTACTGCTATGATTATAGGTAATAAGTATACTTTTTCATATTTATTTACATTACGTGAAGATTACAAAAGTGTAAGATAAAATTTCCATAGACTTTTCAAGTTAAGTAACTATTTTTTAATCATAATCTATCAAACATACTTATGCAAAATATGTATTGCCATAACACACCTACTCTATTTCAAAATAAAAATACCGCATATGCATTTGAATAATACGGTATCTAAAAACATTTATTCTTTTTATTTTATAAAATATCTAAAGGAATCTATCATCATGAGTATAAACATAACTTATTCCAAAATAAACCTGCTTTTTCCTTGTTCTTTTAACCATTTTCTAGCCTGTTTTCTTATATCAAAAGTTAATCCAGTAGATTTCGCATCGTCGTATATAGCTTTTTTAGCATATTTTCTTGGGAATATTTCCATCATAGATTCTAAATTTTTCGCGCCTAACTTAGCTTCTTTATATTCAACAACACTATACTTGCCATTATCATTTTTTAAGGCCATAAATGCTGGTTGTGACCAACTCCCCTGTAGCTTAAATTTTTTATTAACAAATGAGTATACTTCGTGTAATGAATACATATAAACATTAATTAACCCATCCTTCTCTTCAACTCCATAGATTTTATGTGCTTCAAATGCCTTATAACCAGATTTATTATATTCTATAATATAATTTGATATTGTTTTATCTAGTTCTTCTTCTACATTAACTGATTCTTTTGAAGTGAGATATCCCATATAAATGATAAATAATACTCCTATTACCGTAACTAATCGAATATG
>DKGY01000079.1 GCA_002453475.1 Clostridium sp. UBA6758 | reverse complement strand
CGTTTCTCCTTCGCTAAGCGTTATTTTACATTCAAACTATCTTTAGCTATAACTTTTTCTTCGCAACGCTATTCGCTAAAGTAGTCGCACCCATTAGAATTGCAACACCTAAAAATTTCCCTTTTTCTTTCAAATTCCTGTTATGCTCTATACAAAATAATGATTTTTCTGAAGGTACTTCTTTCGTACATTTAGGATATTTACAGGTCTTTATTTTCGAGTTTTTCATTTTCAAACACCTCAATTGTATTTTTATTATATGATTCAAATAATGTTTCAATTTTATTAGATATATTTTTTGACAACTCAACTATTCTTCCGTCATCACCAATATGTCCATTGTCAAGCAACCATGCAACGGTTCTTCCGCTACTAGTTTCTTTCATAAGTTCCTGTTGAATAAAAGAATGGTAATTCGCTAAAGTGGCATACAAAGACTTTCTCTCCCCTAACACTGTATAAGCTATCAGATTTAATTGAACACAAGAGTTTAAATACCTTAAAGAATTTTGCAATAATTCATCTATTCTTTTAGCATCTTTCGATTTTAGTTTGGAATCTAATAGTGATAATGAATCCTCATGAATAGAATACATTAATTTACCAACTGTTTCGTTACTTAGTTTGATTGCTCCCAATAATAAAACATGCTTGATTGATTCATCTTCGGATGCCATCCCCTCTATTACTAATTGTCTTGCAGAGAAAAAGCCGGCAAATCTATCATTGTATTGCCCTTTTTCTATGCGTTGAATATTGCGGTTTAAAACTTCAATCTGTTCAGATAACGAAGCTAATTGTCCTTGAATAGCTAACAGTTCTGGTAGTACACCTAAGTCCTTCACTACTTTTTTGTCAATAGTTAGGAAGCTCTTATTTTTGCCAGTCAACGTATCTTTTATAACTGCATACGTTTCTCCCGTTTTCTTCCTAACGCCAAGCGACCATTCTCCTGAAGCCATTTTCTCTTTGGCGATATCTGATAGATTTGCAATATATTCTGTTTCTCCATTCTTAGATAACTTGTTGAGCAAACTGACTTTTGAAATATTCGAAAATAATTGGCTTTTTAAAGTTGCATCTGAAAATATCTTCTCCCTAATATTGTGGTTGACCGTTTGAGATGCTACCTTTTGCAACGGCAATAACGAAAATGAATTGAAGTCATAATTATATAAACTATAATCTGTTACGTTTATTGATAATCTTTTTTCATCGGGTAAATCAATCTCGAAATTATCCATAACGATGCTCCCTAACATAAATTTTATATACCTACGTTTTAAACTTCTTATATTATTATACCTTTCAAAATATATTCATAAACAACTTTAGCTATATTTTTTTTAATTTCTATCTCACAAAAATAATCAAACCATAGATAGAAAATGACCATCAACAAAAGGCTTAAACAAGCCTTCTTTTATTTGTTTACAAAAATCCTCAATTATTGCTATTTAAAGAGTTTTACTTCAAAAAACGTCATAATTTGACATGGTTTCATCAATTTGTGTATGATTGTACCCTAACTTTGATTTCTATGACGTTTTTTTACAAATATTAAGAAAACCTTAAGTAAGTATATTGACATTTTTCTTCGAATATAAAAACAATTTGAATGAAGAAAATTGTAGTCAAAAAATTGTTTTTTTAATGATGGATGTTAATTAATTAACATGATATAAGTAATTTGTAGAAGTTATTTAATATTCAAAAAAGGAGAAAATTATCAATGATTAATAATCAAGATAGAGCTGAAAAATTAAGAGGAGAACTTATATATTTGAATGAACATTGGCATATTTCAGTATCGGGAATAGCTAAA
This sequence comes from Clostridium sp. UBA6758, assembly GCA_002453475.1. GTDB lineage: Bacteria > Bacillota > Clostridia > Clostridiales > Clostridiaceae > Clostridium_J > Clostridium_J subterminale. The sequence goes on along the minus strand of DKGY01000079.1, from coordinate 1,629 downwards.
GAGGCGAATTTGCACTTTCAGCATCTGAATAATTTCAAGCTCGGTAAAGATACATTCGGAGATATTCGGCTAAATAAGCTGGAAAAAGTGTTAAATGAAAAATATAAAATTTTATTGCAGGAGGAGTTACATGAAACTATATTTAAGTAATATTAAAAATAAAGATAAACCTGATTCTTATAAGATAAAAAAAATATCAAACACTATATTAAATAATTTAGTTGATATTTCACTTGAAGAATTCGCTGAAGAGTTGTCAGAACAAGGTAAAACAGTCGTTTTAGCAGAATTATCAGAGAATAAGTTATCTAAGACGACACCAATAATCGGTCAAGAGTTGATTATGTTGGATTTTGATAATAAAGACTTGAACAATACATATACTATTGATGATTTAGAATGTGATATTTTCATACAGAATCATGCAGTTTTTTATTATCGAACGTTCAGTGACTTATATTCAGAAGTAGATAAATTTAGAGTTGTTTTTCAATTGAACAGAATTATTACGTCTAATAATGAGATTGAAGAAATCTATCAAAAATTGTTTACAATGTATCCTCAAGCTGATAGTAGTGTTGGTCAAACGAATAGGATGTTTTTTGGTTCTATTAGTAGTTATGAGTTGATTGACTCAGACAATAGATTGGTTGTTGATGATTTGCTGAAGCAGGAACAGAAAGTTATTGAAACGACAGTAAATGGCGAAGTTATTGATATTGATACTCCAGTCTATCTTTTACTAAAGTATAAGAAATATGATTTAGTTCAAGAAAAATTTGGGAATGTTCATAGCAATATCTTTCCAGATGATATTACAGCAAGTAATTATTTTAAAACAAGAGATATGCGAGAATTTCTTGAATTATCTGATGAGAATCCTTTTTACGATATTTTTCATAAAGAAAGTAATCCAAGTGCAAGTGTTTACTTCTCGAAAGACCTGCAGATATATATTTATAAATGTTTTTCTGAAAGCAGTAATTTCCAAGGAGACATTATAAGGGTTTTAAGCAAGTATTTAGAATTAAATTCATTCTCAAAAACAATTGATTTATTAATTGACGTAACGAATAGCGAAATTAATTATAAAAGTGAAATTGGTAAAGCTAAACGTGATTTTTTAGATTTAAAAGACCAGTTGCGATACCATCAGTTAGAAACAAATTTCAGAGAATTATATCATTATATAAAGAGATATGAAGACGAAGTTATTGAAATTATGAACATTATGTTTGACTTTACTTATCTTGATAAAACAACTAATGAGTTGAAATATCTAAATTATTTGTCTATAGGTAGAATTACACAATACGTAAATAAAAGACTACATAAGAATAATTCTAAAGATAAAATTTCAAGAATCATGAATCTTATTATTGTAATGGAGATGGTCACGAAATTACCTTCAGATGGTATACCATCAGTATTAAAACAAGATTTGATAGCTAAACAAGAAAGAAATTCCAATCAAATTAGAACGAGTAATATTTATACTCCGAGCATCGATTTAGAATCTGCTTTTGAAATTGCTAAAATTTTGAAGAAGAACAATATTACAGTCAATAGTCTAGGATTTGAAGTTGTATATAGGATTTTTGGAAAAGAAAAAGCCTTACAAGATTTTCC
>DKGY01000050.1:7126-42598 GCA_002453475.1 Clostridium sp. UBA6758 | reverse complement strand
GCCATATATTATTTAAAATATTTATTGTATATGAACTAGAAAACTGATTAAAAATATACAAAATAAGAACAGCTGATATAAGTCCAACTGTTCTTTCAAAATTTTATTATAAATTTATCATCTATAGATATTCTGATTTTGAATTGTAATAATCTTCTTCTAAAAGTCCATACATAGAAGCATCACAAATTCCCTGATTATTGATGTCAGCGTTACGCAAAGTTCCCTCATACTGTAAACCACATTTTAACATCACCTTGCCTGAATTTGGATTCCTTGGGTCATGCCGAGATTCAATACGTTTAACTCCGACTCTTTCAATTAAAAACGGAATAATTCCCTTAAATGCCTCAGATGTTATACCCTTGTTCCACCATTTTTGCCCGATACAGTAACCAATATGTACCATATCAAGTTCTTCATTCATATGAACAACATTAATAGTTCCAATTGGTTCATCTGCAACTTCTTTCAATACAATTGCCCACTGGTAAAATTTATCGTCAGAATAACTATCAATCCAGTCTAATAATATACTTTGGGCTGTTTCCAAAGACATAATAGGCGACCAAGTTAAGAATTTTGTTACTTTCTCATCATTTCCCCAATTATTAATCAGCGCCAGTGAATCTGATATATTAAATTTACGTAATTTCAATCTATCTGTTTCTATTTGTACTGTCCCTAAGTGATTCATCGTTAACCTCCAACCATATAAATACTATCTATCATAAAATATTTCTGTGTCTGGACCACAGGGTCTTGTAACGCCAGCTGGTCCCGACGAATTATATTTTTTATCACAATAATATATATTTTCTTTTTTGATACCTATGCTCTCCCATACACTTGCAGCTTCCTCATCCCTTGGTATATTCTCATCTCCAGCGAATACTGTAACTGCTAACCTATTTACATCAAGATTAAGATGATTTACTAGAAAATCGTAACTCATCTTAATTGACTCATCCTTAAAATAATCACCTAAAGACCAATTACCTAGCATTTCTAAGAAGGTTACATGTATATCATCTCCTACTTCATCAATATCATCTGTTCTTAAACATTTCTGATAGTCTACAAGTCTTGTACCCATTGGATGCGGTTCTCCTAACAAAAATGGAACTAATGGATGCATCCCATCGGTAGTAGATAAAACACTTGGATTATTCTCTGGAACCAATGATGCTCCCTGAATTACCTGATGATTATTTTTCTCGAAAAACTCAATGAATTTTCTTCTTAATTCTAATGCCTTCATTAAAAATTCCTCCTTCATTATAATTAAAAATAAAAAAACCACTAAATAAAAAAACTCCTTCATCCCGAAAAGGGACGAAAGAGATATTATCCGTGGTACCACCCTAATTAGCATATTAATGCTCACTCTACCAGTACTATCATACTGGGCCTTTATAACGTAAGGAAACGTCTTACTCTAATAAATACTATAAAAACTATAGTAATGTTCAAGCAGAGGCTCAAGAGCTGCGTTCAATATAGACATCTGTTAGATTTTCACCACCATCTAACTCTCTGAAAAAATACCTATACCTACTCTTCTCTTTCATTGCTTTTAAATTATTATGTTAATAATACACAATATTCTGATACATTTCAAGGATTATTTTAAAATTAAACTTTATGCAAATGTTCTTAGATCTTCGTTATTTATGATACTGTTCTCCGTTACACCCCCAACGGAGGTTGTTTTACATAAAATTATTTCAACTTGTATTCTAAAGTGGTTTTACATAAATATTCTTAGATAACGCTCTAAGTTTATTCATATCTAATATATATATCTTTTTATCATCACATTTTATAATTGATTTTGATTCCATTTCTTTAAAAGTTCTATTTAGATGTCTGTATGTTGTCCCTAAAAATTGAGCAATTTCTAAATATGATGAATTTAAGATTATATAATTTTCGTCTGTAAGTTGTTCAACTAAATAACTAGCTAATCTATTGATAAGTGGATATACAAAATTATATGAGCTATTATTAATCGTCCCATAAAGTTTTTCACTCAAAGAATTTACTAAATGATGCAAAAGCTTTATATTATTAAAATACTTTTCTCTAAGTATATCTGCAGGTATTGCTATCAAATAAGTATTTTCTACTGCATCAATATTGCAAAGGATAGGAATATCTTTTAAAAGTTCTAAATCTCCTATAGTATTAAAATCTTTATAGAATTTTAAAAGCATTGATTTTCCATTTTCAAAAGGATAATAAATTTTAATTTTACCATCTACAAGTAAATAATAATACTCGAGAATTTCCCCTGACTCAAATATATACTCTTCTTCTTCATAAAAATGTAGTTGTGCATACTTTAATATTTCATAATCAAATATACTTTCTATATTGTGCTTTTTAATGTAATGATCTAAAAGATTATTATCAAAAACTCTTTTCATAACTCCTCCTAACATGACTAATGTCATGTTCTAATTGTTATAAATATATTATTTTATTTATAATGACTTGTAAAGGGGTGAATAAATTTGAATAAGTATAGAAATTTAGCTATTTTAAACGGTATTCTTCTTGCTATAATGATATTCTTAAATGGCGTTCTATCAGAAAAGATAGGTTTATATCTTAGTACATTAATTTACCAAGTCTTAGGACTTCTATTAATTTTGCTAGTATCAATAGTAAGAAAAAATAAACTTCCTAATAGGAAAAGTAGTAGGATGTGTACTATTTTTAATAGGCATTATACTTAATGCAAAATCTGATGAAAACTATAAACAAAAACAACTTAAATTACTAGGCACTTGAAAAGAAATAACAAGTCAAAGATTGAAGCATATTTATCACGAGACTAGGAGTTAAAATCCTTTCATAGTGCGCTATGTATGGGTTTTGACGACGACGTATCATGGCAAATAGGCGAAAATACTGGCTTGTTATTTCTTTGATTGTGCCTTAATAATTAAATTATTTATATAAAATTTGGAGGACATATTATGAAATATGAAGTTATATTATTTGATGCAGATGAAACATTATATGATTTTAAAAAATCTGAAAGAGAAGCATTTAAAAACACAATGCTTAAGTTTAGCATAAACTATGATGAAAGTTATCATTTAAAAATTTATCAAGAAATAAATGCAGTTCTATGGAAAGAGTTTGAACAAGGACTTATTACACAAGAAAATTTAAAAGTAGAAAGATTTAAAAGATTATCAGATAGATTAGAGGTAAGTTTTGATGAAACTAACTTTGCAAAATTGTATATGGAGTATTTAGCCGATGCCTCATTTTTATATCCTAATAGTGTCGAGCTTATAGAAACTCTAAACAAGTCTTACAGACTTGCTATAGTAACTAATGGTCTTACCTTAGTTCAAGATAAAAGAATCAGAAAATCTATTATAGCAAAATTTTTTGAGACTATAGTAATATCTGAAGAAATATTAATATCAAAACCAAATCCTGAGATTTTTGAACATACTTTGAAAAATATAAATTTCCTTGATAAAAACAAAGTTTTGATAGTAGGAGATAGTTTAAGTTCTGATATACAAGGAGGGATAAACTTTGGTATAGATACCTGTTGGTATAACCCTAACAAAATTATAAATGAAACTTCAATAAAACCTACCTATGAGATTTCTAATTTTAATGAGCTTAAGTCTTTGCTACTTAATTCATAAAAATATTTATAAATAATAACAGTTTGTTGAACAACCCCCCTGTTTAAAAACGAGGGTACTGAAAAAGTTTTAGTTTTCAGTACCCTCATATTTTCATATCTTACTTTTTAGGCTAAGCCAATATCATTTGGTTAACTAAATGACATTGAAATATTGCCTCCATCCTTTTTCGTCCTATCTAAAAAGAGCTTCCATATCCTTATATCTTAATTAAGCCCTATTTTTTCTTTACTGGAATCCAAACTTCACTATAGTAATTTTTATCTGAAATCCCCTTTTCATACTCACTTGGATCACTATACATTTCTATATTATAACCTGCAGCAATCTCATAATCTCTACAGTTTGGTAACCACTCTGAAAATATTTTCTTATTAGTTTCTTGAATTGATGCTGAGCCTGGTCCATAACAAGGGAAAACAGCCCAAGTAAACTTAGGAATTGTTTTAACTATATATCCTTCCATACCTTCTTTCTCTTTGGAATAATCCTCTGCAATAAGGTACTCAAATTCATTACCACCCATTTCCTCATCAATGTTAATACCATACATTCCGCATATATCCTTTAACTTTCCTTGTGAAATATGCTCATTCCAGAATGAAGGTACCTCCATAAATGCTGAATCATATTTAAATTTCTTAGACGCTCCTACAACCTTAAATGCATCCTTCTCAAGTATTTTATAATCCATAATATATCCACCTTCCAACGAAAATTTGATTTTAAGGGCAACAAAGGACTTTATCATTGCACCCTCTTTACGAACCGCAGATGGTGTAACCCCATGAAATCTTGTAAAAGCTTTAGTAAAGCTGTCTGGAGAATCATATCCATACTTTATTGCAATATCTATTATTTTTCCATTATTAGATAAAACTTCACTGCCGGCAAGTGCAAGTCTTCTTCTCTTAATGTACTCACTTAAGGAATAGCCACATAACATTCCAAATCCTTTTTGAAAATAAAAAGGAGAAATATTTACCCTATCTGCAATTTCTTTCATGGATAAATCCTTGGTAATATTCTCTTCAATATAAGAAATAGCTTCTCCAATGCTTTCAATCCATTCCATAATTTTTACCCCCCTTACAATTCGTTAATCTAATCTTACCATCATCAAAGATTGACATCCCGACTTTTTAAGCTTTCTTTTGTCCTATAATTATTATACCAATTTCTATAGCATCATCATTGTTATTCTATTGCTTTCGATATATTCACCTACACAAATTGAAATTCATCATCCTTTTTAGTTAACTGAACTTCAATATCTACGTGTTATATCTTAGTCTATCTTTCATTAAGGCATCTTCCAAAAATAAATAAGTCAGAATGCTCGTCTATTTTGAGTTATACTTCCCATCTTTGACTTATTATTTATTTTCAGATGCCTTACTCAATCAATTACCTTAGGAAATACTAATGAAATTTCAAGCCCATCAGTATAATTATCATTTGCCTCTAAGCCAGCTTTCAAGCTTTCAGCTACTTGTTTTGCTAAGTATAATCCCATTCCTGTTGAATTTTTTCTTTGTTGTCCAATCTCACCTGTGAAGCCTTTCTCAAATATAAATGGTAAATCGTACGCCTTAACTCCTATTCCATTATCTCTTATAGTAAGGTTTATATTTTTCTCATTTTCATCTGAAGTAATAACTATCTGTGGATCACTTACTTCAATATTTTTATATTTTACTGAATTACTAATTATTTGTCTTATAATGAATTGAATTCCTCTTTTATCCGATAGTACTTTATAATCATCAATGTCTAATATTACATCTATGCCTTTTTCCTGTAATATTACTTTATACTCTTCAATTACTTCCATACAGCTTTCTTTTAATGATAGTTCTTTGAAAAAGTAATCATTACAAGTGGATTTTAGTCTTGCATAATATAGCATTCTTTCTATATCCTCTTGCATTTTTGTTCTTACATATTGTAATCTTTTATATACTACTGGTGATATTTCCTCTTTTCTATTATCTAGTACAAAGGTCATTAACCCTAAAGGCGTTTTTATCTCATGTGCCCAAGCTTCTATGTACTCTTCATACTCATCAATTCCTTGCTTATGAATACTTATAGTATTTTGATTTTGTCTTAGAATTTTACCTATATCTTTTATTACTTGTGCTTCTTCATAATGAAACAATCTGATAATTTCATTTTCCATATCTTTAGTGGGATCATCTAAAAACCTACTAATTGCTTGTTCTCTTTTTAAATCATTTTTATAGATACTAAATGCCGTAGCACAATATAAAATTAAAGAACCAATAACCATTGTAGGAAAAATATAAATAAAAGCTTTATCATTACTTAACCATAGCAATCCTCCAAATATAAAGTTCAATGTAAGTATAACAACAATCCAAAGTCTATTTTTTTCAAACACTCCTCTTAATCTTTTAACCATTACTCTTATCTCCTATAGGCTCTAAGGAATAACCTTTCCCCCTAATTGTACTTATCTTATAATCAGTATCTAAATTATGTAATGATTTCTTTAGCCTAGTCATATTAACATGAAGAGTATTTTCATCTATATATTCTGTTGTCCCCCAAAGATTCTTAAATAACATCTCCTTAGTGACAAGCTTTTGGTAATTTTCAAGTAATAACTCCATAATCTTTCCTTGATTATCAGGTAAAATCATAGCTTTACCTTTAACATTAATAGTATAGGTTTGTAAATCTAAGCTAATATCCTTTATTTCTGCAAAGTGCTTTCTATCTTCTAAACGACGTAACAAATTTGTTATTCTTGCTAATAAGCGTTCTTTCTGGCAAGGTTTATTTATATATTCATCTGCACCAATATCAAGAGCATGTAACTCGTCCTTCATTTGATCACGACCTGTTAAAACAAGTATTGGAACATTACTTTTATGTCTAAGTCCCTTACATATTTCAAACCCAGATATTCCAGGTAAATTTAAATCTAATAATACAAGGTCTGGTGAAGCAGCTATAATCTCATCTATTACATTTGAAAATTTAGTTATACAAAAGGTATCATAACCTTCCTTTTCTAAAATATACTGAAGCTCTTCTCTCATAAAAAGCTCATCTTCTACAATTACAATCTTCTTCACCATTATCACCTCTAATTATCTTCTCTTTTTATATCCATTATCTTTAAAATATTTTTATCACTGCTTTTCTTTACACATTGCATATAAATTAATTCTATCACACATATTAAGACAATAATAGGAATTGAAATAACCATTAGTTTACCAACTTGCGCCTTCATTGCTTTTGTCATAATACCTGTAAATAATGATCTAACTGCAAATATACTACTTATTGCTGCAACTGCTATTGGTAGTGAAAAATACCAAGTAATTTGATTTCTTGCAGATTTACATAGCATTTCATAGCTTGCACCTAAGTATGTTAATGATTGATACCTCTTCCTTGTTTTTTGTTGGTGCATTAAAAATTGTACTCCCATAACTGTATTAGCTATTATTAGAAAAATAACGGCTAAATAAATAGTTGTATAACTTGCTGCAACAGTATAAAATAACTCTCTTCCTATATTTTGAAGATAACTTTCATAACGTATATTAGTAGTGTTAAGTTTTTCATTAACCTTACTAATAGCTTGCATTAAACCATTTTCCTTAACAAATTTCTCATTTAGAGTTGCATTCCAATAAGTGCTAACATTATTTTCACTAGTATATTTATTAAAAACTGTTTCCGGCACTATTAAACCATAGCTAATAGTAATTAATCTATCGGTTACAATGCTATCAGTATAGCATTTGTCTATTAACTTATATTCTTCATCATCAAAATATAAAGTAGGTCTTTCCTTTAAAGCATTTTCCATTATAGCTCCAAATTTAAACTCAGTATCATTATAAAGAGCTACTTCATTATCCTTTAATATAATTTCCGCCTTCCCTTGCAACTCTAAAAGCTTGTTATATGAAGTTACAGAAATTAAATATGGTCTATCCATATATTGAAGATTATTTAATAAAATATCTTTACCGCCTTCATCCTTTTGATTTTCTACTGCGCTTATTAAATCCTTTGCTGAGAAACTACCATCATAAAACATTCCTATATTCATATCATATATTCCATGGATATACTCATTTAACTCTAGCTTATTTATTACTGACTTTACTTCATCTTCTTCTGCTTCAAAGGTGTAATCTATAACATGTGCTTCCTTTGAATTAAATAAGTATCCTACTGGAATACCATATGCAAAACAGCTAATTGCCATCAAAACTAAAAGTGATGAAATAGCTAAAGTATTTGGCTTTAAAAATACTGATTCCTGCAATTGTCTAAAGGTGAACATTTTTAAACTACTTATGTTAGTTTTCTTTTTAAGAATTATTTCAAATAATACACCTATACCTTGAAATAATAGAAAGATTCCACTAAGTCCTAATATCACTGTAATTCCCATGAACTTTATATTTTCCCATGAAAATCCCATAATTGCTATAGCAAATGCAACTGTAAGTAATATTACTCCTAAAACCAATTTAATACTAATAATTACTTTATTTATTTTTCTTCTCTTCTCTCCTTGAGCTTCTGAAAGTAATTCTGTAACCTCTTTTCTTGAAAATTTACCACTTAAAATAATAAGTGCTACAAATCTAATAATAAAATATCCTATAATAGTTCCTATAACTGCTGAAAATGAAAATGAAAAATTGTGTCCTATTATACCTAACCCTACAATTTTAGCTGTTACTAAACTAATAATTTCAGATATACAGATTGCAACTGGAATACCAATTAATAATGACAATACACTATTCCATAACTCTTCTGCAAAAAGCATTAATAATAGCTTACTACGTTTCATACCAAGCATTAAATACATTCCAAGTTCTTTATTCCTTCTTTCTAGTTGATATTTTCCTGCAAAATATACAAGAAAAAATAAAATAAATAAAGACAATCCATATAAAGCTGGAATCAATAAAAATAATTTATCTAGTGCTTGACTTTCCATAGTCTTTAAAAATATAATAATATCTTGTTTTTCAAGAGATAAAATAATATAAAATGCAACAATAGATATGATTAATGATACAAAAAATAATCCATTTTCTTTTCTATTTCTCTTACTATTTCTCTTAACTAAATCATAAAACATTTGCACTTCCACCTCCTAGTTGTGCCATAACTAGAAGTATTCTTTCATAAAAATCTTGTCTAGATTCCTCTGGCTTTTTACGTCTTAACTCATGAAAAAGCTTTCCATCTTGTATAAATAAAATTCTTGAACAAAAGCTAGCTACATTTGCATCATGAGTGACCATTAAAATAGTTGTTTTCTGATCTTCATTTAAATCAGACAGTTTTTGCATTAATGCTTTTGCATTTTTAGAATCTAATGCTCCTGTAGGTTCATCTGCAAGAATAATTTGTGGATTTAAAATTAAAGCTCTTGCAGCTGCAACACGTTGCTTTTGTCCCCCTGAAATTTCATTAGGAAATTTATCTAATACATCTGTAATCTCCATATACTCTGCTAATTTTTCTACTTCTACCTTACTATTATTCTGTAATTTATTATGAATAGCCATTGGAAGTAACATATTTTCCCTTGCAGTTAAATTTTCTAGTAGCTCAAAGTTTTGAAATAGATAACCTATCTTATTTCCTCTATAATCTGCTAATTTATTTCCTTTAAAGTCCTCGATTCTCTCTCCGTTTAATAAAATATTACCTTCTGTAGGGTGAGTTGTGGTTGCAATACAGTTAAGCAATGTTGTTTTTCCTGAACCACTACTTCCCATAATTCCGATGAATTCACCATTCATTACTTGAAAACTGATTCCATCTAAAGCCTTAGTTGCAAAATCTTTTTTACCATAGTATTTTTTTAAGTCTTTAACTTCTAATATTCTCTCTATCATTATAATCACCTTTCATCTCATAGCTAACAAATAAAACTCCGGAATTTAATTTATTACTAATTCTTATCTTCTATAATTATTATAAATGGAGTTGCCAAAATAAAACACTTACAGTTGGTGAAAGGTTTTGAAAGTAAAAGATGAAGCAATAATTGCTCCATCTTTCTTTAATGATTTTAGTTATGTTTAATTTTCTCTTTAAGGAATTTAATATAGTATTGTATAATGTTTATGAAATAATCTTCATGAACATTTTTAGTAGATTGAAAGTAAATATTTCATGTTACTCCTCTGATTCAGCAAAAAGTTCTACAATATTAGGATCACTATGAGAGAAAAATGCACTTTTTCCTTTGTCTAATTTGGCGATCTTACGCATATCATCTTCATTTAATTTAAAATCAAATATATTAAAATTCTGAATCATTCTTTCTTTATGCACAGATTTAGGAATAACAATAACACCTCTTTGAATTAAATATCTTAATGCGACTTGAGCTGTAGATTTATTATATCTATCTCCAACTTTCTTAAGAGTTTTATTTGTAAAGATATTATTTGTCCCTTCTGCGAAGGGTGCCCAAGATTCAATTTGTACCCCATATTTATCCATGATTTCCTTAGCCTTTACTTGCTGATTAAATAGATGTGTTTCAACTTGATTAATTGCTGGAACTACCTCATTAAACTTAATAAGATCTATTAATCTATCTGGATAGAAATTACTTACTCCTATAGCTCTTATTTTACCTCTCTTGTACATTTCCTCCATAGCTTTATATGTGCCATAATAATCATTGAAAGGTTGATGTATTAATACTAAATCCAAATATTCAAGTTGAAGCTTTTTAAGCGACTTCTCTATAGAAGTTTTCGCCTTTTCATATCCAGCATTGGATATCCACACTTTAGTTGTAATAAATAATTCTTCTCTTGGAACATTGCACTTCTTAATTGCTCTTCCCACAGCTTCTTCATTACCATATGTCTGAGCAGTATCAATGGAACGATATCCTATTTCAATTGCATCTAATACACACCTCTCACATTCCTTCAAATTTTCAATTTGATAAACCCCGTATCCTAAAATAGGCATTTTCACTCCATTATTTAATGTTATATATTCCATATATTCCTCCCTATTTCCATAAACTATTCTTCATATATTTATTAGTACTATTTGTTATTACTATTTATACTTTATTTTAGTTTACTTTTATATTTAATAACACGCTCTTCATATCCTTCAATTGTTTCTTGTACCTCCTGTGGCATATTTCTTAAAATTCCCTTTTCTTTTGAATATGCTATTTCTATCATTTTTACTATGTTCATTAACTCCACTTTTTATAATTTGAATATAATCATCTATTTCTACTTGCTGTGCAGTATTTAAATCTATACTATAATATACATTTTCATGCTCAATACTATATCCATATTCTCCGAGTAAATTAGCAATATACTTCTTACTCTCATGAAGCTTTCCATGATAAGCATTGCAACTTAAACCTAATACATGATTAAAAGCAAAACAATTCTCAAAACTATTGTTACTAAAAAACTCTTCTGCTTTATCAATTATTAACTCCCATCCTTTTATTATTTATATCTTAATTTAAAACAGAAATTCCAACAATAATATTTTATTTCAAATATATTAACATATAAACCTTAAGAATTATTCATATATAAAAATGAGCCAAAACTTATTTAAGTCTTAGCTCATAACTCTTTTTTAGATTTTTCCTTTAAAATTNNTCTTTGATAAGAAGTATTTATCAGCTAATTAATTTCTGTTAGCGCCATTCATATATTCAAAATAAATATTGTGGTCTCTTATATTTATTTCCTCCCTAGTATTGTTTCTAGTTCCCCATCCACTTCTACTATTATCCTTCATAGGTATATAAATATATTCACCTTCTACATATTTTTGAATTATCTCAATAACTTCAATAGGTAATACTTCCTTAGCAGTAATATAGCTCATAATGCCCTCCTAAATTGTACATTTTTTATTTAGGGTAGCAAAGGCTATTTGACTTTCTTTTAATGCAATAACCTCGCTATGCATTATTAGCAGGTGTTGTCATAGAATCTCCTACTTTTATTTCTAATATAAATTGGAATTTGTTTCGCAGTATGTAGTATATTAATTTTGTATGTCTTTGAGCAATGAGTATTATATACACTCAATTTACTTTCAACAATTATAGTTGATTATCAAAATATCTTAATGCAAATAATTCTATCCCATTTCGTAAGCCGATGAATAATACTCCATAAATNNCATAAATTAAAACGCGACTCAAAGTAAGGGTTATTTGAATATCAGAAAATGTCAATATCGCTTCTCCAACAGCTAAAAATACTATTAAGATATAGTTTGAATAATTCGCGGTATTATTAGCTTTGTTCTGGATTAACTGCCAACGTTCGTCTTTTTTATAATCGATTTCCTTTTTAGCCTTCCACAAATACAGAAAAAGAGTAATTCCAGTACCAATAATCATGAAAAATGAAATAATAATTTGTTCATTCATTGTTTTAATCCTCCTTATATTCAAAAACTTTATNNTTTGAACGCTAATTCTAAAGATGGTGTATATTTGTACTTCTCAATTGATATAACCGCTTGACGTGAAATACCTACCTTTTCAGCTAAATCAGCTTGTGTCCAATCATGCTCGGCTCTCAAAACTTTAATTCGATTCTGTATCAAGGTATTACCTCCTTAACAAAATGTAATCTATTGTTTACATTTTAATTGTAATCTCCTAATTACATTTTGTCAATTATAAAATACTTTTTTACTGGAATTTGATTATGCATTCTTTTTAATAACTCTGCATGGATTTCCAAAAGCAATTGTATCTGATGGAATATCCTTTGTTACAATACTTCCTGCTCCAATGACAACATTATCTCCAATTATAACCCCAGGTAAAATAACAACGCCGCCGCCAATCCAGACATTATTCCCTATTTTCACTGGTGCAGTCTGCGTTTTACAAAATGCAAAAGAACCATCATCTATACACTCTCCAAAACGTTCTTTTGCATTTGTTGGATGAAAAGCCGTATATATCTGAACATTAGGTGCAATAAGTGCATTATCGCCTATTTCAATTCTGTTATCATCTAAAAATGTACAATTCATATTTACTTCACAATTGTTTCCAAAATAAATATTATTACCATAGTCTACATAAAACGGTGCGGTAATCCATAAATTATCTCCATATCCGCCAAGGAGTTTTTTTAATATATTATGTTTCTTTAATCTATCTTCTGAATCAGTTAGGTTATAATCACGTATCAAATTTTTAGCCTTATGCCACTGTTCTATTAATTCTTTATCGCCACAATCATAAAGCAGACCCGCTAACATTTTTTCTCTTTCTGTCATCTTTCCCCCCCTACAAATGTAACTATCTATATTATTCATCCTTAAATTAGAATTTACTTAATAGATTTTCCAATTTGTTTGTCTAATCTCCATTTTGGAGCATAACCATCATCTCCAAAATATTCGTCAAGTTCTTTAATTTTATTATTCTCTATTATAAAAAATGAGGTTGCATGACAAGACATATCTTCAGTCCAAACTCGTGTAACCGTAATAATGGTATTATCCAGTTGAACAATACGCTCAATTTCACCATTCCATGTTCCTGGATACTCACAATTTGCAATAATATATTCATCAACACTAAAACATTCATTCGTACAGTGCCATCTAATAGTTGCATCTTCACAAAAATATCTTTTTAATTCATCTTTATCTTGAGATGCAACACACTTCCAAAATTTATTTATAAACTTTTCCATACGCATTATTATCCCCCCATCAAAATTACTATTTTTAATAATTCATTTAGCGATTTAATCTCAATAAAATTTTTATTATTAATATCCGTATCTTGTTTACGGTTTATAAAAACTGGTGTAAAGCCAAAATTTTCAGCCCCAAGAATATCAGCTTCAAAATTATCTCCAATGAAGTAAACCTGTTCCATTTCAATGCTAGCATCATACTCTTTAATATCATCAAATACAATTTTAAATAAATCTTTATGTGGCTTCCTTATTTTATAATCCGCACTAAAATGTACATTAACAAAATATTTTTCTAAATCATATTGGTTAATGAATTTTTTCATTACATTCTTTTTAAATATGGAATTACTTAATAAATAAACCGGAATTCCTAACAACTTAAGTTGCTCTAAGGTAGAAATAGTATCATTAAATAATTCAGTAGTATTTATTTCAAGTGCACAATTAAATATAATTTCTTCTAGTGGATGATTCACTTCAAAACCATATTAGTTTTTGAAATCTAAAAGCTCATCTTCAAATGCCAATTCTGAATTATCCTCGCTTCTTTTATCATAAAGTTCTTTCCAATATGTAGCTGCATACTCTAGAAATTCAACTTTATCAGTATCTTTTGATAAAATATTTTCATGTAGATAATGTAAACCTGAATCAAAATCAAATTTAATATCATGAAGCAATGTCTCAAATAAATCAAAAACAATAACTCTAACTTTTGTCATAAAACTCCTCCATAAATTTCCTATTTGCCTTGCACTAAAAAATTACTCACCTTTTCTATTGTAACATATTTTGTAAATGTGCTATTACTTGTGATACAGTTTTTTTTATTCATCATTATCATCTAATCTCATTATGAGCTTTATTTTATTTATTAGTTTTTTTCTTAACTTCCTCGTCTAATTGAATATCATCAATCTCAATCATATGAACATTCTTATACTTAGGAATTTCTTGTTCATGTTGAATTCTAATGAATTTATCCTTTTTCTTTAACTTAAGTAAATAATCTATCTCTACATTATCTTTATCTTTTAGAATATCTACTAAAGGCTTTGCTCCTGTTATATTGGGATAATATTCATAGCGTTGCATTTTTAGTAACTATATGTTATATTATGGTTAAAGCTTAATAGTAAATTTTAGGCGAAAGGAGTGAGTTTTTTTTATGCAAAAGTTATATGAGGTGATTTTAAAATAATTGCATATAGGTTCAAAAGGATTTTTTACGAGTACTTAGTATACTCTTTATTTGTTGTGCCTTTTGAACAACTTTGATTTAACCTTTCAGCCTTAATAGTTAGTATTAGAATTCACGGTACAGGTTAGCGTGTATTTTTTATGTCCAAATATTAGGTATACCACAGTAGGTTAATCTTGCTGTGGTATTTTTATATACTTTTTTATAAATAACTTTAACAAATAAATTTAAGATAATGCTAATTCATTCAGAACTTCATATAACCTTATTTTAAGCTTTAAAATTTAAGCAAGCTAAAAGCTAGCTTACTACAGAAAAGGAGATTTTATGAGTTTAGAAAAGTTAGGATGGAACAAAAATTTTGAAAAGAATTTTGAACCCTATTTAATTAAAGGGTTCTTGCCCGCAAGAGTCATAACACAGCATAAGGGTAACTATATAGTGTGTTCAGAAGAAGGAGATTTCAATAGTAAACTAAGTGGTAAGTTTATGTATAACGCAGATGTTAAAAAGGATTACCCAGCAGTTGGAGATTGGGTTGCAATTAAAACCATTAATGATACTGAAGCTATTATATATGCAATATTACCAAGAAAAAGCTACTTTGCTCGTAAACTTGCTATATCAGGCGGAAGAAAAATGAAAAACGGTATACTGATTGGAGGAAATATAGAAGAACAAATTATAGGTTCAAATATAGATATTGCATTTATTGTAAGTGGCCTTGATGATAATTTTAATATAGGTCGAATTGAAAGATATATTACCTTGGTTCTTAGTAGTGGAGCTACACCTGTTATTCTGTTAAATAAGTGTGATCTTTGCGATAACATACCTGATTATATAGAAAAAATAAATACTATTGCAAAAAGGATAGCTGTACATCCCATAAGTGTTTTAAATAATATCAATATGAATATCTTTGATAAATATTTATGCTGTGGTAAGACCGTAGTATTTCTTGGTTCTTCTGGTGTAGGCAAATCAACAATTACTAATTACCTTTTTGATGATGAAATACAAAAAACAAATACTATAAGCAGTTCTAATGGCAAAGGCATGCATACTACCACAAGTAGCCAGCTTTTACAGCATAGTTCAGGCTGTACAGTTATTGATACTCCAGGAATTAGGGAGCTGCAGTTATGGGCTGATGAAGATATACTTTCAGAAAGCTTTCAAGATATCTACTCCTTGGTAGATCAATGTAAATATAGAGACTGTAAACATGATAAAGAAGTTGGCTGCGCAGTTAAGGCAGCTATTGAGGATGGAAGATTAAGTATTGAAAGATTTAATAGCTACAAAAGCCAATCGAAAGAACTTAAAACTCTAAAGGATAATAAAAAATCCTATTATAATAACAGAATAAATAAATCTAATAAAAAAAATACGAAAAGAGGTTATGCTGAATGTTAAAATTAAAATATTTGTTTGATAATGAAGATTTAGCTCATATGATACTCAAGAATTGGGAGTATGATTATGATGACCCTAATCTTTTAAAGTATTATAGAATTTCATCAAATGCTGTTTATTGCTGTAAGAATCAATGTAATACTTTTTTTCTTAGATTTACACCTGCTGAAGAAAAAAATAAGGAAAAAATACTTGCTGAACTTGAATTCCTGAGTTATTTGAGAGATAATGGTTATCCTGCAGTAGAAACTATACTATCTAAAGCTGGCAATGAACTTGAAGTAGTAGACACACCTTGGGGAACATTCTATGCTGTTGCATTTAAAAAAGCATCTGGTAAACCAATAGCAGCAATGCCTTTGACAACGGATTTAATCTTTGGTTTAGGTAAATCTTTAGGAAAATTGCATAAACTAAGCAGTGAATTTATCCCAGTAAATAATAAACGTAATGACTGGAAAGAAACGATGGACTGGATGGAAGATGTATTATCAACCTTTCCAGATGAAACTGCTGCTAAAAGTGAGCTATCTATACTTAGAGCTTATTTTTCAAAACTACCAACTACAAAAGAAAACTTTGGACTTATCCATTATGACTTTGAGCTTGACAACGTATTTTATAATGAAATCACAAAAACCTACAATCCTATAGATTTTGATGATTCTATGTATCATTGGTATGCATTGGATATTGAGCAATCATTAGATAGCATAAAAGAAGATATGCCAGAAGAACAAGTAGAATCTTCGGTAAATGAGTTTATTAAGGGTTACCGCTTAGAGTATGATATTTCTGATGAAATGCTTAAATTATTGCCTATCTTCAGAAGATATGTTGATTTATATGGATATGTCCGTATACTTCGCTCTGTAGAAGAAAAATGGAACAACGAACCTGATTGGATGATAAATTTGAGAATTAAATTAGAGGATTTATTAAATAAGAGAAAAAATACCTTTACAATGCCAATTTAATTATAGAGGAGTGTATATAGGATTTTTATGCATTTAACCTATTACACTCCTTTCTTTCTAAGATTGCATCTTCAGAAATATATACTACTTGTGGTAGTGTTAGTAGTATCAAATTATAAAAAGTACGCTGTTACTTGTGATACGGTTAATCTTACCATAAGTAAAAAGTATAAACTATCCCTTATACACCATAATTAATAGTATTTCAAATTCAAGTTTCTCTCGAATCTTTTATTTCACTGTGTTATTATATAATCTCTTAAACAAATTGTAAGATAGACTTTCTCAGTCTACCTTATTTATTTTCACTTTAATAATGATGATACATTCCCTAAATAAAATATATCCAAAACATGGAGAGCTCTTGTGCAAGCTGTATAAAGTAGCAACCTATCCTCTTCATCCTTATATCTTAAATCACTAGAATTATATATCATAACCACATCAAATTCCAACCCCTTAGCAAGATATGCAGGAATAACTAAAATATCATTAACATACTCATCATCCTCACTTACAATCATTTTAACGTTAATCCTATTCCTCAAATAATTGTAAACCCTCTGTGCCTCATCAACATTTTTTGTTATTATTCCTATGGAATTATGCCCATCGCTCTTATAAACTTTCACCTCTTCAACTATTCTTTTATTTATATCTTCTTCATCTAAAAAACCTGTTAACTTTGGCCATTCCCCACTTCTTTCCACGTATTCATCATGAATTTCCTCATTCAATATTTTTCGTGAAAATTTAGTTATTTCCATTGTTGATCTATAACTTTTAGTTAAATTTATTATAGAAGTATCCTCAGGTTTAAATATATTTACAACATTGTTATAACTTTCAACATTCATATAGGGATTAATAGATTGAGATATATCACCAAGGATTGTTTTATTTGCTTTATTAAATAACTGATTAAAAATTTCATACTGTAATGGTGAATAATCTTGAGCCTCATCAATAATTACATATTTTACTTCTTCTGTTTTTGGAATATCACCTACAGCTCCTTTTATAAATAATAAAGCTATTTGATCTTCATAATTTATCTTTTTAGCCCCTAAATTTTCTAGGGTATATCTTTTAATTTCTTTAATACTTTCATTATCATATTTAATATTTGCCATTTTTAAGAAGTCCTCTAAATCTTCATAAAAGGTTTTATAGCAACCCATCAAATCAAATTTAGTTTTTTCTTCCACCTCATTAACTATGTCTTTAATTTCTATGCCTACTAAGAATTTACTTGCTTTAACTATTTCACTCTTCTCTAAATATTCACCGGATTCTTCCATCTCTTTCACTGCTTTATCTACTAATCTTTTTTCATAAGGTTCTATAAGATATAAAATTCTTCGCCTTAGCTTTTCTAATTTTCTCTTAAGAGGAAGTCTCTCATAGTCATTATAAAACAATTCCTGTATTTCCAATGCTGAAATTATAGTTTCCCCTCTTAAAGCAATATCTCTGAAATTCCTACTCATTTTTTCTAAGTGTTCTATATATACTTTTAATAAATTAACAAACCCCACAGAAGACTTAAATTTTAAACTTTTAATCCTAATATCATAAGACTGCTCACTCTTATCGCCAAAAATATTCTCCATCATTGCACAATAATCTTCTTTACCACCTATATCCTCTAGAACTTTATGCATATATTCTTTAAATGTAGTCTGAAGCATATTATCTTCCCCAAGTTGAGGTAAAACGTTAGAAATATAATCATTAAAAATATTGTTTGGAGAAAATATCACTATGTTTTTAGATGTTATAACATCACGATGCTTATATAATAAATAGGCAATCCTATGAAGAGCAAC
The DNA here is from genome assembly GCA_002453475.1 of Clostridium sp. UBA6758. Lineage (GTDB taxonomy): Bacteria > Bacillota > Clostridia > Clostridiales > Clostridiaceae > Clostridium_J > Clostridium_J subterminale. Next base: position 23,740 of record DKGY01000050.1, on the reverse strand, counting down.
AGAAGTTTTCCCACTCCCTGCTGACCCCTGAACAATTAAATTTTTATATTTTTCATTACGAATTGCCTTGTTTTGCTCTCTTTGAATCGTAGTCACAATAGCCTTCATTTTATTATCACTACTTTTACTTAATATATCTTGCAACACTTCATCATCTATTTTTAGGTTACTGTCAAACATATAATCAATTTTGCCATCACTAATTTTATATTGCCTTTTCATTGATATTTTGCCATTTATAATCCCATCAGGACATTTATAATAAGCACTTCCAATTTCATAATCATAGAACATACTAGAAATTGGAGCCCTCCAATCATATATAAGAAAATCAAAATCTTCATTAATTAAATTAGAAATTCCAATATAACATTTTTCAGCTTTTTCTTCTCCCTCTTCCTTAAAATCCATTCTTGCAAAGTAAGGAGATGAAATCATCTTCTCATATTTATCAACTAGTTTTCTTTCAAATTCATGGCTCCTCTTTTGAATTTTCATAGTATTAATAAATTGCATGAAATCCACTATATGCTGTAAACCATTTTCTACTGAAACAACCCCAACATTTTCCCATAATTCTCTTTGGGTTTCAATAGCCTCTTTTTTAAAATTATCTTTGAAATCTCTCTTTTCTTCTAATTGCTTTTTTACCTCCCTAAGTATCTTTTCTAACCATTCCATTTCTACTAGCCTTTCAGATTTATTTATTGACAAAATTATCTCCCCCTTGTAATGAGCATTGCACTTTAGAGTTAATATTGCAATTTTAGCACATATACCTGAAATTACTAGTCTATAAGTGTTTTGTTATATATGATATAATTAAAGTATAGAGATAGTACATTAAATTAGTGGGTAAGACATATAATAAATTAACCTATAAAAAAGAGTGTATGAACATAGTGGAGTAGAAATTGATATGGTTGTAACAGACAGCTTAAAAGCTTTAGCACTATATGAAAATATATTTGAAATTGAACCTGTGGGGGTTACTAATTTCCCTAAAGGTGAAAATGAAGTTGTTTTCACTCTATATGGTGTAGCAAACGCTATATTTTGTGATGAATTTGGCTATCAATGGATGATACATTAAATATATAAAGAAGTTAGTTTTGAAGAACGTGTACAACTTTTGGAAGATCAAAGAGACTGTAAATAATGGTCTATAAATCTAAATATATGGCAACCTCCTATGATAAGATAAAATCATAGGAGGTTATTTTTACTAATTTAATTAATATTAATGAAAATCAATAAACTACAGTTAATAGCATAGATAATTTAAATTATAAAAATTAAGTTACTCTGCATCTATTTTTACTCTTAACATTTTATTCTTAACTTTTACTGCATGTTTTAATTCATATGCTGGTACACCATTATTAATTGCTTCTGCAATTTCATCCATTTCCTTTTTTATTTTTTCTTCATCAGCATACCAACCAAGTACAATTGATTTTTCTCCCCAAAACGCTCCGCTATTAACACCAATCAACCAATATTTTGGCTCATCATTTTTTGCTTTGTACATTACATGTGATGCTAAAACTTTATAGCAATTAACAATTGATTTTCCATCATATGATTTAATAGTAATTTTCCCAGTTGGTACAATTATATTATTGGATAAAGTTTTGTCGTTTTCAGTGAATTTTATCTCACCTAACATCAAATAATCTAATGATACATTAAGTTCTTTAGATAACACAAGCAATTTTTCCATCTCTGGATAGCCACTTCCCTGTTCCCATTTAGAAACTGCTTGACGACTTACTCCAATTATTTCTGCTAACTCTTCCTGTGAAATATGCCTTTCTTTCCNNTTTTTTTTTTTTTTTTCTTTTATTTTTTTTTTTTTTTTTTCTTTTTGTTTTTTTTTTTTTTTTTTTTTTCTCTTTTGATTTTAAATTATCTGCAAAACTCATGACTTTCTACCTCTCTTCTTTGTTATTATGTGTAAATTATAATAGGTTTTACACCAAAATAACACCAATCTACAATTGCAAATCCGCAACTTGAATTTGCAATAGAAGAATTTCATCTACAGTATTAATAATTCATTAAGTTTAGCCATTAACTCTTGCGAATCTTTAAAGTGTATTGTGTTAATTCCAACAACCTCTGCACCCTGTACATTAGCTAATGTATCATCAATAAAAATAGTTTCTTCCGATTTCAAATTATATTCTTCTAGTAATCTCATGTATATTTCTTTTTCAGGTTTTAATAACTTTTCTTTATAAGAAACTATGCCACCTTGAAATAGTTTAAAAAACTCATTCTTCTTTATTACGTGCTCAAAAGCTAGCTGATGAAAGTTGGATAAATAATAAGTGTTAATGCCTTTCTCTTTTAATTGTTTCAAAATATCTATAGTATCTTGTATTGGTATTAATATATCATACCACCCATTGAAAGCATCTTTTATATCTTCACTATATAAAACATGCCTTTCACTAAGTACCTTTATTGCCTCAGTTTCAGTAATAGTTCCTTTATCAAGCATTAACCATTCATCACTCTTAAATACTAAATCTAGTATTCTTTCAACCTTATCCTCATAAGTAAATTTTTTAATGAGATAAGTTTTAGGCTCGAATTTTAATAAAACATTTCCTATATCAAATACAACATTTTTAATCATTCTGTCCCCCATATAATATCTATTTGATTTTATTTCACAATTATAGTCTTTATCTAATTCCTCAAATTTCTTAAGTTCTATAAAATGAATTTCAACAATATCACTTAATAATCTCTTAGTCATATCTTAATATAAATGATAACTACTGTGAAATTTCTTATCATTACTTAAGAAAATTATAACATAAGCCAATGATACTTATTAATATCATTGGCTTGTTTTTAATATCTTACTAATTTCTTTTAATTTTGGTTCTCAATATATACCATTCACCGCATCATATATAACGTAGACTTTTTTACTTAGGATTTTTTAAAATAAAACTTTTTAATAACTACAACTTATGAGATTATCATCTTCAGCATGGCATGTCCTATCATAATTAATAATATTATCAAACATTCTTTCGTTCTTCACTGCTTCTTCCTTCTTTTATCAATGCCTTAATCTATGTGACATAAAATTTATGCTAGATGCTATTCTCCCCAGTTTATCCTCGCCCTTAACAGTAATATTTATGTCAAGATTATTTTTGGAAACATGTTCTATAGTATCTGTAATATCTTCAATATAATACTTTTTTTCTCTTATAATTATAAGGAAGAATATAATAATAAGAGCAATAAATAATGTAAAAAATAATACGATAAAACTGATAATATGTTCATAGAAAAAATTTGCAATGGTTTTATTACTTGAAACCACTAAAGATAAAATAGCTAGAAAGAAAATACCTAGAAAGAAAATACTCAGACAAGACAACAAAATACTTATGAAGAATGAAAATATAAGTTTAAAACTTATTGTATTAAATTTATTTTTCAATTTTATATCCTCCCCCCCAAACCATTTCAATGAATTCTGGATTTTTAGGGTCTTCTTCTATTTTTTCTCTCAATCTCCACATAGGTACCATTACTGTATTGTTAGACTCAAAATATTTTTCTTCCCATACAATTTCAAATATTTTCTCTGCACTAAAAACATTATACCCTTCATTCTTTAGATATATTTCCATAAACTCAACAACCTCTCGTTAGTAATCTATGATAAGTATATTGTAGTTATTCATAGAATAAATTTTCCATTCATACTAATTTATAAATATAATTATATCACAAACACTAATATAATAGTTATTTATCATATAACTCTTATATCATTGCCACCACCATAACTTTTGGGTTTATTTATATGTGTTTTTCTAAGTATAAATAGTCCATAATTTGTTGATTATATCCCAATAGTAAAAGCAAAAAACAAGAAGAATCCCCCCATTAGAGGATTCCCCTTTCTTATTACTTATGAAATATTTCTGTACCTTGTCATCAAAATGAATTTCTATATCGCATTTATCCTTTTAGCTTTTATATTTATCTTACTAATAATTTTTGTAATTTATTTAAGTTATGCTACAGTGGTTCTGATTTTTCATCTGATTATATTGCTTTAATTAATCACATTCTTGCTTGTTCCATTCCATTTCTCTTTTGGTAAATGTATAATTTCATATTCCATAGCCTTTCCCACCTGATATACTAGTGTTCCTATATTTTCTTTATAGTAACATCATCCCAATCAATACCAGCTCCTGTGCCCCTATAAAGTGATAATGTAATATTTTTTGTTCCGGTAGGTATACAAAATACAAACCTTACTCTTGTCCATGATGTACCCTCACTTACTGCATTTTTAACTATTTTTAGTTCATTAGGATTATCATAATCATTTATTTGTACAATGCCAGCTGTATCTTCGCTTCCATTGGCTCTGCACCATCCTTCAAATACAAATTGTTCTCCCGTAACTCCTAATTTATCTAAGTTTGCAATTTTTTGAGTTACTCCCGAATTATCAGCACTGCCACTTATACGCAAAAAGTTATTTTCTGTTCTGCCTGAATTTGTTTCAATAGTCACTCCATCCCAATTTTTTGTTTCCTTCCATGCCCCTGGATTAGCTACTGTTAAACCTTCAAAACTATCATCGGCATTTAGTTTAAGCCTAATACTACTATTTGGATCTGCAAAGAACATCCCCGAAGGCGTTAAAACTTCTATTGAACCGTTATCCCATTGAGTTTTTATATAATCTAATAAGGTTTCATACTCTTCAAAAGTCAAATTACCAGATTCCCCCAAACTACCTGCGTGACACATTAATTCAATACCTGATTTATTCTTAATAGCCATATCTATTGCTTCTATTGAGGACGAAAGTGTCTCTTCGCCATCAGAGACAGTTATATGATTTGCTCCGTGGTAAACATCCATTGGTAAAATTCTTGATGGCTTATATGCATAAGCTTCTGTTAAAGCGTATGTATCCATCAGTAATCTTCCTGTAGGGCTATTGTAATCTTCGGGCTTTTTCAATCCACTATAAGGTAAATTCTTTGTACTAGGTTTAACACCTGGAAGTGCCCAGCCCACAACTTTTATATCTTGTGCTTCGATTTCCTCTTTTGACGTAACTATTTGACTATAAAGTCCTGAATATCCACGCTTACTATAATCATTATGGTCTGTTCCATGGCTCCATATTTCAACGCCATTTTGATTCCATTCCTTAATATCATCCCAAGTTGTGCCTATACCCCACTTGTGCGAAGTGCTAAATCGTGATATCAAAACCATGCTGCTTGGGAGACCACGAGCCTCTAACATTGGATATATTTTTTCCCCGAATATATTTTGATAATCATCAAATCTTAGTGCAACTACCCCTTTTCCAGCTGTGCCAATTACTCCACCCTTTGACATACGTTCTTTCTCTAATAATTTAACTGATTTGTCATTATTATTAGATGATTGTGAGTTAGCCTCAATAGAATCTCCCTTAGCTTTAGCTTTTGGATTTATAGCTTCTATTGAATTATCCTTTACACCTGATGGATTAAATACATTGGTATCCTTGTCAGCTATTTTAATTTTCATAACTCCCACAATAGAAAAAGAAATAATTAATAAACTAACTATAACTATAGTTATAATACGCACATGTTTTTTCAAATTTATCCCCCCCACTCATTAGTTAAGTACATATATTTTTATTTATGCCAAGAAAACAAACTATTAACAATTTGTTTGTGATCCTCAATCAGACTGTGAGAAAACTGATTTCTATGACACAACTCACTGTTATAATTATCCATATAATATATTCTGTGTAAATTAATGTAATCCTCCTGTTTTTAACATATTACTATTCATTTATTTACTTTTTTAATGATTTTAAAAAATACAGCGTTAAATCATCATCATTTTCACAGGTTGTATATGTGGTGATTTTAGTATATCACGTCAATCAATAAATATAGACCTATCGTAAAAAGTTATCAAAAATTTGTTTGAATTTTGGTTTAAAAAATTACTAATAATGAAACTATTCTTTACTTTGCATTTTTTTACATATATAGTGATATTATATATTATAAAGGAGAAGATTTGTATGTATAAAAGTATTTTAAAATCCTTACTTAAATGCATCATATGGGGAATACTCTGGTCCATAATCTTCATTATTGTTGGGATATTTATTACAAAATCGAAACCATACTCTAGAAAAGATGTTCTATTTACTGAAGGTCTTATAGTACTTATCTGTGCCGCTTTAGCAACCTCTCCTACTAAACCTTTGAAGTTATCACTTCAAGGTTGTGGACAAAGTAATACTAGATATGTTTTCAACGCATATTTAGAAGATCCCAAAATAGAAAGTATAACAGAAGGACCGGAATATACGAACACTATAAAAACTGGCTTTAAATATGGATTAAACAAACCTTCCTTAATAATTGGTGCCTTAATTTGCATTATAATTAGCTATATTATTTGACAAATCCATAGTAGCTTTTTATGATAAATCTATCAAAATAAACCAAAAAGAACTTAACCCTGTATTAAAGAGGATTAAGTCCTTTTTTGATTTGAAATGTAAGCGAGATATATTTTATTATTCAATTATTCTTTTTCATATATAACCTCCATTACATATTTTAATAACACTTTTATTGTCCCCCCTAATCTTTATCCCTCAATGAACACCTATCATTTTAAAGAAGCCTATACTTTAGGACAGTTTAGCATTAATAGCTGATCTTAAACAATTATTTTTATACCATAATGTACGGGTAGCAAAACAAAAATAGATCAATATAATATATTAGATCAATATTTAGTGGTGTAAAATGGGAAAAGGATATATATTAATTCAACTTTCAAAGGAACAAGAAGCGTTGCCTGTAACAAGTGCAATGATAAGAATTAGAGATCATGAAACAAAAGATGTTGTTTTTGAGACAAACAGTGGTGTAGACGAAAGTGGCAGAAGTGAGATTATTGAGTTATATGCTCCCGATAAAAGCTTGTCATTGGAACCAATGGCTAAAACATATATTCCTTACGCTAGATATGATGTGTTAGTGAGATCAGAAGGATATAATGATGTTCAAATACAAGGAGTTAGTATTTTTGATGAAACTACTTCTATTCAAAATGTGTCATTAAATGAGAGTGTTAAAATAGGTGCAGCTGTTTTCTATAACACAACGGAAGATAGGATTGTAATACCTCCTCATCAATTATTATTGGATGTTCAAAGAGATCAGAAAACTGGTATATTATCTCAGCCTTTTGTATTAAGAGAAGTATATATACCAGAGTATATTACAGTACACCTTGGAACACCTAGTGCATTTGCTCAAAATGTCACTGTCAGATTCGTAGATTACATTAAAAATGTTGCTTCCAGTGAAATTTACCCAACATGGCCTGAAGAATCCCTAAGAGCCAATATTTATGCACAAATAACCTTTGCCCTTAACAGAGTTTATACAGAATGGTATGTAAGTAGAGGTTATTCATTTCAAATAACAAATTCTACAGCCTATGATCAATACTTTGTACCTGGTAGAAATATATTTGAAAATATAAGCAAAATTGTAGATTCTATTTTCAATGAATATTTTTCTATAGTTAATAGCAGAGCGCCATATTTCACACAATACTGCAATGGTACAACATCTAGGTGTAATGGGTTATCTCAATGGGGAACTGTAGACTTAGCAAATGCGGGTAGAAATGCTTTTGAAATGCTACAGTATTATTATGGTAATGATAAAATACTAAAAAGAACTCCAATTATTGCGGGGTTAGTAGAATCATATCCTGGATCAGCAATAAGAATCAACGATAGAAATTCCAATGTAACTATAATACAACAACAATTAAATAGAATATCACAAAATTATCCAGCTATTCCGAAGTTAATTCCAGATGGAATCTTTGGACCTAACACTGAAGCGTCCGTTAAAGTATTTCAAAGAGTATTTAATTTAGTTCAAGATGGAATAGTTGGAAGAGCAACCTGGTATAGGTTATCGGCAATTTATACTGCTGTAAAAAGATTAGCTGAATTAGATCAAGAAGTAGAACCATATACGATTATAGAAGAATTCGATGCAAGTTTTGATGGAGAATATCCTTTAGAAGGATTAAAATATGGTTCTAAAGGAGGAAAAGTAAGGGAGGTACAAGTATATTTAAGTACCCTAGCAGAGGCTTATGGGTTTAAGAAAAATGCTATAACTGGTATTTTTGATTATCAAACTCTGGAAACCTTAATGGAATTTCAAAAAGTATTTAATTTAGACACCTCAAAATCAGTTGATAGAAAGCTTTGGAATATTATATACTGTGCCTATATAGATTTAGAGGAGCTTTACTCAGTGGAGGATTTAACTAGATATCCAGGGTATGTTCTAAGGAAAAACTTTAGCAATAAAGATGTAAGAAGACTTAAAACAATGCTTAGAAAGATATCTACATTCTATAAAGAGATACCGGAAGTTAATGTTGATAGAGATTTTGATGGAAGAACACAAAATGCTGTACTAAAATTCCAAAAAAACTTTGGATTAGTTCAAGATGGTGAGGTGGATATTAATACTTGGAGGAATATTGTATTTGTGTATTTGGAATTAGACTCTGGTATGGATATAAATATCTCAGATATTCTTTTCCCATTCCCATTTGAACTAAAACTTGGAGATAACAATGGATATGTTGCTGTTCTTAAAGAGTATATGAATGTTTTGGCTAAAAACGGATATAACATTAGAGTTCTACCTGTAGATAATATATTTGACTTAGCAACGGAAAGAAATGTTAAGAGTCTTCAAAAGGCATTTTCCTTAAGGAGAACTGGAGTTGTGAATAGAATAACCTGGGAAAAAATCGCATCAACCTATAACGATTTCTTCACCGGTAGAAGGTAAGGTAGCTTCTTAATAATTTATATAAATATGGAAAATAGCTAGCTTCAACAAAAAGAGAGTAGATAAATTTGTGCTTACACAAATTTATCTACTCTCCCTTAATTTGAATTAGACTTTGAATCTTTCAATTAATTCTTGAATTTCTAAGAACATCTGTGATAAGTTTCTACTTGAATTAGCTATTTCCTCAATGGAAGTAGTTTGCTCTTCTATTGATGCTGAAGCTCCTAACTTCCTGCTGAGTTTACCTCTGCTACCGATGAAAGTGTTTCCATTATAACCATGTATATATTTAAACTAGATAAAAATATAATTTTTCATATATAAAATTAATTTCAACAATATCACCTATTATTCTTTTTTATTTCCAGCTCCCTCATAAAACCTAAATTTCCTCTATAAGAAATTTTCCCATTTCTTATTAGTTCTGTTACTCTCCAAAAAATAAACGTATCAGAAACATAACTTTCAGCTCTGCCTATAACTTCTCCAATTGTTCTTGCACTATGCATAAACTTCCTATCTGTATAACATAGTATCATATCATCAAAGTGATCTATGTGAGCACTTTTAACCTGATTATCCTCATAAACACGTAGATTGGAATTCTCTCTCTTCAGTTTCTCCCATAATGCCATTAAACTGAAGTACCTTTCAAAGTCCATGGATTTTCTTACTCCTATAAATTCGTCTAACTTTTCAGGTATAACCTCTCCTACAACTCGTGGTGTATATTCATTCCTTTTTCCAGTATTATAAGTAATTTCTGATACATTAATGGTATATACGTTCTGAATCTTATCTTCAAGCATTGATAAAATATGTAACATCCCACAGATTTCCTTTGCACTATTACCGTACCATAGATAAATATCTTCATCCTTAAGTTTCATTATATCTTTAATAATTTTTTTATAATAACTCTTGATTATTTCAGAAATTTCATTTCCTTCTTCAATATATATTTTTTTAAGCCACTCAATTCTTCTGTTCATATTAGCAATATCATCTATAGGTCCGTTTGATAAATCATCAACAAGTCCTATCACTTTTTCACCTTCAATTACACTTTTTTTTATAGNNATAGCATATTTCACACTTCCTATGGCACTATCAGAAAAACATATATGTATTATTTTTTTCATCATTAACTCCCCGCTATAAACAACAACTGTTTTATTCTCATATTATACCATCTCTCTTACCCTGCCTCAATAATTCATACCATCTTCAACAGATATTTCCTTTATTTAACCTGAAACCATATAAAGAAAGCAGCATAATCCTGAAATTCTACTGCTTTCTTATATTAATTTCCATGACCTATTTTTTCACCATAGGCTCTCTCTAATATTCTCTTTCTACCTAACTATATATAGTCTAAATTGCAGTTATAAAAATAGCCTTTCCTTTTTGCTTTAAACTATTTTATACGCTCCACTTTGATCTTACTTGTAATATATCTTCTACAATTTCCATATCACAATTTTAGGAAAAGGGTTTCCACCTATAGACCAAACCATATCTACTGTAACTACTACTCTACTAATAGAATGTATATTCTATATCAGTACCATCAAAATATATTATATCTTCATTATCAAAATGCCACTTAGATTTTAGTCTATTAGGTAATAGTAAATCATCAATATTCTTATAATCTTCATATAGCGCAGACCATTTTCTATATTCTAATCTTCCATCATTATAGATAAGTGCTCTATCATCAGTTGTAAATTCAACAAGCTCTCCACTGTCTAAGAATTTATAAATTCCACTTGCACTTATGTTATCATATGTTATTGATACATCCACTGTATTTTTATCTATTTCTTTTATATCCACATCTCCACTTAATAGCTGTGACGGCATAAATATGATTTCGGCAAGCCAGGTCACTAAGGCTGCTCTATTCATGTCTTCCCCGCGTTGATTGAATAGAGTAATATTTTTTGCTACTACTCCCTTCATACCGCCTTCACCATTAATAAATGAGTCCAAGCCTTGAAATGGTATGCCATAAAGTGATGAATCTATAAAAGCAAATCTAGATGGAACATCTCCAAAAATATGTTCTGAATAATCTATTTTCAATTTTTTATTCATCTCTATATTTAAAAAATCGGCATCCTTAAAATCAAAACTCACATGATTACTATTAACCTTATTAACTAGCTTAGTATAGCTATAAAAACTCTGTATGGATTGTGGTAAATTCTCCAATGTATATTTGGTATTTTTTTTATTTTCACTAATATTTTCTTCACTTTCAACTAAATAATCCTTAAAGTTTGTTTTTAATCTTGAATAAGGTACATTAAAATAAATAACTAATGTAGATACTAATAAAAAAATTACGCCTAAAATTAACCCCATCTTTCTCTTAACTCTCCTCTTCATTTTGTTTCTCCAATACCATAATATTTTTCTCTAATTGCTTTATTCCTTTAAAGACACCTAATAACATTTCTTCATCAAAATCTGCAAACAAATTTTCAATATACTTTTCTTCTCCTTCCATTCTTTGTTCAAAATAGTCTGTACAGTACTTTGTTAATTCTAATCTTTGTATTCTACCATCCTCTTTATCCTTAACTATTACTAAGAAACCCCTTCTTTCTAATATACTAGCCATCTTTTTAACATTCTGCCTTGAAGTCCCTATTCTTTCCGCAGTCATTGAAATTGTTGGTGCTTCATATCTAAAGCTAGCTATAATAGCAATTAAAAACCATTGCTTCGTAGATATATTAGAATCGAATTTATCTCCTAGTAGTTGTAATTTATTAGATAAAGCAAATATACCTCCATATATATAAGCTTCCATTTTCTTATCCTCTTTTTTATCCATTATTCATCACACTCCATAAAAATTATATTCACCAATATTTATTTATCGCAATTTAAAGGTAACTGGTTACATTTATAATTATATGTAACCAGTTACTTTATGTCAATACTTACAAAGAGATAATGGATACTTACATAATATAAATTTAGTACCTTTTAATGATGGACTTGAACTTTCAACAATACTTAACATAATATTTTTTATGCCTTTTGGATTTTTATTGCCAACATTATGGAATAATTATAGAATTATACTTATTTTTATAATTAATGCTATAATTAGTATGTAAATAGTCTATGATTCATTAGATTATAGTTAATTATTATCGTGTATAAAACGTACAGGGGGTTAAGTTTCAATGGATGATAAACAGGTTATGAGTCTGATAGGGAAATGTGGTTTTTATTGTGGNNAGGCGATTGTACTGGTTGTCGCACAGCACACCAAAAGGGAGATTGCTATACTTTTGATTGTGTGGATATACACAATATAGAATTCTGTGGAACTTGCAATAAATTTCCATGCAGTGAAATAATGACAAGAGATAAAGCAACTGTTTTAGATACCAGATGGTTGCAATGGAAAGCAGCAAAGAAAATCCCTAAAAAAGAAGCATAATGCTATAATCTTCTTATTAGGAAAATTAGTAATAATTTATAAGTCTAATTTTAAAGCATAGGATAAATATATTCCCATATACATTCTCTAATTTCTTGTGAGTTTTTTTCATTAGAATTTATAGCAATAACTGCATTTTTATTTTTTAAGATAGTACATGATTGTCCTAGCATACCACTGGCACGATAGGAGCTATGTTTACCACGCCAAAAGAAGTACCCATACCCCATACAATCATCCTTTATTCCAGTATAAGTGTCTATTTGTTTCTTTGTAGCTTCTTCAACCCACTTCTTAGAGAGTATCTGCTTTCCGTTATACACGCCTTCTTGTAAATAAAGTTGTCCAAATTTACTTAGCTCATTAACGGTTAGCATAAGCCCTGTAGCTCCATATACATGTCCTGAAGGAGCAAGTTCACAGTCAGGCCTTTCTATGCCTAATGGTTCAAATAATCTTGGCATAAGATAATCTATTAAAGAGCAGCCTGCCAACTTTTCTAAAATAACGCTAACTAAATAAGAAGTGTAGCTAGTATAAATAAACCTTTCTTCAGCTTCATAGATAAGCGGTGATGTTAAACATACCTTAATCCAATCTGAATCCTTTGAGTCACCTAGCATTAAATATGAATCTTCATATCCTACTGTCATCATTAAAAGGTGTTCTATTGTTAATTTCTCTAATCTTTCTAACTGCTGTTGTGGTAGATTTTTAGGGATATGATTTTTAAAATAATCTATGACTTTATCCTGTAAAGATATGAGTCCTTCTTCAACAGCTATTCCTACTGCTGTACTGGTAAAACTTTTTGTAATAGAATATTGATTTCTTCTTTTCTCTTGAGTCCAGTGATGCTCATCAACCTTATCACCATTTTGTAACACTACAACTCCATATAAATTTAAGTGCTTAGAATTTTCTATAAATTCTTCTAACATATTTCCCCCACCTTTCCACTTGTTTTACTTAGTATTTAATAGCTTATGAATACGAGGAACTAATACATCATCCTCTTTTGCATATCTTAAATAGAAATTTAAAGATTTGGCCCAAATTTTTTGACCGTCCTTAATTACTTCTACATCCTCAACAGAAAAATTTTCATATGGTCCTTCATAAAAAAGACAATGTATCTTTTCATCATTTATATAAAAATGAAAGTATTTAAGTCCAAGGTTTTGAATACTTCCAATTTCGCTAGGTTTATATTCATTGAAAAACTCTCTAACCTCATTTACCTTATCAAAGGGAAATACTATATCAATATCATCCATATGAAATTCTATACCATGAGCGAATACAGCTGTAGAGCCATCAAAATGATAGAATATTCCATTATCCTCAAAAGTTTTCGCTAAATGTTTTATTATTTCCCATTGATTTTGTATTTTTATATTCATATAAGATTCTCCTTTTAATAAATTTCAATATAGATTTAATTTCATATGACTATTAACTTATATATTTTTTCAACCTCATTCTTCTTCATCATTTATAAAACAAATGGGAATAAGTATGTTTTATAAACGCCATAGTTAAATTTTTAATTAGTACATATGTCCAATAAAATTAACTTTTGGATTATTATATAACAAATAATTAAATAATGAAATTTCTAAAAAGAGCTTTACTATACTATTTTAAAGCACTCATAACCTTAATTACTATTTTTCTCAATTATTCAAAATATATCTTGACACTTCTGTGATTTTATCCTATGATATTTATATTGGTGGTGCTGAAAGTGCCATGAGTGTGTTAAAGTAACAGAAAATAAGGGTAGATTTATAAAAATCTACCCTTATTTTCTGTTATAGGTCGCTGTAGACGCGTTAGTTACCCAACTCACCCCGCACAGAATCCCGGCGTACGGAATTACCACGTCTACCACAATCTTAACTTTATATTTTTCCTTCTTTTAACATATTAGTTAAATCATCAAGCATTAAATTAGCGGCCTTTATACCCCCTGCTGTATTCCAAATAGTATCGTCTACTTTATAAGCTTTATTATTTTTTACAACATTTAGAGATTTAAACATTGGATCATTTAACCATTCTTCTTCTCTAGCAAGACCTTTACCATCTCCTAGTTCATAAGTAAAGTAGAACATCACATCTCCATCAGCTTCATTTAATCTTTCCTTACCAATTTCATTAACGAACTCTGTTCCTTGTTGAGCTGCTGGTCTTTTAAATCCTATTTCTTTAAGAATAGTTCCAGCAAAAGTATCTCCAAGGTATATTCTAGTTTTTCCATCCATAAATCTTACAAGTGATATTTCATTATTTAATTTATCACTATAATTTTCTTTTATATAATTAATTTTACTTTCATATGCTTGTATAGCTTTCTCACCTTCAGATTCTTTATTTAAAACTTCAGCATAGAATTTAAAATTATCTTTCCATGCTCCTCTTATTGTATCTGAGTAAACAGTTGGTGCTATTGCACTTAATTGGTCATATATTTTTTCATGTCTCATTTTATTTCCAATTATTAAATCAGGTTTTAAAGCAGCAATTGCTTCTACATTTGGTTCTTTCTCCTTACCAACAGGCTTAACATCTATAAGTTCACTTTTAGTATGTTCATACCAATCACCAGTAACACCGGTTACAGCTCCAACTGGTTTAACACCAAGTGTAAGAAGTGCTTCTAGACCTTCATTAGTTAATATAACAACCTTCTTTGGGTTTTCAGGAATTTCTGTTGTTCCCATAGCATGTTGTATAGATATAGTTTTAGAATCTGTGGCTTTTTCTGATGTGTTTTCTGTTTTATTAGAGCAACCAACAAGTAAACTTACAATTAGCATACTTGATAAAATTACAGATAATAATTTTTTTTTCATTTGTCATTCCCCCTAAAATTTATTATGGATTTTATCACTTGATTATGATATCATGTTTGAGAAAGATTATCAATAATAAATGATATTATTTTTCAATAATTGAAAGCGGAGGAGTTATATGAAAAATATTCTGAAAAGTAATAGGGGTAAATGGATGTTACTTATATTACTTACAATATTCACCCTTATATTATGTTACTTAAGTATTACTAAAGGATTTATACCTACATCTTATGATACTTTAATAGATGCATATAAAAATTTTAATAATTCTCAAGAACATATAATCATAAGAACTTCAAGAATTCCAAGAACATTAAATTCTCTTCTAGTTGGAGGAGCTCTTGGAGTATCTGGACTTTTAACTCAAGGATTGACTAGAAATAAATTAGCCTCGCCAAGTATATTAGGTATAAATTCAGGAGCAGTATTTACTTTAGTTATAGCTCTCACATATTTTCCTAATATATCTTCACTAGGACTTGCCTGGTTGGCCTTTTTAGGTGCACTAGGATCTTCTCTACTAGTTTATTTATTATGTGGAGGTCTTTCAGGCGACATAAGACCTATGGACTTAACATTAGGAGGTACTGCTTTAGGGGCACTATTCTTTTCCTTAGCACAAGGTATTTTATATAAAAATGAGGCTGCACTTGAGCAAGTTGTTTATTGGATGACAGGTTCTGTTGAAGGAAAAAAATTAGAGCTAATTGTTAAATTTATTCCAATAATATTAGTAGTAATGATATTTACGTTACTTATTGGAAAAAAACTTAATGTATTTTCATTAGGCGAAGAAATGGCAAGGTCATTGGGTATGAAAACTCTATACTTTAAAATAGTTATAATAGCTATAGTTGCTATTTTATCTGGTATATCTGTGGCTTTAGCAGGTCCGATAGCTTTCATTGGACTTATAACTCCACATATAGTACATAAATTTATTGGAACGGATTATAAATGGCTAATACCATTTTCTTTATTAACAGGGGCATCTATACTATTGCTTGCAGATATAATGTCAAGATTTATAATTTATCCAAAAGAAGTCCCAGTTGGTGCTTTAACTGCACTTATAGGTGGTCCTTTCTTTATATATATTGCAAAAAGGAGGGCTAGACAATGATAAATATAAGTAAAAAAGCTATTAAGTTAAGCGGACTTTTACTAGGGATTACTATCTTAATAATAGTTTTTTCACTATGCCTAGGTGAAGTTATGGTAGCCCCACTAGATGTACTAAAGAGTATATTGGGAATAGATGCAGGATTTTCATCTATTTTAGTTATGAAAATAAGGTTACCAAGAGTTCTTGTTGCCTTCTTTGTTGGAGCCTCTTTAGCATTATCTGGAGCTATACTTCAAG
>DKGY01000050.1:0-7032 GCA_002453475.1 Clostridium sp. UBA6758 | reverse complement strand
CAAATAAATTAATTATAATAGGAATTGGAGTCTCTGCTATTGCTAAGGCCATAACTAATATTCTTATAATAAATGGACCAGTAATTTTTATAAAGGAAGCCACAACTTGGATAACTGGAAGTATATATGGCGCTAACTGGACACATGCCATACTGATTATAGTGATATTCAGTACTTTTGCTACATTAACATTAATCTTTATTAAAGATTTAAATCTTCATCAGCTTGAAGATGAGGTTGTAATAGTCCTTGGTAATAAGCTACATAAAAGTAGGATAATACTCCTAGGCATTTCTGCTGCATTAGCAGCGGGGGCTGTAACTATTGGTGGATGTATATCTTTTGTAGGTTTAATAGCTCCTCACATTGCAAGAAAATTGGTAGATTCAAAGTTTGAAAATGTAATCCCACTTTCGATACTTATAGGTGGAATAATGACATTATTAGCTGATTTTGTATCTAAGTGGTTATTTTATCCACAGGATTTACCTATAGGTATATTTACAGCTTTTATAGGAGCACCTTACTTTATATACCTTTTAGTTAAAAAAAGAAACTACAAAAGGGGATGATAGAAATGATAAAAGCAAAAAATTTAAAGTTATGTTATGATGAAAAAATTATATTAGATAATATTAATATAAATATAGAAAAAGGAAAAATTACTGCCTTAATTGGCTCTAATGGATGTGGAAAATCTACATTAATAAAGGCCATAGCAAGAATACTTAAACCTAAAAATGGAGATATACTCATGGAGGATAGAGATATCCTTAAAATGCCTTCAAAGGAAGTTGCCAAGCTTATGTCCATGCTTCCTCAAAGTAGTAATGCTCCAGAAGATTTAACTGTCTATGATTTGGTGAAACAAGGAAGGTACCCTTATCATAATTTATTATCATTTTGGAGTAAAAAGGATGAAAATCTAGTTTTAGAAGCCATAAAAAAGGTTGGACTTATAAACGATAAGGATATGACTTTAAATAACCTATCTGGTGGTCAAAGACAAAGGGCTTGGATTGCATTATCTTTGGCACAAGATACAGATATCATCCTTTTAGATGAGCCTACAAATCATCTAGATATAAAGTATCAGTTAGAAATTTTAAATATTTTAAGAGATTTAAATGAAAAAGAAAATAGAACCATAGTAATGGTTATTCACGATATAAATCACGCATTAAAATATGCTGATAATATAGTTGCTATAAAGAATGGAAACATATTGGCTCAAGGCCCTAAGGATGAGATTATAAATGAAAAACTTATAAAGGATGTCTTTGATGTTAAATGTAATCTTATTAATTCTCCTATAGATAACTGTAAATTATGTGTACCTTTTATTTAAGTTTTATAATGAAAACATATTAAGATGTAGTTATTCCTATCATAATATGATTTTATTATTGAGGTGTTCCACATCTTTTTGTCATACATAGATTTAAAAGTTATCCCTTATTGTAAATTAGATAAATTATTTTACAATAAGGGATAATTTTTTATGTAAATATATTTTTTACTTAAGCTGTATATTTAGTTATTATGTATTTATTCTTTTTTATTTAATTATCTTTATTAAGCCAAATATTCTAATATCCAATCCCAACAATTCTAGTATTTTTACTTATAAAAATGATTTTAGGTAATTACAATTAAATCCTCTATGTAACGCAACATTTTAAAATGTTAACTTTTTTCAATACTTTCAAATTGTTAGCTTGTATATTTTGATATACTTAATCCTAACTTCAAAATTAGAAAATCCCTGAAATCCGCATGACCACAACNNNTATTTTTATATTTAAATAGTTCCCTACTTACATTTTTTAAGGGAACTCCTAAAAAGAATTCCCTTAATTGAAACTTTAATAAATTTATAATCTTCTGATTGGAAAAAATAAATATAATTGTCCATTTTCTTCTGGACAATTGTATTCAAATACGGCACCTGCTAACTTAATATTATTATTGTCCATATAATTTAAAACATAAGAAAAGGCTTCTTCGTATTCATTGTCAACTTTTATATAAAGGTATTCAAATGTAGGAACTGTCCACTTTGTCCAAGTATCAGGTGCTTCAGCGTCATCCACGACTTCTATCCCTGCTAAATATAATCCTTTTGTGAAATTCTCTTCCCAAGGGTAAAAGTTTCTTGAAAAATCACTCATCAACCCCCAGACGCCTAAAACATTTCCCTTTTCATCTTTCTTTGCTAGAAACTCAACCTCATCAAAGTGGTTATTGGCATTTTTCCATAGCTTACTTACAAAACCGTTTCCCTCTTTCGTTGAACCTTCTTTCCCTATTACTGAAAAAGAATTTTTAATACATTTTTCGATTTTAATATTCATTTGCTTCCCCCCATATAAATTAATTGAATTGCTCTCTAATTCCCCACTTCTTTCAATTGTCAATTTATTTAATTATATACCATATAGTTTAAAAATTACAAATATTTATGTAGATGTTTTAGCAGAGCTTACAAAGGAAGGGGTATTAAAACCTAGAGAAATGATTTGGGAAGATGGTCGCCACTATGGNNATAACCCTCCATAACACAGAAATATATTATGGAGGGTTTCATTGATGGATGTAAAATCTTCCTACCTCAATCTCACTATATAACTTTAATAAGGGTTGCATTTACTTATACTACGGTTCACCTTATCATAAGTAAAAAATTTTAGACTTTCCCATATACATACAATTAATACTATTTCAAATTCAAGTTCTTATAATATTTTTATACGAAAATAAGATAGTCTTTCGTGCCTATCTTATTAATTTTCGCTTCTCAATTTTTTAATTTTCTCTATGTCTAATCCCTTTTTTAATGGTATTATTTCATCATTTAAAACATCAAGAAGATTCCTTGCTATATCTGTTGCTTTCCTAATATATCTTTCCCAAATAGTGTACCGTATCTTCCATCATTATGCCGCTTGTAATTTTTGTAGAAATTCTTCAAAAGTTAGTACTTCTGGCACTGCATAATCCCAAGATTGACCATAGAATATTCCATAAGCCAAAAACTTTTTTATCTCCTCTTTATTTCCTGTTAAAATAATACTAAATACTACTTCTAATTTAAATTTCATAAAATCATACACTACTTTAATATCATCATCATATATACTCTTATTTCTATCAGCATGCATATCTTCTATTGGCCCATTCCTATATGCATAATGCGCTGTTACTACTGACATTTTATGAATAATATCCTTGTCTTTTAATGGATCATCTACGTTCATGTAATTACTTAAAAACATATTATATTCTTTCTCCATCTTTAGCCCTTCTAATCTTTTTATATTGAAGCTTTCCCCATATCTAAATGCCTAGAAAGAAGCTTAAATCCTTCATCAAATAAATCTTAGTTATTTCATCCTTTTAGAATACAGCCTTTACTTAAAGAATT
Source organism: Clostridium sp. UBA6758 (assembly GCA_002453475.1). Taxonomy (GTDB): domain Bacteria; phylum Bacillota; class Clostridia; order Clostridiales; family Clostridiaceae; genus Clostridium_J; species Clostridium_J subterminale. The sequence continues at coordinate 3,608 of DKGY01000050.1, read as the reverse complement.
ATAATATAGGCCAATGACACTTTTAATATCATTGGCTTAATTCAAATATTTCATAAATTCCTTTTAATTTTGGTTCTCCACAGATACGCTTCACCATTACACCACTATCAGAGTTTTTTATATTTCTAGCAGTAAAAAATGGCTTAACTCCTTTAGTTTAAGCCATTCTAAATGTTTCATATAATTCGTAGTTTAAGAATAATATGTAATAGTCCAATGTTTATTAACTTATTATACAATAGAATCATTTTGTTCCTACAATAACTACAGCATTCCCAAGTACCTTTTTTAGTTTTAATAAACAAGGAAGTTTAATCATAGTGTCAAGCTTTTTAACCTCAAATTTAGAAATACCCAATTCCTTTAATCCGTTTTGCAACTCCATATAATCTCCAAATATTTTTTCATCCATAAATAAATCTAAGAAAACAAATCTTCCCCCTTGTTTGAGTACTCTGAACGCTTCTTTAATAACTTTAATTTTATTGACTTCATCTTTTACTTCATGAAAAGTCAAGCAACTTACTATTGCATCAAACTCGCAATCCTTCAACGGAAGTTTTGATGCACTTGCTTTAATAAATTCAATTCTATCTCCTACTTCTTCTATTTGAGAATTTGTTTCACACAGTTTTTTAGAGTATTCCCAATTAGCTCCCCAAAAATCAATGCCTACTAAAGACGCTTTTTGAAATGATTTCGCTGCCTTTATAATAAGTGAACCACTTCCACAACCAACGTCCAACAGTCTGCCATTACCATCCCAGTTTAAGTCCTTTATTATCAACTCATGTACTTGAGACTGAAGATTTTTACCGAATGATGAAAACTGATAATATGAATATAATAATACTACTGAAATATACAGAAATGGTAATGTTAAAAATCCTGCACAAATACGCAAATACACATTTATTGGGAAGAGTGTAGTAATTAATAAGATAATACTAATCAGTAAAAATATTATTAATTTGTTAGTTCTTATCCATGTTTTATAAACTGGTTTCGTATTCATTTTCCCTCCCTTGAAAGGATAACTTCTATGTATGGTATCATTCTTTAACATCTTACATGTTTACGTTTAAAGCCTAGTCTTCCTTTATCAACTGCATTTTGAATATATTCTGTTGCAACATTTGTTTGGCAGAGGGTTTTACCCATGAAAACATCTACCTTTCCTACTTTTTGAGCAATTTTCTTTGCTTCTTCATGAAGGGGCAAATATGAAATTCCAACGGACATAATAAAATTGTTCATGGCATATTTAGTACGGTTGGGCTGGTTGTGTATCGTGTCACCTACCCTATTAAGCATTGCTAAAAGTTTATCCTTGTCAAATTCACTGTCTTTGCGAGTGCCTAATAGCCAATCGTAGCAACTCCAGCCAGCCGACATTGTTAATTCTTCACCGCTATCGATCCAACGGTCAGCAACGGTAAAGGCAATATCTGTTTCTGCAAGGGTTACTGCCACAATGTAGTCTGAAATCATATGAAAATAAGCGCCTTCTATCCATCGGTTAAAATCTTCTTCCACCATTTTTTTTGGCTCAGCAATCATGCCGGCTAAATACATAGCATCATAATTTCCTGATGCATAAAGCTGCTCTGCCAAAGGCTGGTTGTATTTTATTTTCTTAAAAATTGGCTTCATAGCGCTTATGGTTACGCCAAAAACAGGCTCTTTCGCACCTTTGCTCATGTAAATTTTTTTCGTACGCTCTGTACCAAGGGACTTTAGTTCATCCATGATTTCGGTTAATTCCATTTGTAACATCTCCTTAAAATTTATAGTAAAATTCGTTACTTAGTAATATCAACGGCAACGTTTCTTAATGACTATTATAATACTTTTGTGAGTTTTCAACTATCAAAAAACTAAAAAATCAATGGAAAATTGAATTCCTACTGGCTCTGAAAATTCCTAATGGTATAGTTCACCGTGATAGGCATAACGTAGACTTTTTTTATATTCAACACATTCTAATAGAATGCAGCATTTATCTGCTCCAGCTGTTTCTTTGCCAACCTATACCAATGTCCTCAAGAATTAAAATAAGAACTTTTATTAAACCCGATATCTATTTATATGTAGTACCTTAGTAGTTATAATTATTTGTGTTATTTATGACATAAATCATATTATCAGTCCATGCATCAGATTCAAAAATAAATCCTTTTCGGGTACACTCAAGCTTCATTCCCGCTGCTTCTGCTGTCTTTTGAGAAGCTATATTATCCAAATTTATATGTGCCTCTAGCCGATGAAAGCCAAGTTCCTTAAAAGCTATATCAATCATAACCTTCACCATCTCACTTCCATAACCCTTACCCCAATGCTGGTTGAGTAGCCAATATCCAACTTCTGCCCACTGAAAATTCCCTCGCTTAATAGTTTTTACAATAACTCCACCGATATAACTCCCATCTCACTTTTTAAATACTTTAAACTCATAAGCCCTATCACTTTTTGCATATTGTTCTAAAGTATCTGCAGTTTCTTTGCAGAAAGCTTCTGTAAAAACAGCTGTTAGCTCAAGTTCTTCTCCATCATATTTGTTTTGCTGTGTACCCTGGCCTTTCAAACTATCCAGAATAGTTTCAAAATCATCTTCCCTCATTGGCCTAATTACAAGCCTTTCAGATTCTCTTCTAATACTCATAAAATCCATTCTTTTTCCCCCCCCACAAAATTATAATAATTACTTGTATATTTTCTTCAAACCAACCACTTTAATGATCTATTTAAACTACAATATATGATTAAATTATAACTGAAAATGTTAAGTGATAATATGTAAAATTTGGTTATACATGTAAATACACAAAACAGCCAGTTCATCAACTGACTGCTTTTCTTATATTTTTTTCTATAAATTAATACTTATCTATCATGTTCCGTTATTAGCTTAATTGGTATAAATGTTTCCATCTGTGCCCATCCCTGTGCCTTGATAATATCATGAGGAGTAATAATATGTCCCATACTATAATGGTTACTGCGTTCATCCAATTCAAATAATTCTGATTTATTAATGTATTCTATAGCCTCATTATACAATTTACTACCCATTTCTTCATCGCCGTCTCTATATGTGTAAGTAAGATAATATCCGCCATCAAAGTCAACTACATCGTTATTACCGCTATCCATGTCCTCATTTAGCGCCCACCACCAAACCATACCTTGTTCTACAGGATCAAAAAATAAAAAATCTCGTGGCATAAAGTCATCTCGTGGTAATGGCTTAATATCAGAAAAATATGCATCAAACTTTCCCAATATTCCTTCTGCAGAAAAATCAAAATTTTTATCAACGCCTGATGAAGCAGCTTTAAACGGTGGTAATGAAACAATTCTGAATTTCACACTCTCATCTCCTTGTATATATTCCAATAATTTCATTTTATATAATTATAACATATCTCCTAGCCCTAATATACTTTTATCATATATTACTCTTCTTTATGACATAATCTTTAATTGAATAGATATCAATAGTATGGGCTTATCCAGTATAATGCAGCCATAAAATCAACTCATCTTTACCATCATTATCTAAATCTTTCATATAAATTCTTTGTATACCTATCTAAAATTTCTTTCTG
>DKGY01000061.1:11022-13806 GCA_002453475.1 Clostridium sp. UBA6758 | reverse complement strand
AGTTCCTGGTCCTACTGCAACGACTTCTGCCTCTTGTGGTTTTTCTTTTGCAGTACCTGCTAGAACTATTCCTCCTTTAGTTATTTCCTCAGATTCTAATCTCTTGATTACAACTCTGTCGCCTAATGGTCTGATATTCATAAAAAACCCTCCTATTGTTTATTATTTATATAATTTTTTTATTTATCACTACTTATTAGCACTCACAATCATTGAGTGCTAACTACAATATAATAATATATAATTATTATTTTATAAGCAAATCTTTAATTCTAATAGAACTTCGTAAAATAAGCAAATATTTGAAATTATCTCACTCATGGTAATATTTTCTCTTATTTTCTCTTATTTTTGCCTTTATGCTTTAAGGCTCTATGAAAAAAGTCTATAATTTTATGTCCTCTTAATATTCCTATTAAAAATAAGACTCCTGATATTATACCTATAATTATCATAGATACATAATCTCCACTATGTATACCGTGACCAAACATGGCAGATGTGATAATCCATGGTAATCTACCTGCAGAAGAATATAATATGAAGTCACTTAAGGTTACATTTGATATACCAGCTACATAAACTAGTATATCTTTAGGTATTCCAGGTATAAAGTATATTACAAAGATAACTATATTATTACTTCCAGCATCTAATATCCTCTTCATCTTAGTTAAATTATTTTTTTCAATAAGTTTATTTATATATCTTTTTCCGCATAATTTAGCTATAAAATATGCAACTACACTTCCAAGAATTATTCCTACAGCAGAGGCAATTCCACCTACTACTGGTCCAAATATGTATCCACCTGCTACTTGAACAACTTCTCCTGGTATAAAGAATATTATTACTTGTATCATTTGGAGTACTACAAATGCAATTATACTATAACTTCCAAAGGATAGTATTAATTTTTTTAATTCTTCTGGATCTCTAAAAACAGTGAATTTCTTGGAAAATTCCCAATATGCTATTATTAATACTACTACAACTATAGTCCATATTAATCCATTTATTACATACTTTTTTATCTTATTTTTATTCTCCATTCCTTTCCCACCTTGTATACCCTTAGTTTATAAACTGTTTTTAACATATTTTTCATGAATAAGTTTATATATATTTTAAATCTTCATACATAAATATTAGTCTATCTTTATATTATTTTCTCTTGCATAGTAAAATAAATATTGCTGTGCAAATCCAGATAAGCTACCAAACTTTTCTCTTGCAAACTGTCTTATCTTAGGTAACGATACATCTGGTGCTACATAAAAGAATTGCATTGCTCTTTTTACCCACACATCCACTGGGAATGCTGAATATTTCCCCATGGAAAATAGCATTATGCAATCTGCTACCTTAGGACCTACTCCATTAAAGTTTTTAAGGCCTTCATGGCATCCATCATCATCGCTTAGTTTTATTTCATTTAAGTCATAGGTGCCACTACTCAAGTCTTCTAGTGCCTTAAATATATACTTAGCTCTGAATCCAACACTTAAAGCTTCTATATCTTCCACTGTTGCTATACTAAATTCCTTTAAAGTTGGAAAAGCATAATATGTATTTCCCTTATATTCTATAGATTTGCCATATGTTCTACTTATATTCTCTATAGCTCTTTTAATCATAGGAATTCTATTATTTGCAGATATAATAAAAGATATTAGGATTTCAAAGGGGTCTTGCTGTAATATTCTTATTCCTACACCAAATTCTACTGCTTTTTTTAAAAGTTCATCCTTTTCAAACTCCTCTTTTATAGCTGAATAGTCTCTTTTTAGATCAAAGTAACTTAGCCATATGTCATTAAAATCTTTTAAATCTGTATTGTATATAACTACATCATNNACATCATTATCCCTTTTTTCAACTTCAATAACTCTTCCGAAGGCCACACCTATATAATTATTATTCTCTTGTCTGTTCCATCTAAAACATTGTCCACAATCAAAAATATGGGGAAGCTCAAAATTCTTTACATCCTTTAATATAATTTTCCCATTTTCTTCAACAACTTCTTTAAAGTCCATTCATATCACCTTCCTCTCAATAACACTTATCTGATGTCTAGTTTAAAATAGTGCTAAGAATATTCTCAGCACTAAGTTTTAAAATTATTCTCAATTACTGTTTATTTCTTTCTCTTACTACTATATTATCTAATATAACTGCACCTTTTTCCACTATCTTAAGACATCTTATCTCATCATTCCTATATAGCTCCTTTAAAGCATCACAATTCACCGCATTACACTCTTTATTGAACTTTTCTATGAATTCTTGTGTAAGAGTTTTTACATAGTCACTTTCATGAGCTCTTTCCTTTGTAAATAAAATACCAAGAACAGATATGGCTCCTGTGATAACTCCGCAAGTAGATTCTATACCCATTCCTCCACCAAAGGCAGCCATGGTCTTAAAAGTTTCTTTACTCAAATTTAAACCATATTCTTCGTTGGCAGCATATATCATAGTCTCTGCACAGTTTAAATCATATTCTTCTCCATAATATTTTTTTACTACATCTAATAACATATTTATACACCCTACTTTCGTATTAATTAGTTCTAAATATCTAAATTAATCTATTATAGTTTTAGTCATAAATCTATGATTTCAAAAATTTCTTTAATTTTATTAGAAATCTACTAGTTTTCAGTTTCATTATACTATATTTATAATAAAAAAAAGCCATATTTTAAAGAATTTCACATAACTTTAAAATATGGCTTAATTTTTTTAATTCTACTTTTAAACTTAGGCATCTGAAAATAA
>DKGY01000061.1:469-10990 GCA_002453475.1 Clostridium sp. UBA6758 | reverse complement strand
GAGCATTCTGACTTATTTATTTTTTGAAGATGCCTTATTTACTTAATTGCTCATCAATAGCTTTAGCAGCTTTTTTACCAGCTTCCATAGCAAGTATAACTGTAGCTGCACCTGTTACAGCATCTCCACCAGCATATACTTTATCTTTAGAAGTAAGTCCTGTATCTTCCTCTGCAACTATGCATTTATATTTATTAGTTTCTAATCCTTTAGTTGTAGCTGGAATTAATGGGTTTGGTGAAGTTCCTAGTGACATGATAACAGTATCACAGTCTAATATAAACTCAGAACCTTCTATTACTTGTGGTCTTCTTCTTCCAGATGCATCTGGCTCTCCAAGTTCCATTCTTACACATTTCATTCCTTTAACCCAACCATTTTCATCCCCAAGGATTTCTGTAGGATTAACTAATAAATCAAGGATAACTCCTTCTTCTTTAGCATGATGTACTTCTTCTACTCTAGCTGGAAGCTCTGCTTCACTTCTTCTATAAACTATATGTGTTTCTGAACCGAGTCTTAAAGCTGTTCTAGCAGCATCCATAGCAACGTTACCACCACCAACTACTGCAACACATTTACCAGATTTTATAGGCGTAGCATATTCATCTTTAAATGCTTTCATTAAGTTATTTCTAGTTAAGAATTCATTTGCTGAGAATACTCCATTTAAGTTTTCTCCTGGAATCCCCATAAACTTAGGAAGTCCTGCACCTGATCCTATAAATACGGCATCGAATTTTTCATCATTCATTAATTCATCTATTGTAACTGTTCTACCAACAACTACATTTGTTTCTATTTTAACTCCTAATTTTCTTAGGTTGTTTACTTCATGTTTAACAACAGTATCCTTTGGTAATCTAAACTCAGGAATTCCATAAAGTAAAACTCCGCCTGGCTCATGTAAAGCTTCAAATACAGTTACATCGTAACCCATTTTAGCAAGGTCTCCAGCACAAGTTATTCCTGAAGGACCTGAACCAATTACAGCAACTCTTTTATCTTTCTTTTCGATTTCTTGAGTTAAATCTACATTATTATTTCTTGACCAGTCAGCTACAAATCTTTCTAATTTTCCTATAGCTACTGCCTCACCTTTTATTCCTAGAACACATTTGCTTTCACATTGTAATTCTTGAGGACAAACTCTTCCACATACTGCTGGAAGTGCTGTATATTTATCTAAAGCCTTTGCAGCTTGTGCAAATTCTTTTTCTTTTACATGATGAATAAACTCTGGTATGTCTATTGCAACTGGACATTTAGATACACAAGGTTTATTTTTACAATTTAAACATCTTGAAGCTTCTTGAACTGCTTCTTCTTCAGTATAACCAAGACAAACTTCTTCAAAGTTAGTTGCTCTTACCTTTGGATCTTGTTCTTGTATTGGAGTTCTTTTCATTCTATCCATTAGTTATTTCCTCCTACTTTGCATCCTTTTTGTATAGAATCCTTTTGTACCTCTTCAGTCTTATACATAGTTGTTCTTTTTAATGCTTCATCGAAGTTTACTTTATGTCCATCAAACTCAGGTCCATCAACACAAGCAAATTTAGTTTCTCCATCAACAGTTATTCTACAAGCACCACACATACCTGTTCCATCAACCATAATTGGGTTCATACTAACTATTGTTTTTATACCTAATTCTTCTGTTAATTTACATACGAATTTCATCATTATCATTGGTCCTATAGCAATTACTGTATCATATTTTTTGCCTTCTTCAACCAAAGATTTTAATCTATTCGTAACCATTCCTTTAAATCCATAGCTACCATCATCTGTTGCTACATATACATTGTCTGCAACATTTTTCATATCTTCTTCTAATATAACCATTTCTTTGTTTTTAAATCCCATGATTACATCAGCTTTAATTCCATTTTCATGTAACCATTTTACTTGAGGATATACTGGTGCAGCTCCAACTCCACCTGATATAAACATTATTTTTTCATTTTTTAGCTTATCTTTGTCTCCCTCTAAAAGTTCAGAAGGCATTCCTAAAGGTCCAACAAAATCAAAGAAAGAATCTCCTTCTTCGTATTGCTCCATAGCCTTTGTAGTACATCCAATAGTTTGAACAACTATTGATACTGTTCCATTTTCTACATCTGTGTCACATACTGTTAAAGGTACTCTCTCACCCTTTTCATCCATTCTTATTATAATGAACTGACCTGGACGAGCTGATTTAGCAACTCTTGGTGCTAAAATCTTCATCATAAATATTGAAGGTGCTAAAATCTTCTTTTCAACAATTTTATACATAGTATTTTCCTCCGTATTTTAAACATATTTTGTTTTTATATGAATTTAATATTTTTACCATTTTAATTCATATCCGCTGTCAAATATAATATTATACTATTTTCATTTAAATTTATATATATTAACATTAGATATTTATTTAACACAGTGGTTAACAAACGCAAAAATAAACAGCGCAATAATGATAGGATTTTTACCACATTACACTTGTCCAATAAACTAACTTAAATCTCCATATATCCTTAAATAATACGACTTAAATCCTTTACATGAATATATATCGTATCTGTTACACTTATATTTTATAATTTTATTTAATTATAGTCAACCATATAGTAAATTAAATATTATAAATTTTCAAGCAAATAAATCCATTTTTTATAAACATCCCCTTGAATTCTAATTATCCTACCAGACTTCGACTCATTAATTTTAAACTATACTCTTTATATCTATAAGAATCTATAATAATTTATAAAATAAATTGTTATTATTTTATCTATCTTTTAAGTTTTTCTCTTTATTCCTAATAAATTTTGCGTAAATAAAAGAGTAAAGATAAATTAGTCTTTACTCTTTTGTTAAATAATATTTATTATGATATTATTTGCTATAATCGAAGAAACCTTTTCCTGTTTTTCTTCCTAATTGTCCAGCTCTAACATATTTTCTAAGTAGGCTGTGAGCTCTGTATTTTGTATCTCCAGTTTCTTTATATAATACATCCATGATTGCTAAGCAAACATCTAGTCCAATTAAATCTCCTAAAGCAAGAGGTCCCATTGGATGATTTGCTCCAAGCATCATAGCCTTATCTATATCTGCAGCATTTGCAATACCTTCTGCATAGATGCAAACTGCTTCATTTATCATAGGTACTAATATTCTATTTACTACAAATCCTGGAGCTTCTTCTACTTGAACTGGCTCCTTAGATATATTAATAACTAATTCATGTACTGCATCATATGTTTCTTGTGATGTTCCCATTCCTTTTATGATTTCTACAAGTTTCATAACTGGAGCTGGGTTAAAGAAGTGAAGTCCTATAACTTTATCAACTCTCTTTGTAGCAGTAGCAATTTCAGTTATAGAAAGTGAAGATGTATTTGTAGCAAGGATTGCTTCTGGTTTACAGATTTCATCTAATTCCTTGAATATTTGTCTTTTTATTTCCATGTTTTCTACTGCAGCTTCTATTATTAAATCTACATCATCTAACAAACTTAATTCAGTAGTTCCACTAACTCTTGATAAAATTTCTTCAGCTTGTTCTTCTGTTATTTTACCTTTTGTTGCAAGTTTTTTAATATTCTTTTCTATCATTCCAAGACCTTTTTGTACGAATTCATCCTTTATATCTCTAACTATTACCTCATATCCTTTAGCGGCAAAAGCTTGAGCTATACCTGATCCCATTGTACCTGCGCCTAAAACACATATCTTTTTCATATTAAACACTCCTTACATGATTTTTTATTATGGAATATAGACTATTATACATCTATATTACCACATTTTTATATATTTATATTTATATTTATCAAAAATGTCTCAATAAATATAAATATATGTATACAAATTTCAGCCTAATTAGACTAATTTTCTTATATTTAACAAATGAGGGGTATATACATCTCCGTATATCCCCTCATCTTATGTTAATTGTGTACTATAAAATTCAATTAATATAAAGTCTTACAAACTTATTATTTGCTGATTTCTTTATATTGAGCTATCATTTCTGGAATAACTTTAGCGAAGTCACCTACTAAAGCTACGTCTGCAGATTTCATTATTGGAGCATCTGCATCTTTGTTTATAGCAATTATGAAGTTAGAATCTTGCATTCCAGCTAAGTGTTGGATTGCTCCAGAGATTCCGCATGCTATATATATAGTAGGTCTTACAGTTTTTCCTGTTTGTCCTACTTGAACTGCTTTTTCTACCCAGCCATTATCAACAGCTGCTCTTGATCCAGCTAAAGTTCCTCCCATTACGTCTGCAAGTTCTTGAAGNNGTTTTCTTTGCATCCAACTCCTCTTCCTCCTGAAACTACGATATCAGCTTCAGTAATGTCTACCATTTCTTTTACTGATTTAACAACTTCCATAGTTTCTGTTCTTATATCAGAAGCTGATAATTGAACGTCAAATTTCTCAACTTGGAAAGTTCTATTTTCATCTTTAGCTAACTTTTCGAAAACTCCAGGTCTTACTGTAGACATTTGTGGTCTATGATCTCCACAAACGATTGTAGCCATTAAGTTTCCACCGAAAGCTGGTCTTGTCATTAATAAGTTGTTGTTTTCTGCATCTACATCAAGTGATGTACAGTCAGCTGTAAGACCTGTTGAAAGTCTTCCTGCAACTCTTGGTCCTAAATCTCTTCCAATGAAGCTAGCTCCAATGAATAGGATTTCTGGTTTTTTAGCGTTTACAACTTCGTTTATAACTTTTGTATATCCATCAGTTGAATAGTGAGTTAATAACTCATTGTCACATACTAATACTTTGTCTGCTCCAAAAGCTCCTAATTCTTTAGTCATTTCTTCTATGTTCTTATGTCCAAGTAATAATGCTGTAAGCTCTACTCCTAGCTTGTCAGCTATTTCTCTTCCTTTTCCTAATAATTCTAAAGCAACCTTTTGTAATTCTCCGTCTCTTTGCTCTGCAAAGACCCATACACCTTTATAATCTGCTATATTCATGGTAATTTCCTCCTTAACTTATATCTTAGATGAAGTGTTTTTCTTTTAGTTTTGAAAGCGCAATTGAAGCTGCTTCTTTTGGTGATACTTCGAATATTTCACCTTGTCCTTTAGCTTCTTTTGTCATTGATTTTTTAACCTTTGTAGGTGATCCTTTAAGACCAAGTAGGTTAGTATCAACGTTAATGTCTGCTACAGTCCATACTTTAACTTCTTTTTCTTTAGCCATTGCAAATATGTTTTGGATGTTCATATATCTTGGCACGTTTAAAGTTTCGATTGCAGTTAAAAGTACTGGTGTTTTAACTCTGATATTTTCATATCCATCTTCCCAAGCTCTTCTTACGTTTAATACGCCTTCTTTTTCTTGGCTAACTGCTTCAACATAAGTTATTTGAGGCATTCCTAAGTGTTCAGCAATTTCTGGTCCAACTTGTGCAGTATCTCCATCGATTGCTTGTCTTCCAGCAAATATTACATCATAATCTAAGTTTTTAATAGCTGCAGCTAAAGCGTGAGATGTAGCTAATGTATCAGCTCCAGCAAAAGCTCTATCTGTAACTAGTATAGCTTCGTCTGCTCCCATTGCTAAAGCTTCTTCTAAAGCTACTTTTGCTTGTGGAGGTCCCATTGTTATAACAGTTACGTGTCCACCATAAGTATCTTTTAATTGTAAAGCTCCTTCTAAAGCATTTTTGTCATCTGGGTTTATTATTGAAGGAACACCATCTCTTATAAGAGTTCCTGTTTTTGGATCTATTTTAACTTCATTTGTATCTGGTACTTGTTTTACACAAACAACTATTTTCATCTTTCACTACCTCCTATTTCAATATGCTTCCTGCGATAACCATTCTTTGAACTTGAGAAGTTCCTTCGTAGATTTCAGTTATCTTAGCATCTCTCATCATTCTTTCAACTGGATATTCTTTAGTGTATCCATATCCACCAAATAATTGAACAGCCTTAGTTGTAACATCCATAGCTACTTCTGAAGCATATAATTTAGCTCTAGCAGCATCTACTGAGTATGGTTGACCCATATCTTTTTTGTATGCAGCTTTGTATACTAAAAGTCTAGCAGCTTCTATTTGAACATCCATATCAGCAACCATCCATTGAAGTCCTTGGAATGCTGCTATTGATTTTCCGAATTGTTTTCTTTCTTTCATGTAAGCAACAGCTTCATCTAAAGCTCCTTGAGCTAGTCCTAAAGCTTGAGCTGCTATACCAATTCTTCCTCCATCAAGAGTTTGCATTGCAACAGCAAATCCTTTTCCTTCTTTTCCAAGTAAGTTTTCTTTTGGAACTATGCAGTTTTCAAATACTAATTCAGTAGTAGATGATGCTCTTATTCCTAATTTTTCTTCAACTTTACCTATTGAGAATCCTGGGAAATCCTTTTCAACTATGAAAGCAGATATTCCTCTAGTTCCTTTTGATTTATCAGTCATTGCAAATACTACGAAGATATCAGCAACTCCACCGTTTGTTATGAATATTTTTGAACCGTTTAATACGTAGTGATCTCCTTCAAGTACAGCTGTAGTTTGTTGTCCAGCAGCATCAGTACCTGCGTTTGGCTCAGTAAGACCAAATGCACCTAGTTTTTCACCTTTTGCAAGTGGTGTTAAATATTTTTCTTTTTGCTCTTGAGTACCAAATTGGTATATTGGAGCTCCACATAAAGAAGTGTGTGCTGAAACTATAACTCCTGTAGTTCCACAAACTTTAGAAAGTTCTTCTACAGTCATAGCGTAAGATACGTTGTTTCCACCTGCTCCACCGAATTCAGTTGGGAATGGAATTCCTAACATTTTGTATCTAGCCATTTGCTCTACGTTTTCCATTGGGAATCTTTCTGTAACATCTATTTCAGCTGCTATAGGTTTTACTTCATTAATAGCAAACTCCCTTACCATTTGCTTTACAAGTTCTTGTTCCTTAGTTAATGAAAAATTCATTATAATACCTCCTACTTATACGATTATCTATTTCGATTATCTATTCTTAAAATTCTTGTCTCTTTTTTCAACAAAAGCTGTCATACCTTCTTTTTGGTCTTCAGTAGCAAAACACATTCCAAATGCTTCCGCTTCATATAATACTGCACTATCAATATCCATTTGCAAGCCTCTATTGATAGCAGCCTTACATTGGCTTATAGCTATAGGAGCATTCTTAGCTATTTTATTAGCCATAGCTTTTGCTTCATCTAAAAGTGTTCCTGGTTCTACTACCTTGTTTACTAATCCAATTCTTAAAGCTTCTTCAGCATTGATCATGTCACAAGTGTAAATTAACTCTTTTGCAATTCCTTCACCTACAAGTCTTGATAACCTTTGAGTTCCGCCAAACCCAGGAGTTATTCCAAGCCCTGCTTCTGGTTGTGCAAACTTAGCTTTAACTGATGCAATTCTAATATCACAAGCCATTGCAAGTTCACATCCGCCACCTAATGCAAAACCATTAACTGCAGCTATAACAGGTTTTTCAAGTTTTTCAATTTTTCTAAAAACCCCATTCCCAAGAATACCAAATTCTTTACCTTCTATAGCATTCATTTCTTTCATTTCTGAAATATCAGCTCCAGCAACGAAAGCTTTACCTTCTCCTGTAAGAATAACTGCATAAATTTCTTTATCCCCAGAAATTTCTTGGATAACACAATCAATTTCTTTTAAAGTTTCTGTGTTTAAAGCATTTAATGCTTTAGGTCTGTTTAGTTTAACTAAAGCCACATTTCCTTCTTTTTCCAAGACTATGTTCTTATAATCCATGTTCAAAATCCCCCATGCAATTTTTCAGGTGTTAGCCGCCATAAATCGTTATTAATTTAACAAAATAGTGATTAAGGTTCTAATACCTTAATCACTATTATAGACTGTTTATAATTCTTTTTCAACTACATTTATGTTTTTTATAAAATCTTTTTCTTCCATTTGTATAGCTAAATTAAAAAAGTTTACTGACAATACAAATTTTTCACAACTTGTATTGCCTATTATTTTAATTAAGGAAGTCTTCTTCTTTTTCACGCTCATTTAATAAGTAACTTAAAGTCATTAAACTTTCATTAAGATGTACATTTTCTACAATAACATCTTCATTAACCTTTAAATCTATAGGTGCAAAATTCCATATTCCCTTTACACCATTTCTCGTTACAACATCTGCTACACCTTGAGCTCTATTTTTAGGAACACAAATTATAGCTATATTAATCTTTTCCCTCTGTAAGAAACTGTCTAACTCATCCATATCTCTTATTTCTATATCTCTTATTTTAAGTCCAATAAGTTTTACATTCACATCAAAAATACCCTTTAGATTAAACGCCATCTTATCAAAAGTTGTATAATTAGCAATTGCTTGACCTATATTTCCAGCTCCAATTATTACAGTATTATATTCTTTATTAAGTCCCAATATAACAGATATTTGATATAATAATTCCTTAACATTATACCCATACCCTTGCTGACCAAAATCTCCAAAACAATTTAAATCTTGTCTTATTTGTGAAGCTGTAAATCCAATTCTTTCACTTAATTCTTTAGATGATATTCTATCAACCTCATTTTTATCTAATTCACGTAAATATCTATAGTACTTAGGCAGCCTTTTTATTACGGCCATAGAAATGCTTCTTTTCTTCTCCATCTATTATCAACTCCTCGTTTTTGTTCTTATATTTTTAAACTTTATTTCTATATTGTAACTTTCCAAAAAATATTCTTTAAATCAACTATTATACTCTCACGTTTAACTAACTTTTGATTCATATAGCTATTATACTATACTAACCATAAGTTTGTTATATATTTTTCATCAAATAAATAAACTATAATGCTATATTTTACATTTAAAATGACACATTGTACATATAAATTATAATTATTTTTCAACTTTTTTATAAATAGTCAATATAGCCTTATAATCTAAACTTTTACACGTATTTTAGTTTTTATTATATCATATATAAATCTGTCTTATTATTCACAATACCCACTAATCTACCCTAATATACAAATTAATTTAATTTTTTTAGCTTTCATGATAAAATGCTAGTAGGACGGTGAAATAAATGATAGTTTTAAGTTGTAAAAATATAAGTAAATACTTTGGAATAGATATGATTTTAAAAGATATTACCTTCAACATAAATGAAGGTGAAAAAATAGGACTAATAGGTGCTAATGGTGCCGGTAAATCAACTCTATTTAAAATTTTAACTAATCAAATGGAATATGATAGTGGCGAGCTATTTATAGATAAATCAAAGGAACTTGGATATCTTTCTCAAAATCTTTCCCTAGATTCAGATAACACCATATATACTGAACTTCTTTCAGTATTTAAGTCACTGCTAGATATGGAGGAAAGACTATATAATTTAGAAGAAAAGATGAAAGAGCCTTATGATGCGTCTAAAGAAGATTATCACAATAAAATTATAAGAGATTATACTACTTTAACAGAGGTATATGAAAATCGTGGTGGCTACACTTATAAAGGCGAAATTAGTCGTGTACTTAAAGGACTCGGCTTCACAGAAATTGATTTTGATAAGTCCATATCCATATTAAGCGGTGGCCAAAAGACTAGAGTTGCTTTATGTAAGTTGCTTCTTAGAAAACCTGAAATCTTGCTTCTAGATGAGCCTACAAACCATCTTGACCTAGATGCTATAGAATGGTTAGAAAACTATCTCAAAGAAGTTAAAGGTACAATTGTAGTAATTTCCCACGATAGATTCTTCTTAGACGCTATTACTAACAAAACCATAGAGCTTATAGGCGGAACTGCACAGTGCTATAACGGAAATTATACAGCCTTTATAGACCTTAAAGAGAAAAGTAAAGAGGTAATGCAAAAGGCTTACGATCTTCAACAGGCAGAGATTAAAAGACAAGAGGAGATTATAGCTAAGTATAAATCCTTCAACCGTGAAAAAAGTGTAAGAGCTGCTGAAAGTCGTCAAAAGGCCTTAGATAAGATTGAAAGAATAGAAGCACCTATTAAAGATGCTAAAGCTTCCAAAATAAAATTTGAGACTCAAATCAAAAGTGGTAATGATGTTCTTTATGTAGAAAATTTAAGTAAAAGTTTTGGTGAAAAACTTCTATTTGAAGGCTTAAATATGGATATTAAGCGTGAAGAAAAAATTGCCCTTATAGGTGAAAATGGTCGTGGTAAAACTACTTTATTTAGAATAATTATGGATAAAATACCTTCTGATAATGGGGTTAAGGTGTTAGGTAAGAATGTCTTTGTTGGATATTACGATCAAGAACAATCTAATTTAAACCTTAATAAAACTATTTTAGATGAGGTATGGGATGACTTCCCACATATGACTACCACTGAAATACGCTCCGCTCTTGCAGCCTTCCTATTTACAGGGGATGATGTATTTAAATCCATCTCTACTCTTAGTGGTGGAGAGAAATGTAGAATTAACTTACTAAAACTAATGCTTTCTAAGTCTAATTTCCTTCTTCTAGATGAGCCTACAAACCACTTAGATA
>DKGY01000061.1:0-437 GCA_002453475.1 Clostridium sp. UBA6758 | reverse complement strand
ATCCCACGATAGATACTTCTTAAATAAGATTATAAATAAAATCTTTGAGCTTAATGAAGATGGAGTTAAAGAATACTTAGGCAACTATACCTATTACGTAGAGAAAAAGAAAAATCCTTTAAGATTTGAGGATATAGAAGAAGGCTCCGGTATTACTAAGACTCAGATAAAGCTAGATAAAAAGAAAAAACGTGAAGCTGAAAAAGCTGAAAAAGAAAAAGCTAATATGATTAAAAACATCGAAAATAAAATTGCAGCTACAGAAGAATCTCTTGAAGAGCTTCAAGGACAGCTATGCCTTGAAGAGGTTTATTCTAACCCTGAAAAAAGCATAGAAATAAATAAAGAAATACAAAAGACAGAAGAAGAACTTCAAAGCCTATATGAACAATGGGAAGAACTAGCATAATAGGTCTCTTAAAATAAACTAATCTAAA
>DKGY01000007.1:44718-45000 GCA_002453475.1 Clostridium sp. UBA6758 | reverse complement strand
ACCGTATGATGGAAGGCTTTGGCGTACATACCTTTAGATTTATTAATGAAAGTGGGAAATCTACTTTCTTTAAAGTCCATTTTAAACCTGTCCTTGGGGTTCATTCTTTAGTTTGGGATGAAACTCAAAAAATAGCTGGTAAGGATGCAGATTTTAACAGGAAAGACTTGCAAGAAGCCATCAATACAGGAAATTATCCAGAATTTGAAGTAGGGGTACAATTATTGCCACAAGATAAAGAATTTAGCTTAGATTTTGACATATTGGATCCTACAAAACTTT
>DKGY01000007.1:17060-44640 GCA_002453475.1 Clostridium sp. UBA6758 | reverse complement strand
AATGTAGATAATTTCTTTGCAGAAGTTGAACAAGTGGCCTTTCATCCAGGTCATTTAGTTCCAGGAATTGATTTTACAAATGATCCACTATTGCAAGGTAGATTATTCTCATATACAGATACTCAACTTATAAGGCTAGGTGGACCTAACTTCCATGAGATTCCTATAAATAGGTCTGTAGCGCCCGTTCATAATAATCAAAGAGATGGACATTCAAGGCAGACAATAAATACTACTAATGTGAGCTACCATAATAATTCATTATCTAACAACACACCAAAAACCGTAAGTGAAGATGAAGGTGGCTTTGCTAATTACCAAGAAAAAGTAGAAGGAAATATAGTCCGCTCACGAAGTAAAAGTTTTGAAGATCATTTTTCTCAAGCATCAATGTTTTACAATAGCATGAGTAGTGTGGAGAAAAAGCATATTATTGATGCATTTAAATTTGAACTTTCTAAGGTAAACAATAAAGACATTAGGCAACAAGTAATTGATATGTTTGGTAATGTAAATATTGACATGATGACTCAAGTGGCACAATATCTCGGAGCTAACCTTCCAAAGGGTGAAGCCTCAAAATATAACAAAATATCACCAGCACTTAGTCAAGAAAATACTATTAAAAAGTCAGATACATTGAAAATTGGAGTAATATTATCAGAAGGATATAATGCAGATGATTTTAACACTATGATGAAAGCTTTAAGCGATGCAAAAACTATGCCAGAAATAATAGGTTCTAACTTAAGTCCAATAAAAGGTTCTGATGGCACAAACCAGCTACCTAAACATTCCTTGTTATCTGCAGATCCTGTATTGTTTGATGCTATCTGCGTTCTTGGCTCAGACAATGTTGACCCTGACTTCAAAATGCGTGGAAAGATATTTATCGAAGAAACCTATAAGCATTTCAAGCCAATTTTAGTTTCACAGTCAATGACTATGCTGTTAAAACCAGAGATGAAAGATCAACCTGGAGTTACAGTTGGGGATTCAAAGGATAAGTTTACAAATAAATTCATAACTGATATTTCAGCACATAGACATTGGGATAGAAATATTACTATATAATGGATATTTCATTAAAAGTCTAACCTGCCAGAAAACTACAAGATCTATATGCCATGGCATTAGAGAATTTTTTGTGTCGATATGCACTTTCTTATAAAAATAACAAAAAAGATGGTAGAACTTAATTATACAAAGTTTTACTATCTTTTTTATACCTAATATGTGGAGTAACTTTACAATTAAATACTCATGATGATGTTAAATGGACTAAATTAGACAAGTTAGACAATCTTAATTGGATCCCTTCTGATATATTAGCTGTTAATACAATTAAAGAACTATAAATTTAAACACCCTATATATACATAAGCCTAAATAAGTAAAAGGATGCAGTTTAGAATTACTGCATCCTTTTACTTATTTAACTTCAATTATTAAAGATCATTGTATATCTCCATATTATCTATACATTCTTGAACAAGTCTATCTATGTCCAGTATACTTTCGGATTTTCTTATTAAGTCCACTCTAGGTTTTATTTTGGGATGCTTTGGTACAAATATTGTACAGCAGTCTTCATAAGGAAGTATAGAAGTCTCATAGGTTCCGATGTCTCTAGATATATCCATGATATCTATTTTATCCATAGCGATGAGAGGTCTAAACACTAGCCTATCTGCCACGTCATTACTGACCATGAGTCCCTCCATAGTTTGACTTGCTACCTGTCCTATACTTTCCCCAGTGGTTACGGAGTTTATATTATATTTTTCCGCCACAGCACATGCAACTCTCATCATAAATTTTCTCATTATTATAGTAAGCTCATTTTCAGGGCATTTTTCTATTATATCCATTTGAATATCAGTGAAAGGTGCTACGTAAAGATTGATTTTCCCAGTGTATCCCTTTAGTAGTCTTGCCAAGTCCTTTACCTTTTCTTTAGCTCTTTCACTAGTGTAAGGATGGCTGTGGAAATAAATAGCGTTTAATTCTACTCCACGTCTTGCCATCAAATATCCGGCAACAGGAGAATCTATACCGCCAGAAAGCATAAGCATAGTACTACCATTCGTACCGTAAGGCATTCCGCCAACAGCTTTTACCCTTTTAGAATATACATAAGCCCTTTTTCTTACTTCCACATTTATTATTCTTTGTGGTTTATGAACATCTACCGTTAATCCCTCTACAGCGTTTAATACTACAGCACCAATTTCACGACTCATCTCCATAGAATTTAAAGGGAAGGCTTTGTTTGCTCGATTACTTTCAACCTTGAAGGTAGTTTCTCCAAAATCCTCAGCTTCCACAACCGCTTGAGCACTGATAGCTTCCATGGTAGGTTCTACTTCTGTAACTAAACAAACTTCAGAAACGCCAAAAACCCTTTTTACTTTTGACATTACCTCCTCCAAATCTTCACTATAGAGGAACCACCTCCCTTGATCGCTTATAAATTCATAGCTGCAATCCTTAAGTACCAAATCTATATTTTTCATGAGCTTTTTTTCAAAGATTCTTCTATTTAGTCCCTTTAAAAAAATTTCCGATGCATATTTAATAAGTAATAGTTTTCTCATATTATTTTCTCCTTAAAAATTTCAAACTTTTTTCTAGTACTTCTATAGTGTAATCTACTTCTTCTTTTGTATTAAACTCATTAAAGCTAAACCTTATGGTTCCCTTTGTTTCCTGGGTATTGAGGCCTATAGCTTTAAGCACGTGGCTGTCTCCTTGTTTCTTTGCAGAACAGGCAGAACCGTTGGATACATATATTCCCTTTTCCTCTAAAAGATGCAGTAGTACTTCGCCTCTTACACCTATAAAGGAGACACTTAAAATATATGGACTGAAACAATCCTCACTAGGACTGTTTATCACTATATCTTTTATATCTCTAAGTCTTTCTATAAAATATTCTTTAAGCTCACTTACCTTTGAATAATTGAGTTGAACATTGTTATATATTATTTCTGAAGCCTTTATAAGACCTACAATACCAGGTAAATTTTCTGTGCCGGATCTAAGGTTTTTCTCTTGTCCACCGCCACTTATTAGAGTCTTAGGGTTAAATCCTTTTTTTATGTAAGAAAAACCAATTCCTCTAGGGCCATGAATTTTATGCCCACTGACGGATAACAAATCTATTTTAGCTTTTTTTACATCTATTTTAAACTTTCCATAGCTTTGGACAGCATCTACATGGAACTTAACTCTAGGACTTGTTTCCTTTATTAATGTTCCTATAGCTTCTATATCCTGTACAACTCCCAACTCATTATTAACATGCATTATGCTCACCAATCGAGTGTCACTATTTATGCTATTTTTCAGATCTTCTAGAGATATACGTCCCTTGTTATCAACCTTTAAATAAGTGACCTTAGTCCCTGCTGACTCCAATTCCCTAAATGTATTCAGTACGCTAGGATGTTCAATTTCACTAGTTATTATGTGCGCACCTACCTCAGTAAAACCTTTTACTAAAAAATTATTGCTTTCACTTCCACCAGAAGTAAATATTATTTCATCCCTGGTACAATTAATAGTCTTAGCTACTTTGTCTCTTGATTCATTAAGAGCTATTTCTGCCTTAAGTCCTAAACCATGAGCGGATGAAGGATTTCCAAAATTATTTTTCATTGTATATGCCACAGCATCTATTACCTCATCATAAGGCTCAGTGGTGGCACTGTTATCAAAATACACTTGCATAAAACCACTCCTAATCTATTATTCTACTTATTATATCAAATAATTCCTCCACCGCAACAAACTTTTGAAAAAAGTGTGGTAGAGCATTGATTCTCGCACATTAAATAGTTAGAGAAAATACTAACATAATTTTAAAAATCAAAAAACTGTAATAAGATTACATCTTATTACAGTCTAAAAATAATGTGTATTTTCATAATAGATAGTTTAGATATCTCTCCTATTGAAAAATATTTTTCCATAATAAACCTCTCTGTAATGTCAGCCATATGAGTTATAACTTACATATATGCCATTGTTATATTATAATTTCGAAATCCAAATTTCAGCATCTACAATATTCTTAAATGTTCTGAAATTATTTCCTTTGTTAGCTTCCATAATCATTTCTTTAAATCGCTCATTAAGCTTTTCTTCATCTTCAATAATAACAGCAACTTTTACATTGTAGTTTATAAATTTTTGCAATGCCATGCCTGCGAGTCCAGTTTTAAGATTAAAGAAGTCTTCAGATAATACATTAGAATGCAGTATTATTGTATAAACGTCATTTTCCATACATTTAGATATGTAATCCAGTACATCTTGCTCTGAAGAAAGTTTCCTCAAATCAGAAGCAAATTCAATATATTTATTGTTATTTTTATTTACTACTCTGTAATTCAAAGTATTCACTCTCCTTATAAGTTGGTTTGTTCCACAAGCATAGAAATTGAACTTAGCATACCTTCAATAAAGCTTACATTTCCCCATAACAAGACCCTTAGTCTGTTTACTTTTTCATCATATTTCATATTAATTGTTGCTTTTTTCATTTCGGAATCTTTACAATTCATTAGTGCTATAAGAGTATTTGATATTCTAAAGTATTCTTCTTTATCTACATCATTAATATCCACAACAGTAGATACATTTACCTTCTGATTTATAGTATCTTTAACTTCTCCATTAGTAACGAAATCAATATTTGACTCCTCACTAATCTTTTTATCATTAATACTAACATTATTTTTCTCCATAAAAACACTTGAATCATGACCTGAAATTCTCCATTGCTTTCCAACTTTATTTGCTCCAAGCTTACCTTCTGTTATAAATTTTCTTATAGTTNNGTTTTGTGATGCATACCTAATATTTCTGCAATTTTATCTATTGTATAAAATTGATTTTCCATAAAAAATCTACCCTTTCAAAATTAGTTTATGATTAAATTATAATAGTTCTCTTTACACTTGTAAAGTATTTTGTTGTATTTTATTTAACTTTATTGTATTTTGTTTCTATTTGTTTAACTTTTTATTTTATTTACATATTGTAAAATACCTATTTACTTATGAAATTTTTAACTTTTGATAACTCTATCAACTATTTGAGCACTAAACAAAAACCCTTGGCATTACTTCCGAGGATTTTATTAATGTATTTTATCAACTATTATTTTGAAATCGGCAACTGTTTTTTTCTATATTCATATGGTGAAATACCATAAAAAGCTACAAATGCACGTGAAAAAGATTCCTGGGATGAATAGTTCAGGTACTCTGAGGTTGTGGCAATAGGTTTAAGAATGATAGACATCAGTTTACTAAACTGATGTCTATCATAATAATGAAGTATTTATTATTTGTATAAAATATGAGCAGTCATTAAATAGTTGAATTTATATCCAACCCATTCACTAACATTAATTGCATGTTTGTTTGCAGGATCATGACATACAATCACCCTATTAAAATTAACAGTCTCGAATAATCGCTTATACATAGATGCATAAAGCCATTTTCCTAAATTCCTTCCCCTATATGATCTTTTGACTCCAATCATAAATTGGTAAGGAAAACGATCGTCGTTATTATTGACAGATACATTTGATTTAGCAATCATTTCATTATTTGAGTTAAAAATCATATAACAATTATGAGTTATATTTCTTTTCTTATTAGACTCATTAATTTGCCTTTGTTTTTCAGGATTTATAATAAACTGTACATAACCCTCTTCCATAACATCCGGCATATCTTTCATAGTTTCTGTAAATAAATCACAAAATTTTTTGATATAATCCTCTGAGATGATATCAGTATATTTAATAGAAAGATCTAAGTTTTTTGTTTCCAATTCTTTCATGGATTTATTAAGCATGTCTATATCAATGTCTTCTCTTTTTAAAGTATAATAATTAGCCCTTAAGCTTACTTTATTATTGTATTGATTTATTAATTTATTTAATTCATAATTATATGTAACCACTACAATTTCACCATGTTGAGCTAATTTCTCTTGAACCAATTGATTTATAGCCTTAAGCATAAGTTCATCAATTGATAAATCGCATAAAGTGATGTTTAATTTATATTGTTCATTTCCATTACAGTCGGCAGCCTTACCACAATTAATCATTCCGCAAATTAAAGAATTCTTTTCAAGTACAAATAACTCATTATCACTTTCATTGAAAGACGATAAATATAGAGCTTTATAGTCATCACTGCTTTTATACGGTTCTAAAAAATTATATTTTTTTGTTATATTCTTATTGATTAAATATAAGTTTTCAACTTCATCTGCTGTCAAATTATTGGAGTCAATTTTATAAATTTTATACATCACCTATGCACCTCCATATTTTTGGACTTTACCAATATATAACATTTTAGCATAATTATTCGAGGTGAACAACACACTTTGTAAATCAAATTTACTATACACTTACTTTAAATAATTTTACTAATATAAATAGAAGTTAACATCTCTTAGCAAAAAGTACCACCACCTATAAATAACTATTTAAGCCATTACAGGTGGTGGATGTGATGTTATATTTGTTATTTACTTATTGCTTTAAACGCTTCCGTTTGTGATTTTATACCTTTTTCTGCTGCAAATCTTTCAATACTTGAAGCACCAAAGAAACCGTCAATTCCTTCTGTTTTTTCTATTACATATGCAGCATCTTCTGGCTCTGCAATAGGTCCTCCATGGCAAATTACCATAACATCAGGATTAACTTCTCTTCCAGCTTTAATAATAGCTTCAATTCTCTCTACACAGTCATCAAGTGTAAGTGCTGTTTGTGCTCCTATTGTACCTTTTGTAGTTAATCCCATGTGTGCAACTAATATATCAGCACCAGCTTCTGCCATTGCTCTTGCTTGGTCAGGGTCAAATACATAAGGAGTTGTAAGCATATCAAGTTCATGCGCTTTTCTTATCATTTCAACTTCTAAATCATAACCCATTCCAGTCTCTTCTAGGTTCTGTCTAAATACACCATCAATTAATCCTACTGTAGGGAAGTTTTGAACCCCTGCAAAACCTTGTGCTTTTAATTGCTTAAGAAAAATCTCCATTACTCTGAATGGGTCAGTTCCACAAACACCAGCAAGAACTGGAGTATTTTTTACAACTGGAAGTACTTCTGCTCCCATTTCAACTACAATCTGATTAGCATCTCCGTAGGATAGTAATCCTGCGAGAGAACCTCTTCCTGCCATTCTGTATCTACCTGAATTATAAACTATAAGCATATCTGCTCCACCAGCTTCACTGAATTTTGCCGTAATACCTGTACCAGCTCCTACACCTAATAATGTTTGCCCATTTTTAACCTGCTCTTTAAACTTTACCATAATTTCACTTCTGGTCATTGTATTCATCAATAAATCCTCCCTCTATAATTTAAATTTATTAATTTACTATTTTTTCATCATATCTATTAATTTTTGTGCTGCAGCTTCTGCAAATTCCACATCGTTAATAGCACAATCCATTTCTACTACTTCCACAATATTTCTGTTTACACCATTTTTTAATATATTAAATAATACCTCATCCTCTTCTGGACCGTAAAAAGGCTGACCTTCTACATCAATAGCAGATACTCCTTTTAGCGGTATGAATAAAGCTGTTTTTTCTTTAGCTATATTTAATTTTTCAACCAGTCTCATACCAATTGCTTCATTTTCCTCTTTATTTGTTCTCATAAGTGTTACTGAAGGATTATGTTTATATAAGTTACGTGTCATAAACTTCTCAGGAACTGTTTCATATGGCCCAAAATTACACATATCAATGGCACCTACTGATACAACCTGTGGTATTTGATTTTTACCTGCTGCCTCTAAACGATGAGGTCCTGCATTTAAAGCACCACCAATAACTTCATCTGCCCATTCTGTGGTAGTAAGGTCTAATACGCCTTCAATAAAGCCTCCATCGATAAGTGCTTCCATTGAACGTCCCCCTATACCCGTTGCATGAAATACAAGAACTTCATAACCTCTCTTTTCAAGGTATTCCCTTGCAGCTGTTATACATGGGGTTGTTACACCGAACATAGTTGCAGCAACTAATGGCTTTTTATCTACAACTTTTGTATTTTCAAACTTAAGCATACCTGCAATTGCAAATACTGCATTTGTAAAAATCTTTGTTGAAATGGAGTTAAGACCTGCAACATCCACCACAGAAGGCATCATAATAATATCGCTAGTACCTACATAAGGTTCAGTATTGCCTGAAGCAACCGTTGAAACCATAACCTTTGGCACCCCTATAGGCAATGCCCTCATAGCTGGAGTTACCAATGAAGTTCCTCCAGTTCCACCAAAAGATATAATACCATCAAACTTACCCTCTTCATACAATTCAGGTAATAACTTTTCCATACCTTTTGATAATACTTCTGTTGCTAATGCCCTATCTTTTTTAGAAGCTAGAGTTTCTATGTCTGAGCCTGCTGCTTTTGCAACTTCATTGTTTGATACATCTGGTTCAAAAACTGGCTCAAATACACCGGTATGAATGGTAAAAGTACATAAACCCAAACCTTCAAGTAGTTCTTTTACGTATAAATATTCAGTGCCTTTAGTGTCAAATGTTCCTGCAATAGCGATTGTCTTCATTTCTTTGACCTCCCTACATAAATTTAATTTTATCTAGTCTGTATAATGCTAGATAAATGACTAAAATAACGTTTTTATAAAAAGTATGATATTTACAAGTTAATTATATTAATCATACTTTTTTCGCGCCTTCATGTAAACGCTATTATGTACTATGTTTTTGTGTTTATGTCATATTTCTAAATTTATATTGTTTCGGTGAACATCCCTTATACTTTTTAAACATTTTACTAAACTGCACATAATCTTTATAACCAACTAATGATGCTAAGTCTGATAACTGGATATTCTCTTTATTTATAATTTCTGCTGCTCTATTTATACGGAATTTAACTAGATACTCTGGAAAACTACAACCAACTTCTTTTTTAAACAAACTGCTTAAGTAACCCCTTGATATATGAGCTACTTTGGCTAAGTCTAGAAATGAAACATCATTCATATAATTTTGAGCGACGTACTCCTTTACAAATTCAACATAATTATAGTGCTTTGTAATACCATATAACATTTTAATCATTAAATCATCTTCATCTAACTGAGTTGAAACTTTAAAAGCTTTTGTTATGTTTGTAATAGACTTTTCCGATGGAATTCTTTCGAATGTTGATCCCCCTATATATCCCATTAAGTCTTCAATATTACTATACATGTACTGAACATCGATTGGTGTTTTTACAGGTCCACCATATATTAATTTAATTACCTCTGGCTTTAACTCATTACATCTATTAAATATCTTTTCCGCTTTAACCTTTGCAGCTTCCAGTGAGAAAACTTTTTTTGCTCCTAACAATCCTCCTCCTGTTAGACCTAAATGTACGCAAATGACGTCAGCTCCTGCAATAATCATCTGCTCCGCTTGTATTTCATTAAATACAAAGGCAACTGTAAACATGTCTTTTTCATGGGCTATTCTTATTGCTTCTACTTCAATTAAATAATTACATCCTTCTTCTTCAAGAGCTTCACCGAACTCACTGTCTATAAGTCCAATTGTAGGATAGTTATTAATACCTGAAAAGCCCATGTCCTTTATTTTATCTATGTAACTTTCCATATTCTTTAGAGGGTCTGTTGCATTGATTCCAAATATAATAGGCATATCTTTTACCAAAGGTATTATTTCTTTTGAAGCAAAGTCCATTACCATATCATTGCTATTACTGAATGGCAAATAACCTGCCAATGAACTTCTCCCCATTTGCCGAAATCTCCCCGAATTTAGCACTAAAATGAAATCAGCTCCTCCCTTTTCAGCGTATTTTGCTGTCATTCCCGTACCTGTTGCTACACCAACAATATGATTTCCATTTTTTATTTCTGTATTGATATTCTCTAATAACTTTTTTCTTTTCATACTCTCGAACCTCTTATTTTTTCATCACTTATAATTTTCAATAGTCAAATACTTAATATTATATAAATATAACATTCTAAACATGATATACCAAATCATTATGTTTTACTATCTTCAATTATCTATTGATATTTCAATCTATTTCTTATTCATTAAGGGCTACCTCTCTCTTATATTTTATATAAATTTTATTTTAATAAACTAAAACAGATTAAAAAACTTTTAACTTTTCCTTGATAAAAAGCATATCTTCCTTCTCCATAGCTTATTCAACTACTTTTTTCTTAAACCATTCTGCAGGACTTCTACCTGTAATGAGATTCTTGCAATTTTAAAATACTCTATATGTAACTACTAAGTTACTCATATTAATTGTGAAATATATACATAAAAATAACAACATTCTTTTAAAAAATAATTATATTTATTCCAGTTTTTAATTATTCGTTGAGAATAATCGATATTCTAGATGCTTTTATGCTTTTATGTTCTTTTACCCTTAATCCATTGGTACTAATAGGTTTAAGTCTCCTAGATGAATCAGTATTTTTATATGATTTATATTAAGCGTGAAATATATTTACATAAAAAATTATCCCTTATTGTAATTTAATAAAGGTCATGTGTTTTAGTTGATTTAAGACAAATTTGCTTTACTTATGATATGTATTTGTACATAAAAAACAGCCATAACCAATTTCAATGGTTAAGGCTGTTTTTTGTATTAACTATACTAACTCATATGTCTAACACTATTTATGATAAATAAATTTTTAAGTTATTTATTGGGCTCAGAATCCCATCCACTTAAATTACTATTTCCACTAAAGACAAGTTCATTATCACTTAAAAAATATACATCTTCATCTGGATAGTATGCTACGTCTCCTTGTTCTTTAGTACCAATATCAAGAATTTCTAAGGTTTCATCTCCTGTATTTATAAATTGATGAGCTATGCCTTTTCCTGCAGGCTTGGCAACAAAATCTCCCTTTTTCATTAAATATTCTTTGTCATCAATCCTCAAAGTTCCATATCCACTAAGAACCAGGAAAAATTCTTCTTGTTTTGTATGACTGTGATATTTAGCACTTTTAGAATCTGGTAATATTCTATCAATATTTATATAAATCTTCTCGCTGCCTGTTGCTTTACCCAAATAAGAAGTATTAGCTTTGCCTAGGAAGTCTACTACGTATTCATTAGGAAAGTTGTTAATATTTAATATATTAATCATATCTAAAACTATCTCCTTTAACTATTGTGTATCTTTCGAAACATACGTTCTAATTTATTTTACTAAATATGTATTTATATGTCAATATGTAAATACTAATTCTAATTATACTCTTCCCGCATATCCATTACATCCTTATGATATGATTCTCCGTAACTACTGCAAGTGAGGTTTTTCCATTTTATTCTTCTGTATATGCTCCACGCTTAAGAAAACTCACTATTCACATAGTTATAGGAGCAAATTCAATTAAAACTTATAACAAACTATTATAAATCTCTACTCTTCATTTTATTTAATTCTAATTTTTTCTTTTCATTAATTTATATAATCCTGAATTTTTTCATATAGTGTCTTATCTGGATACAGAGACATCATACTATCATCATCTATCAATTTATAATATCTAGTAGAGTAGCTAACGCTAAATTTACTATTTGGTAAAACAAATCTTAATATTTCTCCATAACAATTAGGTTTTCCTCCTGAAGGTTCACCCCAGATAACACAGTTTGTCTCAAATTTGAATTGATAAGCATTAAGTAATCCTGATGAAAAAGTCTCTCTTCCTATTATTACTTTCAGTTTTTCCTTATTGTTAATTCTAGGATTATTCTTTATATAATATAATAAAGGTTCTAATAATCTGGAATCGCCACCAAGATTATTTCTTAAATCTATAGTGATTTTACAAATAGAATTTCTCTCTATAAAGTTTATAATCTCTGCTATTTTTGTACTAATTTTTTTATTTTCATCTTCCCTACAATAATTATACTTTATGTAAAGTTCCTCTTTATCTTCTAAATATTCATACCACAAATTCTCATTAGATCTTCTTACATATAAGGGCAATTGAACATCTGAATATTTTAATTCTTTAATATTAACTGTTTTAACTGTAACTGTATTGTGTTCTGTTGTTATTTTTATCTTATCCATAGAATCGGATATCAATAACCCATATAAAACTTCTGCAACCTGCATATACTTCATACTCTGAGCCTTAAAAAAATATTCATTTTCAAAAGATATAATTTCTGAAAGTTCATGAAGAATCTTATCCATCTTGATATCTTCAATTGCTATAACTTTCTTAAATAATAAGTTCTTATAAGCTTCACTAGTTCTTATAATATAAATCCCATCCTCAAACCAATAAAACCTAATAGGCAAATACTTATTAGCAGGAAATGCAACTGATGTATGAGCATCTCCAATTGACGCAACCACCCTTGAAATCTCTACCTTCATCTCTTCATAATCAAGGTCACCTATCATTGATTTTAATTTATCTATCCTACACTCAAACTCTTTCCTACTTATGTTAAAAAATAAATTATTATGCTTTTCTATGAGATTTTCCCTCAAAAATTCTATATCTTCTAACCATTTTTCTTCCCATTGGCTTTTCATAATATTATATTCTCCTCTTTATTTATGTCCTCATAATAAATGATCATAAATTAATCATGTTATTAAGACTTTATCATAAAATCCAATGCTAAAACAATTATATCTAAAAATATGTTCCTATATCGAATCACATTTTTTATTCCATTGTCATATCTTTTTATTTAGGTATACTTAATCCAACTTTCAAAATAAGAAAACCCCTGAATCCGCACGACCACAACAACTAGTCTAATAGTTATCTATTTCTATAGTTAAATATGTTCATATATTTATAGTTAAATAGTACCCTATATAAATAGTTTAATATATACCTATGTATATATTTGAACTAGGTAAAAGTATAATTTTTTCGGATGTAAAATTAATTTTTAAAATGGATGGCTTCATTAGAATTTTAACTAAATGTTTTAACATCGTGTTGAAATAAGGCAAAAAAATTTATAGGTAGATTGGTCTACCTATAATATTCAATATAAAAAGATAAAAAGCGTGAATTAATATAACTTCATATTATGCTCANNGAATTACAAAAACAATGCCATTACATAACTATCTTTATATTTTCCATCAGCCATTTTTTTATCATGCACTTTTTTACCTTCAATCTTAAATCCAAGTTTCTGATATAAAGAAAAAGCTCTCTCATTATCAGTATCAACTTCCAACTGAAGTTTTTCTAGTTTCTGCTCTATACTCCAATTAATACATTCCTCTAATAAAGCTCTACCAATACCTTTATTCCAATAATCTTTTTTCACCGAAATACCTATATCACCTTTGTGTTTGCATCGTTTTCTTGAGTCAATAGAAAGACCACAGGTTGCAAGAATTTCATCATTAACCTCTGCTACTAAAAATAATTTATATGGTGTATCTATCCATAATTCTATTAATTCTTTTTCCCTTTCAACACTTATAGTAAATTCTCCTGGTTCCCGTAATAAAAAGGTGCTTTCTGTATCAATTAACTTTATTAAATCTATCACTTGTTTAGCATCTTTGACTTCTGGATTTCGAATAATCATAGAACATTCTTTTATACTAACTTTTTTATTATATCGAGCCACTTGTTTTCCTCCCTTTATGCAAATTAATTAAATAGTTTATACCTTATTTTACTATTTTTTATTAGATTATAGTTCTATATCATAGTTAAGCAGTTTTAAGAACTTATTTATTATTACTGATTATCTACTCTATTTCTATTAGCAACCATAACTCCTACAAGTGGATGCAATCTGTGTACTTCAACTGTAAAATCAAAATTTAAAAAGCAATTTGTTAACTCTTCCACGCTGGATGGAAAATCTACTTCTGGTCCATATCCTACTAAGGAAAATTCCTCACTATAATCGTTAGGATTTTCAAAAAACATTAAATCACCAATAATAATACTTTGCAAATTTTCTCCACCTATATTAATCATTTTTTCTATTGCTTTTTGCTTATATATTGTAGTTAGATGATGTAATGCATAATTAGAAATAATTTTTGTAATACATTTTTTTCGTAAATCTACACTCAATTCAGGCTCTTCAAATGTCCCTATATATAATTCAATATTATGTGCTCTTTCATTTTCTATATTTGCTTTAGCTTGTTTAAGCATTCCATCACTAATGTCTACACCAATTACTAATTTTATTTTTCGTGATAGCTCGATAATTTGCTTTCCAGTGCCACACCCTAAATCGAGTACAATATCATTCATATTAGGTTTAATCAATTCATTTATTAGTTCTGCAGTTTTAGACCTCCAGTGATAGCTGTCCGTAACATATTGTTTACTTGCGTCATTGAATCTTTGTTTTGCTCTTGTTTCCATATTCGTTATCTTGATAATATCAATAAGTTGTTGAACTTCCAAAAAACTATTATTTTGTATTTGCTTTTCGGCTTTATTTAGAGCAGTAATAACTGTCTCAATATGTTTCTTCTTTTCCTCTAATGCTCTTGTTTGAACACTTATTATATTCTCTATATTTTGGTTTTTTTCATTTATAAGTTGTTTTATTTCTTCAAGTGACAACCCAATAAACTTAAGAGTGATAATCTGTTGTAGCTTGATAAAATCTTCATCACAATAAATTCTATAACCTGCTTGCGTTTTTAAAGATGGCTGTAACAGCCCAATCTTATCATAATGAAGCAATGTTTTTACAGTTACCCCTGATCTTTTAGCAAACTCACTAATCTTCAAGATCCCCCCCCCTTTCAATATTATTTTAAATCCTAACCTTTGGTTAGAGTCAATACTGATTGCTATAATTTATTAGATACTTAGCACAATCCTACTATTGTTCATTAGATTATAGTTCTATATCACAGTTAAGCAGTTTTAAGAATTTATTCATTTTCCCTTTCATCTAAATAAACTGAAAGATATGCTCCTATTCTTCCATTTGAAGCACATTCATCCATAAGTCCGAATTCTGGATCGTAAAATTTTCCATTATAATGAACTACCCAGTGACCATAATTGGGAAACCATACTAAAAGAACACATATAGGCGGATAGCTTGGATTTTCATTTGTGATTTTTACAAATGCATCATCACATTTCACTC
Source organism: Clostridium sp. UBA6758 (assembly GCA_002453475.1). Taxonomy (GTDB): domain Bacteria; phylum Bacillota; class Clostridia; order Clostridiales; family Clostridiaceae; genus Clostridium_J; species Clostridium_J subterminale. The sequence continues at coordinate 29,424 of DKGY01000007.1, read as the reverse complement.
CACATGCTTCTAAGCCATTTATAATATCAATAGGCTCTGTTGGTCCATCAGTACCCATTTTCTTTATTGCTTCTTCTATACTAATATTGGCTAACATTGCAACAGAAGCCTGTCCGCATGTTAAATCTGTTGATTGCGGAATATATTTAATCATAAAATAGCCTCCTTATAAACTTAATGAATTAAATGGTATGTATTTTTAAATATTAATCTTATTTTTATTTCTTTAACAATATATGCATATATTACGTATCTATTATATATCACAGCCTACATAAGTATAAGACTAGGAAAAGTGTAAATTTTATGGTATAATGTATGTATAAGGTAAAGAGGTTGTTTATATATACTAAAAAAATAAGCTCCAGTTTAAGTTTATTACTAAAACTGGAGCTTTAAATTTTTTTACTATTCTAGATTAAGTTTGTTCTTCATGATGTAGTTAGTTATACAGAATAGAATTGTGAAGAAAATTATACAAACTATAATTGCACAAAGTATTGCATATTGTGGAGATATATTAATATAATTTCCACTTGCAACTAGCATAGTTATACCTATTCCTATTATTGATTGTTGAGCAATGCTTAGTATCATAAATCCAGCAAATCCTCCTAATAATTTTTTTGATTTAAACAGCTGACCTATAGAAAGTGATGCATAAAGCATCATAATTTGATGAGCTAAAGATACAATTCCAAAGATTATAAATTCTATAATACCAATGATATTTAATCCAATTTCAGGATAAATATTTTTAAATTCTCCAATTATTTCTTTTAATGCTCCTGGTTGATAAGCCATCACAAATATAGACATTGCAGCTATCAGACCACTTATTATAGTCCATACTATAGATACTATTAATTTATTAACTATATTTTGTGAGCTTTTTACTGGGATGGTGTTCATTAAATATCCTTCATCTCCAAATAGGTTTTTATAAAATCTTTGTAGAGTTATAAAAAGCGTTCCCACAAAAACTGCCACCATAGTTACGAAATATCCTATCATTGTTATAACCGCAGGAATTCCACCTAAGAAATCCATATTCACTTCATCCAAATTAGTTCCAATAAATATCTTATTAATAATTGAAAAGCCTAGTAATGCTCCATAAAGAGGTAGCATTATTCTGCCTGTAGCCTTAAATTCATATTTCATTAATTTTCTTAGCATCTAAATACCTCCCTAAATAGCTCATCTACTGTCTTTCCGCTACTTTCTCTTATTTCATCTACACTTTTTTGTAGCATTATTTCTCCATTAGATATAAACACAACATCGTCTAAAACTTTCTCTATATCTGCTATTAGATGTGTTGAAATTACTACAGTTGCATTTTCGTTATAATTGCTTATTATAGTGTTTAAAATATAATCCCTTGCTGCTGGATCTACCCCTGCAATAGGCTCATCTAAAAAGTATAGCTGTGCTTGCCTACTCATAACTAAAATAAGTTGAACCTTTTCTTTTGTTCCTTTTGATAAAGTCTTAAGCTTAACATTTGATTCAATATTTAACTTACTTAGCATATCATAGGCTCTCTTTTCATCAAAATCCTCATAAAAGTCTTTGAAAAAATCTATAATATCAGATACCTTCATCCAATCATTAAGATAAGTTCTTTCTGGAAGATAGGAAACTATTTTTTGAGTTTCTATGCCCTGAGGAAGTCCTGCTATTCTTATTTCTCCTGCTGTTGGCTTCAATAACCCATTAGCTAACTTTATTAAAGTTGTTNNCGATTTTCCCTTTTTCTAAAGTTAAATTAATACCTTTAAGTGCTTCCTTATTCTCATATTTTTTTACTAATCCCTTACATTCTAAAATAGGTTCACTCATTATTCCATCTCCCTTGCGATTTTTCCTAGAAACTCCATGATTTCTTCATTACTAAGACCTAAATTTTTCATACTTTTAAGAAAAGTTATTGCTTGATCTTTAGCTATATCTAACTTAATATCTTTTATCATATCTACATCCTCCGTAATAAATCTTCCACTAGTTCTTTGACTATAAACAAAACCTGTTCGTTCTAACTCTGCTAAAGCCTTTTGTATAGTATTAGGGTTTACTGATGCCTCTTCTGCCAACTCTCTTACAGTTGGAAACTTTTGTCCTGGTTTGTATTCTCCTGATATTATCTTTAGTTTTATCTGCTCAATTAATTGAATATATATAGGTCTCTGGTCTTTAAATTCCCATGCCATCTAATCACCTCTTTTTGTATTATTGTATTGTTGTACTAACCCCTTAATACAATAATACAATCTACAATTGCTCCTGTCAACACTTATTTATATAAATATCAAAAAAATAAAATTCAGAGAAAGTTTAATCTTTCTCTGAATTTTATTATCCTTAATTTTATAATATAACAATTTATATAGTTTCAATCTCAACTTTTATTGCTGTAGCACCTTCTAGCTGAATCCATTTTAAATTTGCTTTGAATTCTGCAGTAACCTTATGTAAATTACATATATTTTCTATAACATATGCTCCTTTATTTTCAACATACTTATCTATTGCTACGTGAGCTGCACCATGTTGTATTCCACTTAGGTCAATACCTATTAATTTTACATTATACTCTAATAATTTATCTATAAGCTCATTAGTTAAATATGGACTTGGTTTAGAGTTAAAATATTCTTCACTTCCATATCCATAGGTTTCTAAGTAACCCGTTCTAAATATTACAAAGGAACCTGCTTTAATTGATAAGTTTTCTAATATATTAACATCTATAATATCTATTTTCCTAGCATCTATTACCCTAACATCTATTTGCGATGGTAATTCTATATTTGATAGATTGTAGCAATCTATATGAGTTCCTATATGTTGCCTTTGATGTGCCGGCTGTGAGTCTCCCCACTTCAATATTTCTACTGGAATATTAAAATTTGTTAAGTGCAAATTCATATTATATTTCTCCTTCTGTTTTTATTAATTCGTCTAAATAACTATTAAATTTAATCAAGAAATTAGTTACAATTTTTTCTTCTTTCTTATCTACATTTTTAAAAAATATCCTATTTCTTTCTTCCCATTGCCTATGCTTTATTTCATGATACTTATATAGCTCTTCACCTGACTCCGTTAATTTGAAATATATTTCCTTATCATTATTAGGACTTTTATATTTATCAATAAGATTACTATTTAGAAGCCTTTTAGTTATTTTGCTTATAGCACCTCTTGTCATATTCATACTTTGAGATATTTTAGTAACATTAGGATTTTCTATTCTCCCTATTAAATCTATGCAGTGTATTTCTGAAACCCCATAATTTTCATATTCACTCCCCAAAGCTAACTTCCCTAAAACTTCTTCCTTTTCATATATTTCTTTAAAACTCTTCATAATAATATTAATATTATCTACTTTAAACACCTCCATATTGTTTCCTTGGAAACAATACTATCATATTTTTGTTTCCACGTCAACAATTTTGCACAAGTACTAATTTACTATTATAATTCCATTATTAATACAATTTAATAAAAGAAGCCATAAGAATAATTCTTCCTATAGCTTCTTTTAAGTCATTTTATATGTTTTAGCAAAACCTCATCTAATTAAAATGAAGCTCTACTCCTTATTAAACTTTTAATACTATCCTTTATATATACTTTTTCTATATCTAACCATAAAGTACATTATTAATTTTATAACATTGAGTTAAAGTAACTGACAATTCTCACAGTAATAAATACTACCACCTAAATAGTTTTCCTTTTTTATAATTCCACCACAAAGAACACAAGAAGAGCCTACATTATTCTTGCTCATCCTAGTTTTATATCTACCATTATTGCTATGGAGATCCTTTTCTGTATCTCTTCCACCAAGTTCCGTCATATTGGAAAGAACAGCTTTAATTGAACTATACAAAACTTCCTTATTCTCATCTTTCAATGTACTAATCTTTCGTTTCGGATGAATTTTAGCCTTCCATAAAATATCTTGTAACACTCCATTTCCAAGCCCAGGTATTCGCTGTTCAGTTGCAAGAAAAGCCTTTGTGCTTAGTTTTTGCACAGACTGTGCGGATATTAATTCATCAAAATACGCTTCATTAAATTCATAGGATAGTGGAGATGGTTTTTCCTTTGTAATCTTATAATAAAGATTTTGGAACCCCTCATCGGTATTAAAACACCATATTCCTCCATACATCTGAATTGATGCACTAACTCCAGAAGAATCATTAAACTCTAACAGAAGTTGATGTTTTGCAGGGCGTTTTTCACCTTTCTCACGGTATCTAAATGCTACCCCATCACCAATTAATATTGATGTATTATCAGCATTAATTTCAACCATACCTCCATAAGCAGTTGCCATATTAATAGTNNACTACAAGCATTTCATGGTATTTTTGTGGATCTCCATGATACCACGCAAATTTATGTGGGGTATAAGCAGCAATAACATTCACAATCTGCTTTCCCTTAATTGTATTGTTAATCTGACCTGCAAGTGTTAAAGCTTCAGGTATCTCAATCATTGTTATCCCTCCAATTATTTAAAACATAGTTTATATAAATTTAATCTCTTCTAGTTATTTCTTATTATTCCATTATATATTTATTTCATATCCATTTATATACTTATTGTAAAGAAAATGAAAGAAGGATAAACCCCATCATCTGAGGATTCTCCTTACTTATTACTTATTAATTATTAATTACTTCTGTGCCTTTTATCAATCTTCTAGCATTTGCGTATTAATTCATACTAAACATTCTCACAGTTACCATTTTATTTCCATTGTCTTTTATGGATATTGATATTATAATTTAGAAAAATATCTAAATTATAAGGAGATTTAAAATGAATCAAGGGCAAGAACATTTTTTTAATTTTATTATTCAAAACGTAGAAGCAAAAAATCAAGATAGAGCAAAAGAATTACTTAGTGAAAGTTTTGCAAAACAAGATAATGGAACATTTAACGCAGAATATATGGCTAGTTTTATTCCTAGAATGCTAGAGTTAATAAAACCAGAATGTGTTGATCAAGTAAAAAACATTATGATGAATCATAAAGCATAAAAATATTCAAAGTAACAATAGGTAATTTAACATGATAATTTAGTTAAGGTGCTTATTGTTATTTTATTTATATGTATTACATTTTAAGCTTTCTTGTATATATGAATAAAATAAACCTACACAAATATTATTCGTAGGTTTTATTTGTTAACATTAGTATTTAAACCTTATTGAACTTAAGCTATANNATTTACTGATTTAATATCCTCTTCACTAAGCATATCTCCAATAAACATAATTTGGGACTTATCAATTATAGTTAACTGTTCAGCCATTATAATGTTTCCTTTTGCAGCTATGTCATACTCTTGTGATAAAGCTGTATGTACAGGCATCTTATTCTTATTTTTACTAGTTATAGGCAACACCATAGTTGTAGTTGAAAATTTATTTCCAGTATTGTTTTGTACAATAACTGCTGGTCTTTTCCCACTTTGACAACTCCCATTCTCCTTTTCAAAATTTACCCAAACCAATTGACCTCTTCTAATTTTCATAAACAATACATCCTTTCTATATAATGAGGTGTTATAAATTTTTTTCAAACTAAACACCTCATTTTTACATTACTTTTCTCTTATAACTAATTTTAGCTGTTTACTATAAGTATTTATTAAATTCTTATAGTAATCTAAAGTTGTTGAATTTTCTGTATCTTCTATAGCAAAATACATATATCCTAAATCATTTTCAATTTTCTTAACATCTATTCTATTTAGCTTTGAAAGGTCACCTTTAATATATTCATCAAATACAAAGTCTTTTAAATCCTTCCTTAGCTCCCCAGCCTTATTCTTTAAATTTCTTTCAAATACATTACTCATCCCAAGGATCATTGTCACTTTCGTCTGCTCCGTAGTCGTCAACATCACATTGATATTCAAACTCTTCTCTTGACATGCTTCCTCCTTCATTTCTATATTCCTGCCATCTTCCATCTCTATCATCTCTACACATTTTTAAAACTTCCTTTCTTTTATTTATATCTTTGCTACAATTTGATTTTATCTTAAATCATTTTTTAAGCCTGTTTTAGTTAATCCCCTTCCTATCCAAGACTTCCTTGCTCCAAGGGGAAAAATCACTCAAAAATGGCTTAAATGTTTAAAGTAAGTGAAACAAAAAGGTTGCTTAAAGTTCATATTTCAAACTTTAAACAACCTTAATTATTAACTATTCTTTATTCTTCTTTCCATTGCTCTATTATGGTTACTATGAATACCAACCTTTTTATCATCAATTTGCTCTTCTATATTATTTCTTATTTCTTCAAAATCATTTCTAAAAATTCTACTAACTTCATCCTTATCATCTATTATGAGAAAATCGATATTTTTATGCCTTTCTTTTAACTCCAATAATTCATCTGAATTCAAGGAATCATTCATAGGAATTAATAATATTTTATCATCAGTTAGAAAATTTTCTAATAATGAGTTTATTAAATTATGCTTCATTGAATTATCTGTAAAGGATTCTACTACTTTATAAAGATTATTATTGGAATCTACAGCCATAGCAGCATAAACATACTTGCTTTTTGGTGTATTTGCTATATAGTTTATTCCCTGTTCTTCCTTTAATCTCTTTTTCTTATTTTTAATACTATCCTCATTACTTTTCTCATTTACATAGAATACATCAATATTATACCAACATTTATAATTCTTATTAATATAATCTATTATTTCATTATCATCAATATATTTAATATTTCTATTATATATATTATAATAATTCGTTTTACTATATTCTACTCCAAAACTACTTTTGATATAGTAAAATATGAGATCTATACTCCACCTCAAGTAAGGAATTCCAACGTTTAAAGGAATGCCCTTCAAAGCTTCCTCTAATTTTCTATTTTGCTCATAAGTTAACTCACTTTTTTCTGATTTAATATCGATATAGCACTCCCCTTTAGAATAAACTTCTAAAAATTTCTTTTCCATTCTATAAAGAGTAGTTCTTGCAATATCATATTTTTCTATAACTGTATTCTTAGATTTATTGTTCACATATATATCCTTAAACATGTTAAGTTCCTGTCTTATCTCTGCAGATAAATCTTTATGTTCCAACTGTTCAATGATATATTGACCTATCAATTTTCTTTCCATTTGATCTATTCTGCTCATACTGTTATTTTCTCTTTCATTTATTTTGACTTCTACTGAGTCAAATAATTCTGTTTAGCATACACTTGTATTAGTAAACAATCAAATTGAGCAATCATTTTCATTTATTAATTTAGTAACCTTTCTATTTATTGCTTCAAAAGTTGTGTTTAATTTGAAGGCCAATTCCGTAAACAGTATATTTTGAATATAAGTTAAAAGTTTGTTATCTTGTACATGAAATTTTTTTCCTTCAACTTCAATTTTACGCTTTTGTCTCATTAAAGTGCTGGCTATCTTAGAAATATCTTTACGATTTCCTGTTTTTACAATATTAGAATATACTTGGTTTCTTTCAGTGTTCGCTTCTATCCACTCTATGCCTGGCTGACTGAAAGACTCTAAAATCTCTTCTGCTTCCTCTTTATTTACAAGCTGTAGCATTGCTACCTTATCACTTTCAACTGGGACGCTTATACTTAATGAATAATCATCCACTGGGTGCAATTCATAGTAATTTCTCTTTTTCCCACATATTATTTTTTCACATATGTCATCTATACGGCAAATACCATGTGCCGAATAAATGACTAATTCTCCAATATTAAACATTCCACTTTCTCCCTTGATGTACTTTGTCAACTAAGTTGACTAATTCCATTGTACATCAATTTTTCCAAATTGTCAATTAAATTGACAATCCCTAATGAATTATGTATATTATTTGTATATTATTTTAGTAAATATAATGATTGGAGTGAAGCGATTGAATTCTGAATTACAACACTTAGATTTAATTGACTTAATAAGTGAGCGTCACGTTCTACTTCGTAGAATATGTGAAAAATCCTGGAATGATAATAACGATATACATATTTCAAACTCTGAATGGTATATCATGGCAAGAATATATAAAAGAAAGACAACTCTATCCTACGTTACAAAACATGTTGATATCTCTAGGCAGGCAACCCATAAGTTTGTAAAAAACCTTGAATCAAAGGGATTAATTGAAATTACAAATTCAACGGATAACAATAGGGATAAATGCTTGCAGTTGACTCCCCTAGGTGAAGAATGTTATGAGATAAACCTATCACAAAAGACAGCTATTGAGCAAAATTTAGCTGAGAAAATTGGAGTTGATAAAGTAGAAATACTTAAAGATATTTTAAAACTAGAATGGGACATATAGGAAATACAATAGCCTTATGTTTCTACTAATGTCTTTTTACTATACCTTTAGAATCATAAGGCCATACTTAATGCAGATACTACTTTGATCTATCACTTTATATGCAATTTCTCTAATATGCTATTCTGAACTTCTGAATTCACTGCTTCCGGATATAAAAAAGCTTTTACTCCCAAATCATCTTGATAATGTTTTAAAATTTTTTACCTTCATCCTTTATAGTGTCTNNACATATATATTTGCAATTTTCCCATGATGTGCTAAATACTCTTCTTGCTGCTTTTGATGATTATTCTTTATTCCCCTAAGTACTAAAATACTAAGCATACTTACAGTTAAAATTAAAAGAGTTGCTAAAAAAGCACTGGAGCTAATATCTTTTCTTCCATTGCGCCACCATCCTTAATAATTTCAGTATAATACTAATTTTTATTAAAATAATTGGGTATATCACTGTCATATTCTTGCTCACGAAGAAATGGATATGATGCACTCCATATCCTTTGTAATTCCACCGAAAGTTACTTCAATTTTATCTATCACTGTTATCGGTTCTGGCGCAAAATGAGTGTACTTTTAGTTTTAATGCCTAATTCCTTAAATGCTACTACCTTAACTGTCCAAAGAGCTACTAGTAGTTCTGGTCCATGGACTAATCTAGCAACAGTGCCATCTAGTACAAATTTGTACACTGATCAAGTTGGTAACATACATATCACTTACTACTACCGTGCCTTTGCATCAAATACTGTGATACTCCTGGCTTCCCAAGTATAACAATAAACTCTGGCTTCTCTAATATAATTATTGCTAATAAAAAATAGACTGTAGATTATCAACTACTTTTCACCCACTACTAAAGTTAATCTAAGAGTTCAACATCATATCATTTATCGCGTAGGCGATTTATGTTAATATTGATTTTCTTAGAACTTTCGCTTATATTTAAGAATTTCATTAATTCTAAACGTCTATCTTGTAATAAATCTATAGTTAATGACATCATAGATCTGAATAATAAATCTTTTTAGGTACAACAGAGGCTACAAATTTAGTAACCTCTGTATCTTTAGAATGACATAATTGTTCCATACTTATGAAGTTAGAGCCGTCACCAAGGGCTTTTTAAGAATTTTTCAAGTCTTTCTTTTATTTTCCCTTCGGATATATCAATATGTCTTCTAATTTTCTTAAGCTTCTTTGAAGTATTAGAATCTATTCTATAAAAGTGCTCTTCCTTCTGATGTTTCATTTAACCTTCTATTAACTTATATTACTTAGTTTAAAGTCATTTTTTAATGCCATGAACATTCTAGCTTTACCAAGACTTTGAAGGATAATTCTCCTCCCCCCTATATAGCACAACATGTTAAAATGCTAAATATTTATAACCTTCTAAACTTATGCTGTGGTCTTCCTACCTTTCCATACTCCACTAGTTTTTCTAGTTCCCCTTCTTTCTCCATGTACTCCAAATATCTTCTAATCGTAACTCTCGCTACCTTTACTTTTTCCGATAGTTCTTCAGCAGTAAAATATTCCGAATCTTTACGCTCTATCTCTTCACATATAGATTTATAAGTATATTTATTAAGGCCTTTTGCAAGTCCTTCCTCTTCCTGAACTGCAGCAGCATTTGAAATTAATTTATCCAATGCCCTTTGTTCAATTTCATCTCCTTTTTTAAATCCATAGTGCCTTTCCTTAAACTGAATAAGTGCCTCTTTAAATCGTTCAAAGCTAAAAGGTTTTATTAAGTAGTCCACAGCTCCATACCTAAAAGCTTCCTGCACTCTGCCTAGAGTCTTATCGGCAGTAATTAATATTACGTCTACGTCAATTTCCTCATTTCGGAGCCATTTTAAAAAATCAATACCATTTTCTTTAGGAAGAAAAACATCTAGCAATATTAAGTCTGGCTTCCTTTCCACAATAAATTTCTTAGCATCAGTAAGATTACCCACTGCATTATACAGATTAAAGCCTTCCACTTTTTTTAAAAACTTTGAATTTATCTCTCTTACCATAGGGTCATCTTCAACAATCATTACTTCAATCAATCTGTTCACCTCTTACCATAGGTATAGTTATATCCCAAAGAACTCCTTTATCTACCTTAAATTCAATACTACCATTAGCTTCTTCAATTATTTTCTTTACAATATACATGCCATGACCTCTTTGCCCTTCTTTGGTAGTAAAGCCCTGCTCATAAATCTTATTTCTGTACTCCTCTTTAATTCCAGGACCATTATCCTTAACTTTTATTTCAAGCCAATCCTTATGTTGTACTATTTTTATGTAGACTTCCCCGTCTCCATCATTACTAACCGCATCTAAGGAATTTTCAATTAAGTTACCTACTACTGATACAATCTCATCAGAGGTCACATATTGAGGTAAGTACCTAAGATTAGAAGATTCGTCTATTTTAAACTTAATTCTATTTTCTTCAGCCTTGTTATACTTAGAAAGCAATATTGCCGATAAAGACGGATCCTTTATTCTTTTCGTTAAAATACTGCTTATCTTATTTCTACCTTTAGCCACATCAGATATAAATTGTAGTGCTTCATCATACTCTTCAAGTTGTATTAACCCTGCAATAGTATGAAGCTTATTCATAAACTCATGATTTTGAGCCCTCAATGACCATGCCATCTTTTTTGCACCGGTAAGCTCCTCTGCTAGCCTTGTCACCTCTGTTTTATCCCTAAAGGTAGCAATAGCTCCCACAATCTTTCCTCTATCTTTTATAGGAATTCTATTAGTCATTATTACAGTATTATTTATCCTCTGTTCTTTGCCAAATTCACATTCTCCTGTTTCCAATACTGTAATCAAATGCGTTGTCGGAAGAACCTCTTCTATGTTCTTACCTATAATATCATTTTTATTAATCCTATTTTCATAGTGTAATATATTTAATGCTGAATCATTTATAAGGGTAATCTTTCCTTTATAATCAACAGCTATTAGCCCTTCATAAATTGCATCGATAATTCCCATCTTTTCATTATAAAGCTTTGTTATTTCCTCAGGCTCAAGTCCTAGTAAAGTATTCTTTATGTTATTGGATAGCAGAAACGCCCCTACTATACCTACCGTCAAGCCACCCAAAGAAATTAATATTATATATAATATGGCCATGTGCTTAGCTTCTCCAATGCTATGTGTAAGTGTACCTACAGAAACAAAACCTATCTCTTCCCCATTTTCTGTATCATATATTGGAGTAAAAGCTCTCAATGATTTTCCCAGCGTTCCTGTAGCCTCAGAAATGTATGTCTCTCCTTCTTTAACTACCATAAATTCATCTCCTCCCACAAATTTTTTACCTATCATCTGTGGATTAGGATGAGAATATCTAATTCCGTCAGTGTCTGCTACTATTATATACTGAATCTGGTCTAAATTTTTAAGCTGCATATCAATATAGGGTCCAATGGTTTTGTTAGGATCCTTTATCTTCAGTTCATCTATTATTTCTTTAGAATGTGCTACCATCTCAGACACATTCATAATATTAGTTCTAGCCCTGCTTTCAATATTTTTAGTCATCCATGAGGCAACAAAAAAAATGATTATAGATATAGAAATAAACACTACTACAATAATCAGTATAGTAAGCTTCGTTTGCAATTTCATGGTTTTTTTCACATTCATCACCTCAACTTTAATATGTGCAAATCTAGGTTTTTTAATTAAAAAGTTCAAAAAAACACGGAATCATAGAAGACTATGAATACAGATAGAAGGATTAATATAGGAATAGATATTTCAATCCTATTATATAGCACTTCTTTCATAATTGTCTTCCATTTTTCCGTGTTTAATTTAATATCTATCTAAGATATGTTATTTAACCTTACCCATAGGCTAAATTTAGTATTCATAAGTTCGCTTTACTTTATATTATTTATTAGGCATCTGAAAATAAATAACAAGTCAAAGATGAGAAGTATATTTTGAGTTAGACAAGGA
>DKGY01000007.1:0-17054 GCA_002453475.1 Clostridium sp. UBA6758 | reverse complement strand
ATTTTTTGAAGATGCCTTATAGATAGAAAAATATTGTATTGAAATTTTAATAATCATTTTTTATCATGCACTAGCTCCATTATTTAATTTTTTAATTTTTTTATTTCTAAGTACTTTAAATGCATAAGAAACAATAAATGGACAAACGATAGCAGATACTACACATGCTGCTGCAACTTGTGCAGTAGCTATTGTTGCTATAGCAGCTACTGTTGGATCTATTGCTGCAACAGCAGCTGGCGTCGCTACAGCATTTCCTGCAGTTGACCCTGTTGCTAAACCAATTATAGGCTCTTCTTTAAATAATTTCAGAAGCATATAAGCCCCTATTCCAGTTAAAGAAGCTATTATTCCTAATAATATACCAGGTCCTCCAGCTTGTACGATAGTTTCAAGATTCATTCCCGCACCTAATGGGAATGAAAAGAATGGGATTAATAACATTTTACTGCTTCCAAGGAATTTTCTCATATCAGAATCAATATTTCCCAAAATCATACCTATTACTATTGGAATCATTACTGCTACAAGTGCATTAATTGGAACTTGAGCAAGTCCTGACGCACCTAATGCAACTAATGTGAAAAATGGACCATCTTTTAAAGACAATAAAGCATAAGCTCCTACATCTGTTTCATCACCATACTGTGAAGCAAGAGATGCATATAATCCACCGTTACAATTTGTTAATGCTGCAAGGATTGCTAATGGTGATAATCCTAATACTCCTGCAGGTCCAAAAACTTTCCCTACAAATATACCAATACCTGCGCCTACTATAAATTTTCCTGATATTAATATTGCACCTTTTTTTAATGCCTTTGGTGCTAATTTAAAATTAATTTGTGAACCAATTAAAAACATAAAGCAAGCCAAAATTGTTGATGATGCTTTTGGTCCAAATAATGCCGTTGTAAAACCACCAATCTCTAAAAATTGTGGAAAAAATGTATTAACTAATACCCCTAAAAAAAGTGGAACTACCATCATACCGCCTGGAATTTTATCAAGTGTTTTCTTAATAGGAATTTGCATTTTTATCCCTCCATTTATTTTTAGCCGCTTGTAGAATTTCTACAAGCGGTTAATTCTTCTGAATTTTTATAGTCTTGCTACTCCGCTTTTTCTTGCTGCTTCTTTTATTGCTTCAGCTACATTGGCTGCAACAGTTCTGTCTAATGCATATGGAATTACATTGTTTTCATTTAAGTCTTCTTCCTTTATCATAGAAGCTATAGCATATGCTGCTGCAATTTTCATCTCTTCATTGATTTCTTTTGCTCTAACATCTAACGCTCCTCTAAATATTCCTGGGAATGCAAGAACATTATTAACTTGGTTAGGGAAGTCTGAACGACCTGTTCCAATTACTCTTGCTCCTGCTGCTTTTGCTTCATCAGGCATAATTTCTGGCGTTGGATTTGCCATTGCAAATAGTATTGAGTCTTTATTCATAGACCTTACCATATCTTCAGTTACTATTCCTGGTGCCGAAACTCCTATAAATACATCTGCACATACTAATGCATCTGCTAAAGTTCCTTGAATATTATCTGGATTAGTTACCTTTGCAAGTTCCTTTTTAGAATCGTCAACGTTTTCTATTCCTCTATAAAGAATACCTACCTTATCACAAGCAATTAAATTCTTAACTCCAGATGATAATAACAATTTTGCTATTGCAGTTCCTGCTGCTCCTGCACCATTTACTACTACCTTAATATCTTCTATCTTCTTTCCTACTACCTTTAAAGCATTTATAAGTCCAGCTAGAACAACTATGGCAGTTCCGTGCTGATCATCATGAAACACAGGTATATCAAGTTCACTCTTTAATTTTTTTTCAATTTCAAAGCATCTTGGTGCACCAATATCCTCTAAATTGATTCCTCCAAATCCAGGAGCTATAAGCTTAACAGTTCTTACTATTTCATCTACATCCTTTGTTGCTAAACAAATCGGGAAGGCATCTACATCTGCAAATTCTTTAAATAATATTGCCTTACCTTCCATTACAGGAAGTCCAGCCTTTGGTCCTATATCTCCTAACCCAAGGACAGCTGTCCCATCTGTTACTACAGCAACTAAATTACCTTTTGAAGTATACTTGTACACATTTTCTTCATTTTCATGGATTTTTCTACAAGGTTCTGCAACTCCTGGTGTGTAAGCCAAGCTTAAATCCTCTCTTGTTCTAACTTTTACCTTACTTATTACTTCAATCTTTCCAACTTTTTCTTCATGTAATTTTAAGCTTTCTTCAAAGTAATTCATTTATATCATCCTTCCTCTTTATTAATCGTTTACTATGATTAAATAATATCAGCAGACTCAATACATTAAAACATTATGAAAATTTAAAATATATTTTGGTCATAAAAAATATTTTGATATTTTGTTAACATCATGCACCAAATATTTGGCAAATAATCTAGACTTTTGAAGTGTATCTTAAAAAAGGATATAAAAATAGACTTACCCTCATTGAGGTAAGCCATTTACATACTTTACTTTATTGCAATAAAATAAAGTCACATAAAAATAAACACTTAAATTTTAAAGAGCCAATAACCATACAACTTCGCCTTAATAAATACGGATTCTCATCATACAAGATAGCTAAGGAATTAAATTCTCTTTTCTAGAAGTTTGAAAATGAAACTGGAAAAATAGTAATAAAAAATATTATAAATTGCTGAGACGATGAATATTATTGCTATCTGGATTGCCAATGTCCCTGGAATTTTACTACCAAAGACAGGTATACCTATGCCATAATTCATAATACTTAATGTAATTGTCAGCATCAGTGAACTTAAAGCCCAAGTAATAGCCTTACTTTTTGTATAGAAACTGCATATTCCAAGTGATATTCCAACAATCCCGTTAGTACATAAAAAAAATAATCCTTCATGTACACTTAAAAACATAATAATCAAGCTTGCTACGAAATATGATAAAATACCGGCTTTAGGATTTATCCTTGAAACAATATAAATAGGTACTGCACTAAATATAGTTAAAAATATAAATGTTTCCGAAAATAAAATAGGTATTAGTTGAAATAAAGCTGCTATAACTGCAAGCAATGCTCCGATTACAATAGTTTTAGTGTTCATTCTCATATTCCTCCATAAAATTAATTCATAATTTATCTAGATAATCAATTATATATTATATTAATTTAAACTTTTTTCTGTTACAACTATTTAGCTATATCTGAAGCTTTATAAGTAACCATCAATAAACTACTAGAATATACTATTAAATATTATTAAATTTGGAGGAGTTTTTTATGAGAAGAGAAGAAAAATTATATCATAATGTAACTACACCCAATAGTGAAAGTAATAAAAATTACAAGAGAAAACTTAATCCTTCAGACATATTCTTACCCTTAGGCTATAACATAGATGTATTCGCAGAAGGATTAGATACTCCTATAAGTATGGTTTTTACAGAGAACGGAGAAATGCTGGTAGCTGATGCGGGAGTTATCTCAGGAAGCGGTAAAGTTCTGCGCCTTTCTAACAAAGGCTTTGAAGTAATTGCAGAAGGTTTTAATCCTCCATTAACAGGTAGTAATTATCTCAATGGAAATATTTATGTATCTCACACGGGATTTATAACTATAGTAAAGTCTGATGGGACGAAACAAGATATAATTTCTGGTCTACCTAGTCTTGGTGATCATCATAACAATCAAGTAATGTTTGGACATGATGGTAAAATGTATTTTGGACAAGGAACGGCTACCAATTCTGGTGTAGTGGGATTGGATAACAGTTGGATTAAAAACCATCCATTCTTTCATGATTATCCTGGTGATGACATAATTCTAAATGGTGAAAACTTTATAACCAAAAACATTCAAACCGCATCACCAAATGATCATACATCTACTGGCGCGTATTCACCCTTTGGTGTGCCAAGTAAACCTTATGAAATAGTAAAAAGAATTGAAAGAGCTAGTGGCAGTATACTTAGAGCAAACCTTGATGGTTCAGATCTTCAGTTAGTCGCTTGGGGGCTTAGAAATCCCTTTAGATTAAAATTCGATAGATTCAATAGGTTATTTAGTACAAACCATGGTTCAGATGTTAGAGGCAGTAGGCCTATTAATAATTCTCCAGATGAATTCCAAATAATTAAGCCTGGATTTTGGTATGGCTGGCCCGATTACACTGGAGGACTTCCAGTAACATTATCAAGATTTAAAGCAGAAGACAAACCTCAACCTAAATTTTTAATTGCTGATCATCCAATGATTCCTCCAAAGCCCTTTGCCATCTTTGCTCCACATTCTGCTATAATGGGCTTTGATTTTAATTATAATAGTGATTTTGGTCCCTATGGAGATGCTTATATTGCTGAATATGGCAGTGAAGCTCCGGAAACCACAGGAGGCAAACCTCTGCCTAGAGTAGGTCACAGAATATCAAGAATTAATATGCAAACAGGCGAAATAAGTAACTTTGCTATTAATAAATCTGGTTTTGCAGCTTCTTATACAGGTGATGGTGGCTTTGAAAGGCCAATAGACGTATTGTTTGGACCTGATGATGCTATGTATATATTAGATTTCTCAGTTACTCCAGAGAATGAGCCTGATGAATTTATACCAAAGACTGGAGTTATATGGAGAATTACTAAAAAATAACCTATGATTTAAGTAGGATACCAGCTTTAATATCCTACTTAAATGCTTTCTTATCTATTAAGCATAACTATATAGTATTGATTATGAATAGTAATTAATACTATATTTTCACACTTTATAAATCCATTATATTCTTAAATAATCCTTTGTTGGGTAGTTTTAGTGCAAAGATTAAAGATATATGATATGGTTAACCGTAACTTTAAAACAAAGGCTTTAAAGGTTTCTATATTTCCATGCTTAATATTTCTCCAGGTAACCCGTCTATTTCACATACTTTATAAGAAATAAATCCATTATTAATTAAAATTTTTCGAGAAGGAATATTATTAGTATCTATAATTGCAATAATTTTATTTAATTGTCTTTCTTCTTTTGCCTTTTCAATTAGAGGTTTAGCAACTTCACTGCCACTCCCCTTACCCCAGTAACTAGGCAATAGCATATAACCTAGTTCCGCTTCTCTATAGCTCTTTTCTTTAACTTTCAATAAAGCAGAACCAATAAATTTATTAGTCGTAAATTCCATTGCTTTAAAATTACCAAATGACTTATGTAATTCGTTGTTACTCAAAAGCACATTATAATTTCTGGTTGCTTCATCTAAATGAATTGCTCGCTCTGTAATCATTGCCATTACTTCTTTATTACCAACTAATTCATAATATTTATCAAAATCTTCTGATGTAAATTTCTCTAGATATATTCTTTTCTCCATTAAATTCATCTTCTCCCTTAAACTCATTTTGTTGCACTAATTTTTTATAGATAAGATAAATTTCTATCGTTACGACGCATTTAAAAAGTGTAACAACTAAATGCAATAATCTATATAATATTTACAATTGTAGTGTATTTAACTAACTTATGTCTATGAATTATCATTTTGATTTTAATTTATTCAACGGACTGTATCTTAGTAGTAAAAATTTGAAAAAGAATAACTACAGAGGAAAGATTAAGATTAGGTTCTTTTGTCTTGGTATAGAAATTAAAATCAAAGAAAAAAGTGCTTCATCCGTACAAGATTAGCACTTTTTCTCAAATTCATAGTTTATAAAGCTCTATTACATATCTTATTTATTTTGTCAAACTTTTTTTCATCTCTAGCAAGTAGTTTTTTCTAATAATGAAAAAATATATAATCTGAGCGATTAACATAATTCCTATTACTAGCAATGCTGGAATAACTATTTCAAGGTCAAAGCTATATTTTAATGCACTCATAGCAAAGGCAAAGTGCACTATAGCAACTATATAAGGAAGTAAAAACAGCACTCCTATTTCAATATTTAGTATCCTCTTTATTTCTTTAAAAGTTAAGCCTATTTTATTTAACTGTTTGTATTTGTTTTTATCCTCTATAATATTCATGTAGCACTTATTGTACAAGAAGCTTCCAGTTGTTACAAAGAATATAAGCCCGATAAATATTGCACTAAACA
This sequence comes from Clostridium sp. UBA6758, assembly GCA_002453475.1. Taxonomy (GTDB): domain Bacteria; phylum Bacillota; class Clostridia; order Clostridiales; family Clostridiaceae; genus Clostridium_J; species Clostridium_J subterminale. The sequence goes on along the minus strand of DKGY01000007.1, from coordinate 10,949 downwards.
AAAGTACTCCATAGGCTATTTTAGTACTTTCTAGTATATCTACTTTTAATAAATTATTATGGAACTTATTATCTTCGTCACGACTTCCAAATTTATCAAAGAAATTTTTACATATATTCAATGTATCCTTATAATTCTCTACATTAAATGTAGCAAAATAGTATTTAACACCAACTATACTTTCATATACTTCATCTTTAACTACATATACATCTCTATAAATTGTTGGAAGTATCCCTTTATCATTCTTTTTAGTAACCTCCAGTTTTATACCATTCAGACTAATATCTTTTCTTTTATCTCCAGATAAAGATACATACTTTATAGTTTCATAATCATTAAAGGAAACAGTATTTAAGGCCAGTACTGATGCTAACTTTTTATAACAAGCTTCATTAATTATAACTACTTCATCTGTATCATCATCAGGAATAACAAATTTTATTTCGTCACTAGCTTTAGTGTAAGATATACCCTGAGTTTTCAATGAATTTTCAATAAAATCAGCTTTTAAATCAACTTTATCCTTACTCTCGTAAGTATTAGAAAGGAAGAATGATTGCGGAAAGTCTCTGTTTATTTGGTACTCCTTATCTCTCCAATAAGCATATACTGATCCTATTGCTGAAAGGGCAACCGTTGAAGTTATTGTAATTATGAAAAACATTCTGGTATTATCTTTTATCCTGTATAGTAAATTGGAAACCCAAAGCATTGTAGTTTTTTTCATATATAAGCTTCTATTTCTTTTTAATAACTTGATTATAAATACGCTTAATTGAGAAAATAATAAATAGGTAGCTGCCACGACCATTGCAGTTACAGGTATTATTCTATTTGTTATTGTTTTTTCACTGCTTGTAACTGATAAAAAATATCCTACAGCTAAAAGCGCTATACATATGACAGCAAGAATAACAGAGGCTTTGGGTTCAGGTCTTGGCCTTTTAGTTCCCTTTATTAAACTTAAAACTTTATCTTCTTTTATAATAAATGTGCAAAAAGTTGAAATTACTATTCCGATCATTACAAAAGCACTAAAAGTAATAATCATAGCTTTAACAGGGAGATAAAATTTTAGTGCATTATATCCTAAAATCTTTCCGCTGGCGGCGAAAAGGATCTTAGAAAAAATTAATCCCACCAATATGCCTGCAATCGCTGCTACTGAACTAATGAGCATATTTTCAATACGTATCATCTTTTGTACTAGCCTTTTTGAAGAGCCTATAATATAAAGTATTCCAAATTCTTTATACCTACTTTTAAGAAAAACACTTATGGAATAAAACACAAATAAACATATAAATAGGTATGCTATCACTATTGTGACATAAAGTGTATTTTTTATGTGCTGAGGAAAAGAACTCACCTTAAAATCAGGATGAAGTATAAGCATAGTAAAAGAGAATAATAAGGCTGCCGATATTGTGCTACTTAAAAAGTATGCAAAATATGCTTTTGCATTTCTCTGCACATTTTTAATTGCAAACTCTCTAAGATTCATTAGTTACTACCTCCTAGCAGTGCAAGCACATCAATAATTTCCTGATAAAATTGCTGTCTGCTATCCCCTCTATAAATCTCATTGTATATAGCTCCATCTTTTATAAATAAAATTCTGCTGCAATAGCTGGCAGATAGAGGATCATGGGTTACCATAATTGTAGTTACCCTTTCCTTTTTATTTACTTGTTCAAACAATTCCATTACTATTTTAGCTGCTTTAGAATCTAGGTTGCCAGTAGGTTCATCTGCCAACACTAAAGTAGGATTATGAATTAATGCTCGCGCGATTGCTGTTCTTTGAGATTCTCCACCAGATATTTCAAAAGTTCTCTTATTTAGCAAATCCTCTATTCCAAGTATTTTTGATATTCTGTTACGCTCATCATCCTGTTTTTTAACCGGGATACCATCTAGCGTAAGTGGAAGCACTATATTCTCTCCCACAGTTAATGTATCAAGCAGATTGAAATCTTGAAATACAAAACCTAATTCTCGCCTTCTAAATAAGGCAAGTTCATCTCCCTGTAACTTTAAAGGATTTTTATTTTTTATTGTTATTTCTCCTGAGGTTGGTTTATCTACTGTTGAAATCATATTTAACAGGGTTGTCTTACCGCTTCCTGATGGCCCCATAATCCCTACAAATTCACCCTCTTCTATAGAGAAGCTTATATTATTTAAGGCACTGAATAATATCTTACTTCCATATACTTTACTTAAGTTACTTACTTCTAAAACTCCCATTCTATTCACCTCTATTATGTTAAAGTTATAATATTAGTTAATACTAGTGCTCCTAGTAAAATCCCTGCTACTATTCTATATATAGCAAATACCTTTAGTGGTTTCTTTTTCAGAAAATCCACAAATTTTTTCATAACTATTAAAGCTACTAAAAAAGCTACGACAAATCCAGCAATTAATGCAATCCATAGAGTTGGTGTCATTATAGAGTAGTTAAATTCAAATAAATCCTTTCCTGAAGAACCTATCATTGCTGGAATAGCTATGAAAAATGAAAATTCTGCCGCTATGGGTGTTGATAATCCTGCAATCCATCCTCCCATGATTGTAGAAGCACTTCTTGACATTCCTGGCCACACAGCCAAAAGCTGTAATAACCCCACCTTAAGTGATTGTCCAGGTGTTATATTATCTATGTCTTCTACCTTACTATTCTTATTTTTATATATGTTCTCAAGTATTATTAATAATACTCCTCCAACTATAAACCCAACTATAACAGCTTCAGGTATAAACTTTGCTTTTATTTTATCGTAAAATAGCACTCCCACAATTGCCATTGGAATAGACGCCATAATAACATTTATTCCAAATCTAAAGCCTGTTTTTCCTTTTTTCCCTCGGGTGAATATAAAACTAAAGAACTCAATTATACTCTCCTCAATCTTTTTCCAATACAAAACAACCACTGCCATTATGGCTCCAAGCTGAATTACAACTTCAAACATCTTGGCGAACTCTCCGTCGAAACCAATTGCCCATCCTACTAATATCATATGCCCTGTAGAAGATACCGGTATAAATTCAGTTAGACCCTCTACTATGGCAATTATAATAGCCTTTAATATAAAAATTATATCCATTAACTATCACTCCTTTAAAACTGATAGCACTAGTTTATAATAATAATGCATATACTGCTATCTACAAAGCTTACAGGAATGTGACATGTATGTAAGGTTTTATATTTAAAAAAGCAAATAGATAGTTATCTACCTATTTGCCTTTTTAAATTTCATTGTAACCATTGTTCCCTCATTAACAGTAGATTGTATCTCTACCTCATACTCTAATTTTCGGGATATCTCTTTAATTATATATAATCCCATACCAGTAGATTCTCCATATTTACGTCCATTTTCTCCTGTAAAGAAAGGATCAAATACTCTTTTTATATCTTTCACAGGAATTCCTATTCCTTTATCAATGACATTTAACCAAATCTCTTTTTCATTTTCAGACGCATTTATAATTAATTCTTTTCCTTTACCCTTAGAATATTTTACTCCATTAATAATCAGCTGACCTAAAACAAACTTTAGCCACTTAGCATCACTATAAACTTCAATATTCTCATCTATTTCAATTCTTGGTATTATTCTATTCTTTATAAAAATCTTTTTTTCTTCATTTACAGTATCTCGAACAAGCTGCTTTAAAGAAATCCTTTCTACTAAAAAATCCTTCTGGAAAGAATCTAGTCTAGCAAAATATAATACCATTTTTAAGCCTTCCTTTAGCTTATTGACCTCTTCTTGCATGTTGTCATATTTCTCTTCTCCTTCAAANNAGTCTTCATTTGATGTACCCATTGATTTATAAACCTTAAATGGTCCTTATGAAGTTTATCTCCTTTTTGAATTTGAGCTTTATATAGGCTGTGCAACTTTTTTAATAACTGTGAAATACTCTGACTTAAATCTGAAGTGCCAAAATCTAAAAAAACATCATTTAACTCAGTTAGCCCGCTCTCTAGCAACCGGTATAGTTGTCTATTTTGATAATACTTAAAAGCTAGAAAACATAGTAGAATGAAGGTATTAAACATAAATATGTAAATAATCTCATTAAGTCCTATAAATCCATTAAGGTTAGAGTATATTATTGTAAGGATTAAACTTAAAAAATATATAGTTATATACCCTTTGTTATGCTTTAAAAACAATTTCATACTTACTCCCTACTCCCAGGTTTTATTTAATCTATAACCTGCTCCTCTTATTGTTTCTATCCCGTTATCTATTCCCAAAGCCTGCAGTCTTTTGCGTACTCTGCTAATATTAACACTTAAAGTGTTCTCCTCTACAAACTCCAGATCATCCCATATCTTTTCTAAAAGTAAATCTCTTCCCACAACTTTAGGATATTTATTCATAAGACATTCCAGCAGTATACCTTCTCTTTTAGTTATAATTAATTTCTCATCTTTAAATTCTATTTCTGATCTTTCTGGATAAAACTTAAGCCCGTCAATCTCAACGATTCTTTCCTCTGATCTAGCTGCATAGTCACCAAAAGCTCTTCTTATTTGACTCTTTATCTTAGCAATAGCAACATCATAATAAAAAGGTTTAGTTATATAATCATCTGCTCCGCTTTCTAAAGCCATTACTTGATCCATTCCACTGTCCCTTGCTGATATAAATATTATAGGAATTTTTGATTGCTGTCTTATTTTTCTGCACCAATAAAACCCATCAAACTTTGGTAAGTTAACATCTAGCAATACTAAGTTTGGATTGAACTCATTAAAGCCAATCATTATATCCTCAAAATTATCTGCTGCCCTAGCCTCGAAACCATACTTATCTATATATTCTTGTAATAAAGTACTTATTGATAAATCATCTTCTACAATATATATTTTGTATTTCATTTTGATACCCTCCTAATTTATATTGTAACCAGAATACATTATTGACTTAATTATACTATTTACTTTTGAATATTTAAACTAACAGTTCAATCAGATAAAAGATTAAATTCCTCTAAATTTTGACTTACACTCTGAATAGTAGTAAATATTCTACAGTTTGTATTGATGCTATAAATAAAATTATTGAGACCAATAAAAACTTACTAGAAAAATAATATATAATAAACATCAAAATTTAACTGCAGTTGAATTTGTAAGAATACAAACTTTAACTACAGTTTTAATAATAAATTTCCATAATAAATATAATTTTTTATCTATACTTCAACTCTTGGTTTTCCTGGATCACAACCTGGTTCTTTTATATTGGTTACCATCGAAAGCTTTGTTAAGTAATAACATTCTTCTCTAAACATATGATTGGGTACTAAAGGAGAAAGAATACTAAGAATTCTCTTTTTCATAACTCCTCTTTCCAGTTCTTTTAAGTATTCTTTAAAACATGTCATTTTCTCATCAGCATCTTCATTCAGCCTTCTTAATGCCGGAAAGTCATAAAAACCAGTTCTTGTATATCCATTGAACTCTATTGTCTTTAAGTATAAGTTAGTAAATATTTTTTCATATGCTCTACTTTTTTTAATTAATTCTTTCTCCGTATCATCTAGCCTGGTAGCTATGGCTGCAGCATGTCCTGCTCCATCGGGGAGCCATAGCAGATGAAGGTGAAGATCTTTTTCTACAACTGTTTCTCCCGCTATTAAAGCTTTTAAAATAAAGATGCAATCATCTACCTCATTAAGCATATGATTGAAAAATGTCGGAGGAAGGGATATATCAATTTTGCCTGTAATGCTCCTAGTAAGAAGATATAGTTTAAATTCTCTAATTTTCATTGCAGCATCGTATGCCTCATAATTTAACTCTGCAAGTTCTTCCATAGATAGTGGATTGCGAGATTTTTCTAATAAATTATCAAATAAAATAATAAATTTATTTGCTTTATTAATAGATACTGTTTCCTTTGGAGAAAGTGCATTTAGAATAAATCTAGAATGATCTCCTAAAATTTGGAGCCAAAAATGATGTTCGAAAAGTGCCATTTCTTNNTATTATTAAATTTCACTGGAGCCCTCCAAAATAATTTTCATCTTAATATTCTATGCTAAACTATAAATCTTGCTACATTTTCAAATAAAATTTATTTCACTTTAATCAATTCGGATAGTACGATACCATTTATATGTATCGTCTTTTCCAAATTTACTTAAATCAAATCCAGATATTCCGAAACCCAATATTGCAATTATGCATCCTATCACAATTAAATAAAAACTTATTGCAATAGCTTTTTTCTTAAACTTTCTTATTATCATAATCTCACTACTTTCTTATTAAATCTCTTACATATCATCAAGGTTAATTTCTTTGTGACCACTATAAATTTCCTAGATAAAAATACGGTTAAAAACGCTAATAATATAGAAATGCCAATTGATGCAATTCCCACTCCTAATTGCACAATACCTACTGCTAATATGTCCCCCATCATAAATGGTGCTCCAATTATGCTAACTAAAGCCGCTATTAGAAAAGCAATTGAACTCACTCCTGTAGTGAATGGAATACACCAAATAATAATATTGGCAGATAATATAAGTAAAGCTACTGCTAACAATAAACTTCCCCATAATGGAAATCCTAAAACTAATAGTACTACATTCAGTATGTTATTATTAAACGGTGCTATCTTAATATCAACAGTATCTTGCTCACTTAAAATATCATTAGCTATACTACGCGGATTCCCTAGTTTATCAATAGCCTCTTCTTCCGTCAATCCACTTTCTTTGTAGTCTTCAATAATTTCTTCATAATAAATAATAAACTTGTTACATTCCTCTTTACTAAGAGGTTTTAAAGACTCCCTTAAACTATTAAAAAAATCTAATTTAGTCATCTATTTTTTCTCCTTTTATAAAATAATAAATCTTCATAACTTGTTGCCAATCATTTAAAAATTCTTTTATGTGATCTTTCCCCTTATCCGTGATTTTATAATACTTTCGCAAACGGCTATTATGCTCTACAGAATATGTTTCAAGATAAGAATTAGATTCTAATCGTTTCAATATTGGATACAATGTAGATTCTGATATTTCAATACACTCTGATACATCTTTTACTATTTGATAACCATATGAATCCGACTTTTGTAATGCTGAAAGAACGCAAAATTCTAGTAATCCCTTTTTTAATTGTATATCCATACCACACCTCCTAATATATTATACTATATATTGCATAGTATGATGCGTCAAGTAGTATTAAGAATATTTTCTTTATTTGCTGTAGGTTTTCTTTATTCTCTAAAATCGCTACATAACCTCCATGGTCTTCGCGTTTGCCACTATATAATCCGTATTCTGTGTCTAGTATTTAGGGTATACCTTAAATGAAGTTTTAAGAGATAGTACTTGCCGAAAGTAAAACAAATCTATAAACTAATATTTATAGGAGTGATTTTAATGGAAAATACTGAAATTAGTCTAGAGCAAAAAGAAAAATATGTGGAAATGGTAAAAGAATGTAGGTCAATGATTAAATCGGGAAAATATACACAATGTCCATGCCCTAAGAAAAAATGTGAGTGGCATGGAAAATGTTTTGAATGTGTACTATTACATAGAGTTAATCAAGATCATGTCCCTTGTTGTTTGCAGCCAATGCTTCGTAATAAAATTAAAGAACTTGCAAAGGTTGCAGAAATGATTACTGAACCAAAACCATTGACACCTGGTGAGTATTGGGATTATGTAAATGAAGTTTGTCCTAATAGTGATGACGAATAATAAAAAAATATACATGCATTGATAAAGTTATTTATCAATGCATGTATATTTTGTCTTTGATACAATAGCAGCAGAGTCACAAAGGCAATTAAATGAGACTTTTTTAAAAGGAAGCACTATACAAATGCTTCCCTTAGTCATGGACATATTAAAAATTAACGAGTCAATTTCTTATCTTATGGCTGCTCATACTTTATTGGCAAACACCTCTTGTGTTTATTATACTCATGCTTCAACTTAATTTTCTCATCTATTTCTTTATTCCCGCAGCTCCCATTTTCTATATACTCATTAATTTGTTGATAGGAAAATCCTAACTTTTCCTCATCAGATCGTCCACTTAATCCATCATTGGGAGTTTTATGAACCAATTCATATGGTAATCCTAGAGCGTCTCCCACTGCAATAACCTCTTCAGTAGTTAGATCTCCTATAGGATTAAAATCAAAAGCATTATCACCCCATTTTGTTGTATAGCCTACAAAGCCTTCTGACTTATTTCCTGTGCCACATACCCTATAGTGCATGTTAGCTCCAAGTGCATACAATGTAGTCATTCGAAGCCTCGGAGGAATATTGATTTTAGCATCAATAGATAAACTATTCTCTTGAATCTCCTCTAATAATCCATTGTATGCTTTTTCTATATTAACTATTTTATAATTAATTCCGAGAATCTCTACAACCCTCCAACTATCGTCTATATCCTTCTGAACACCATTTGGCATTAGGACACCAAATACTCTTTCTTTTCCTAAAGCTTCGACTAATAACTTAGCTGCTACCGAACTATCCTTTCCACCGCTAATTCCAATAATAGCACCCTTAGCATTAGGTTGACCTTTAAAATATTCTCTAATCCAATTTATAATATTTTTACATACCATGTCTCCATTGAAATCTTTTCTCACCACTCTATGCCTCCCATCAAATTTGAAAAATAATTTCTTATATTATCCTAAAATATTATTAGAAGCTTCCATGCAGCCTATTTCTTATTTCAGATAATGAATAATCTTTTATTAATTCACCATCCTTAAATACAATCTCTAGCAAATTATCCTTAAATTCTGCTTGCGCTTTCAAAGTTAATTCATCTTTATATAAAATATCTTCTCCATCTCTATATACATAACACATTCCCTTTTGTGACTTTTTAAAGTTATCTTTATCTGTTTTAGGAGCCTTGAAAATAAACTTTTCTTCACCATCTATTACTGCATGAGTAGCCTTTAAAGCAAATCCAAAAGTATCTCGAGTGTTGTATTGGTAGGTGTATGAACCTATACCAAAAACACAGTTATTTACTGCAAAACCCTTCTCCTCTAACCCCTCACAAATCTGTTCGCACCTTTCTACGGTTATACTATCTCCATAAATTGTCCCTATTTTACTATTTAGGACCTTATATCCTTTTGCGTTAATTTCACCTCCAAATATATCCCATAGTAATTCAACAGTTCCCTTATATTCCTCACTATCTTTTTCTGCATTCTTATCCCCACAAATTATTTTTACTGGATCTCCACTATCGCCTCTAATAACAATTTTTCCATCTCTATTTATAATATCTTCTTTCAACCTTGGAAGTATATCTGTTATAACATTCCAATAATCGTAGGTATCAGATACTATACTCAAAACTCCACTTGGGAATACTTTAGTGATCAATCTCTTATAAGCTGCAAACTCATCTTCTCCGTAGCTGCACATTACACTGTGTTCTGTAGAAGGTGTTCCTACTGCAACTATTTCCTCTTCTATATTGCAATTATAATACTCCTCTAAATAGCTAATTGCAGGTATGGTTGCCGTTCCTATAAATGAAAGCAGGTGTGCTGCACCACTAAGTTCTGCACTTTCCACAGAGCTAAAACCTCTCATGCTGAAATCTCCACAAGCTTTTCTTACATCACCCTTTTCTACAGTAAGATTAAAATACTTTTCTATTATTTCTCTGTACCTATATGAAATAGTTGCACTTGTCATTGGCTGCCATATATTACAGCTCATAAAGGTTTCTAAATAATTCACCAACCAAGCAAAGCCGTCCTGTGTATTGGTAATTTCAATCATTGGCGTTTTAATGTTTACTCTTGAACCCTCTGATACAGCCTTAATTTGTATTGGTAAATATCCTAAGTCGTGCAAAGCTTCAATATGCTTTGTGTCCGCTGCCATATTTCCCATAGTTTTAGAGATAATTCTTTTATACTCATAAACCACCTTTTCCTTATCCTTTTGGAAGAAGTTTTCATTAAAGTACTGAATCAAATACCTCTTCATAAAAGGCTGTAGTCCAAACATAACAACTTTATTCATATGCTCTTTTCTAGACATCCTTGGGGTCCAATAGCTTACTAATTTAGTCATTCCGGGTGCATAGCACATATGATGAATTGTTTTGTAAAAATCCGTTAATAAAAATGGGTTTATCATAATCAGTTCCCCCTATTAATTACTTTTCCTTGCAAACCTTCAATTACATCTAATGCCTTTTCATGCAGAGAATCATCAAAACTACCACAAAGGCTTGCATCCACTATGATATCAGCATTTCTATATTGTGACTGAAACAATACCACATTACTAATTACGCATATATTAGTAACAACTCCTACTAACTCAATTTCCTTAATGTCCTCTCCCACTTCATTTGCTATTTGAAGCATATCCTCTGGAGATATCCCAAAGCCATTTTTCTCATAATGCATTGTATTTTCTGAATTTGAAAAATCATCTATTTTTCCATATAGCTTATGACCATTTGTACCTTTAATACAATGTAATATAGGTAAGTTTTTACCTTCTCTGGTTTGTAAATATTCTTCATAATGAGTATCGTAAGTAAACAATACCCTGTCACCATTTTTCAGATAGTTATTAACCTTATCATATATACCTTGCTCTAAGGTTACTGCTTTTTCAAATCCTAATGTTCCATCTACAAAATCCTTTTGATAATCAATAACTACTAATAATTTTGCCATAATAAATACCTCCTTAAATTTCATATACTTTAATTTTTTCATGATTTTTACTTAAAATACTATTGGTTGTATATATTCCCGTTATTAAATCACTGGTTAACAATTCACCTTGAAAAACTGTATTTTCACAATGGGTAACCACTAGGTATATTTCCGTTGCCCCCATTTCCTTTAACTTAGAAGCTGTAAGCATAAAAG
>DKGY01000025.1:45033-45209 GCA_002453475.1 Clostridium sp. UBA6758 | reverse complement strand
GTACTAGTCATGGAGTAAATTCTATATAAGTAATTTGAATTATAGCGTACTTGAAGAGGTTTATATTGTGAAATATAAATGAAGTAGGATGGTAACACGAAGTTTTAACTCTCGTTCCTAAGATTAATTTCTTAGGAGCGAGAGTTTTTTAATTTCACTCCAAATTTTATATTTGG
>DKGY01000025.1:7009-44944 GCA_002453475.1 Clostridium sp. UBA6758 | reverse complement strand
TCGAGAGCGAAGCGAAAAGTTGCTTTAGCAACATGACTCTAAGTTTATGATTTAGCTAAGTAGATAAAATTAAGTAGTATAAGAGGAGGAGAAAAGAATGAATGTTTTAATTGGAGGAGCATGGCCATATGCCAATGGTTCATTGCACATAGGGCATATTGCAGCACTATTGCCAGGAGATGTTATAGCTAGGTACTATAGAGCAAAAGGGGATGATGTACTATATATTTCGGGAAGTGATTGTCACGGAACACCTATTTCTATTAGAGCAAAAAAAGAAGGTGTCTTATCAGAAGTTATAGCTAATAGATATCATGAGGAATTTAAGTATTGTTTTAATAAGTTAAATTTCAGCTATGATTGTTATTCAAGAACTGATGATAATCAGCATAAAGAAGAAGTAAGAAGGATAATTACAACTTTATATGAAAAAGGATTAGTATATGAAAAAAAAGTAAAACAAGTTTACTGTGAGGAGTGTAAGCAATTTTTACCTGATAGATATGTAGAGGGAGTATGTCCACATTGTAATAGCATTGCAAGAGGAGATCAATGTGAAAATTGTTCAAGTCTTTTAGATCCTTTAGAGCTAAAGGATCAACATTGTAAATTATGTGGTAGTAAGCCAGTAGTAAAATCTACTAAACAGTTATACTTTGCATTATCTACTTTTGAAAAAGGACTTAGAAAACATTTAGAAAAATCTAGAAAGAATTGGAGAGTAAATGCAGTAAATAGTACAGAAAGATACTTAAATGAAGGCTTAAAGGATAGAGCTATTTCTAGGGACTTAGATATAGGGATAGATATACCAATTAAAGGGTTCGAAGATAAGAAAGTATATGTGTGGATTGATGCAGTATTAGGATATCTAACTGTAAGTGAGAAATGGGGAGAAGAAAATAATAAAAATTGTAGCGATTATTGGAATCGTAGCGGTATTTCCTATTATATTCATGGAAAAGATAATATACCATTTCATACCATTATACTTCCAGCATTATTAAGAGGAACAGGACCAGAAAGAAATCCAGATAAGATTATTTCTAGTGAATACGTGACTTTAGAAGGAAAGAAGATATCTACTAGTAATAATTGGGCAGTATGGATACCTGATATAGTAGAGAGATATAATAGCGATTTAATAAGATATTTCTTTATTGCAAATGGGCCTGAAAAAAGAGATAGTGACTTTTCATGAAGAGAGTTTATAAATAAAAATAATGGAGAGTTATTAGGAGCCTATGGAAATCTAGTTAATAGAACCTTAGTATTTGCTAAGAAATATTTTAATAGTAATGTCCCAAAAGGAAAAGTGGAAGAATCGATTTAAGCTGATATAGAAGAATTATATAAAAGTACTGGAAAAAATATTGAAGAAGGGAATTTGAAAGTTGCTATAGAGAGAATATTTACTTTTATACGAAGTATAAATAAGTATTTTGATGAAGAAACTCCGTGGATCACTATAAAAGAAGATAATGAAAAGTGTGGCAATACTATTTATAATTGTTTATATGCCATTGTAAACATAGCAAATCTTCTAAATCCATTTTTGCCAGAATCCTCAGAGAGGATTAAAAGCTGGTTTTTTTGCAAAGAAAATAGATGGAGAGAGATTCAATTAAATTCAGGAGTAAATATAGGGGATTTTCATGTTTTATTTGAAAGATTAGATAAGAGTATTATTGATGAAGAATTAAGTAAATTAGAGAAAGATAGCAAAGATGTTAAATTGAATTAACTTCCATAAAAAATATTTTAAAAATAAATTATATACTTGTGATATAATTGAGATATTAGTCAATTATTAAAGTTTAATGACACATTCTTTGTGTAAGAATGTGTCGCTTATAATTTTTAAGAATCTTATATTTTATAGTTGGTAAATGGAGGATAAAATGGTTGGTAAATATAAAGTAGTAACTCTTTGTGGAAGTACAAAGTTTAAGAATGATTTTATAAAAGCTCAAAAAGAATTAACTCTTCAGGGGAAAATTGTGATATCAGTAGGATTATTTGGTCATGCTGATGGGGAATTTGGAACTATAATTACGGATGAAGTGAAAATCATGCTGGATGATATTCATAAAAGAAAAATTGATATGGCAGATGGAATATTTGTTATAAATAAGGATGGATATATAGGTTCTAGCACAAGAAGTGAAATTGAATATGCAAAGCAACATGGTAAGGAAATAGTTTACTTAGAACCAAATAATAGATAAATAATTACTGAGAATAATTAATAATTAAGGATAAGGGGTGGGGTTTTATGTTATCAGAAACGGTAGATAGCATTATATTTGATTTAGATGGGACTATGTGGGATTCATCAGATGCAATTGTGGAAATATGGAATGAAGCCATAAGGGAATTTAAAGACATAGATAAGCCTATCACTAAGGAAGAGTTAAAAGCGGTAGTAGGAGTACCAGTTATAGAGATAGTGAAAACACTTTTTCCGTATTTAAAGGAAGAAAGAGCTATTGAATTTATGAATTATTGTTGTAAGAAGGAAAATAAGTATTTACCTATTAGAGGAGGTATACTTTTTTCGGAGTTAGAAGAAACCTTAAAGAAGCTTTCACAGAAATATAAGTTGTTTATAGTTAGCAACTGTCACCATGGTTATATAGAAGCTTTTTTTCATGCTCATAACATGAAAAAGTATTTTATAGATTTTGAACATCCAGGAAGAACGGGACTTACAAAGGGTGAAAATATAAAACTCATAATTAATAGAAATAATTTAAAGAATCCTATGTATGTTGGAGATACACAAGGTGATAGAAATGCAGCTAGGATAGCAGGAATCCCTTTTGTATATGCAGCTTATGGATTTGGAAAAGTAGAAGATTATGATTATAAGATAGATAAGTTTCCAGAATTAATAGATATTTATTTTAGATAGTAAAAAATATATAATCCCAATGAAGATATAGAAGTTCTTAATTGGGATTAACTTTTTATATAATATTCTAATTAGTTGAATTTTTATTTATATTCAGGCATACAATAATTCCGATGGACATACAGATTAGTATGAGTAAAGAGGATATTTCAGTAGATACAATATCAGAGGTGCTTATTAGAGTTAATAATTTCGATTGAATATTAACATCAAATTCTAAAAGCATAGAAATAGATGAGACAATGGTAACTATTAGAGATAATACAGATAAACCGCAGATTATTCCGGTAATTATACGAATTAACTTTTCTTTTCTTTTCATGTAACGATTATTTAGATAAATTTAAATTATTATCTAAAATCCTCCTTGCCTTTAGTTGTAAAATAATTATAGCATTTTTTAAAACAATATTAAACCTATGAATATAATATAAGTAATTATACTAAAATGGGGAGTGAAATATGGATTATATAGTAGTGTTAGAAAGACTTATAGTGNNCTTGTTGGATATGAAAGGGAATTCAAAAATAGTCCAGCAGGATTTAGAACCCACATATTAGTATGCTTAGGAGCTACAATTATTTCTTTAATAACAGAGTATGATATACAAAAAATGATGATTATAGCTCAAAATCCTATGTATGCAGAAGTTATAAAAGTTGATATAGCTAGATTAGGAGCTCAGGTCGTAAGTGGTGTGGGATTTTTAGGTGCAGGTACTATCTTAAGGGATAAAGGATCAGTACGAGGTTTAACTACTGCTGCAACTCTTTGGACAGTAGCATGTTTAGGTTTAGCTGTAGGAAGAGGACTTTTTGCATTGTCTTTGACAGGAGCTTTCATTGTATTTATAATACTAAGTTTATTTAAAAAAGCTGATAGAGTTATACAAAAAGATACAAAGTGGAGAATAAGGTTTATGAAAAAAGAAAAAGAAGATGAAGATTATAATATTACTGAAGGAAAAAATAGTGAGGATGTTATAACTTTATACGAGAAAGCAAATGAGCCAATAAGTAGAGATTAGTCTCTACTTATTGGCTTTATAATATTAGTATTAACAACCATAAATAGTATTACACCAGCTTTCATCTGGTTTACTACCAGACATAAGTTCCTCTGCAACCCAAGTATTATTTTTTCATCATAAAACATGTATACTACCTAACGGTTACACCTTTATCAAAGGCAGAATTGAATTTATGAATTAAAAGATGTGTTATAGAAAATAAAAGCTGTCAATTTAATTATTTTTAGATTATATTATGTAAAAATAATTTACTATTTTTACATAAAATAGGATAAATGTGATATAATTTATATTAATACAAAACTGATAAGATAGTCAGGATATGATTTTGTGTTTAATATAAAAAATTATGTTTATCTAAATATTTGAATTACCTAATAACTTTATGGAGGCCAAAATATGAAAAAAGCTGCAATTTTAACCATAAGCGATAAAGGCTCTAAGGGACAACGTATAGATGAAACGGGACAAGTATTAAAGGAGTATTTAGAAAAAAATAAATATATAGTCCATTATTATAAAGTTATACCAGATGAAGTTGAAGATATAAAAAAAGAGCTTATATATATATGTGATGAATTAACTATACCTTTGGTAATAACTAATGGAGGAACTGGATTTTCAAAGAGGGATGTCACTCCAGAAGTAACTTTACAAGTTATAGAAAAGCATGTACCTGGTATTGGAGAATTTATGAGAATGAGGTCTATGGAAATTACACCAAGAGCTATGCTGTCTAGGGGAATTGCAGGTATAAGAAAGAATTCTTTAATTATAAATCTGCCAGGCAGTCCTAGAGGTGCTAAAGAAAATATAGAATTTATTTTACCATCTTTAGATCATGGACTAAAGATTTTATCTGGAGAAACTTCAGAATGTGCTAGGAGTGGAGTTGATTTATAGGAAGTATAAAAGGGAGGAATATTTATGGAAGATTCCCATGGACGTAACATAAATTATTTAAGGGTTTCTCTTACGGATAAATGCAATTTGAGATGTACGTATTGTATGCCAGAAGGAAAGTGTAATCAAAATTTTGTTAGTTCAAAAATGTCTATAGAAGAGATAGAATTAATTATTAGAATATTCGCTGAAATCGGAGTAGAAAAAGTTCGATTTACAGGTGGCGAACCATTAATAGTAGAAAATATTTCAAAGATTATATATAATACATCGCAGATTAAGGGCATTAAAGATATATCATTAACTACTAATGGAGTGTTTTTAGAGGATAAAGTAAAAGAATTAAAGAAAGCTGGATTGAATAGAGTAAATATAAGTATGGACACATTAAAACAAGATAAATATCAAGCTATAACAGGAAAACCATATCTTAAAAAGGTGCAGAGGGGTATTGTAGAATGTTTAAATGAAGGAATTGTTCCAGTAAAAATAAATGTGGTATTAATGAAGGATATCAACTTCGATGAAGTGGATGAATTTATTAGAATGACAGAAGAAATCCCTGTAGATATACGATTTATAGAATTGATGCCTATAGGAGCAGGTATAGAGCTATTTCAAAATCATTTTATATCTTCTAAGGATATAATAGCATCACATCCTAATCTTATACCTCAAGATCATGGAATATCTTCAACAGCGGAGCTTTATAAAACTAATAAAGGTAAAGGCAATGTTGGATTTATTACACCTCTAAGTTGTAAGTTTTGTGATGAGTGCAATAGAGTTAGGTTAACTAATGAAGGAAGTATTAAACCTTGTTTACATGGTGAAGAAGAGACTAATATATTATCAGATATACGAGAGTTATTAAGAAAATACAATTCGCTGAATGCAAGCTTTAAAGAAACTTTAGACTATAAACGAGTTAAGAATAAAATTTTAAATACAATGTACGAAAAGCCATTAGAACACAGTTTATCTAAGGATGGAAAAAGCAAAGCTAATAAAAGTATGTTTCAAATAGGAGGATAACTTATGATTAAAGATAGTCAAATTGATGGAAGGTTTACACATATAAATCGGCAAGGTAGAGCTAAAATGGTAGATGTTAGTGAAAAGAAAAAGACTGTTAGAGAAGCAATCGCTTGCGGATCTATTTATATGAAGAAATCTACTTTAGAGAAAATAGATAAAGGAGAAATTATAAAAGGGGATGTACTTTCAGTAGCTCAAGTTGGTGGGATTATGGGTGCAAAGAAAACAGCCGATATAATTCCTATGTGCCATCAAATCATGATGACAGGATGTGATATTACCTTTCAGCTAGATTATGAGAAAAGTAAGGTAGACATAATAGTTACAACTAAAACAATAGGGGAAACGGGAATAGAAATGGAAGCTTTAACAGCAGTATCTATAACTGCATTAACTATATATGATATGTGTAAGGCACTAGATAAATCAATGGTTATAAGTGATATTAGGCTACTTAGAAAGATTGGTGGGAAATCTGGAGAGATTAATAATTTTTAAAGTTAGGAGAATATGGCTATGGCAAAGGTTATTAGTATAAATATCAGTAAGGAGAAGGGTGTCATAAAAACACCCATAGAAAGAGGATTCTTTAATGTAGACTTTGGATTAAAAGGAGATGCTCATGGTGGAAATTGGCATAGACAAGTTAGCTTGCTAGGAGATGAAAGTATAGATAAGCTTAGAGGAAAAGTAAGTAAGGAACTTGTGCCAGGAATATTTGCAGAAAATATAACCACAGAAGGAATAACTTTATATGAACTACCTATAGGAACAAAGCTTTCCATAGGAGAAGTTATTATGGAGGTGACACAGATTGGGAAAGAATGTAACAAGGACTGTGAAATAATGAAGACCACAGGGGAATGTGTTATGCCTAGAGAAGGAATTTTTGCTATAGTATTAGAAGAAGGATGGATAGAATCTGGAGATGAGATTTCTGTAATCAAGTATTGGAAAGATTGATTGTAAAATTGATGGTTTTGGAGCTATGAGCTTGAAATCTGAATTCGTTAAAAAGATATAAATTACAATTAACACTACAAAAAGGAAACTTCCATGAATTATATGTAGTTCATGGAAGTTTCCTTTTCTTATTTTAATCTAAACTCTAAGGTAACAGGATTATGATCAGAGTATTTAAAATCTTGATCAGTACCTTTAGTAGAAACAACTTCAATATTATCAGATACTAGAAAACCATCAATAACGNNGTTTTCACCCTTAATATAAGGAGTAGCCACAGTTCTAGAAGTAGCTACGGTAGAGTCATAGGCCCAAGAGTATCCTTTAGGAACAAAATCTTCGGGAATATCTTGTAACCAATCAGGCCATTCTTCAGTAGTAGGAAAATTAAAGGCATTAGTACCTGGAATTTGTTGGTTCCAATCGCCACCTATGATTACATAGTTCCCTTTTAAATATTCTTCTTCTAAAATAGATTTAATATATCCAAGTTGTACTTTACGTATAGCACCACCTTTGTCATAGGCAGAAAGATGAGCATTTATAGCAACTAACTCCTTACCATTATCTACGGTAAATCTGTTTATTACCATAGCTCTATCTAAATCACCTAATTGAACAAAGAATGAAGACTTACCAGGTAAATCATGTCTAGTAGCAGATTCTATGTTGAATTTAGAAAGTGTTGTAAGTCCAGCAAGAACTTGTCCATGAGGCTTAAATAGAGGTATAGGCACCCATGGAACTTTAAAATTTATAGCAAAGTTTGTACTATAATCACTAAAACTTTTCTTGATTTTTTCTAGCTGATTAATTTTGTAGCTCCTAGTAGCTTTTACGTCTACTTCTTGTAAAAATACTATGTCAGAATTTAAATCTTTAATTATACTTTCTATACCATCTAGATTTTGTAAAACCTTTTCTTCACTTGCTCCTCTAGACATAACTCCGCCATCCATAAAGAAATCCACTGTATCGTCCATAGTACCATATCCGATATTAAAGGTAGTTATACTTAGAGATGAATTAGCTTTAATAATTTCATCTTTGTTATTTTCTATATCAATAACGATTTTTTCTTTGGGTTTATAATCAGCAACTATCATAAAACTTATATATGCAGCAACTATAACTACAAGAGTTAAAATTATAGATATTGATACTTTAAATATCTTTTTTCCCATATAAGCCTCCTTAAAATAAATAACTTACTATTATTTTAACATGAAAACTATAGATAGGGTAAAATTTAATTTATAATAAAAACTTATTTATAGAATTGTCTATGGCTACTTCTGAGAATACGATATTAGTATTAGTTGTTGCATAAGGAGATACTTCATTAATAAATTCTTCAATTTCTCTTAAATCTTTAACTGAAAGCTTAACTAGAAAACAACCATCTCCAGCAATTCTATAACACCATTCACTGAGGCTATAGTTCTTTATGAAATTTTTAAATTTTTCATATTCACCATTTCTCATGGTAACTTTTATTATACAATCAATAGATAGTCCAAGCTTCTTTTTATTTATGGAAATAGTGTAGCCTTCTATGACTTCGTTATCTTCAAGCCTTTTTACTCTCTCTGTGACAGAGGGGGGAGATAGATTAATTCTTTTTGATAATTCTCTTATGGATAATCTACTATTTTTTTCTAATTCAGATAGAATCGTTACATCAATTTCATCAAATTTCATTTGGAATGTTTTCTCCTTTTTATTATTGTATATGCTATGTAGTTGACTTTATTATATGCCATATGAAATACAAAATCCATCTTTGTTTATATATAATATTTAGTGGATAAAACTTAATTAATGAAGGAGAATTAATATGGCAAAAATAAATTTTTCAAATGAAGGAACAACACCCTTTGAACAATTACTTGGATATAATAAGGAAATTATGAAAAGTTGGATTAACCTAGAGAGAGAGTTTTTACAATCTACCACCTTTGATTATAAGTTAAAAGAAGAGGTAAGACGAACTCTTGCCCATAACAATGGATGCAAATACTGTATGGCAAAGGGAAAGCCTTCAGAAGATATAGAAGATAGAAAGATAATAATGGCAACTAAGGTTGCAGATATGATTTCAAAGAATATATCTTTATCAGAGGGGACTTTTAGGGATTTAAATGAATTATTTAGTGCGAAAGAAATCTCTGAGCTATTTGCTCTAATTTGCTTTTTTACAGCATCACAGAAGTTTGGATTCTTGCTTGAGTTAGAACCTAGTTGCTTAATATAGATTTAGAGTGAATACCTCAAAATAAGTTCAATCTCAGTATTTTACAAAGATTAGAGAATTATTTTGAGTAACCCTGACTTAGGAGGTTAGTTAAAAATATTAACAATATTTATTAATACTTAAATAGATTATTTCAATGGAAATAACCTAGAAATATTCATAAATAAAGGAAGTTTTTAAAATGTTAAAAACTTTTCTATATAACTATTTAACATTTTAAGAAGTCTCATATTTATCTATATAAATATTTATATATTTCCATAGATAAAATTCTGATAAAGTTGAAATGATTGAAGAAACGGTGGCTTGAACACTATATAGCTAGAATCACGGTATATATTATATAAATCATATTCTAATCCCTTAGGGACTAGTCAAGAAAAAGTTTATATTGTAAAATAAATGTCTAGTTTTAATAAATTTTTATTTTATTGTATAATTAGAAGTAAAGTTCAAAGAATTAAATGAGATAATAGTATAAGAAAAGTTATTAATTAGTATAAAACAAGTAAGGTGTGAGAGAAGTGGCTAAAGTTATTATTGCGGAAAAGCCATCCGTAGCAAAAAATATTGCAGAAGCTTTAAATATAAAAACTAGAAAAGATGGATACTTTGAGGGTGAAGATTATTTAGTTACATGGGCATTTGGTCACTTGCTACAACTATATGATGCTAAGGATTATGATGAGAGTATGAAGGGATGGGAATTTTCTAAATTTCCATTTATACCCGGTAAGTTTAAATACAAGATAAAGAGCGACTCCATTAATAGAAATATCACAGATAAGGGAGCTGAGAAGCAACTTAGTATTATTAAATCTCTTATAGATAGAGAAAATGTAGATGGAATAATATCTGCCACAGACTTTGATAGAGAAGGGCAGGTAATAGCAGATGAGCTATTTATATATTTCAACGAAGAAAAACCTGTATATAGACTTCTTTTAAATGAGTGGACTCCAGATGAAGTTAAAAAAGGTATGGAAGCTTTAAAACCTAATGAAGAAATGAAGTCCTTACAAGATGCTGGAATAGGAAGGCAATGGGCAGATTGGGTTATAGGAATAAACCTTACCTCTGTAGCAACTTTAAGATATAGATTTGAGGATGTTAAGATGCTAAACATAGGAAGAGTATTATTACCAACCTTAAAGATAATCTACGATAGAGATAAGGAAATTGAAAACTTTGTGGCTACAACTTATTATAAATTATCAGCTACCTTTAAGACTAAGAAAGATGAAGAGTATGAAGGAATGTATTATGAGAATGATTCAGAGAAATTTGAAGACAAATCTTACTTAAATAATATAGGAAAATTACTACAAGATAAAACTGCAGAGATAGTTGATAAGCAAACAGAGAAGAAGAGGGAATATCCACCTTATCTATTTAATTTATCAAATCTTCAAGGTCATGTTACTAGTAAATTTAAAGGATGGACTTCAGATAAGGTTTTAAAGGTAGCACAATCTCTATATGAAAAAAAGTTTATTACCTATCCTAGAACTGCTAGTGTTGTGCTAGAAGAAAGCTTAGAGGATAGAACTAGAAAGGTTTTAGAGAGTATTAAAAAGGGACTACCTTATGAAAATCAAATAAAATTTGCTAAAACTAAAAGAGTTTTTGATAATTCTAAGGTAGAAAGCCATAGTGCTATAGTTCCTACTTACATAAAACCAAGCAATCTTAGTGCCGATGAAGCCATTGTTTATAATGCAGTGAAAAATAGATTTATAATGCAATTTATGCCTATAGCTAAATTTGAGGAAACAAAAATTACGGCTAAGGTCTATGATGAAAATATAAAGGGTGTATTTATTTCAAAGGGTAAAGTTCAAATTGTTGAAGGCTGGCGTGTGGTAGAAAAGATAGAAACTAAGGATACTATCCTTCCATTAGTGATGGAGAAGGAGATAGTAGACGTTGTAGGAAATAAGGTTAATACGGTGACAAAGAAGCCACCTAAAAATCATACAGAAAAAACTCTACTAAGAGTTATGGAAACTTGTGGTAAGAGTTTGGGGAGAGAAGAAAATAATGACGAGGATGAAAATTCTACAGAAGATAATTCAGAGGAAACTTCAGAAGAATTAATGAAATCTATATTAAGTGGTTTTAGTATTGGAACACCAGCTACTAGAGCAGAAACAATTAAAAAACTTAAAGATATAGGGTATATTACTACTAAGGGAAAAAACTTAACTTGCACAGAGTTAGGTAGTAC
Organism: Clostridium sp. UBA6758; assembly: GCA_002453475.1. GTDB lineage: Bacteria > Bacillota > Clostridia > Clostridiales > Clostridiaceae > Clostridium_J > Clostridium_J subterminale. Next base: position 33,614 of record DKGY01000025.1, on the reverse strand, counting down.
AATGGTAGAGATGTTTCCCGTTAGAGATTTATTTGACTTGGAATACACAGGTAAGCTTGAAAAAACTCTATCAGATATAGAAAAGGGCGCTGTAGAAAAAGACGTATTTATAAAGCATATTTGTGACTTTACTAGTGAATCTGTTGAGATTATAAAGAAGGATACATCTATGCTATCTAAAATAAAGGTTGAACTGCCACCAGGTGCTACTAGTTTGGGAAGTTGTCCTATATGCGGAAATCCTGTAGTAGAAAGTGAAAAAAGTTTTGGCTGTAGTAATTGGAAGAATGGTTGCAAATTCACCATCTGGAAGAATGATAAGTACATTGAATCCTATGGAAAGAAAGTAACAAAAGATATGGTGGAAATACTTCTTAAAAATGGTAAGGTAGGCTTTAGAAATTTAAGAAGTAAAAAAGGAAATACCTTTGCTGCCTATTTTAGATATGAGAAAAATGAAGAAACTGGTTACTCTAATTGGAAGATGGAATTTATTTAAAAATTAAATAAGAATAGAGAAATTTGTAGGCTTTTGGAAAAGTGATCCAATTTTAAATTAATGTTGAGTCTTCACTTATATTATTATCGTTCAATCGGTTTGAAATAAAGTGCAAACTCAATATTGGGTAAAAATTAGTGAAATATTTTTTGAAAGCCCTTTTACAATGAATACAAATATAATATCTATTATCAATTGATAATACATTGTATGAGTAAATTATTGAGAAAACTCACAAAGTCAAAATAACAACGTATTATAATAATATATTTTATTATTAATTATAAAATTAAAGTCAATTGATAATGGAGGAAGTTTATGGAAGAAAGAACAAGCATAGGTGTAGAAGTTAGTAAAAACACAATTGTAGTCAATACTATTTTGGGAGCAATTAAGGTGATAGCTGGCATTGTAGCTAGTAGTAATGCCATGATTGCAGATGGTATTCATTCTTTTTCTGACGTAATTACTACTATAGGAGTAATAATAGGATTAAAACTTTCTAATAAACCAGAAGACAAATGTCATCCTTATGGCCACGAGAAATTCGAAAGTATGTCTTCTCTTTTCCTAGCTATAATGCTCTTTGGAGTTGCCATAGTTATAGGATATTCAGGAGTTAGAAATATTGTTGTAGGACAAATCAAAAATCCTGGAGTTCTTGCTGTTTGGGCTGCTATATTATCTATTGTAGTTAAAGAATGGATGTATTTTTATACTATGAAATATGCGAATAAGATAAATAGCTCTTCCTTAAAGGCAGATGCTTGGCATCATAGATCTGACTCTTTTTCATCTATTGGAGCTTTAATTGGAATAGTTGGAGCAAGAATGGGATTGCCAGTTTTAGATTCGGTAGCTGCTATAATTATTTGCATTGTAATTATGAAGGTAGCCTATGATGTATTAAAACAAAGTATAAACCAATTAATAGATGCTTCGGCAGATGAAAAAATTATAAGTGATATCAATGAAAGGATTCATATAATTGAGGGAATAAGACATATTGACAGTATAAAGACTAGACAACATGCTAATAGGATATATGTAGATGTAGAGGTATCTGTAGATTCAAAGCTTACAGTGAAGGAAGGTCACGACATAGCAATGAATATACATGAAGGTGTAGAAGAAAATGAATATGTGAAGCACTGTATGGTTCATATTAACCCTTATGAATAAAAACTAGCATAAACATTAATTAAATCACTAATAGATTAAACTTAAATCAATGTATAACGTAGAAATGCTCTAAGCGATATAAAGTTATATTGCTTAGAGTATTTCATTAGTAAGGGGTTATATTAGTTACATTCTATTTAAGTTCAAAAGATTCACAGTCAGTACATTCAACTACTGTAGGATTTTGTTCATGAGTTCCTACCTTAATTTGGTTTAATGTACAGTAACTTTCGTTAGAGTTGTTGTACTTGCAACTATTAATTGTACATTTAATAGATTCATTTTTTTCCATTTTAATTCACTCCTTAAAATTTTATATTGTATTAACTACAAAATTAGTATGGCTCTAATAGTTATAATTATTCATTGTAAGTTTTTTTAAAACTATAAAAAATTACTTTGTAAAGTAGTTAGAACCAAATTGTGAACGAGAAAATTCTATGAAGTAACCTTGAGGATGTTGGCATACAGGACAAGCTTTAGGAGCCTCCTTTCCTTCATAGATATATCCACAATTAGTACAAAACCATTGAATTGATTCATCACGTCTAAATAAGGTTTCTTCTTCTAGTTGCTTGGCAAAGTAATTAAATCTATCTCCATGGATTTTTTCTACAGAAGCTATGTTACCAAATAATGTAGAAATAGCATTAAATCCTTCTTCCTTAGCAATTTTTGAAAAGTTACTATAAACATCATCATATTCTTCATACTCATTGTGATGAGCAGCTTTTAAAAGTTTGGCAGTTGAATCATATAAGTCTACGGGGTATGCACCATTTCCTATTTCAATATTATTTCCAGCCTCTTCTTTTAGTCTTTGATAGAATTGGTTAGCGTGAGCCATTTCTTGATTTGCAGTATAATTAAATACTTGCTCAACTATATAAAGACCCTCTTTTTTTGCAACACTTGCAGCAATGGTATATCTATTTCTCGCTTGACTTTCACCAGCAAAGGATCTCATTAGATTAACGCGGGTTTCACTATCTTTAAAATTCATTTCTATTACCTCCAAATTTTTAAATCTTATTATTAAGTTCCCAAAAACAAAGTAATTTTATTCATAACTTTTAAAAGTAGATTAAAGCAATAGTTAAATTGATACGAGAAAATTGATGGAGCTATATTATATAAATTGAAATAATATGTACTAAGAATCTAATAAAGATAAAATGAGTATGAGGTAGAATTAAATGTTAATACAGTAGGTACATGTAGATTACTTCAATTTATAGACATTGATTTAAAATAGAGTGAAAGATATAATAAATCTATCTGTGGTTTTATATTTTCATAGCCCATGAAAATATGAAAAATTTACTACTGGGGGGACAAAAGTAGTAATTAAAGATTTCAGGGAAGGTAGGAATAATATGAAATTAAGTATTATTAAAAGGGATTCAAGAGTCAAAGACTTTGATATGGAGAGAATACATATAGCTATTAAAAAGGCTTATGAAGAAGTCCATGGTAATGATGTTGTGTTTAAGTGTCATTGGAGTGACTTAGAAACTAGCATAGAAAAAACTATTTTAGAGTTAGGAAAAGAAGAGCTGTTAATTGAAGAAATTCAAGATATAGTCGTTAAGGCTTTAAATAATAAAGATAAAACTGTATCAAAGGCTTATGAAGATTATCGTGAAAAGCGTAGAATTGCAAGAGATACGAATGGAGATACATATAAAAAATTAGATAAGGTACTTCAATGTTCTGATATTATGAACTCCAATGCTAATGTGGACGAGCATAGTTTTGGTGGTCGTAAATTTGAAAGTGCAAATGTGATATTAAAAAGATATACCTTAGATAAGGTGATAAAACCTGAAATAGCGAAGGCACATATAGAAAATAGATTATACATTCATGACTTAGATAGCTATGCTACAGGAATGCATAATTGTAGTTTTCCGGATATAAAGAAATTAGTTAACAATGGATTTATTACTAGAAATGGCGATGTAAGAGGAGCTAATGGATTATCTACAGCATTTCAATTAGTAGCAGTAATATTTCAAATACAAAGTCAAGAGCAATTTGGAGGTACAGGAAGCTGTCACATAGATTATGATTTAGAAGAGCAGGTAGATATATCTTTCAAAAAGCATTTTTCTGATGCACTTTTTTACTTTGAAGATAAAGAAGTAAGTTGGAGAGAGTTAGATGCTGAAATTTGCGTGGAAAATAAAGAAGAGCTAAAGAAAAAATACTCTAAGCTAACAGCCTTTGCATTAAGAGAGTTAGATAGAGAGGGTATGCAATCAGCACAAGGTTTATACCATAATCTAAATACATTAGAATCAAGACCAGGGTCTCAAGTTCCATTTACATCTATAAATTTAGGAAGAAGAACTACAGTGGCTGGTAGAATGCTTACTAGATGGCTTATGCTTGCTAGTATAGATGGAATAGGAAAACATCATAAAACAAGTATATTCCCAATAGCTATATTCCAATACAAAAAAGGGGTGAACGATACAGAGGAAACTCCAAACTATGACTTAAAGAAGTTAGCTATAGAATCTATGTCTAAAAGAATATATCCTAACTGGGTAAATTGTGATTGGAGCAAGAATGTAGAAGACTTAAGTAACCCAGATACAGCTATGGCAACTATGGGATGTAGAACTTTAGTTGGATTTGATAGACATGGTATGGGATATTCAAAGGTAGGAAGAGGAAATGTTACTCCAGTAACAATTAATTTAGTCAAAATAGGTATAAAACATGGAATATGTTTAGGCGAAAGAGAAGAAGCTGATCTTGAAGGTTTCTGGAATGAACTTAATGAGCTTTTAGAACTTTCAGCTACAGCTTTAGTAGATAGATTTAAATACATATGTTCACAAAGTGCTAAATCAGCTCCTTTTATGTATAGAAATAAAAGTATGTTAGGTGGAGAATATGATTCAGACACTTGCATTTATGATGTAATGAAACATGGAAGCCAAGCTATAGGATATGCAGGTATTGCGGAAATGTGCCAAGCTCTATTTGGAAAAGATCATGGTGATGATAAAGATGTTCATAAGTTTGCTTTATCAGTGGTAGAAAGAATTTCAAAGTTTGCAGAGGAAGCTTCAGAAAGATATGATTTAAACTTTGGTTGTTATGCAGCACCAATTGAGTCTACTTGTGGAACTATAATAACCGGAAATAGAGAAATTAAAGGATTACGAGATGAATTTGGAATTATAAAGAATGTAACTGACAGAGAGTGGATAACTAATTCACATCATATACCGGTTTGGAAAAATGTGGATGTATTTACTAAGTTACAACTTGAGGCTCCATTTACTCAATATCCTACTTCTGGATGTATAACTTATGTAGAGTTAGATAGTTCTGTAGTAGAAAATCCTAAAGCAATAGAGCAAATCATAGATTATGCCTTTAGCTTAGATATTCCTTACTTAGCATTTAACTTCCCTATAGATACTTGCTTAAAGTGTGGATATCAGGGAGAATTTAATGATAGATGTCCAATTTGTGATAGTGAAGAAATAGAGCAACTTAGAAGAGTTACAGGATATTTAACTACAGATTATCGTAACTTTAATAAGGCTAAACAAGCTGAAGTTAAAGAAAGATTTAAGCATAGTACTATAACTAAGCTATAGGAAGGAAAATAAAAGTGATTGATACTATAAGATTAATAGGATATAATCCTTGTTCTTTAAATGAAGGAATAGGTCTTAGGGAAGTATGTTATATAGCAGAGTGTACTCATAAATGTCACGGATGTCATAACGAAAAGTATTGGTATGAAAAAGGGGATTTATATAAAATAGATGAGGTTGTAGATAAGCTTACAAAAAATCCAATTACAGATATAACTATAAGTGGTGGAGATGGGTTAACTGTTCAATACAAAAACACATTAGAACTACTTAAGAGAATAAAAGAAAAATCTAATAAGAATATATGGTTATATACAGGATATACTTGGGAGCAATTATTTCAATTAAACAAATCGGAAGTTTTAAATTATGTAGATGTAATGGTAGATGGAAGATTTGAAATAGATGAAAGAGATGTAACTCTTAAATTTAGAGGAAGTAAATCTCAAAGAATTATAGATGTTAAAGAAAGCCTCAAGGAAAATAAGGTTAAAGAGTTTAAAGTTAATATAAGGCATTAGGAAGAGGAGATATATAATGAGAACAAGAGGATTTGAAATAGTTATAAATGAAAAAAGAAAACATCCACAGGTAGATATACAGTTGCCAACAAGAGGTAGTAAGCATGCTATAGCTTATGATTTATATTCACCTATAGATGTTGTAATAGGGCCTATGGAGAAGCAGTTAATATGGACAGATGTAAAGTCATATTTTCAACCAGGAGAAGCTTTGATTATTAATGTTAGAAGTTCTATGGGAAGTCATCCAGTTTTAATGGCTAATGCTCAAGGGTGGGTAGAGTGTGACTATTATAATAATCCTAAGAATGATGGAAATTTGGGAATAAATCTTTTAAATCTAGGAAAAGAACCTTATATAATAAAAAAAGGTGATAGAATAGCTCAAGCTATGTTTATACCTTTTTTAGTAAGTGATAACTGTAATACTGAAGAGGAAAGAGTTGGAGGCTTTGGTAGTACAGGTAAATAATATGTTTCAATATGAGGTATTTATTACTTAAAACATGGGTATCATATTCTTAATCTTTTATTAATACTCATAAAGGTAGGGATATGGTAAATGAAAAGATCTATGATAACAGTGGTAAGTTGGAGTTTAATTATTTCAACTATTTCTATGGTATGTTTTTTTAATATTATTGAAAGAAAAGAAAATGAACCCTTTGTAGAAGCTACAGTAAATAACAATTTATTAATTAATAATAGAATCATTGAACATATGGGATTAGCAGAAGAGGCTTTAAAGGAGTTCGGTGCTACAAGTAGCGAAGAAGCTGCAAATCTTTGGGCAAAGGGAATTATGACTAGAAATGGAGTACTTCAATATTCTGTTATGAATAAGGAACTTCAGAAAGAATTTAAAAAACATCTTTCTAATGCAAATATTACATCATGGGTGACAGGGACTTCAAGTCCATGGATTACTAGCTATGCNNTATGAAATGATAGACGAAATTGATGTGAGTAGCAAGGTTAAATTGTATAAGATAAAATTTAACTTAGCTACTGAAGAGGGCCAGGAGAAGCCAGCATATAATACGTTAACTATAATGTACAATGATAATAAATGGGCTATTTCTAGTATAAGGTAGATTAACTTTATAGATAAATATATTATAAAGAAGTTCTTATTTATTGTAATATGTAAGAACTTCTTTTGCTCTTGTGTTTATTGTAGTAATTTAGATTTAAAAATAGTATAATTATGTTGCCTAAGTAATATTGATTATAATTTAGAACTTAGTTAAATTTATAGTGTAAATAAGGGGAAGATTATGAAAGTAAAGCTAAACTCCAGTATTGCTAAAAGAACCATATCTAACGTTATTGTAGTTTCAGTAGGCATTATACTATTTTTTACAATAAAAAATCTAAGTGGTATTTTTAATAAAGTAGGAGAAATTATTAATCTATTAATGCCATTTATATATGGTTTTTCTATAGCTTATTTATTAGCTATACCATTAAAGTTTTTAGAAGATAAGGTTCTTAACTTTATGGACAAGAAAAAGCAATATAAAGCAAAAAGATTTATTTCAATAACTATTACATATATAGTTGCAGCTATATTAATTAGTATTATATTTTCTATACTGATTCCAGAACTAAGTCGTAGTATATATACATTACTAGAAAATATACCAGGATACATTAGTGCTTTAGAAAAATATATAAATAACCTAGTTGTAACTTTAAATTTAGATGCTAATCTGGTGGAAGAGTTAGTAAAAGATTTTAGTAGTATATCTAAACATATAACAAGTATTGCAGGAACAGCAGTGTTAGATTTATTTCAATTCTCTGCTAACATTACACAATATATACTAAACATATTTATAGGAACCATTATATCTATTTACTTGTTAGCATCAAAAGAAAAGTTTTTTGCACAGATTAAAAAATTCTTATATGCTATATTACCAGAAAAGCCTGTAAAATATATAATAGAACTTACTAGGTCTAGTCATAAAACCTTTATAGGGTTCTTAGGTGGAAAGCTGTTAGATTCATTAATTATAGGTATAATATGCTTTGGAGGCATGAAGATATTTAAAATGCCATATCCACTGCTTGTGAGCTTTATCATAGGAATAACTAATATTGTTCCAGTATTTGGACCATTTATAGGAGCAATTCCTAGCGTCATAATTATATTTATTGCTAGTCCAATTGAGGCACTATGGTTTATATTATTTATTTTAGTACTTCAACAGTTTGATGGAAATATATTAGGACCTAAGATTTTAGGAAACTCCACAGGGTTAACTGCATTTTGGGTAATGTTTGCTATACTTCTAGGAAATGGATTATTTGGTTTTGTAGGAATGATATTAGGTGTTCCAACATTTGCTGTAATTTACTCAATTATAGTAAGTGTAGTTAACAATGCACTTAAGGAAAAGTGTTTGCCTGTAGAAACTAAGGAATACGCAGCTCCAGAAAATGAAATAAAATTTTAGATAATGTACAATATATATTGAGGTATAGGATAAATCTATAGCTCAATATATTTTAATATGTAAGTAGATTTATATTATAAATATGGATTTATTACATATATTGTATAAAATTATCTTTATTTTAAGATAATTTGATATAAAGCAACATATTTCAAAATAATTACAGATATTAATATTGTTAATAAAGGAAATATGATGTATAATTTAACTGAAAATATAAGAATGAGGTGTTAATTATGGATTTTATATCCTTTGAAGATGTTATAACGAAAATTCAAGGTGTAACTCATAGTAAAGTATTGTACAATGATGAAGAAGTAGAAGAGGTTCATATTATTGCTAATACTATAAGATCACCTAAACAGATTGTAAGAGACATCGAATCAGCACTTCTTGCAATATTTGATTATAGAATAGATAGAAAATTAATTAGTATAGCTCAAATAGATACTGGAGAAACAAAGTCTATAAAAAGAATTAGATATGAAGGTATTTCTTTAGAAGTTAAAGATAATAATGTAAGATGTGAAGTTAGATTGACTATGGATGATGATGTTTATATGTCTACAGAAACTGCAATTGGAACAAGTATTAATAGACGTAGAGTAGTAGCTAAAGCTACTGTATCAGCTGTAGAAGAAATGATTGGACAAGTCTATGCATTTGATGTAGAAGATATAGTTATAAATTCAATTCGAGATATATCCTATGTAACCGTTATTGTAAATATGATAAATGACGTTGTGGAAGAGGTTCTAATAGGAACTGCCATCGTAAGAAATGATATGAATGAAGCAATAGCAAAGGCTACTCTTGATGCGATAAACAGAAGAATAGAAAAATAGTTAAACTGGTTTAATGGCCGATTATATTTATATTTTATTTAATTTTAATTTATTTATCTTTCCTTAGCGGAGTGGAAATTATGACAGATTTTTAGCGGATCTTTGTTAATTTGCATATAAGGGGGATTTTATAATGAAAAACATGAAAAAAGTTATGCCTGCTCTAGTAGCTTTACTAGCTTTAGCAATGGCTGGTGGATCAACTATTACTTGGGTATTCTAATAGTTAAAATAAGTAAATAATCGGCCTTAAATATATAACGGAGGAATAAGATGAATAGTATATCTTCAAAACAAAAAAGATTTTTTATTTTGATTTATATAGTCACTATAATCTCTTTTATAGTACCTATAATTGAAGGACAAATAAAGATACAAGTTAGTAATTATGCAAACATCATAGTATTTATAATTCTAACAGCAATTACAGAATCGTTTACTGTATATTTTAGAAATATGTCTTTTAGTACAAGTTTTGCTGTAACTATAGCATCTTATATATTATTTGGCCCTTTTCAATGTATTATAATATTAGTATTAGGATTTTTATTTAGAGTTATGAAAATAGATAACGGTAAATATAAACATATATTTAATACTCCCTTATATGGAACATTATTCAATTGCTGTGCATTAATATTACCAGTTGTAGCTGGGAGTTTTTTTTATAAGCTTTTAGGAGGACAATTTAGTCTAAGCTTTATATTTAGCAATATAGGGCCATTGATAGTATTTTGTTTTGCTTTCATAATAGTAAATAGTTTAATAATGTCTATATTAATGTCTATAGTTACAAATAAGAATATATTATTCTGTTTTATTGGGAATATAAGAATGGGAATATTAAATTCTGTAGTTATGATTCCGATAGGAATTTTGTTAGCACTAGTATTTATAAAGTATGGGTATTTAGGTATAGTATTCATAGCATTTCCATTATTATTAATTAGATATACTTTATTATTATATACAAGTTCAAAATCACAATTTATAGACACTGTAGAAGCCTTAATGAACGCCATTGATGCAAGGGATCAATATACAGAAGGGCATTCTAGGAGAGTTGCAGAGATATCTGTAGCTATTGCAAAGGAATTGAAATATAATCAATGGAATATTGAACAATTAGGTATTGCAGCTATGCTTCATGATGTGGGTAAAATTGGAGTTAGTGATGCTATATTAAATAAACCAGGAAAATTAACCGATGAAGAGTTTGATGCAATAAAAGGGCATCCAGAGATAGGAATTAAAATAATTAAGGATATTAAAAATATTGACTATGTTTATCCTGTAGTTAGAAATCATCATGAAAGATATGATGGAAAAGGATATCCAGATGGTAAAAAGGGTGATGAATTACCTCTAAATGTTTATATAGTGCAGCTGGCAGATACGGTGGATGCTATGGCTTCTGATAGACCTTATAGGAAAGGACTTTCGGAAAGTGTTATTTTGGAGGAAATTAATAAGTATTCAGGTACTCAATTTCATCCGAAGGTGGCGGAAACTTATTTAAGGATTGTAGAAAAAAATGATGGAAAGTTGCCTTAATATAATAATTAAAAAATAAATTAACTTAAAAAGATTTTACATATGTGGGGTATAGCCATGTTCTTATTTTCAGTAATTCTTGGAGTTGTATTAGGATATTTATTAAAAGGAAATTTAGAAAACTTAAATAATCTAGAAATAAAAGGATGGTGGCTTATAGTCCTAGGGTTTTTAGTGGAATTTATAATGAAAGTTTTTCTTAAATCAGGGCACCTTCAAATTGGAAATTTAACCTATGTTTTAAATATAATAATGTATAGTTGCATAATGGCATTTATATATATCAATAGAAAATATAAGATGATTTTAGTGATTGGTTTAGGCTTTTTATTAAATATGGTAGTCATATTTGGAAATGGATGTGTTATGCCTATTAGCACGAAGGCTATGAATATATTAAATGTAAGTGGATCAGTTGAAACTAAAGGTTTATATTCTATTCTTAGTGCAGAAACAAGGTTTAAATTTCTAGCAGATATAATACCATATAAGCTATGGAAATATGGTGGGATAGCTAGTATTGGAGATATCATATTAGCTATAGGTGTAATTGGTATTATAGTAAAGGGAATGAAGCTTAGAGTAGATTTAAAATAAGTATACATTGAAAATCATATATTTAATGTTTAGAGAACACCTTTGAGGTGTTTTTTACATATTACATAAAGTAATAAAATATAATTATTGAAGAATAAAATTATGTATAAGTTTATAATAGATTTAAGGATAATTTGAGTTAGCCTTAAATAAGGAAGTGTATTGACTATAAATTAACAATAATATATATTTATACCAAGGGTTTAAAGGCTCTAAATAAAATTATACATAATTTAATTAAAAAATTGATAAGGGGTAGGAAATATGGCGTTAAAGGTAAATAATCTGGCTAAGAGCTATGGTGATAAATTGGTAGTTGATAATTTGAGTTTTTCCATAGAAGAGCCTGGAGTTTTTGGGCTATTAGGAACTAATGGAGCTGGAAAAACTACTACTATAAGAATGATGCTAGGTATGTTGAAAAAAGATAGTGGAACAATTACTTGGAATGAGAGTACCTATAATTCAAATAAAGTTTCAACTGGATACTTAGCGGAAGAACGTGGTATATATTCAAAATTTACTGTGTTAGATCAATTAATATATTTTGGAGAGTTAAAAGGAATGACTCGTAAGGAGGCTCTAAAAAGTATTGATTTTTGGCTTGAAAGATTAGAGGCTACTGAATATAAAAATAAAAGAGCGGAGCAATTATCTAAGGGGAATCAGCAAAAGATACAATTTATTGCAGCCTTAATATCTAATCCAGAAGTACTAATTTTAGATGAACCTTTGAGTGGATTAGATCCAGTAAATACGGATTTATTTAAAGAGATAATTAAGGAAGAAATATCAAGAGGTAAATATATAATAATGTCAAGTCACCAAATGAGTACTATAGAAGAATTTTGTGAGAATCTTGTTATACTTAATAAAGGCAAAACTGTGTTAAGTGGTAACTTAAAAGATATTAAAAAATCTTATGGAAGAAATCACTTAATTTTAAAATGTGATGGAGATGTAAAAGAACTGCTAGAAAAGTCTAATATGAAAATTTTGAATGCAAATCAAGATTATATAGAGTTAAGTGTTAATAGTGAAGATGAAGCTACAAGTTTACTTAAAGAAATATTAAGTAGAGATATTCAAGTTATAAGATTTGAGCTTAGAGAACCAACTCTTCATGAAATATTTATTGAAAAGGTAGGTGAGTAGAATGAATATGGATAATTTTTGGAAGGTTACTAAATTTACTGTAGCTCAACAAGTTAAAGGAAAGGCATTTAAGGTTTCTACCACTATTATACTAATTGCGGTGCTTATATTAACATCATTAATAAACTTTATTCCTGGTATTTGGGGTAAGAATGATGATAGTAAAAAAACAGATAATGGTGGCAAAGAAATTGGAATAGAGACTGCCTATTATATGGATGATTCTGACCTAAAAATAGATTTAGAGTCAGGTTTAAAAGTAGCTTTTCCAAATTTGAATTTAAAGAAGGCTACAGAAAGTAGAGGGGCTATATTAGAAAAACTTAAAACTTCAGAAGATAAGATGGTTTTAGTATCCATTAGTAATGAAAGTGTAGGGTATTACGTGGAGGTAATTACACCAACTGGTGATGCTGTATCTTCAGAGGATGGACAAATACTAGCAGAAACTATATCTAGTGTTTTAAATAATAGTAGATTAATTAATGCTGGAGTATCACAAGAAGAGCTAGGGAAATTATCTACACCTATAAACACTCAAGTATTTACTGCTGGAGATGAGGAAGATACCTTAGAAGATATGATAGTAAAAATGGTATTTCCTATGGTAGCATGTATGCTATTATTCTATATAATTTATTTTTATGGATATTGGGTTGCCAGTTCTATAGTCGCAGAAAAAACTTCAAGAGTAATGGAATTATTACTTACTTCAACTAAACCAATGGAACTTGTTGTAGGTAAGTGTGTTGGTATGGGATTCTTAGCAATAACTCAGTTTGCATCTATATTACTAACTGCGTATATATCCTTTGTAGGAAGTGGAGTTATAGTTAAGAAATTTATAGATACTTCTGCAAATATATTTGATATATCAGCAGTGCTTGGAAAAATTCCAGTATTGCAAGTGATATTAATAATTTTATTCTTTATATTAGGATATGTACTATATGCTGTTATAAATGCTTTAGTTGGTGCAACCATAAGTAAGTTAGAAGATTTAAATACAGCTATAATGCCAGTATCATTTATTTCGATAATAGGTTTTTACTTAGCATATGCAGCAATAATGTCTCCAGACTCAGTGATAGCAAAAATTGCAACCTATGTACCGTTCGCAGCACCATTTTATATACCGTCCATGATTTTATCAGAGACTGTTGGAATAGTACAGATGGGGGTCTCATTATTAATATTAATAGCAACAATCGTAGTATTGACTCTATTTACAGCTAGAGTTTACTCTGTAGTAATACTTCATACAGGAAATAGACTTAAAATAAAAGATTTATTTACCATATTTAATAATGAAAAATAATATAGTGTAATTATAGATTTAAGGTTACCTAAGAATAAAATTTCGTAAAAATATTCTTAGGTAGCTTATTTATTATATGTGCCATAAATACATAGTTAGATTTTAAAAAAGTATTAAAATACTTAACTAAACCTTAATAATATGTAGGAAAGTAGTATTATATTGCATTAAGGAACTAAAAATAATTACAAGTACAAAGAGGTATAATAACTTATTTTGAATAAAGTGTTAGAGAATTAAGAGCTAAAGTTTAATGAGTCAAGAAGGGATGATTAGATGTCAAAAAACAATGTAGATTTAGGAAAAGATAAGGTTGGAAGTTTGTTATTTAAGCTAGCACTCCCAGCTATCATTGCTCAACTTGTGAATGTTTTATATAACATGGTAGATAGAATTTTTATTGGAAGAATTCCAAATGGAGATTTAGCTATGGCTGGTGTTGGAGTTGCATTTCCTATAATTATGATTATATCAGCATTCAGCGCTCTTATAGGAATGGGAGGAGCACCTATAGCTGCTATTAAAATGGGAGAGAAAGATAATGAGGGTGCTGAAAAAATATTAAGCAATAGTTTTTCTACTCTAGTCATAATTGGTATCATTTTAACTATTGGATTTTTAATATTTAAAGAACCTATACTTTGGGCCTTTGGTGCGAGTAAAAATACTATTGGGTTTGCCAATGACTATTTAACTATATATCTTATAGGAACTGTATGTGTGCAAATAGCTCTTGGAATGAATCCTTTTATAAATACCCAAGGTTTTGCTAAAACTGGTATGATTACAGTAATGGTAGGTGCAGTAATAAATATTATTCTTGACCCCATATTAATATTTGGTTTTAATATGGGAGTTGAGGGAGCAGCTCTTGCTACGATACTTGCCCAAGCGGTATCAGCAATATGGGTATTATACTTTTTATTTGGTAAGAAAAGCATTCTTAAAATAAGAAAGAAGTATATAGTTCCAGATATTAAAGTAGTTCTTGGAATAATGGCACTTGGAGTATCTCCATTTATAATGCAAGCTACGGAAAGCTTAGTTTTAATATCTTTAAATAATAAACTTAAAATTTATGGTGGAGATTTAGCGGTAGGAGCTATGACTATAATGAGTAGTATAATGCAAATTATATTTTTGCCACTTATGGGATTAACTCAAGGTGCGCAACCAATTATAAGCTATAATTATGGTAGTAAACAAATGGATAGAGTTAAAAAAACATTTAAATTACTGATTACTAGCTGTCTAGCATATACTACAATAATGTGGGCGTCTTTACTACTATTCCCTACAGTTTTTGTAGGTATATTTAACAATAAACCCGAACTTGTAGCCATTACTGCATGGAGTATTAGAATATTTTTTGCTGGGATATTTATTTTTGGTGCACAAAGTGCTTGTCAACAAACATTCCTTGCTCTTGGTAAAGCAAAAATATCTCTTGTTCTTGCTTTACTTAGAAAGATAATTTTACTAATACCATTAATATTTATACTTCCTATGTTTTTTGAAGGGGACGCAGGCAAGCTTCAAGGAGTACTTACAGCAGAGCCTGTAGCAGATATAATTGCATCAGTAACTACTATAATATGTTTTACTATATTCTACAAGAGGACTTTAAATAATAATCTTTTATCAAATAATGAAGTAGAAGAAAATAATATATAAATTTTTTTATTTATAAAGTAGAAACTATTTTAAAATAAGCTAAGAATTAATGTTGAGCATACACTTATAAGTGCATGCTCAACATTTTATAAAATATATTAAATTATTTATAGATAGTTTCTTTAAAACTATCTATATGTAGTATGAGTAGAAGGTTCATTTTCTCCATATGGAGAATGTTCATTAGCTTTATTTTTAACCCCTTCTTGATATTTAGAAGATGTTGCATCAGATTTAAGGGAAGTGGTTTTCTTATTTTTAGTTTTACAACAATTTTTAGACATAATTATACCTCCTTAATATAAGTAATATTATTATTTGTAGGAGTATATAAAATAATACTGGTAATATACTCTATATTTATTAATAAGTATTATAAAAATAAATAGACTAGGTTATACAATGTGATGCCTAGTCTATCTTTCTTATATTTGGAGAAGGGAGAGAGTTAATTAATATGGAACTATTAATCGAGTAGACTGGTATTATTACCTAATACTTAGTTTCTAAACAAATAAATTTAAAATTAGATTTCTAACTTAATCAAGTTTAATATTTATAAAAATACATAATAAAATGTTAAATAATAATATCCAATATTAGGTATAAATATTATATATTACTACTTGTAGACAGTAGTAAGAAGTTGATTTATTATTGTTATATATAATAATTTCTTTAATTATACATAAGGGGGATATGTCAATGAGAGAAAAGATTAAAGTTGTGTTATTAGGTGCGGGAGATAGGGGAGCAATTTATGCTAACTACATAAAAAATCATAAAGATGAAGTAGAAATTGTTGCTATAGCAGAGCCTATTAAAGAGAGAAGAGAAAATATTAAAAGAATGTTTGCGCTAGAAGACGAACTCGTATTTTTATCATGGGAACAAGCTTTAAATATTGGTAAAGTTGGAGATGTGGCAATTGTTTCAACACAGGATAGAATGCATTATGAACCAACGATGAAGGCTTTAGAACTTGGATATCATGTTCTTTTAGAAAAGCCTATGTCACCAGATTTAAAAGAATGTATAGATATGGTAAATAAATCAGAGGAAAAGAACTGTCATCTGTTAGTATGTCATGTCCTTAGATATACTGAGTTTTTTAATGAATTGAAAAGAATTCTAGATAGTAAAGAAATAGGCGAACTTGTTACAATTCAGCATATAGAAAATGTTGGATATTACCATCAAGCTCATAGTTTTGTAAGAGGAAATTGGAGAAATAAAGAAGAATCTGCTCCAATGATTCTTGCTAAATGTTGTCATGATTTAGACCTTATGTATTGGTATGTAAATAGCACCTGTGAATCTCTTGTATCTTATGGTAGTATAAAACACTTTAAATCAGAGTGTGCACCAAAGGGAGCAGCTAAGAAATGTTTAGACTGTGATATTGAAGATTGTCCATATGATGCAAGAAAGATTTATTTTAAATGTATCCAAGATACATCTAAACAAGACTCTAATACTACATCTACAAGACATTGGCCAGCTAGTACTATAACAGAAGACTTATCAAGAGAAGGCATCACAAGAGCATTAAAGGAAGGTCCTTATGGAAGATGCGTTTACTACTGTGATAATAATGTAGTAGATAATCAAGTAATTAGTTTGAATTTTAAAAATGGTGTTACAGTAGCCTTTACTATGACTGCTTTCACAGGAAAGGTTTCTAGAATTACAAGATTTATGGGAACCCATGGAGAAGTTAGAGCTAACACTGAAACTAATAAAATTGAAATCTATGATTTTAGAAATGATAGTATAAAAGTAATTGATGTAAAGGAGCCAGGCAGTGGACATGGCGGTGGAGATAGCGGTATAATGAGAGATTTCTTAGACTTGGTTAAAACTGATAAGGTAGAAAAAAGATATACCACAGGAAGAGTATCTATAGAAAGTCATGTTATAGCCTTGTTAGCAGAAGAATCAAGAATTAAAGGAGAATCTATAAATATTGAAGAGGCTATAAATAGTTTAATATGACATAGAAAAGGAGGTTCGTTGAGAGACCTCCTTTTATTTATCTAAATCCAATTTTTTTATGATATCCTCATAGGTTGTTTTAGTGATTTCTTTATCTTTATAATTAATATAGTAAATAGAAGGCTTTGAGTCTACAGTAATTTCAATGAAAGGACCTTCTTTACTAGCTAAAAATAATTTAGCACCTATATCTCCTTCTAGATTATAATTTCCCTTTTGAATTCTTCCCATACCTATGCCACCAGTCCTGATAAGAATTTTAGGCATTTCATCTACTAAGGAAATACTTTTTACCTTATCTCTCGAAATGGAAGCATTAGCTCCACTAGAGATTTTTATAGAAGCATCAGTTATGGTAATTTTAGTAGGGGAGTAGCTAATAGCTATTATAGGTATAGTAGTTATTAGCATAATAACTATTACTACTGCTAATACGATTTTTGTTTCTTTGCTAGAGCCAGGATTATGGTCAAAGCGTTGGCAATAATAAATAGAGTACAGCAGTATAATTACAGTTAGAACTATAAAAATAGCTAAAGAAATATTAAAAAAACAATTTAATAGAAATCCTATAATGTTTATAATTGATATTAAGAAGAATATTTTACTCATATACTTTCCTAAGGCTTCAATTTCTACATTTGATTTTTCCTCTTTACTCATAGTGTTGTATCCTGAGATTAACCAATACCATTTTAACTTATTAATGCATATTCCAACAGCAAAGAATAAAGATGCAATAATTAAAAGGACAATATTTATTCCCATAGAGATACCTCCTAATTTTAATATAGGCTATATAATATTATATACAAATTATATGATTAATTATGAATTTTATCAAGAAAATAAAGTAATAATTACAAAAAATAAGAAAAGGAGCATAAAATAAGTTTAAAAATTTAAAATGTATACGTTGCATTAAAAAATATATAAAATAAATATTGACTATGTTTGTTTAGTACTATATTATTAAGAAAATTAAAATATTTATCCCAATAAGTATTAAAATTAAACTTATATAATTTAGAGATGTTATTTAGGGTAGAGGAGCTTTTACCAATAGTATTCTTGAGAAGTGGGCACACGTTGATACAAGAAGAAAGGGGAGAAAGGCCGAAGAGAATAACCTGGCAAGGATATTCTCTGGGATAGTACAAAATATGTGCTATACTGCCACTATGAAAATAGTGGAGAGCTACAAAGTAACACCTGTTATGTTCATAGTGAATTAATCTGGGCGTGACAAGGGTGTTCCTTTGTCCGCTTTTTTTATTTTGGTACATAAGTACCCAAATAAATATTACTCTCATAAACTTATAGTGGGGAGCTGAAAGGAGAATTTACTATGAACTTATTTGGAACAATAAACGTTAGAGAAAACAATCTTTTTGTGGGTGAAATTAATACTTTAGAGCTAGTTAAGAAATTTGGAACTCCTCTTTATGTCATGGATGAAGAGCAAATTAGAGGTAATTGTAGAAGATATATGAAAGCTATGGAGACTAAAGGAAGCAATAACAAAGTAGCCTATGCTGGAAAGGCATTTTTAACTAAGGCTATCGTTCAAATTGTGAAGAATGAAGGCTTATGCCTTGATGTGGTATCAGGAGGAGAAGTTTACACTGCTATAGTCAGTGAATTCCCTATGGATAAGGTATATTTTCATGGAAATAATAAAACTATTGAAGAGATAAAACTAGGAATAAAAGCGGGGGTTGGGACCTTTATTGTGGACAATATGATAGAGTTAGAGAATATTAATAATATATGTGAAGTTTATGGAAAAACTCAAGATATATTACTTAGAATAATTCCAGGAATTGAGGCACATACTCATGAATATATCAAAACTGGACAGATTGATTCTAAGTTTGGATTTACTCTTTTAGAAGACAATATATTTAGAGTAGTAAAGACAATAAGTGAACTTGAAAATATTAATTTAAAAGGACTTCATTGTCATATAGGTTCGCAAATATTTGATATAGAACCGTATAAAGAAGCTGTAAGGGTTATGATGAATTTAATGAATAGCATTAATAATCATTTTGAAATCAATATGACGGAACTTAACCTAGGTGGAGGTTTTGGTATATATTATGGTGAAGGTGACGATCCAAAAACTATAGAGGAATACTGCTCTGGAATTTTAAATGAAGTAGAAGTTTGTAGTAGAAAACTACAGATGAAAACTCCAGATATAATAATAGAACCAGGTAGAAGTATAGTGGGAAATAGTGGGATTACTTTATATACTATTGGAGGAGTCAAAGAAATTCCTAATATTAAAAAATATGTATCTGTAGATGGTGGAATGACAGATAATATAAGACCATCACTATATAGTGCACAGTATCAAGGGTTAATAGCTAATAATGTAGAAAACAACGAAGAAACTTTAGTTACGATTTCTGGTAAATGCTGTGAATCTGGGGATGTACTAATAAATGATATAAGTCTTCCAATGGTTAAAAAAGGTGATATATTAGCAGTGCTTTCTACGGGAGCTTATTGCTATTCTATGAGTAGTAATTATAATAAAATTCCTAAAGCACCAGTAGTTTTAGTAGGAAAATTAGGACCAAGGCTCATATGTAAAAGAGAAACCTACGAAGATATGTTAAGAAATGAATTAGATTTATATATTATATAGTAATAAATTTTAGCTTATAACAAGATAGATAGGTGAGAGGAAAATATAAAAAAGGGAGTGTTTATCACTCCCTTTCTAGTTTCCTATTTCATGTTCAGTGGTGCTAGTATCTATAGTTATAGCAGCGGTTTTAGAAACTAATTTTCCATTTTTGCTTTTAAATATTCCAGTGGATATAATATAGTCCATTATATTTTTGATTTCGGTAAGTGATATACCATCCTTAACAGAGTTTACTGTAAGGTTAAATTTATTTTCTGTTTCATCTTTAAAGGTCATAACTAATTTCTTTTCCATTATTAGTCCTCCTTATTTTTTAGAATTATAATTATGAGTGAATAGATAATTTTTATCCTTAGCCTTCATTTAAAGTATAATCATCTAGTTTTTTAATTTCTGTAGGTTCACTTATTAGTATAGATCCAATAACTACACCCAAATTATAGATTTCTTCATCAGTAGCAGTTCCACTTACTTTTGAAAACTTTTGACTTTGAATTTTAGGACTACCATCCTGGTTTTGACCCTTTATATATTTAATAACTAAGGCTGTATTATTTTTAGTATTTGTTATTGCCATAGTATCAACCCCTTTCAAAGAACATATATATTATTGAAGATAAAAGTGGAAAATATTTATAAAGTTTTGGAGATTTAAGAAGATATTATAGTAAGATTAAGAAGATGAATATTTTATAAGCCACAATCTAAAAATATATAGATAAGTATAGAGATTTATTAATTATAAGTTGTTTAAATTTAGGAGGAAATAATGAAGAGAATTAGAGATTATGGAGTCAATGTAGGAAAATTACAAACGGGTGAAAGGAATAAAATTACTGATGTAAAAGGAGTAAAGGTAGGTCATGTCACATTAAGAGATGGAGACGTAAACACAGGAGTAACAGCCATATTACCTCATGATGGAAATATGTTCAAAGATAAAGTATATGGAGCTATTCATGTAATAAATGGTTTTGGAAAAACTGTAGGAACCATGCAATTAGAGGAGCTTGGAACAATCGAAACACCAATTATGCTTACAAATACTTTAAATGTAGGAATAGTAAGTCAAGGATTAGTTAGATATATGCTTTCATTAAATACTGATATAGGTGTCGAAACTGGAACTATTAACCCTATAGTTGGAGAATGTAATGATGGATTTTTAAATGATATTAGAGGACTTCATGTTAAAGAAGAACACGTATTTAAAAGTATTAATAATGCATCTGTAGATTTTTTGGAAGGAGCAGTAGGAGCTGGAACTGGAATGAGTTGCTTTGGGTATAAGGGCGGTATAGGATCTTCTTCTAGAAAGATAAATATTAAAGATGAAGAATATACATTAGGTGCATTGGTACTATCGAATTTTGGAATAAAGGAAGATTTTATACTTAATAACAATGATATTAAAGCCATGTTATATGAGAATAACAAAAGTTTAAGTATAAATAATAAAAGCTGTGATATAGACAATTTAGAAAAAGGATCTATTATGATGATTTTAGCTACAGATGCTCCACTATCCCCAAGACAGTTGAAAAGAGTAGCTAAGAGAAGTGTTGTAGGAATAACTAGATTAGGATCTTATCTTGGCAATGGAAGCGGGGATGTAGTAATTGCTTTTAGTACAGCAAATAAAATTAAACATTATGAGGAAAGTGTAACTAGTGAAGTTAAAATGATTAATGAAAATTATATTGATTTCTTTTTTAGAGCATCTGCAGAAGCTGTAGAAGAGTCAGTTCTAAACTCTCTAATTACTGCTGAAACTGTTGTTGGACGAAATGGAAATAGAATAGAAGGATTATCCAAATCATTAGGATTATAATGAGGGGATCAGATTAGAATTAAAGTATAAGTCATCTAAAATTATTGACATGAAATATATATAATGATAAATTGTTTATAATAGGATTTATTTACATAGGAGATGGTTGTAGTGAAATACTTATCAAATAGAAAATATGAACATCATCATAGATGCAAGGTCTTATAATTATGGTTTTAAAATTAAGCCATAGATAAGGCCTATTTGTGCGAAGGCAAATGTATCTATGGAGCTATTGAGTTTTATATCTCTAAGGATACTAGTTGTCTTTAGAGATTTTTTTATAATATGAAAGTTTCAGATTTTCGGATGAATATCATATAAGTTATATAAATTAAGGAGAGATTGATATGAGTACAAAAATAACAAAGCCTAGTATATTGCCAGGATTTATGGAGCTTACTCCAAGAGAGCAAGTAGCCTTTAATAATGTTTACGATGTCATTAGAAGAAATTATGAGTCCTTTGGATTTCTACCTATTGACACTCCTATAATTGAAAAAAGTGAAGTATTACTTGCTAAAACTGGTGGAGATACAGAAAAACAAATTTATACTTTAACTAAGGGTAGCACAGAGATGGCATTAAGATTTGACTTAACAGTACCTCTGGCACGTTATGTAGCTCAACACATGGAAGAAATAGCTTTTCCCTTTAAAAGATATCAAATTGGAAAAGTTTATAGAGGTGAGAGGAATCAAAGGGGTAGATTTAGAGAATTTTATCAATGTGATGTAGATGTCATTGGTAATGGAGCATTAAGTATAGTCAATGATGCTCAAATTCCTAGTACTATATATAAAATATTTAAAGAATTAGGTTTTGATAATTTTAAAATAAGAATTAACAATAGAAAAATCCTAGATGGATTTTTAAGAAGCTTAGATATAGATAATTATATTGAGGTATTAAGAGTTGTAGATAAGATTGAAAAAATTGGAGAGGTAAAGGTCAGAGAAGAACTAGAGGAATATATAAAAACTAGCGAAGGAATAGATAAGGTTATAAAATTTATAACCGTAGAAGGTAGCAATGAGGAGAAAATTCAGTTCTTGAAAAATAGTACAGTGGCTCACGAAAGATTTCTAGAAGGGGTTGAAGAATTAGAGACTGTAAATAAATATATAAAAGCCTTTGGAATTCCAGATAAAAATTATGTAATTGACTTTAAAATAACTAGAGGATTGGATTATTATACTNNAACGGTTTATGAAACATTCCTAGATGATTATCCAGAATTTGGTTCGGTGTGTTCAGGTGGAAGATATGATGATTTAGCTCAGTTCTATACTGATAAAAAGCTTCCTGGAGTTGGAATATCTATTGGGTTAACAAGATTATTCTGGAGTTTTATGGAAAGTAATATCATAGACTTAGATAGTAACTCATTAATAGATGTTTTAGTGATACCAATGGATGAAGACTTTGATTATGGAATTCAGGTTTGTAATAAATTAAGACAATCAGAGATCAAAGTTGATATTTATCTGGAAGGTGGAAAGTTTGCTAAGAAGATGAAATATGCAAATAAATTAGCTATACCATATGTTATTATTATTGGAGAAGATGAGAAGGTAACTAATAGAGTACTTTTAAAGAATATGGAAAGCGGAGATCAACAGTTAATATCTATAGAAGAGTGTATTTCGATTTTAAATTGTAGATAATTATAACTATATTATTATAATCTAATAAACTATATAAAGTTTCAAATATAAAAATGATTAGAGTTAATTAACTCTAATCATTTTTATATTTAAGGATTATTTAGATGCTTTTACATATGAAGACATTATGTATTCTTTAACTTTAAGATTATGCCCCGACTTTTCTTCATATTCCTTGGAAACAGCTTTGGTAGTTATATTAATTTGAACTTATTAATAGGTAAAATAAGTGAATATGATATTCAATCATAATTTAATTATAAAAATCAAGCAGTATATAGTTAATAAAATGTAAACTTAAAATAAAATATCCAATATTTAGATATAGGAAATTAATATTTTAAAAGAGTTTTATTTTGAAAATAATGTAGTTATTTGGAATATTATAGATTATTATGTTAAAGAAATACAAGATGTATGGATAAAAAAGTAATAAAAAGTATTTTAATGTAATATATTCGAATTTATAAAAGAAAAATCAGATATTTTTTTTATTGAAATAAATTCTTATACTGTTAATATATTCTTAAAAGTATATAAAATAGTTAACATAAGTTAATAAATTTATATACATATCATATAAGGTTAAGAAATTTATATATCAAGGGGGTAATTTAATGAACTTTAAAAAGGGCATATCTGTTGGACTAGCTCTATCTTTAGTGTTAGGTTCAAACATGACAGCTTTTGCATCTCCTAATGAATTAATTAAGTCTTTAGGAGAAAGCAAAGAAAAACAAATGGTGTTACAGGCTCAGATACAACAAGACACAAAGCTTCAAACAATTAAAGATTCTGATCAAGTTAGAGTTATAGTAGAACTAGACAGTGAGGCTGTACTTGAAAAGGCTACTAAAAAGGGTATAAAACTTGATGAAATGAGTAAATCAGAAGTTGGTAAACTTCAAAATCAAATTTTGAAAGAACAGAGTTCAATACAAAGCAAGATGAATTCTAAGGGAATTGACTTTGAAGTAATAAATAGTTTTACTAATGTAGCTAATGGATTTAGTATGAAAACTACATTAGGACAAGCTAAAAAACTTGAAGGTATAGCTGGAGTTAAGTCTGTTACTATTGCTAATGAATATGAAAGACCAGAGCCTATGATGAATAATAGTGGTGAAATCATAAAAACAGAGCAAACTTGGGCTAGTGGATATAATGGGGAAGGTACAGTAGTAGCAGTTATTGATACTGGTGTCGATTCAACACATAAAGATATGGTTCTTACAGATCAAAATAAAGCTGAACTTCAAATAGATGAAGTACAAGCTATATCTAAGAAAAATGATTTATCAGGTACTTATAGAACCTCAAAGGTTCCTTACGGATATAACTACATGGATAATAATCAAGAGATTTTAGATTTAGGTCCAGATGCTTCAATGCATGGAATGCACGTTGCAGGAACAGTAGGAGCTAATGGAGATACTAATAAAGATGGAATTAAAGGTGTCGCTCCAGAAGCACAAATTCTTGCAATGAAGGTATTTGGTAATGATCCAGCTATGGCTTCTACTTTTGGTGATGTTATAGTTAAGGCTATAGATGATTCTGTACTTCTTGGAGCTGATGTTATTAATATGAGTTTAGGTTCAACAGCATCCTTTGTAGATGATACAGATTTAGAGCAAGTTGCTGTTAATAGAGCTGTAGATAATGGTGTAGTTATGGCAATATCAGCAGGAAACTCTAACGTGTTTGGAGATGGACATGATAATCCATATACTGCAAACCCTGACTATGGTGTTGTTGGTTCTCCAGGATTAGCAACAGATTCTCTTCAAGTAGCATCCATAGAAAACAATGTTGTTAGTGGCTATGGGTTAGAGTTTTCAATTAATGGAGAAAAAAATGTAGCTCCATATACTTCATCAGGAACAGATATTTTATCCGTGTTTAAGGGACAGGAACTTAAAGCTGTAGATTGCGGACTAGGTGGGTTACCAGAACACTTCCCTGCAGAAGTTAAGGGCAATGTAGCTTTAATTCAACGTGGTGGATATAATTTTACAGATAAAATAGCAAATGCTGAAAAAGCAGGTGCCATTGCAGTTATAGTTTATAATAATGCTAGTGGTGGAGAGGGACTTATAAGTATGCTGTATCCAGAGGGTGGCACAATACCAGCATTATTTATAGGAAATTCCTATGGTGCTAAAATTGCAGCACAACTAAAAACTTCAGAAGTCAAGGTTGTTGCAAATGGAAATACCGTTTCAGTACCTAATACAGCCATAGGAAGTATGTCAGACTTTACATCTTGGGGAACAACTCCAGATTTAGAGTTTAAACCTGAAATTACTGCACCAGGTGGAAATATATGGTCAACATTAAATGATAATAAATATGGAAACATGAGTGGTACATCTATGGCATCACCACATGTAGCTGGTGGAGCAGCACTAGTACTTCAAAGAGTAGATAAGGACTTTGGATTAACTGGTGAAGCAAGAGCTAGAATGGCTAAAAAATTAATGATGAGTACAGCTATAGCTCATGTAGATAATGGAAAAAATCAAGCAGGAGGAGTTGTTGCAGGATCTAACTATACATCACCTAGAAGACAAGGTGCTGGTGTTATGGATCTTCAAGCTTCTACAACTACACCTGCTATAGTTACAGATACAACTACTGGTGAATGTAAGGTTAATCTAAAAGAAATTAAAGGTAATAATGCTACATTTACTATAGAGGTCCAAAACTTTAGTGACAAAGAAGTAACTTATAATGTGGCAGGTACTGTTCAAACAGACTTAGTAGATGAACAATACACTTATTTAGAAGCACAAAATATAATTAATGAAAAGACTAGTAAATTTCCAATATCTTTTAGTGATAATGCAATTAAAGTAGCTGCAAAGGGTAAAACTCAAATTACTGCTACTGTAGATTTAAATAATGCTATAACTGCTTATAATAAAGCATCCATTGAAGAAGTTTTTAAAAATGGTGGATATGTAGAAGGCTTTGTAACTTTAACTGATCCTACAGATACAAATCCAACTTTAAGTATTCCATAT
>DKGY01000025.1:0-6862 GCA_002453475.1 Clostridium sp. UBA6758 | reverse complement strand
GTAGTTGCAGATGGTGCATATACTTATAGAGTTAAAGGAAAAGTAGATTATGAAAATGCTGAATGGCAAAACTTTGACTTTAAAGTAAATGTTGATACAAAAGCACCTGAAGTTAGCAAAGTTAATTATGATAAAGATAATAAACAACTAGAAGTAGTTGCAGAAGACAATAATAAGGGTCATGTTTATAAATATGTACTTATTAGTGATGGAAAAGCAGTAGAAGAAAATGCAACAGGAAAATTTGATTTAAGTAAATTGGATTATAAAAACTGTTCTGTAGAAGTTTATGACTATGCACAAAATAAAACATCTATTAAAGTAACAGAGGGAACTACAGGAGAATATAAGGAGCCAACAGGAGCAGCAGAGGGAGATACTACAATTCCTACAGTAATGGTTACTGGACCAGAATTCTTTGGAGTATTAAATAGTGGTAAAGTAGCTGTTACAGGTACTGTAAAGGATGCTTCAGCTATATCTGAGTTTACTGTAAATGGAAAGAATGTACCATTAACCTTTGATACTCATAGTGGTATCTGGAACTTCTCAACAGAAGTAGATCTAAAAGATGGATATCACAGTATTATGGTTGCTGCGAAAGATGCTGCAAATAATAAGATAGAATTTGCTCATAAAATGTTTGTAGATACCACAGCTCCAGTAGTTGATCTTGAAGCGGTACCAACTGAAACCACCAAGAACTCAGTAATAATTTCAGCTAAAATAAGTGACAATCTACCAAGCTTAAAGGTTAAGGTAAATGGAAACATTGTTAAAACAATAGCTCCAGATTGGTCATACTTTAATGATTTAGAAAGTGCTAACCATAACTTAGCTTATGAAGTAAAATTAGCAGATGGTGAAAATAAAATATCTGTTGAAGCTATAGACGATGCTGGAAATACCACTGTTAAGGAAATAACTATTAATAAGGTTAATAAGATTGTAGAATCTACTTCTAAATTATATGGAAAAGATAGATATGCAACAGCAGTAGAAGTTAGTAAGGCTGGTTGGGAGAATTCCGATATGGCTGTAATAGCTAATGGTTCGTCTTTTGCAGATGCTTTAGTAGCATCACCTCTTGCAGCAAACTACGATGCACCAATATTATTAACTGAAGCTGGTGAATTAACTCAGGAGACAAAGACTGAATTAAAGAGATTAGGTGTTAAAACAGTTTATGTAGTAGGAGGCATAACAGTTGTATCAGATGCTACAGTTAAAGAAATGGCTAATATGGGAGTGGATGTAGTAAGATTAGGTGGAGCAAATAGATATGAAACTTCACTGGAAGTAGCTACACATCTAGATAGACAAAAAAATGTAGAAAATATCTATGTAGCAGGTGGATATGCTCCTGCGGATGCTTTGACTATTGCATCTAAGGCAGCTGTTGACAAAACTCCAATAATATTAGTTGAAAACAAGGAAGTTCCTAAGAAGGTATTATCATGGCTTAAGAATCAAAACCTTAAATCAGCTTATGTTATAGGTGGAGAAACTGTAATTAAGAACTCAGTTATGAAAGATTTAAACAAGATAACATCTGAGGATATAACTAATAATAGAATAGGAGGAGCAAATAGATACGAAACAAATGCACTAGTTATAGAAAAATTATTTGCAAAAGAGCAAAATAATGTTTATGTAACTGAAAGCATGAAGTTAGTAGATTCTTTAGTAGTTGCACCTCTAGCAGCTAAAACTGGCTCACCTGTTATAATAACTGATAATGATTTATCTACTAGCCAAAAATCTATAGCAGATAAGATGTTAGTTAAGAAAGTAATAGAAGTAGGTGGAGAAGTTAGCAAAACTGCTGTACAAGATTTAATAAATAGAATAAATAACAAATAAGGAATGCTCATAATAAAAATATCCCAGGAAAAATATAGCCTGGGATATTTTTATTTAGGGATTAATAAAATATAAAAAATATAGGTTTATTAAAAATTATATTTAGTGTTGACATAGTGTATATAAACGATATATACTGTTGATATAAAGAACCTATGTAGCTTAATTTTTTTAACAGTACTGTACATACTGAGTATTAACAGAATTATAAAAATAGCTTTAAATATTTAATTCTAAATTGATATTTACAAAGATGAATAATTAATGGAGGTGTTATTTTGTCCAATAAAGTATTAGAGGTAAGGAATTTAACTAAGGAATATGAAGGGTTTAAGTTGGATAATATTTCATTTAGTTTAGATAAGGGATATATTATGGGCTTCATAGGTGAAAATGGAGCAGGTAAAACAACTACCATAAAACTAATTATGAATTTACTGAAAAGGGACGAAGGTGAAATTAAAATCTTTGGTAAAGGTAATATTGAGCATGAAAGAGAGATAAAGGAACGCATAGGTTTTGTATATGACGAGTGTTTTTACTATGAAAATTTATCTATTAAGGATAATGAAAAAATAATTTCAGGATTCTATAAAAAATGGGATGCAAAAGTATTTGATAACTATTTAAAGAAATTTAACTTAAATAAAAAGCAAAAAGTTAAGGAATTATCTAAAGGAATGAAAATGAAATTTGCTATTGCTTCAGCCCTAAGTCATGATACAGAGTTTTTAATATTAGATGAACCAGCTTCGGGACTAGATCCAGTTATGAGACGTAATATTTTAGATGTACTTCAAGAAGTTATACAAGATGAAAATGTTGGGATCTTAGTTTCAAGTCATATAATTTCTGATTTAGAGAAGATATCAGATTATATAACTTATATACAAAGGGGAAAGATAGTTTTTTCTAAAGCTACTAGTGACTTAATGGAGGAATATAAAGTAATTAAAGGTGATAAATCTTTATTAAGTAAACTTGATAAGAAAGTTATATATGGATTTAGAGAAACACCTTATGGTTTTGAAGGAATAATTAAAGATATACACATTGATAAAAGTATAAGACAGAAAATTGTTAGTGAGAAGCCATCTTTAGAGGAAATTATGGTAGCTATGAATAAGGGGGTAAGAAAATAAATGTGGAAAATGGCCATGAGAGATTTAAGGGGAATATTTAATCTATATATCAATAAAAGTGGATTAGTAATGATAGTAGTAGTTATATTGTTTGGAGTTGGGAATAAAGGAGCTGGCTTATTTAATTATTTTTTACTAATGGGTGGGGTAATCAGTATAGCATTTACTGAAATGGAATCTAGAGACAAAATTCATATCAGTATACTCAGCAGTCCTTGTAAAAGAAGTGATTATGTATTAGGTAAGTTTTTATCTAGTATTATATGGATAGTAGCTATAACAATAATAGGATTACTATTAAATAATTTAATTTATATGATATATCCAGCAGAGTATTTAAAATTACCTCTATCTGTAATTAAAGGGACCACTAGTTATATTCTTATATTTGTTGCCCTTTACTATTGCGTATATTTCTCCTTAGGAATAAAGTTTGCACGAATATTTTACTTTATTATTTTCTTTGTTATAATGGCAGGAACATTAGCTATAGGTGAGTTTCTTAAAGGAGAATCACTACCTAGATGGCTATCTAGTATAGAAAGATTTTTAGTGCTATTTCAAAGCAACACTGTAGCTAGTAATATTATATTAGTAATGTTAGTTCTAGCTGTTTTGGCTTTAATAGCTACTATCTCAGTAGTTATTTATGAAAAGAAAGATTTCTAGGAGGGAGAATTTATGGGAGCGCTTTTAAAAAAGGACTTTATAACTAGTAGATATATTTATACTATTTCTATTTTAGTTGTGGGAATATTAGTATGCTTTGCTTCTATGTATAGTTTTGAAGCTACATTGTTGATATATTTATTAGGAACTTTCATGGTGCCTTTAATGGCAAATAAATTTACGGCTACAGATGAGATGAGAAAAAATTATGATGTTATAATTAACAGTTTTCCAGTTAAAAGAATTGATGTAGTGTTAAGTAAGTTTATTTATTACTTTATATCCTATGTTTTATGTTCATTTATTCTTTTATTAATAATGTTTCTAGTTGGAAACTTTCCTAAAGAACAGTTAACTATAATTTACATTGTTCAATCTCTATCTTTTATATATTACTGTTTAATAATTGGGATTACTAATTTTGTATACTATAGATATGATTATGGTGTTGCTTCAAAATATTCTTCAATTATTATTATTGCAGTTGCAAATATACCAATAATAATTTTAAAACTTATTAGTAATGTAAATCCTAATATCTCAGTTGAAATCACTAACTATTTCTTAGGAAGTACATCGCATGGAGTATATTTAGCTACAGGTGTGATTCTAGTGGGGATAATCATATATATTTTATTTATAGGATTATCTATAATGGGATATAGAAAAAGAGATTTATAGTATTATTGTAGTTTATACAACAAATTTAAACTGGAGGAAATTCAATGAATATAATAATAAATAACTCTTCAGGAGAGCCCATATATTCTCCAATAGAAAAGCAAATAAAGGACGATATTTTAACAAATAAGTTATCTCCTAATGAACCATTACCATCTATACGAGGGCTGGCTAAGGATTTGAGAATTAGTGTTATAACAACTAAAAGAGCTTATGATGAGCTTGAGCGAGAAGGGTTCATATATACGGTTCCAGGTAAGGGATCCTTCGTTAGTGTTCAAGATAAAGAGCTTTTAAAAGAATCTATTATGAGAAATATGGAAGAGTATCTAATTAAGGCAATAGAGGAGGGTTCTAAAGCTGGAATATCAGTAGAAGAAATCATAGAAAGTTTAAGGGTACTTGCTGAAGAATATAACCTATAGTAGGAGGAATATGATGGATAATATATTATATATAGATAATCTATGTAAAAATTATAAAAATTTTAAGCTGAATAATGTATCTTTACAATTGCCTAAGGGATTTATTATGGGGTTAATTGGAGAAAATGGAGCAGGTAAAACTACGCTAATAAAACTTATAATGAATTTAGTAAAGAAGGATAGTGGATATATAAAAGTGTTTGATAAAGATAACGTTAAATTTGAAAGGGAAATAAAAGATAGAATTGGTTTTGTTTATGATGAAGCTTGTTATTATGACCATATGTCCCTGGGAGAAAATGGAGATATGTTTTCTACATTATATAGTAAGTGGGATAATAATAAATTTCACTACTATTTAAATAAGTTTGATCTTAATAAGGATAAAAAGCTAAAAGAATTATCTAAGGGTATGAGAATGAAATTTTCATTATGTATAGCTCTTAGCCATGGAGCAGAGTTCATAATAATGGATGAACCTACTGTTGGACTAGATCCAGTGGTTAGATCAGAAGTTTTAGAAGAACTTCAATGTCTTATGGAAAATGAAAATATGGGAGTATTAATATCTACTCATATAACTTCGGACCTTGAAAGAATAGCAGATTATATTACTTTTATAAAGGATGGAAATATAATATTTTCAAAACCGAAAGATGAAATAATGGAATCCTATAAAATTATTAAAGGTGACAGTAGTATACTTACAAAGGAAGCGGAGAAATACTTTGAAGGTATAAATAAAAATAGATTTGGATTTGAAGCATTGACATCACAAGTTGATAAAGTAAGGGAAGTTCTAAAAGATAATTTTGTAGTAGATAAGGTTACAATAGAAGATATAATGATTTTTAAAAAGTGAAGTAGATACAAGTAAATTAAATATGTAATTAACCATGCTTTATGTATAATTTCTAAATTTGTTATACATAAAGCATGGTATTTTATTACTCAAATTTATATATGGAAATAGGCATAACAAGTAATTGTTAAGAAAAATACATATTAAAATTATATAGACATTCTTCGTAGTACGAAGTAAAATATTTATTGGGGTATTGTAGAAATATTAATGGGCAATTTAATTGCAATTATTAATATTAATCTTAATAGAATAAAATTTTATAGTAGTGGGGATTGATATTATGGAGAAAAGAATAGACTTAACAGAAGGGTCTATAAGTGGAAAGCTAGTTAAATTAGCCCTTCCTATTATGGCAACTTCATTTATACAAATGGCCTATAATCTAACAGACATGCTTTGGGTTGGAACTATAGGAAGCACAGCGGTAGCGGCAGTAGGAACAGCAGGTTTTTTTAGTAATTTAGCTGCAGCTCTTACCATGATAGCCAAAGTAGGTGCTGAGGTTAAAGTATCCCAAAGCTTGGGACGTAAAGATGAAAAAGCAACACGTAATTACATTGTAAGTGCCCTTCAAATTAATATAGTATTATCTTTAATAATGGGAATAGTGGTATTATTATTTAGAAGTAAGTTTTTGGCTTTTTTTCAGTTAGAAAATTTACAAGTTATATCTATGGCAGAAACTTATCTAGTTATAATAGCTATGGGGATGGTCATAACAAATTTAATACCAGTATTAACAGCAATATTTAATGGGGCAGGTAATAGTAAGACACCTTTTATTATTAATACGGTAGGGCTAGTAGCTAATATAGTTTTTGATCCTATTTTAATTTTTGGTGTAGGACCTATTCCAAAGATGGGAGTTTTAGGAGCAGCTTTAGCAACCATAGGTGCACAAAGTATAGTTGTAGTTTGTTTCCTAGTTTCTATTTTAAGAAGCAAGGAAAAATATTTAAAATTTAATTTATTAAAAAAACCTGATTTTAAAGCTATAAGAAGTATATGTAAGCTGGGAATTCCGTCTGGAGTTCAAAGTGGATTATTTACCACCTTTTCTATTCTAATAGCACGGGTAATAGCTGGTTCTGGTGAAGTAGCCATAGCAGTACAAAAGGTTGGGGTTCAAATTGAAGCTATAACTTGGATGACTGCAGGTGGATTTTCAACAGCTCTTAGCTCTTTTGTGGGACAAAATTATGGAGCTAAAAAATATG
>DKGY01000046.1:21827-24710 GCA_002453475.1 Clostridium sp. UBA6758 | reverse complement strand
TAAAAAGTGAGCATCTAAAATTAAAATAAAAAATTAGAAAAATTTAATAATATTAAAGGTTTTTTAATTTATATCGAGAATAAAATATAGAGGATTATATTTTCCATTATAAGCTAGATTTTGTACATAAGACGGGAGGAATAAAATTGTCTATTGATGAAAATTTTATAAAACTGAAGAATGAGTTGCCAAAAGAAGTGACATTGATTTCAGTATCAAAAACTAGATCTATAGCTGAAATACAAACTGTATATAACCTAGGGGAAAGAAATTTTGGAGAAAACAAAGTTCAAGAATTAATGGAAAAGCAGGAAGCTTTACCTAAGGATATTAGGTGGCACTTAATAGGTCATCTTCACAGAAATAAGGTTAAATATCTAGTTGGACGAGTTTATTTAATACATTCCTTAGATAGCGTTAGACTTTTACAGGAGATTGAAAAGCAATTTTCAAGTAAGGGGCTTATGGCAAATGTATTAATTCAAATTAATATAGGTAGAGAAGAGTCTAAAACTGGAATTATGGTGGAAGATATAGATGAACTTATAAACGCTTGTGAACAGTGCAACAATGTTAAGGTAAAAGGTATTATGGCTACTATTCCTAAAGGAGATGCTGAAAGTTGTAATTACTATTTTACTAAGACTAAAGAAGTATTTGATGCCCTGAAAACTAGAAGTTATAAAAATATTACCATGGAGATTTTATCTATGGGAATGAGTAGCGATTATAAAGAAGCTTTAAAAGTAGGATCAAATATGATTCGAATTGGTGAAGGGGTTTTTGGAAAAAGAGATTATAATAAATTAAAGTAGGAGGAAGGTTTTTTATGGAATTTTTCAAAGGAATAGGTAGAATGATGGGATTTGACGATGAAGAAGATGATGAAGAATTATTAGAACATAAGGAAGATAACTATGATGAAGGTGAGGGCGAGATTGAAATTGAACCCTTTGTAAGTAAGAAACAAAATAAAATAGTTAATATTCATACTGCATCATCCTCAAAGGTTGTAATTAGTAAACCTTCAAATTATGATGAGGGGAAAATTATTATAGACAATTTAAAGTCTAGAAGAATTGTTATTGTTAACTTAAATGGAGTTGAGCCTAAGGAAGGTCAAAGAATACTTGATTTCCTAATAGGCGCTATTTATGCATTAGAAGGTGGACTTCAACCTGTAGAAAAGGGAGTATTTATATTAACTCCATCTAATATTGAAGTTAGCAATGAATTAAAAAATGAACTTACAAACAAAGGAATTTTTAGCTCTTTTAAATAAATCTAATACTCAAACTTAGTAAAATATTATGTGGTTAATTTTTTGTATATTTGAGTGGTAGAATATAGCTTATAAAACATGGATAGTATAAATAGGAATTATAATTAATTTAATAATATATGATGAATTAGAGGAAAGCTATGGATAAGAAGACCTTTTTAGATATATTTAAAGACCACGATAAAAATTATATTTCAAGTATATATGAGGACATAGAGTTATGTAAGAACATAGAGATGCCTATATATACAAAGGAGTTTGTGACTCCGGATATCTATATGAATATAAAAAACAACCAAGGCAAACTGGGAGTTTTCGTTCATGGTACTGGTGTGTTTGAGGATAGCGAGAGAAAGATGATATGTTTTTCTATTAATGCATATGAAACACTGGACTATGATATTCATGTTATTAAGATAAAAAATAAATCAAAATTCAAGGAGCTTAAGCATAAGGATTATTTAGGATCTATAATGGCTTTAGGAGTTAAGAGAAGTTTATTTGGAGACTTAGTAGTTAAAGGAGATGCTTGCTTTGTTCCAATGGCAAGCTCAGTTTCTCAATATGTTCAAGATAATTTAACTGCTATTGGAAATTGTCCATGTAGTATTGATAGAGTAAATATAAATAGTGAAGATATCCCAAAGATTGAATTTGAAGAAAAGATTATAATTGTTACATCACTTAGACTAGACAATGTGATACCTAGTATTTGTAATA
This sequence comes from Clostridium sp. UBA6758, assembly GCA_002453475.1. Taxonomy (GTDB): domain Bacteria; phylum Bacillota; class Clostridia; order Clostridiales; family Clostridiaceae; genus Clostridium_J; species Clostridium_J subterminale. Next base: position 22,708 of record DKGY01000046.1, on the reverse strand, counting down.
TGTCTAGAGCTAAGGGCACAGATCTTATAAGTAATGGTTCAGTATTATTAAATTATCTTATATGTAATAGAAAGGATAAATTAATAGAAATGAAGGATACTATTACCATAAGGGGATTTGGAAAGTATAAAGTAAATTCAATTGAAGGAGAAACAAGTAAGGGTCGAATAAAATTATTAATAGGTAAATATGTTTAATGCGGGGTGAAGAATATGAAGATGACAGCTATGGACATCATGAACAAGGATTTTAAAAAAACCATGAGGGGATATAACATGGATGAGGTGGATGAATTTTTAGAGCAAATCTCTGAAGATTATGAAACTGTGTATAAGGAAAATGCTATTTTAAAAGAAAAATTAGACGTTTTTCAAGATAAATTAGAACATTATGCAAAGATGGAAACTACTATTCAAAGTACTTTGTTATTAGCACAAAATGCTGCAGAGCAGGCAAAGCAAAGTTCTCAATCTGAAGCTGAACTTATANNTGCTAAAAGAATTTTAGATAAAGCTCACACTGATGTTTTAAATATCAATGATGAGTTTGATAGAACAAAACAGGAATTTGCTAAGTTTAGGAGCAAATTTAGAAACTTTATAGTTACACAAATGGAAATGTTTGAAGCTTTAGAAAAGGACTTTGATAAAAATTATAATATTTCAACTGTAATTGAAGAAAAGGTACAGGAGCCAGTACTTGAAGTTACTTCTGAAAAAGAGGTAGAAGGATTTGAATATAATACAGCTGAATTAGAGGATATAAAAAGTTTTTTTGTAGATAAGTAATATCTAAACCTTATTTAAAAATATTGTGTAATTTTCGGTGAATGTGATTAGCGTATAAACAGAGTTCTTATCTTCTTTGAAGGTTAGAAATCG
>DKGY01000046.1:21305-21787 GCA_002453475.1 Clostridium sp. UBA6758 | reverse complement strand
CTGGTAGTCATCGGACAAAAAATCTCACTTTAGGGTGAGATTTTTTTATCTACTGAAAGCTATTGACATATCCCGGAACATGTATATTATAATAGGTGTAGTTATACCCAATTATTGTGAAAATTTGGTGCGTGTTAATAGATAGAAGCATTAACATAATTGGTAATTTAAATTAGTATTATACAAAATTCCCTAGAATTATTGTACCTAGGAAGAAAAGAGGAGATTTGAATATGAGAATAGGAATTATAGGAGCTATGGAAGAGGAAGTAAGTTCTTTAATAGCTGATATGGAGATAAAGAAAAAAGTTACAAGAGCAATGATGACCTTTAATCATGGAACTATTTTTGATAAGGATGTTGTAATAGTTAGAAGTGGTATAGGTAAGGTGAATGCAGCAGTTTGCACACAAATTTTAGTAGATGACTTCAATGTGGATGCAGTTATAAACGTTGGTATAGCTGGTGGTATTGGAGAAGAT
>DKGY01000046.1:19976-21257 GCA_002453475.1 Clostridium sp. UBA6758 | reverse complement strand
GTATTGGAGAAGATATATATCCAGGAGATGTGGTTATTGCTACAGATTTAGTGGAGCATGATATGGATACAACTAAATTTGGAGATAGACCAGGTCAAGTTCCTAATATGGAGGTCTTTGACTTTAAATGTGATAAGGGATTAGTTGAAAAAGCTAAAAAAGCCTGTGATGGTATAGAAGACATAAATATTTTCACAGGTAGAATAGTATCTGGAGATCAATTTATAGCTGATATAGATAAGATAAGATGGCTAAAGAGTGAGTTTAATGCACTATCTTGTGAAATGGAAGGAGCGAGTATAGCCCATGCTGCTTATCTAAATAACAAACCTTTTGTTATTATAAGGTCAATTTCTGACAATGCTAATAATGGAGCTCATATGGATTATGAAAAATTTAAAGAAATATCAGTTAAAAATTCAAATACCATATTACGTTCTATGTTAAAAACTTTATAAGGTGATATTATATGAAAAAAATACTTGCAGAAAAAAATAGTGGAGAAAAAATTATAGTACAGGTTAAGGATGTAATCATTGGTGGAGATGAATTAGTGTTTATATCTGGACCTTGTGCAGTGGAAGACTATGATAAAATGATAAATATAGGAAGAGCTTTGAAGGCCCAGGGAGCAAATATGATGAGAGCAGGTGCCTTTAAGCCTAGAACATCTCCCTATGATTTTCAGGGTCTCGGTATAGAGGGACTAAAAATACTTAAAGAAGTGGGAAATGAATTTGGCTTACCTGTAGTATCTGAGATAATGGATGCTAGAGATATAGAAATTTCTCTTCCTTATGTGGATATGATACAGGTAGGTTCTAGAAATATGTATAACTATACACTTTTGAAGGAATTAGGAAAGCTTAAAGTACCTATACTTCTAAAAAGAGGAATAAGTGCTACTGTAGCTGAATGGATTTATGCAGCTGAATATATTTTAAAGGAAGGTAATAATCAAGTAGTTCTTTGCGAAAGAGGTGTCAGAACCTTTGAGACTACCACTAGAAATACCTTGGATTTAAACTCTGTGGCAATGATTAAGGAAAATTATAGACTTCCTGTTATTGTGGATCCTAGTCATGGAACTGGAAGACGGGAGCTAGTTGAAGCTATGAGCTTATCAGCTATAGCAGCTGGTGCAGACGGGTTAATTATAGAAAGTCACGTAAATCCCGATAATTCTGTGTCAGATGCGAGACAAACTATTAATGTAGAAAACTTAAAAAGTATTATAAACAAGTCTAATACCATAAAGAATATTTTATCCGATGACTACCC
>DKGY01000046.1:8468-19930 GCA_002453475.1 Clostridium sp. UBA6758 | reverse complement strand
ATAACAGTAATTAAAAATTTCTTTACCCTTGATTATTTGGAAAACCGTGGAGCTGCCTTTGGAATGCTTCAAAATAAGCAATGGTTATTTATTGTTATTACTATAATTGTAATTATAGGAATGATATTCTACCTATTGAAGTATAAGCCTAAATACAAATTAGTATATGTATCTGTAGCTATGATAATTGCAGGAGCAATAGGGAATCTTATAGATAGAATAAGTTATAATTATGTAGTAGATTTTATTATGATTCATTACAGGGATGTATACTATTTTCCAACCTTTAATGTGGCTGATATGTTAGTTTGTATAGGAACATTTTTTCTATTAATATGTATACTGAAGGATGAGATTTAATGGATGTTAAAAATTACACTATAGATGAAGAAAATGAAGGAAAGAGACTTGACTTATTTGTAAGTGAAAAGGAATTGGAGATGTCTAGATCCTTTGTCCAGGGAATTATTGAAAAACAGCAGGTGAAGGTAAATTGCCAGATTAAGAAAAGTAACTACAAATTAAAAATAGGGGATCAGGTTCATGTAGAGCTAGCTGAGCCAGTTGAGCTTCAAGTAGAGGCTGAAGATATTCCTTTAGATATAATTTATGAGGACAGTGATGTCATAGTAATAAATAAGCCACAGGATATGGTAGTTCATCCTGCACCAGGAAACTATACAGGAACCCTTGTTAATGGGCTACTTTATCACTGTAAGGACTTATCAGGAATAAATGGTGTCATAAGACCTGGTATAGTTCACAGAATTGATAAGGATACTTCAGGTGTGTTAATAGTTGCTAAAAATGATAAGTCACATAACTCCTTAGCTATGCAGCTAAAAGATCACTCTATGAAGAGAACTTACTATGCCATAGTAGAGGGCATAGTAAAGGAGGATGAAGGCACTGTTAGAACTAACATAGGAAGACATCCTGTAGAGAGAATAAAAATGGCTGTAGTTAAGGATGGAAAAGAGGCTATTACTAATTATAAAGTGCTAGAGCGATTTAAAAGTAATACTTTGGTTGAATGTAGGTTAGAAACAGGTAGGACTCATCAAATTAGAGTTCATATGGCTCATTTACATCATCCACTAATTGGTGACCAAGTATATGGATATAAAAAACAGAGGTTTAAGTTGCAAGGTCAAGCACTTCATGCAAAAAATTTAGGATTTATACATCCCACTACAGGAGAGTATATGGAATTTGATTCACAACTTCCAGAATATTTTCAGGATATATTAGATAAATTAAGAAAAGAAGTTTAAGGAGGTATTGTTATGGAACTAAAGTCAGTACTTATGGACGATAAAGCAATTAAGAGAACTCTAACGAGAATTTCTCATGAAATTATAGAAAAAAACAAGGGTACAGAAAACTTAGTTTTATTAGGAATTAAAAGTAGAGGAGTACCACTAGCTAATAGGATTGCTGAACTAATCAACATGTTTGAAGGTGAAGAGGTAGAAGTAGGTAGTGTAGATATAACTAAATATAGAGACGACCTTAAAAAACCTGAAAACTTAAAGGAACATAATAGTATAGAATTAGGGGTAGACATAACTGGTAAGAGAATAATTCTAGTAGATGATGTTTTATTTACAGGAAGAAGTGTAAGAGCAGCAATAGATGCAATTATAGATAGAGGAAGACCTGAAATGATTCAGCTAGCGGTACTTGTAGATAGAGGTCATAGAGAGCTACCAATAAGAGCTGATTATGTGGGAAAAAACATACCAACTTCAAGAAAAGAAGATATATCTGTTCAACTAGTAGAAAAAGATGGAGTGGACTGTGTAAGTCTATACGAAAATAATTAGGAGAAAAAATTTATGTATAAAATAATTGTAACTACTACCTTTGGTATAGAGGCTATTACAGGCAAGGAGCTAAAGAATTTAGGATATGAAGATTTACAAATAGAAAATGGAAAGATAACCTTTGAAGGAGATGAAATGGACGTTGCCATATGTAATATCCATTTAAGAACTGCAGAAAGGGTTTTTCTAGAGATGGCAGAATTTGAAGCTACCTCCTTTGAAGAATTATTTCAAGGTACTAAAAAAGTAGACTGGGCTAGCTTAATACCTATAGATGGTAAGATGCATATTATAGGAAAATCTGTTAAATCTACCTTACATAGTGTACCAGACTGCCAAGGTATAGTAAAAAAAGCCGTGGTAGAAAAAATGAAAGAGAAATATAATACGGATTGGTTTAGCGAAGATGGACCAGTATACAAGATAGAAGTTGGAATTCTAAAGGATAAGGTAACACTTGCAGTAGATACCTCTGGAGTAGGACTTCATAAAAGAGGATATAGAGAAAATGCAGGAATGGCTCCCTTAAAGGAAACCTTAGCAGCAGCTTTAGTTTTGATAGCAAAATTCAATGGAGATGAGCTTTTAATAGACCCATTTTGCGGTTCAGGAACTATACCCATAGAAGCTGCTCTAATAGGTAAAAACATAGCACCTGGAGTTAATAGACACTTTGTTAGTGAAACTTGGCCTACATTTGACAAAGAAATTTGGGATCAAGTTCGTGAAGGGGCAAAAAGAAGTGTTAATAAAAAAGAATTCGTTATTCAAGGCTCGGATATAGATGGAAGAGTCCTTAGAACTGCCATGGATAATGCTAAGAAAGCAGGAGTAGAGCAGTATGTGAACTTCCAAAGACTTGATATGAAGAATGTAAGAAATAGAAAAAAAGGTGGCATGATAATTACTAATCCACCCTATGGAGAGAGACTTTTAGATGAAGATGAAGTTAAATCTCTTTACAAAACTTTTTCTAATGTATACGCAGGACTGGAGGATTGGTCTTGCTATGTACTAACATCCTATGATGACTTCCAAAAAGTATTTGGGAAAAAAGCTGATAAAAACAGAAAACTTTATAATGGAAGACTTCAATGCTATTACTATCAGTATAACCCAAAGAAATAAATTAAAGAACTACCTCAAAAAAGTTTTGAGGTAGTTCTTTGTTTTTAAACTTGTTTTAAATCAAGTTTTATAGGATCTACATAGATTGTTTTGTTTGTGGAGTAGGTTACCATACCAGGCTTTCCTTTAGCCATTTTTTTAACATTTCTAATTTCTGTATAGTCTATAGGCACCTTTGTGGAGTTTTTACCCTTACTATAGAAGGCAGCTAATGTAGCAGCTTCAAGCAGAGTAGAATCAGGAACTTCTCCCATGTTTTTAATAATTACATGAGAACCAGGAATATTCTTTATGTGAAGCCAAATATCATTATTATGAGCAAATTTTAATGTTAGATAATCATTTTCTAGATTATTTTTACCTACGTATATATCAATACCATCACTAGATATAAAGTGTAGTGGTTTTGAAGGCTTAGTCTTTTTGCTTTTCATGGATTTTTTGAATGCGATGTAGCCAGTTTCCACTAATTCATTTTTTATATCTTCTAAATCCTTATAGTTATCAGCATTTTCAATATTACTAAGTACTGATTGAAGATATTCATCCTCTTCTTCAGCTAATTCTATTTGAATATAAGCATTTTCTTCCGCAGCCTTTAGCTTATTATATTTTTTAAAATACTTTTGAGCATTTTCAGCAGGGGTTTTATTAACATCTAAAGGAATCTTAATATATTCCTCTTCCTCACTATAGTAATTTAAAACTTCTACCTCTTTATCACCCTTTTTTATATTATAAATATTTGCAGTTATAAGCTCTCCATATAGGTTATACTTTGGCTTTTCTTCACATTCAACTAAGGTTTGCTTTAAAATATGAAGTTTTTTCTGAATTCTATCTATATTATTTGTAACTAGCTTTTGCATATCATGACTTTTACTTTGAAGTCTATTTACTTTATCCTTAGCATGATAGAAGCTTTCAAGAAGTCTACTAGGAGAAGAATATTCTTCACATTGCCCACCTACATCTAAAATATGTTCTAGCTTTACACAGTGAAAATCCTTTAATTCATCATTTATGGAATAGCTATAAAGATCATAATCATTATTCTTGCATTTATCAAAAAACTCTACTAAGAATTCATAGATTTCCTCTAGGTTATTTTTACTTAGAGGAATATTTCTTTTATTTAGGTTAAAAGAAATTTCTTTAGCTATAGGATTACTTAAGCCATCTAATACTCTAGTAAAGAATTTTTCATTTAGTTCTTCATCCTCATAAACATTTAAAGTTTTTTCTTGGAAAGCTTCAAAGGTAGTGTTGAATATATCAAGTCTATTACTTTCTGGAGGATATACATATTCAATACCAGGATAAAGTACTCTATAGCTATTTATATCTGGTGTAATGTGTTTTATGGAATCCATGATGAGTCCATCTCTTTTTCTTATCAAAGTAATGTTACTGTGTCTGCCCATGATTTCAATTATTAGGGTATATATACTATTAAAACCTAGTTCATCACTACTTTCAAAATCTAATAGAAGGATTCTATCATTATTTAATTGGGTGACTTCTTTTAAAACTGCAGTATTTAGATATTTTCTTAGAACCATACAAAATACAGGAGCCTTAAGTGGACTTTCTTTAGAGTAATCTATAAAGTTTATTCTAGGATAAGAAGCGTTAGCATTTAGTAGTAGTCTAACAGGTTTCCTATTTATTTTAAAGCTCAGTATTATTTCATCCTTTTCAGGTTGGGTTATTTTATCTATTCTGCTGCTTATTAGAGTATTTTTTATTTCATTGGCTAGAGCGCGCAAATATAATCCATCTAATGCCATATAAATCATCCTTTCATTTAAGCATATATTTTACAGTATATCACTATTATTTTAGAAATAAAATACAAAATAAGTGAGTACAAGGATAATTTATCTAGCTTAAGATGATATAATAAAAATAAATTAACATGATAGTGTGAAAATATAGGTAGAAATTATAAAGGTGGGGTGGATATAACATGGAGTTAAGAGGAAATATCATTAACTTAAGAAGGGAATTTCATAGGTGTGCAGAAGCTGGATGGTTAGAATTTGAAACCACTATAAAAATAATGGATTACTTAGAAAAATTTGGATACAATTTAGAATATGGTACGCAAATACATGGTAATCCCATGGGGATGCCTAAGATGGAAGAGCTTACAAAGCATAGGCTAGAGTGTAGTGAGATAATTAAAGATAATTCCTTTAATGTGGAGGAAATTTTAGAAGGATATACAGGTGTGGTAGCAACTATGGATACTGGGATTCAAGGTCCTACCATGGCTTTTAGATTTGATATAGATGGTCTTAAGGTTCAGGAAGGTAAGGAAAATCATAGGCCTTATGAAGAAGGATTCTCTTCTGAAAATCAAGGCATATGTCATTGTTGTGGTCATGATGCTCATATAGCTATAGGGCTTCAACTTGCAAATACTATTGTAGAGATGAAAGAAAATTTAATAGGAAAAATTAAGCTTATATTTCAACCAGCGGAGGAAGAGGTTAGAGGAGCTAAGTCCATGGTAGAAGCTGGAGTTTTAAAAGATGTAGATTATTTATTTTCTGGTCACATTGGATTCATAGATAAAAATAATGCCATAGCTGTTAAAGTTAAAAATTTACTTGCCACTAATAAGGTGGAAGTGGAATTTTTAGGTGAATCTGCCCATGCAGGTCTTTGTCCAGAAGAGGGAAGAAATGCTCTTTTGGCGGGGGCTAGTTGTATTTTAAATCTTCATAGTCAAGTGCAGTTTGGCAAAGGAGTAGGAAGACTCAATGTGGGAACTCTTCATGGAGGAACTGGAAAAAATGTTATAGCAGATAAAGCAGTATTACAGTTGGAAACTAGAGGAGATACTAACGAAATTAATGATAGAATCATGGATATGGTTCGTCGTGTAGTTGAGGGTACGGCAATTTCCTACAATGTAGAATATAATATAAGAGTAGTTGGTTCTGCAAGGGCATATAATAGCCAAGATAATGAATTCTCTAAGGCCGTAATAAAAAAGCTTAGAAGTTTACCTATAGAAATTATTGAAGAGTTTTCCTTTGGAGCTTCTGAAGATATAACTTATATGTTAGAAGAGGTAGAAAAACAAGGCGGAAAGGGAATGTATTTTATATTTCCATCATCTCTTGCAGCACCACATCATAATCCCTATTTTGATTTTAATGAAGAATCACTTATAATAGGTCATGATGCTTATGTATGTATGATAAAAACCTTTTTACAAAAAGATATAATTTAAACTTGAGATAAATTAAACAAGCTAAGGGATGTGTAGTTTTGAAAGAAACAATGAAAGAAATTTTAGAAAAATATTATGGATATAAAAGATTTAGACCAGGTCAAGAGCAGGTTATAGAATCTATTTTAAAGGGAGAGGATGCATTAACTATAATGTCTACAGGGAGTGGTAAATCTATATGTTATCAAGTGCCTGCTTTAATCCTTCAGGGATTAACTATAGTAATTTCACCTTTAATTTCCCTTATGAAGGATCAAGTGGATGCACTTAAGGACATGGGCATACCTTGTAGTTATATAAATAGTTCTTTAAGTAGTGAAGAGTTTAGGATGGTTTTAGATGGAATAAAGGAAGAAAAATATAAAATACTTTATATAGCCCCTGAGAGATTAGATAATATAGAATTTTATAATGTAATATCTAGGTTGCCTATTAGTCAGATTGCTATAGATGAGGCCCATTGTGTCTCTCAATGGGGCCATGATTTTAGAGCTAGTTATAAAAGAATTGCAGGGTTTATAGAAAGACTTATGGTTAGACCTATAATTACAGCCTTTACTGCTACAGCATCTAAAGAAGTAAGACAGGATATAGTAAAGCTACTAAAGCTTCAAAGTCCTAAAATATTTATCACTGGTTTTGATAGAGAAAACTTGTCTATAAATATAGTTAAATCTGAGAATAAGAAGAAATATCTTCTTAAATTTATGGAAGATAATAAAGAAAATTCAGGTATTATATATGGAGCTACTAGAAAGGAAGTAGATAATATTTATAGAGAGCTTTCTAGTAAGGGCTATAATATAGCTAGATATCATGCAGGTTTAACTGACGAGGAAAGAAAAGAGAATCAAGAGGATTTTATTTATGATAGAGTTAAGATTATGGTGGCAACCAATGCCTTCGGTATGGGAATAGATAAGTCTAATATTAGATATGTAGTTCATTATAATATGCCTAAAAATATAGAAGGTTATTATCAAGAGATTGGAAGAGCTGGTAGAGATGGAGAGAAGAGTCAATGTATATTATTATTCTCTCCAGGTGATATTCATGTTCAAAAGTATTTAATAGAGATGAGTATAGAAAATCCAGAGAGAAAAAACAATCAGTATAAAGCTCTTCAACAGATGGTTGATTTTGTTTATAGTAATGATTGCTATAGAAAATATATTCTAAAGTACTTTGGAGAAAGTTATGAAGAGGACTGTAACAATTGCAGTAATTGTTTAAATCAAGGAGAGATAGTTGATAAAACTGTAGATGCTCAAAAGGTATTATCTTGTATATATAGGATGAAGCGAAACTATGGTACAACTATGCTTATAGATGTACTTAGAGGTTCAAAAAATAAAAAGGTTACACAGTTTAATTTTCAGGAGCTATCAACCTATGGAATAATGAAGGATTATTCAGGTGACAATCTAAAGACTTTTATAAACACTTTAATTTCTCATGGATATGTAAGTCAAGTGGAGGGAACTTACCCTGTTCTTGCATTAAACAATAAATCTATGGAAGTACTGAGAGGTCAGGAAGTGGTTCACTTTAAAGAATTTAAAGTGAAGGTTAATGCAGAGGTAAGAAATGAACTCTTTGATATATTAAGAGAACTTAGATATAACATGGCGAAGGCTGCTGGAATTCCTCCATATATAATTTTTAGTGATGGAACCCTTAGGGAAATGAGTATTAAATACCCTACAAATAAGGAAGAATTTTTAGAGATATCTGGAGTGGGAGAAACTAAGTATAGTAAATATGGTAAGGAATTTGAAGGTGCTATTATAGAGTATATTAAAGTTAATAATCTAAATGATAAATATAAGGATAACTCTAATAAGAGCTTTGAAGAGGTTAGTGTAACTAAATCAGAAGAAGTAAATAGTATTAATGAAGAATCAGAGGATTTTTATGTAAAAACTGATAAAAAGCTATTTGAAAAGTTAGCTTTAGTGAGAAAGGAATTAAGCAGGATAGAAGGTGCTATGGAACAAAATATCATTGCAAAAAATACCCTGAAAGAGATAAGTGGAAGATATCCTAAAAACTTAGAAGAGCTAAAGGATATAGGAGGTATGGGTCCCAAAAAGATTGAAAAATATGGAGTAGCTTTAATTGAAGCAGTAAATACATATATAGGAGAAGAAGGAATAAGTCCTATATGGGAAGAAAAAAAGAAAAAAAGATTAGTTATAGATGGAGATGAAAGGAAAAATAAGGAAATAGCTTTAGATATGTTAAATGAAGACTTTGCAATTGAGGATATAGCTGAAGAAATAGAGGTGTCAATTTCAACTATACTTGGATATGTTACAGAGTATATAGAAGAGTATGGAAGACCTAAGTTTTCTATCCCCTTAAATAAGTTTTTTAACCAAGATGAAGAGAAAATTATCATGGATGCTTGTGAAAGAGTTGGCTATGATAAGGTTAGTAAGGTTAAGGCGGAGTTACCTAAGACAATTAATTATGAATCTATTAGAGCTGTTATACTTAAGAATTACTTTTAAAAGGAGAATGTTATGGAAGTTTTGAAATTTATAAAGATGCAGGGAGCAGGAAATAATTTTGTAGTATTTGAAGATATGGAAGAAAAATATAGTGATTTAGGTACTCTAGCTAAAAAGTTATGTGATAGAAATTTCGGCATAGGAGGAGATGGGATATTAGTAGTAAGAAGGAGTAAAATTGCTGATATTCAAATGATAATAATAAATGGTGATGGTTCCTATGCTGGTATGTGTGGAAACGGAATAAGATGCTTTGGGAAATATGTATATGAAAACAACATAGTAAGTAAAAGTGAGTTTACCGTAGAAACAGGAGATGGAATAAAGGTTTGTCATCTGATCATAGAAGATAACAAGGTAAAAGCTGTTAAGATAAATATGGGAAAAGAGAGTTTTAAACCAAAGTCCATTCCTGCCTTAGGAGAGAAAGAAATTATTAAAAAAGATATCTGTGCCAATGGAAAAAACTATAATATAACTTCACTGTTACTGGGAGTGCCTCATACTGTTTTATTAACTAAAGATGGAGAGTTTAAGGTTGAAGAAGGTGCATCAATAGAAACCCATGAATTATTTCCACAAGGAACTAATGTTAACTTTTGTAGAGTTGTGAATAGAGGGGAAATAAAGGTTAATACCTGGGAAAGAGGAGCAGGACCAACCCTTGCTTGTGGAACAGGATGTTGTTCATCGGTGGTGGTTTGCAATAAATTAAACTTAGTAGATGAATCTGTGAAGGTTATTGCTCCAGGAGGTATTTTAATTGTAGAAATAACTGAGGATGGAATAATGATGACCGGTCCAGCGGAGAATGTATTTAAGGGTGAAATAGAAATATAATAAATTAATAAGGAGTTATCTTAAAACTATTAGTGAAATTGTTTTAAGATAACTCTTTTTTTGCTTATTCATAGAATTATATTTCAAATAAATGGTAATAATAGTAGTTGTGATAAAAGAAGTCTATATTTTAAATATATTTAAGGAGATAAACTGGTGATTAGCAAAATAGATTTAGATTTTACTGCAATAAATACTAAGGCTATGTCTATGCTTTCCAAGGAAGTATGTGAAGAGTATAGCATTTTACCTTATGACATAAGAAACAATGAGATTTACTTAGCTACCTTTAAGAAGCATACCAATGAAGAAATTAATAGATTAAGATTTATTTTAAAGAAAAAAGTTATATTTAACTTATGTACTATAGACCAATTCAAAATCTATCTAGATAAATATTATGAAGAAATTTATAGAAAGCAAATAGTTAAGGGACTTAAAGGTGAAGAATATCCTAGAAAGGAGCTTGATAAGGAAGTAAAAGGACCTATTATTTCTTTGGTTGATTCAATTTTTAGAGAAGGTATAGAAAAAGGTGCAAGTGATATCCATATAGAACCATGGAAGGATACTATTACTGTGAGATACAGAATTGATGGAGTTTTAAATATTTTTAGTACTTTACCTAAAAATCTCTATGAAGTCATAGCTACAAGAATAAAGGTTATGGCAAATATGGATATTACTAATAAATATACTCCAGAAGATGGAGAAATAAATCTTAAAGTTAAGGAGCATCCTTATGATCTTCGGATATCTACAATGCCTACTGTTCATGGCGAGAAGTTTGTAATAAGGATATTGCAAAGAAATGCACCTCTTTTAAATATAAATAGGTTAGGCTTTACATCTAAAGACTATATATTATTAAAAAACATATTAAAGTTTAAACAGGGGTTGATTATAATTACGGGTCCTACAGGAAGTGGTAAGACTACAACATTATACTCCATGATAAATGAATTAAATGAAAAATCTAGGAATGTAGTAACTGTAGAAAAACCAGTGGAGTGCGAGGTGGAAGGCATAAATCAAGTTTCTATAGGAGAAGGCAGTGCCACCTATGGAAACATATTAAAGGCGGTATTAAGACAAGATCCTGATGTAATAATGGTGGGGGAAATTATAGATAAAGAAACTGCTGAAGTTGCTATAAGAGCATCTTTAACGGGGCATTTAGTATTAACTACATTGCATACTAATGATGCTAGTAGTGCCATAAATAGACTAACTAACATGGGAATAGATGGAGATATAATTAAAAGTTCTCTTGTGCTTGTAATTGCTCAGAGGTTAACAAGACTTATATGTGAAAAGTGTAAGGTTAAATATAAATTATCTAAAGAAGAAAAGAAACTTCTGTCCATGGATAATGTTGAAGAAGCATATAGAGGGACTGGATGTAGTGAATGTAATAGCACTGGGTATAAAGGAAGAACCGTAGCCTATGAAATTATGATTATGGGCAAGAGATTAAAGGAATATATGGATAGTGGAGATAGTGATGTCCTAAGAAATATAGCCATTGAAGAAGGGATGATTACCATGAATGAATATTTTAAAAAGTTAGTTGTAGATGGAAATACTTCAGTGGAAGAGTATTATGGAAATATGCAGGTTTATAATATTGAAAAAGCATTGGGAGTAGATTATGGAATATAAGTATAAGGGAATAAATGAAAAGGGGAAAATTATATCAGGAAAAATTATAGTGGAAAATCATTGGAGTTTAATGGAAAAATTAAAAGAGGAAGAAATTTATTGTATTAAATATAAATTGATGGATAAAGAGAGTACATATTTGTTTAAAAGGAGAATTTCAGAAAAAAATTTAGCTACCTTTTGTAGAAATTTAAAGAATAACTTAAAGGCAGGAATTCCTTTAGTTAATGCTTTGAAATTATTAAAAGG
>DKGY01000046.1:0-8426 GCA_002453475.1 Clostridium sp. UBA6758 | reverse complement strand
GATAAAAGGCTATGTGGAGTTCTAAATAAAGTTATAAACAATATAAAAAGTGGGTTATCTTTTACTGAAAGCTTAGAGGAATTTAAAAGTGTGTTTCCTGAATTTTTTATAACGCTGATTCACTTCGGAGAAGAAAGCGGTAGATTACAGCAGATTTTAGGTTTCATGGAAAAATATTATATGAAGGAGTTTAAAAGGAGAAAGAAAATTATTAGTGTAAGCATTTATCCCATAGGATTATTTATATTTGTATTAATTATGGGAATAATTGCAATTTATAAGTTAGTACCTGCATTTTTTAATTCTATGGATATAGAAAATATGGAACTTCCTTATATAACTAGATTTTATTTAGTGTTATCTAAGGTAATAAATAGTCTAGGTATCCTTATAGTACCCATAGGTATAGGAATTTTTATAGGCATAAGCTTTATACATATGTATTTAAAGGGTAAAGGTATAACCTATAACTTTAAATATAGAAATCCCTTAATGAAAAATTTAGAGATAAATAGATTTTGTTGTAAATTTACTATGGCTCTTTCTATGATGATGGGGAGTGGTATTGATATAAAATCTTCTTTGATTTTACTACGAAATTGTGAAAATGCCATTTACATTAAGGAGCGCTTAAATAGATGTATAGAAGGTTTAGAAAGAGGTGATAGCCTTTATGAGGGCCTTAGACGGTGCGATATTTTTTCGAAATATTTTCTATCAACAATATATATAGGTGAAATTAATGGAAGTATTGAAGAGGTACTGCAATCTTGTAATGAAGTTTTTGAAGAAGAACTTGAAGGAAAACTAGATAGGATGACATCTTTAATAGAGCCACTACTCATAGTCTTTGTAGGTATTTTTATAGGATCTATTATCTTAGCAATTATGATTCCAGTGTTTAATATGTATAATACAAAGTTTTAAAAGGTTTTGAGGATGAAAGTTATGAAGAAAAATGGATTTACACTAATAGAATTAATTGTGGTATTAGGAATATTATCTATATGTTCATTTATAATATATCCCCATATAAACTCTTATGAGGAAAAGAAGTTAGCCATGGAAATGGACCATGGGGTTAATGGAACAATTGAATTTATAAATAACTGTAAGATGTATGCAAGAAATAATTACAATAATCGGAAAATGTTTAGATTAGTTATCCAAAGTAGAGAATTAAAACTATATCATGGAACTATAAAAGTACACAACTATGTATTGCCAGATTCCCTAAGAATACATATAGATAATGATGCTAGTATAACTATACCATTAGATATTGACGGGAATACATCTTTGGGAAGGTCTATTAATCTATATAATTCAGAGGGACAGAGAGAAGTTATAACTATAAAGGTAGGAACAGATTATGTTAGTAAGCAAAAATAAAGGAATTACACTATTAGAAACTATAGTGAGCATGTTAATTATATCTACTATTCTCATAGGAGCACTTACCTTTTACGGTGTAATGAAAAGAGCAGAAGAAGAAGAACGAAAGGAAATGAAGGTTACTTATCAGATAGATGCAGTTAAAAAGCTTATTTTGTGTAATATGGACTATGACGATATTAAGGAAGGTATAGTTGGAAAAACTAGATTCATAAATAATAATGATTTAGAGAAAGAAAATATAGGTAGAGCAAATATAAAACATATTATAAAGGATGAAGTAAAACAATATCCACTTATAATGTTAATGGGAACTGAAGAAATTAGTAGAGAAATTATTAAAATAGAGATTATATATAGGTTTCAAGATGGAAAGGAAATAAACTATGTGTTTTACAAGGGTAATTACAAGAAAAGTTAGGGGGGTTACTATATTAGAATTAATAGCAGCCCTAAGCATTTCTTCTTTAATAATTACAATTATTATTAGTAGTTATAGTATTTGGATGAAAAGCTATAAGGAAAGAATCTATTATTCTAGTGAAATTACAGGAATTTATGAAGCGCTTATGTATATAGAGAATTATGTGAATTATAGAGGCGAAGGTTGTTTTCTAAAAGATGGGGATGTAATTATACCTACATCAGCAGGAGAAAGTTATATTTCTTTAGATGGAAATGAACTTAGGTTTTTTTTCAAGAATAAACAGGGTGTGGGTCACACAAATCAGCCCCTGTTATATGATGTTAAAGAATTTGAAGTTACGCAAAATGGGAAGGTTCTATTTATAAAAATAGTTACAGATAAAGGAATTAGTGGAGAAAGAGCAATTGGAAAAATATAAAATATGGTTAAACAAATTTAAAAAAACAAGTAAGGGATGGATATTAACTTATGTAGTAATTGTGGGAATGATTATTTCACTTACTATATGTTATTCTATGAAATCTTTTGTCAATAGAAATTCTTATATAAAGAATTATGTGGAATATAATTTAAAGGAAAATCATGATCATAGTTATAAGGAGCGTTTGATGGCTAGTTTTAATAGATATGTACTAGAAAATATTGAAACTATAAATACAGAGACTTTAGATAAATACTTTGAAACAAAAGCAGGAGAAAAGTTGATTACTTATGATAACAGTTATATAACCTATGATTTAAGAGAGAAGCTTTTTCAGATTAATGGGTTAAATAAAATTTATAAATTTACTATAAATATTAATGAAGATAATGTTATCTATATTTTTAAGGGAAATTTAGTACGGTAGAAGGGGTAGTTATGAAGAAGGGTTGTACAATTGAAATCAGTGATGAAGAAATAAAATTTGTAAAAGAAAAGATTAAAGATTTGAAAAAGGATAAAAATTTTTACTGTACTTATTACAGTAAGAAAAATTATAAAGATAATGGTGTTGAAATTGAGGAAAGTTTAAGGAAGGCTAATTTAGACATAATTTTAGAAGGAGAAGAGATATTTGTACATAATATTTTTGTTCCTAAAGTAAATAAAAGTAAATTAGATTTAATTGTTAAAAATCAAGTAATAAAAATTTTCTATGATATAGAAAATATAATTTTCAACTATGAAATTATTGATGTAACAAAAGGAAAACTAGAGATAGCTATATACTGCATAAATATGAAGGATTCACTTTTGATGAATAAAGAACTATTTTTAGGATCAAATATTAACTCTGTAATGCCTATACAACAACTATATACAAATAAGTATAAGAAAAAAATAAAAAATGGAAAATTCACTTTAATAATATATAGAAATAAGTATGTTTATATCATTAATGTGGAAAATGGAATTATAGGAAAAAGTAGAGTTATAAATGGCAGTAAAGAAAATTTTAATATAGAAATCCTAGAGTTTTTGAGAGAAAGTAGTGGAGAAGAAGAAAATAATAAGGGAATTTATATTATTACGGATGAGAAAAAGGAAAAGGTTAAGATTGCTAATTCATATGAGATGAAAAGAAGTTTTTCTGTTAATTTTTAATTAATGAAAGTGGAGGAAGAGAATGAAAGAGGGATATTATCCTCAATGGTATATAAGGAATTTAAGATGCATCAATAAGAAAAATATAATAAGGACTTTGATATACTTCTTTATATTTTTTATTATAATTTCAATGGGGATAGTGGGAAACTACTATAAGGGATTAAATATTACAGATAAAGTGCAATATAATAAAAATATAGATTTAAATAGGAATAAGAAGAACATTACAGCCTTTATGTATAACTATATTTATGAAATAATTTCAAAGGAAGATCTTGAAATAATTACTATGAATATAGATGGAAACAATATAACACTTAATATAAAGATTAAGGATAAGGAAGACTATTCAATGTGTATCAAAATTTTAGAAGAAAAGTTTTCAATAGTTGAAGTTTCATCTATTCTTCAAGAGAAGGAAGAGCTATATTTTAGAGCTAAGGTGAAGATTAATGGATACTAGAAAATATAAATTAATTAATAGTGCAGTAGTTATAGCAACTATAATACTTTTAATTGTTTATGGTATAACACAAATAAATTTAGATAATGCTAAAGAGCATAGAGATTTAGTAAAGAGTAACCATGAACAAACAAAGAATAAGGAAGAGTTTAAACTAGGAGAATTTTTGAATAGATTAAGAAGCTATAATGATATTTCTTTAAATAACATTGTTATTTACGACTCTTGGGGTGAAGTAACTATCCAATGTGAGGGTGATTTTACAACTTTTAAAAATTTACTTAGTGATTTAGGTGAAATGGGTGAAATAAAAGAAATTAACTCCTTTGTGGTGGAAGAAGAGACGTGTACATTTACTCTTATATTTAATACTAAGATTTAATAAAATACTAAGGTCTCCAGTGAAGAAAATAAAATTATATTATATATGGAGAATTTGTCTATAAAAATAGTTACATAGTTATATATCTATATAGAAAACTAGTTAAATAGGAAACTATTTAACTAGTTGTTTCATCCATGCGGCTTTCAAAGGATTTGCTATATAAATAGTAGTATTGAAGATAGGATGAAAAGTAAAAGATTAATATATTAATTAATAGTTATTTTAATCATTATAAAAAGTAAAGTTAATAATACAAATAAAAATAGTAAAAATAAAATAATTATATTAAAAAAAATCTAAAAATTTTGGTATTTTCATGTTGACTATTTAATTATTGTTATGTATAATTAGTGGCAAGGTAAAAGTAAATATTGTCTTATCACGAGCGGTGGAGGGACTGGCCCTTTGAAACCCAGCAACCTGTGTATATATACTGAATCATATATCTTTATATGTATGTCATGGTGCTAAATCCTGCAGCTTATTGAGCTGAAAGATAAGAGAATGAATTGGCATGCATGAATTTTTATGCACTAGAGATTTATTCTCTAGTGCTTTTATTTTTGCCTGAATAATTAAATCTAGATTTAAAACAGATAGGATAGCTACAGTAAAGGACGGTGCTAGAAAATGATAGAGGTATCACATATAAATAAAAGCTTTGATAATTTAAAGGTTCTAAAGGATGTATCATTTACCATAGAAGAGGGACAAGTATATGGAATTATAGGCCATAGTGGAGCTGGAAAATCAACTATGTTAAGATGTATAAATGGATTAGAAGGTTATGATGAAGGCAGTTTAAAAGTTATGGGAAAAGAAATTTCATCTATGACAGAAAGAGAAATTAGAGAGTTTAGAAAAAATGTAGGAATGATATTTCAAAACTTTAACTTGCTAAAAAGATCTAATGTATACAATAATGTAGCATTACCATTACAGCTATGGGGATATGACAAAAATCATATAGAAAAAAAGGTAGAAGAATTGTTGAAAATTGTTGGACTAGCTCACAAGATAAAGTCTATGCCTAAGGAGTTAAGTGGCGGAGAAAAGCAAAGAGTAGCAATTGCAAGGGCTTTAGCTTTAGAACCAAAAATTTTACTTTGTGATGAAGCAACCTCAGCACTCGATCCTAAAACTACAAAGGACATATTAGAATTATTATCTACAATTAATAAAGAAATGGGTATTACCATCGTAATGGTTACGCATCAAATGGAAGTAGTAAAGTCAATATGTGAGCGCATAGTGCTTGTAGAAGGTGGAGAAGTTAAAGCAGAAGGAAATGTAGATGAACTATTCTTAAGACCGGGATATTCTCTAAGAAAGTTTTTAGGAGAAGAAGAGGAAGTTTTATTTCAAAATGGAGTTAATATTAAGATATATTTTCCGGCAAATAAAAGTGAAAATTCATTTATAACTAACATGGCTAGAGATTTGAATGTGAATTTTTCTATTGTGTGGGGAAAGCTAGAAAGATTTAGAGAAAATGTATTGGGATCATTAGTTATAAGAGTTGATGAACAGTTGAAGGAAATTGTTACTAGTTACTTAGAAAAGAATAAATTCCAATGGGAGGTGCTATAGTAATGACAGTTGAATCAATTATACAGATCCTGAGTAATGCACTAATAGAAACTTTAATAATGGTAGTGGTATCTACACTTTTCGCAGTAGTTATTGGTATGGTTTTAGCCATAGCTTTAATATTAACAGCCAAAGAAGGCCCAATGGAAAATAAATATATATATAAAATATTAGATGTGGTTATAAATATTTTAAGAAGTTTACCTTTTGTAATCTTGATGGTGGTAGTCGTTCCTGTTACTAGAGCTATTGTAGGAAAATCCATAGGAACCTCAGCAGCCATAGTACCTTTGACTATAGCAGCAGCACCTTTTGTAGCAAGAATTATTGAAACTTCTTTAAAAGAAGTAGATAAAGGAGTTATAGAAGCAGCTCAATCTTTAGGAGCTACTAAGACTCAAATAATATTTAAAGTAATGATAAAGGAAGCCTTACCATCTATTGCTTCAGGGCTTACTTTAACTATTATAAGCATTATAGGCTATTCTGCCATGGCTGGGTCTATTGGTGGTGGTGGCCTTGGAGCAGCAGCTATAACCTATGGATATAATAGATTTAATACACCTATTATGATATTTACAGTGGTGGTTTTAATTTTATTTGTTCAACTAATTCAAAGCTTAGGAAACTATTTATATAAGAAGCTAAGCTAGTATTTAAAATTTTAGTTTTAAGAAATTTATTTGAGGAGGAATATATACATGAAAAAATCAGTAAAGAAATTATTAAGTTTAACGTTAATATTGGCTTTAGGAGTAACTTTAGTAGGATGTGGTTCTAAGGGAAAGGAAAGCTCAAGAGCTAATGGTGAAGATAAGGTTATTGCTATAGGGGTATCTCCAGAGCCTCATAAAGCTATAGTAGAAAATGCTATAAAACCTTTGCTTGAGAAAGAAGGATATAAAGTAGAGATAGTGGAGTTTTCAGATTATGTGCTGCCTAACACTGCCCTTGCTGAAGGTGAGATAGATGCAAATTATTTCCAGCATGTACCTTTCTTAGAAGCAACAGTAAAGGAAAAATCTTATGATCTTTCTTATACAACAAAGGTACATCTTGAACCAATGGGATTATATTCAGAAAAAATAGATGATATATCAGCTATTAAAGAAGGTGCAGAAATAGCAATTCCTAATGATCCATCTAATGGAGCAAGAGCTTTAAAACTTTTAGCTAAAAATGGAGTAATTGAAATTCCAGAGGGAGATTTAGTAACTTCAAAAGATATTACATCGAATCCTAAAAATGTTAAGATAACAGAGTTAGATGCTGAACAGTTACCAAGAGTTTTACAAGATGTAGAGTTAGCAGTAATAAATACTAACTACGCATTGGAGGGAGGACTTAATCCTTTAAAGGATGCATTAGTAATAGAAGGTGGAGATAGCCCATATGCTAATATCATTGCTGTTAGGACTGAAGATAAGGAAAATGATAAAATAAAAGCTTTAACAAAGGCAGCAACCTCTGAAGAAGTAAAAAAATACATCGAGGATAATTATAAAGGAGCTATTGTACCTGCATTTTAAATCTAAAAAATATGCTAAATAAAAGTATTAAATACATCCTTAATATTATATTTAGGATGTATTTTTAAAAGAAAAAGTGTATATATTACATATGAATATATGGATATAATATGTATTTTTAATAATATATTTAAATTTTTATTGCAACTTTCTAAATATGAAGGTATAATTTGTTTGCAAAGAATACATAGTTTTGATAAAATATCATTGTTAATGTAAATGCGAGTAATTATATTTATTAAATTTAGTAATTAATCTTTATTACTACAATTTAGTATGCTTATTAATAACTACATAAGGTATTAAAGTGCTTTAAATAGGTTATAATAATTTTATTAACAAAGGCTATTATATATTGGGAGGTTACATTATGATATCAGCTGGAGATTTAAGAAAAGGAACAACTTTTGAAGATGGTGGACAAGTTTACACTGTTGTAGAATTTTTACATGTTAAACCAGGTAAAGGTGCTGCCTTCGTTAGAACTAAATTAAAAAATGCTATAACTGGAGCAGTTACAGAAACAACTTTCAACCCAACTGCTAAATTCCAAGAAGCAGTTATAGAAAGAAAAGAAATGCAATATCTTTATTCTGATGGAGAGTTATACTACTTCATGGATCAAGAAACTTTCGAGCAAATTCCTTTAAACTATGATAAAGTAGAAGAAGCTATAAAGTTCTTAAAAGAAAATATGTTTGCAATAATTAAATTCTATAAAGGTGAAGCTTTCTCAGTGGAAGCTCCAAACTTCGTTGAATTATTAATAACAAACACTGAGCCAGCAGTTAAAGGTAATACTGCAACCAACGTGTTAAAACCAGCTACAGTAGAAACAGGAGCAGTAGTTCCAGTTCCTCTATTTGTAAATGAAGGAGACACAATTAGAGTTGATACTAGATCTGGAGAATATATGGAAAGAGTTTAGTCCATATTGAGCTAGCTTTCATAATTGAAGGCTAGTTTTTGTTTTGTCTATGAATACTTTTTAGTAATTTATAGAGGTTATATCAAAATATAATATTTTAAATAAGTGCTTCATGTAATGA
>DKGY01000082.1:44478-61944 GCA_002453475.1 Clostridium sp. UBA6758 | reverse complement strand
TCCTTGTCTAACTCAAAATATACTTTCCATCTTTGACTTACTATTTATTTTCAGATGCCTTAAGAACATAATATTAAGAAGATACAAGGAACTTATACATAGAAGACTCCCATTTCATTGGTTTTATATAGATAATTCATTTATTAAAAGCTACAATAAACTTATGAGAAAAATAATAAACAAGATATATTTTATGGAGGTATATATATGAATAGAAGAAAAAGTAGAGAGATAGCAACCAGGTTAGTATTTGAAATGTCAATTAACAAGGAGAGTTATGTGGACATTATTGAAAGTTTTCGTGAAAATACAGAGGAAAAAATAGAGGATATAGACTTTGAATATGTAATAAGAGTATTAAAGGGAATATCTGAAAATGAAGCTCAAATAAATGAAACTATTTCTAAGTATTTAGTTAAATGGAAATTAGAAAGATTACCAAAGATGAACTTAGCTATTCTTAAAATGGCATCCTATGAAATCTTATTTGAAGAAGATATTCCAAACAAAGTTACTATTAATGAAGCTATAGAACTTGCAAAGAAGTATGGAGATGATAATGCGCCATCATTTATTAATGGGGTATTAAATAATTTAATTAAAAAGTAGGTGTATTTATGGGAACAAAATTAAGTGGAAAAGACTTGGCAGTTCAGCATAAAAGCGAAATTAAAGAATTAATTGCAAGCAGAGTAAAAGAAGGGAAAAGACCTCCAAGACTAGTATCAATAATAGTTGGTGAAGATGGAGGTTCTGTTTCCTATACTAGAGGACAAAAGAAGGTAAGTGAGGAGCTTGGAATATTATACGAAATAAAAATGTTTTCAGAAAATATTTCAGAGGATAAGCTTATTGATGAAGTTAAAAAGTTAAATGAAGATAATTCTGTTGATGGGATAATAATTCAGTTACCTCTTCCAAAAGCATTAAATGAGGAAAGAATTTTAGATGCTGTAGATGTAGAGAAGGATGTAGATGGGCTTACAGATTTTAATTTAGGAAAGATGTACAAAGATAAAAAATCTTTCATGCCATGTACGGCTAGAAGTGTTCTTGAACTTATTAAATCCCAAGTAGATATAAAGGGAAAGGAAGCAGTAGTAATTGGACGAAGCAACATAGTTGGAAAGCCAGCAGCTTTTTTACTTCTTAAAGAAAATGCTACTGTGACAATATGTCATTCAAAAACTATAGATATAGAAAGTGTTTGTAAAAAAGCAGATATTTTAGTTTCAGCTATAGGAAAACCAGGCTTTGTAACTAGGGATTTTGTTAAAGAGGGTGCTATAGTTATAGATGTAGGAACTACTATGATTGAAGGTAAGGTTAAGGGTGATGTAAACTTTGATGAAGTAATAGAAGTGGCTAGCTTAGTAACCCCGGTACCAGGTGGAGTAGGAGCTATGACAACAACAATGCTTATGAAGAATACCTGCGAGGCATGGTTAAAAAATGTACAGTAAAATTTTAACGGTAACAGCGGTAAATAGTTATATAAAAAAAGTAATAGATAATGATTTTATCCTTAAAAATTCTAATATAAAAGGAGAATTATCTAATGTGAAAATCCATAGCAGTGGGCATATTTACTTTTCTTTGAAGGATAATTTTACCAAGCTCAAATGTGTAATGTTTAAGACAAAAGCCATGAATTTAACCTTTATGCCCAAGGATGGAATGAACGTAGTAGTGTCTGGAAATATATCCATATATGAGAAGGAAGGAACCTATCAACTTTATTGTAACACTATGGAAGTAGATGGTGAAGGAGAACTTTTCACAGCTTTTAATTTACTAAAAGAAAAGTTAGAGAGAGAAGGACTTTTTGATATTAATAGAAAAAAGGAAATCCCGGTAATACCAAGAAGAATAGGGGTAATTACTTCACCAACGGGAGCAGCGGTAAGAGATATAATTAAAGTAGCTACTAGAAGAAATCAAAACGTTGATATTTTAATATATCCATCCTTAGTTCAAGGTATTAATGCTAGTAAAGATATTTCTAGAGGTATAAGAATTCTTAACAATATAGAGGATATAGATGTGATAATCCTAGCTAGAGGTGGTGGCTCTATTGAAGAACTATGGGCCTTTAACGAAGAAGAGGTAGCAAGAGCTATTGCTACCTCTAAAACACCTATTATAACAGGTATAGGACACGAAACAGATTTTACCATAGCAGATTTTACAGCGGATTTAAGAGCAGCTACTCCTTCCCATGCTGCTGAAATTGCAGTATATAGCCTAGAAGGTCTTAAGGATAAGTTAAATGGATTAAGAGATGAATTTATATATGCTATAGATAAAAATATTAATGAAAGATTTAATAGCCTTGATAGTATGTTTAATAGATTAAGGTTATACAGTCCTGAGAATTACGTGGTAAATCAATATGATAAGTTAGATAATTTAAAAAGTAAGTTAGCGTTTACCATGGAGTTAAAGCTCCAAGAGGAGAGAAATAGATTAAAGGTTATAAGTCATAGATTAATTGCAAATAACCCATTAAATATATTAGATAAGGGATATAGCATTATAAAAAGTCCCCAAAATGAACCTATAGAATATTTAGAGAAGTTGAAAAAACATGAAGTTATAGATATTACCATGAAAGATGGGCATGGACTATTTAAAATAGAACAGGTGGAGGAGTAAGATGGCTAAGAAAAAAGAGACTTATGAAAGCAAAGTGCTTAAGCTAGAAGAAATATTGCTTGAAATGGAAAGTAGAGAAGTTACATTGGATGACGCCATATCAAAATATGAAGAGGGCATGAGACTTTACAGTGATTTATATAAGACTCTTCAAGAAGCAGAAGGAAGAATAAAAATATTGACAGATAAAGGTGAAGAGGATTTTCATCAAGAAAACTAAAATATATTTAGCGAGGGATTAAATATGAATTTAAATATATATAAAGAAAAGATAGAGAAGTGGATGGAAAGCTATTTTGAGACTAAAGATGTTGGGGATAGCTCCATACTAGAGCCTATAATATATAGTTTAAAAATAGGTGGCAAAAGAATAAGGCCTATTCTTATGATTTGTAGCTATAACATGTATAGTAGGAATATAGAGAAAATCCTTCCTTTTGCTGCAGCTATGGAAATGATACATACTTATTCCTTAATACACGATGATCTTCCATGTATGGATAATGATGATTTAAGAAGGGGAAAACCTACAAATCATAAGGTATATGGAGAAGCCATGGCTACCTTAGCAGGCGATAGTTTACTTAATGAAGCTATGAATGTAATGTTTTCACAGTGCTTAGATGGAGAAATAAAAAAAATTAGGGCAGCAGCAATAATTTCAAAGTCTTCAGGTATAGATGGGATGATAAAGGGTCAAATTATAGATATAAGAAGTGAAGGTCAAATTATAGATGAAGCAGCTCTTTTAGATATGCACAAAAATAAAACAGGTCAACTTATAACAGCTTCAATTGTAGCAGGGGCCATTGTAGGGGAAGCTCTCCCAAAAGAGGTGGAAACCCTTAAATCCTTTGGAGAAAAACTAGGTCTTGCATTCCAAATCAAAGATGATATTTTAGATGTTGAAGGAGATTCAAAATTACTAGGAAAAACTCAAAGTGATGGAGAAAATAATAAAGCAAACTTTATTACTATGTATGGAATTCATAAGTGTAAAGAATTTTGTAATAATTTAACACAAGAATGCTATGATCTATTGAAAAGCATGGAAAGAGATACTAAAGAACTAGAAGATATAACTAAGTTTTTACTGGAGAGAGAATACTAATCTACTAAAACAAATGGATTCTAAGGACAATGAACTTTATCCGATGACTACCAGCTCTAATACTCCCATCTTCTTCAAAGTGGGAGTAAAGTGCTGATACGTCCCTGGATAACGATTTCTAACCTTCAGTGGGAGTAAAAACTCCCTCTGAAGCAAAGAACTCTGTTTATAAAAAAGTAATGTTAATTAATTATAGTTATGCTATAATTAAATTAATGAGGTGCTGCAGTATTCTAGTCAGGTAAGTACTTTTGAGGACGGGGCTAAAAATCCGTTGAAGGGCACATCGATGAAGTTCCTTGTGCTGGCCTGTAACGCCCAGTTGTGGGCTTGTGCTGGGAGTAAGGTTGTGGGGCGACCGCAAAGGCATGCGACATCGACCCTACAATCGTGGAGACCAATGTTTGTGCTTTGGGAGAGATACCCACGGTACGGCACTGGATTAAACCTGCATTGTGGTAAACGAGCTATGTGCAGAGTAGCCTGCCTTGAGTGAGGTGGGTAGAGGTGAGAACAAATCTTATTACCCCGGCCAGGGTAATGGGGCTATTGCTTGCTAAAACCCATGTTGCAAAAGAGGATAAGAGGGTACCTAACTGTTGAGGAAATCTCCTAGACTGTTCCATGTGAAGCATATTAAGGATTGCAGTGTGGACTAAGTGGTAATCTAGCCCTGTAGTTGGAAATACTATAGATAGAGCATTAAAGGGACACCGTCAATATGGCGACATTTTGATTGCTCTATGGGAAATCCTGCTAGACCTAAGCCGCAAATTTTACTTAGTATGCTGCCACCTTTATCTATTTTTGGAGGGTAAAATTGGAAAGCGATAGTAGTAGGCGTAGTAAAAAAGTTAAAAACAAAGAATGTAAGAAAAAAAATACAAAAGAAGCATTATGGATAGCTAAAATTACAATTTATACTATAATTATTAGTGGAACCGCTTCACTTTTATCAGAATCTACACTTCCAAGGGTTAATGCTTCTTTAGCGTTTACCATATTAGTGTTGATTATTTTTTTAGGCGTAATTTTTGATGTAATAGGTACAGCAGTTACGGCAGCTAATGAAATTCCATTTCATGCTATGGCTGCAAAGAAGATAAAGGAAGCAAAAATAGCAGTAAAGATGATAAGAAATGCAAGTAAGGTTTCTAACTTTTGTAACGACGTGGTAGGAGATGTATGTGGTATTATAAGTGGAGCCGTAGGAGTAGTAATAGTAGCAAAAGTATTACTTCTTTATCCTAATGGTTCTGAAATATTAATAGCATCTGGTATTAGTGCAATGATTGCAGGAGCCACTGTTGGTGGAAAAGCATTAGGAAAAAAATTCGCAATTACAAATAGTAATAATATATTATATGCAGTTGCAAAATTAATATATTTTATAAAACGAGGTTAAGGAAAATGTCAAAGTATTTAGATAGATATAACGATTTTAATGAAATAAGAAATATGAAAATAGATGAATTGGAAGAATTTGCAGAAGAAATACGTCAATTTCTTATAACTCAAGTCTCCAAGACGGGAGGACACTTATCATCTAATTTAGGTGTAGTTGAATTGACAATGAGTTTATTTAACGTATTTGATTTTAATAAGGATAAGATAATTTGGGATGTAGGACATCAATCTTACGTTCATAAAATTTTAACAGGACGTAAAGAGAGATTTGATACTCTTAGACAATATAAAGGGCTTAGTGGATTTCCAAAAACAGAAGAAAGTAAGTATGATATGTTCAATACAGGACATAGTAGTACATCTATCTCTGCAGCTGCAGGGATGGCAAGGGCTAGAGACATAAAAAATGAAAAACATGACGTGGTGGCAGTAATTGGAGATGGAGCACTTACTGGCGGAATGGCTATGGAAGCTTTAAATGATATAGGATACAATAAAACTAAGATGATAGTAGTATTAAATGATAATCAAATGTCTATTTCACCAAATGTTGGAGGAATATCCACATATTTAAATGATTTAAGGATGGGTAATGCTTATAATAGAGTTAAAAGTGATGTAAATGCTACTTTGGAGAAGATACCAAAGGTAGGAAAAAGTATGATTAATTCTATAAATAAGATGAAGGATTCTGTAAAGCAACTTATGGTTCCGGGGATGCTTTTTGAAAATATGGGATTGAAGTATTATGGACCAATAGATGGCCATGATATTAAAGAAATGAGTAAGGTTCTTAAGAAAGCTCAGCAGGTGGAAGGGCCAGTGATTATTCATGTAATAACTAAAAAAGGCAAAGGCTATGAGTATGCAGAGGAATTCCCAGGTAAATTTCATGGAGTAGGACCTTTTAATTGTAAAAATGGACAGCAGCCTTCAAAGGTTAGCAAATCTTATTCGGAAATTTTTGGAGAAACTATGCTAAAATTAGCAGAAAAAAATAAAAAATTAGTAGCCATAACTGCAGCTATGCCAGAGGGAACAGGCCTTGAGAGATTTTCTAAGGAATTTCCTAAAAGATTTTTTGATGTAGGTATAGCAGAGCAGCATGCAGTAACCATGGCAGCAGGTATGGCATCACAAGGATTAAGGCCTGTATTTGCAGTATATTCTACATTTCTTCAAAGAGCCTATGATCAAGTTATTCATGATGTAGCATTGCAGAAATTACCAGTAGTGATTGCTATAGATAGAGCTGGTATTGTAGGGCAAGATGGAGAAACTCACCAAGGTGTATTTGATCTATCTTACTTAACTCACATACCAGATATGACAATAATGAGTCCTAAATGTACTGAAGAGTTAAGATATATGCTACAGTTTGCAGTTACACAAAACTATCCTATAGCTATAAGATATCCAAGGGGTGGAGATTTATCTAATATTAAACTTTCACCTATGACTTTCTTTAGAAAAGGTAAATGGGAAGTTTTAGGTAACAAGTCTGGAAAAGTGGCAATAATAGCAGTAGGTAATATGGTTCAAAATGTAATTCTTGCTAAAGAATTATTAAAGGAAAAAAATATAGATTGTACTATAGTAAATAGTTGTTTTGTAAAGCCTATAGATACGGAGTTAATAAAACAACTAGTAGAGTCGGGATATGATTTAGTTACTGTAGAAGATAATATGATATCTGGTGGTCTTGGAAACGAGGTATTAGACTATTTAAATAGGGAAGGGTTACTTAAGAATAATATTTTGACATTAGGCTTTAAGGATAAATTTATACCGCATGGAGATGTTAATATATTATACAACCTTAACAAACTAGATCCGGAAGGAATTTGTAGTAGTATAGAGGATTTTTTAACTAAGGAGTAAGCATGTTACAAGAAAGAGTTAGATTAGATTTATTAGTAGTAAGAAAGCAATTAGCAATTTCTCGTGAAAAGGCTAGAGAATATATTTTATCTGGAAAAATATATGTCAATGGAAAAGAAGAAAGAAAATGTGGGCTAAAAGTTGAAGAAACTGCTGAAATTGAAATGCATGGTGAAGTAATTCCCTATGTAAGTAGAGGTGGACTTAAATTAGAAAAGGCCCTTAAAGATTTTAATATAAATCTTAAAGGGCTTAAATGTTTAGATATAGGAGCATCTACTGGTGGTTTTACAGAATGTATGCTTACAAGTGGAGCTATTAAGGTATATGCAATAGATGTAGGAAAAGATCAGTTAGCAGAAAAACTTAAAGGGGATAAAAGAGTTGTTTCTATGGAAGGTACAAATGTAAGGAATCTTACTATAGAACAAATTGGTGAACCCTGTGATTTTGCATCTATAGATGTATCATTCATTTCATTAGAGAAAGTAATACCACATGTGATTCCACTTTTAAAGGAAGTCGGAGAAGTGGTAGCGCTTATAAAACCTCAGTTTGAAGCTGGTAGAGGAAAAGTATCTAAAAAAGGTGTAGTGAAGGATAGTAAAATCCATGAGGAAGTTATTTTAAATGTGGTAACCTTTTTAAAGGAGAATCACATTAATATATTGAATTTAACTTACTCAGGTATTAAGGGGCCTAATGGAAATATAGAATATCTGATTAATTTTACTAAAGATTTTAATAGAATAGGAAATTTTAATAGCAATAGCATAGGAAACATTGTAAAAAATGCTCATGAAAAACTTACTGTGGAGGATATATGAAGAGTATAGGTATTAACATTAATTCATCTAAAGATAAGAATAATTCAATACTAAACTATGTTCATGATATAATAAAGAAAGAATTTCCTGAAAGTGAATTACATATATTTAAAGATGCTGAGGGATTGGAGCTAGAAGAAAATAAAAAATTAGATATACTTGTTACCTTGGGCGGAGATGGAACTATCTTAAGAGCAGCAAGAAAGATATATAAATATGGAGTGCCAATCCTTGGAGTTAATATAGGACATTTAGGGTTCTTATCTAGTGTAGAACTAACAGAGTTTAGTGAAGCTATTAAAAAGCTTAAAAATAAGGAATTTAAAATCATGGAAAGAATGATGATAAAGGTCACAATCCCCAAAAAGGATAGTGAGAATGTTCATGTAGCTTTAAATGATATAGTTATAACCAAGGGGATTTTAAGCAGAATGTTGACTTATAATATATTTGTAGATGAAAGCTTTTATAGTAGCTATAAAGCTGATGGATTAATAGTATCTACACCTACAGGCTCTACAGCCTATTCTTTATCAGCAGGGGGACCCATAATTTATCCAACTATGGATTTAATAAGTTTAACTCCCATTTGTCCTATATCAAATGGAGTGAAAACTATTATTTTAGACCCTCATAATAAGATAAAGATAATATTAAATACCAATGAAGATAACGTATTCTTAACCTGTGATGGGCATTTAGAATTAGAATCAGATAAATACAATGAGATGATAATTGAAACAATTGAAGATAAATGTAAGATTGTTCAATTTAAGGATTATGATTATTTTAAAATATTAAGAACAAAAATAATTTCAAGATCTATGGATTGTGAGGAGAAAATTGATGAAAGAAAATCGCCATAGTGTAATATTAGAGATAATAAAAAATGAAGATATTGAAACTCAAGATGATTTAGCTGATAGATTAAGAGCTAGAAATATAAATGTTACCCAGGCAACAGTATCGAGAGATATAAAAGAGCTAAATTTAATAAAAACTTTATCTCATACAGGAAGATACAAGTATGCACAGGTAAATACAAATAATAATTCAACTATTAGTGCATTGTCATACATATTTTCTAATACAGCTATATCTGTTGAAAAGGTAGACAAAATTTTAGTAGTAAAGACAATTACAGCATCAGCTCAAGTTGCCGCTGAAGCAATTGACTCTTTTAAGTTAGAGGGAATAGCTGGAACAATAGCTGGAGATAATACTATATTTATTTTGGTAAGGACAGATGAAAAAGCCGATGAACTTAAATTAGAAATAGAAAAATTAATAAAGTAAATGAGGAATGGTATAAATGCTTTTACAACTTAATATTATGAACTTTGCTCTTATAGAAAAACTATCCATAGATTTTTCTAGGGGATTTAATGTTTTATCAGGAGAAACAGGAGCAGGTAAATCTATATTAATTGATGCAATTAGCTTTGTTCTTGGCGGTAAATTTAATAAGAACTTAATAAGGGTAGGAGAAGATAAAACTGTGGTGGAAGCAGTTTTTTCTATTGAAAATCAAAGAACTAGGGATATTTTAAAAGAATTAGATATAAGTGATGAGGGAATAGTAATACTTAGTAGGGAAAGTTTTCACTCAGGTAAAACTATAGCAAAGGTAAACAATAAATCTTTACTTCTCTCTAAGATAAAGCAGGTTAGTGAAACTTTAATTGATATTCATGGTCAACATGAAAACCAAAATCTATTAGATAGTTCAAATCACATAAATTATATAGACTCATTTGGACAAGATTTATTAGTTAATAAGCTTAAAGAATACGATAAATTTTATTTGAAATATGGTGAGGTTGAAGAAAAAGTAAATAGACTTCAAGGTAACGATGGAGAAAGAGAGAAGAAAATTGATTTTCTAAAGTTTCAGATGGATGAAATTAATAGTATAAAACCTAAAATCGGTGAAGATGAGGAATTATCAAAGAAATTTAATATGCTCTCTAATGGAGAAAAACTCAAAAAAGCTTTAGAAAAAAGTTATATTCTGCTTAAAGAAAATGATGAAAGTAGGATTTCTATTATAGATTCATTAATGTATGTAATTAGAGAACTTAAATCTATTGAAGCTCATCATGAAGACGTTAAGCCAATAGTAGACTCTTTGGAAGAATCATATTACTTGTTAGAGGATAATACTAGAACCGTTAGTGACTTAAAGGATAATACAGACTACGACATAGGAGAATTAGAATTTATAAATTCTAGAATGTATCAATTATCTGCTTGTAAAAAGAAATATGGACCTACTTTAGAAGATGTGCTAGTTTATAAAAATCATATCGAAGAACAATATTATGAGTTGATAAACAGTGGAGATATTATAGAAGAACTATTAAAAGAAAAGAAAAAGTTATATGAAAAATTAACAGAAATAGCTGAAGAGTTACATAACATAAGATTAAGAATAAGTGAATCGTTAGAGAAAGAGATAAAAAAAGAATTAGATTATGTAGGGCTTGAAAAAAGTAGATTTAAAATAGATGTAGCATATGCAGATAATCTTAATTCTAAAGGAAGAGATAAAATACAGTTCAACATTTCAACTAATCCTGGACAGCCACTACAGCCTTTAGAAGAAGTGGTTTCAGGTGGAGAATTATCAAGAATTATGTTAGCTCTTAAAACTGTATTTGTAGATAAAGACCAAATTCCATCTGTAATATTTGATGAAGTAGATACTGGCATAAGTGGTAGGATAGCTCAAAGAGTAGGAGAAAAGATGGTGCTTATTTCTGAAGCTCACCAAGTATTTTGTATAACCCATTTACCTCAAATTGCAGCATTAGCAGATGCAAATTATTTAATTGAAAAAAACAGCAATGAGGTAAATACGTTTACAAAGGTGAAGAAACTAAAGGATGATGAAGTAGAGCAAGAAGTAGCTAGAATAATTGGTGGTAGTGAAGTTACAGCTCTAACTATTGAAAATGCACGAGAGATGATTTCAAAAGCAAAAGAAATAAAAAGTGAATTAAGATGTTAAGAAAATACCTTATATTTTAATATAAAATTTAAAAAATAAAAATTAAATTGTGAATATATACGATAAAAATGTTTAACACTATAAACTAAGTATAACTTTAGTTTATAGTGTTTTATTTTCGTGTTCTAAAAAATTCAATTAGGAAATCTTTTTGGGTTTAAAAGAAAAAGAACTCTAACATAAAAATTTCTCATAGGGGAAAATTAAAGTTAAACATTCTTTACAGGAGGTAAAGCATTATGAAAAAATTTAGTAATATTTTATCCTTGATATTTACTACAATCTTCATATTAATATCTATAAGTTGCTATACTGATATAGTAAATAGATATTTTGATGAAGCAGTGCCTTCAATAAATAATTATTCAAGTGCTATGGACTATAAATTAAATTTTTCAGAAGCTACTAGTCTAAAAAAGGTTAATTATGCTAAAACCTCCGATATTATGGTTTATCCAGGAGGAAAACCCTTAGGAATTAAAATTAATACAAAGGGCGCTCTTGTCATTGCTTTGTCAGATATTGAAGTAGATGGTAATAAGGTTCAAAGTCCTGCTGCTGTTGCAGGAATAGCTATAGGAGATAGTATTATAAAGATTAATAATGAAACAATAAAGAGTGCTGAGGATATAGCTACTTATGTAAATAGAAACAAAGGAGATAAGATTAAAGTTACAGTAAGTAGAAAAGGAGAAGAAATGAATTTTATAGTTAATCCAGTGATCAGTAAAAAGGATGAAAACTATAAAATAGGATTATGGGTTAGAGATTCTGTGGCAGGAGTAGGAACTTTAACTTTTTATCACAAAGAAAGTGGGAAGTTTGGAGCATTAGGACATCCTATAACAGATATGGATACCAATACAATTATGACCGTTGGAAAAGGTGAAATTGTAGATTCTAATATTGTATCCGTAAGAAAAGGAGCAAAAGGTAGTCCAGGTGAGCTTAGGGGAATTTTTACAGATAATAATAAAGCACTAGGAAAAATTATTTTAAATACTCCAGTAGGAGTTTTTGGAGAAGGTAATGATAATTTAATATGCAATAATTTTAATAAGCCTATGAAAGTTGGATTTAAAGATGAGGTAAAGGTAGGAAAAGCGCACATTCTTACAACTATAGATGGAGAAGAACCTGAATTATTTGACATAATGATAGAAAAATTATTAAATCAAGATGAGCCAAATGGTAAAAGTATGGTAATAAAAGTTACGGACCCATCGTGTTTGGAGAAAACTGGTGGTATCATTCAAGGAATGAGTGGAAGTCCTATAATTCAAAATAACAAAATAGTAGGTGCTGTAACTCATGTTCTTGTAAATAAACCAGATACTGGATATGGAATATATATGGATTGGATGATAAATGAAGTAGATATTAGGAAATAAATAAAATATATCAAATATACTTGAAAAATAGTGTAAAACACCATAAAATAATAAAAATAGTAATTAAGTATTAAATAAAAACAATCTATTTATACAAAATTATAATAGGTTGTTTTTATTTGACTCAAAATAATGTTATAATATAAGAAAAGGTTGAATTTTAAAAAAATTTATTTTTTTTTAGGTAGTAGAAGGAGTTTTATTACTTTTGTCGAAATTATATATTTATGATATGGTAAAAATTACAAAAAGGGGAGTTGTAGAATGGAGCAAAGAAGCATTAATGTGCTAATTGCAGATGATAATAAGGAGTTTTGCAATATTTTAAGTGATTACTTTTTAAGTCAAAAGGACATCAACGTAGTAGGTGTAGCGAAAGATGGAGTAGAGGTTTTAGAACTTATTGAACAAACCAACCCTGATTTAGTAGTTCTGGACATCATAATGCCTCACCTAGATGGATTAGGAGTTCTTGAAAGATTAAATACAATGAACTTAAATCCTATGCCAAGAATAATTATATTATCAGCAGTAGGTCAAGACAAAATAACTCAAAGAGCTATATCTTTAGGAGCTGATTATTATGTAGTTAAGCCTTTTGATATGGACGTATTATCTAATAGAATTAGAGATATGTTTAATAATTCTATATCAAGTGATTCAGTTAGAAAAGCATCAGTTTCTAGTACTACAAGTTCATCATCATCAATGATGGATGTTAAACCAAAATCAAACAACGGATCTATGGATTTAGAATCAGAAATTACCAATATCATTCATGAAATTGGAGTACCAGCTCATATTAAAGGGTATATGTATTTAAGAGAAGCTATAACTTTAGTTGTAAATGATATAGAATTATTGTCAGCAGTAACTAAAGAGCTATATCCAGCTATAGCTAAAAAATATAATACTACTGCAAGTAGAGTAGAAAGAGCTATAAGACATGCTATTGAAGTAGCTTGGAGTAGAGGACAAGTTGATACTATTAATAAGTTATTTGGATATACTATTCACAATGAAAAAGGTAAACCAACTAATAGTGAGTTCATTGCAATGGTAGCAGACAAGCTAAGACTTAAAAATAAAGTAGGCTAAAATAATACTATTTAATTTTATAGACATCTTTCAATTTAAAAGAATTGGAGATGTCTATTTTTATGCTAAGAATAACTAAAAAAATTTATACATTTGAAGATATAATAGAAGATTTTATGATTTATCGCACAAATAAGGATTTAAGTAAAAAGACAATGAAGTTATACGAAAGTACTTTAAAATTGTTTGCTAAGTATTTAGAAGATGAAGAAAATATGTTTACATAAAATCCTAAAGTCCTTATATTTAACACTATTTCTATAATATGGAGATTATGTTATTTTGCAATTTTTAATGGATACAGGGATGAGATTGAGCGATACTTTAAGCCTTTATATAGTTGCTGTGGACTTTGATAGAAGAACTATATATTTAAAAGCAGATAAAACTAAAGGTAAAAAAGGTAGAATAGTTTTTACAGTAATGAGATGGTAAGTTATTAAGAAGATGGATAATAAACAAAATAGTAGTTTGACTACTATACTAGCTATTCTAACATATAGAATCAATTCTAAACCGCAAAAGAGAGAATTAAAAATCAAATAGTTAGAATACAGAAACTTACAAGCTTATCTTACTATATTTTATAGTAAATATAAATAAGTTTAATGTTTTTAATAAAGTTATTCTTTGAAAATTGAATAGTACGGTATTAGAAGTATTAGTTACTAAATTTATGAAATATATAGATAAATATACAATATAGTATGGTATAATTTTCTTAAATTGATTCTATATTATAATATAATATGTACAACTGGATGAAACTTGTAATTCATAAATTTCCATTGGGGAAAGGGTGAAAGTAAATGAAAAAATTAAATACTTTGGGAGAAACAATAAATAGTGGTTTTAGAGAAAGAAATAGAGCTGCAGGTATAGTGTTAAATGATAAAAAAGAAATAATTCTAATGAATTTAACAAACATGTATTTTCATATGTTACCAGGTGGTGGAGTAGATTTAAAAGAAAATATAGAAGAAGCTTTGTATCGAGAATTAAAAGAAGAAACAGGTGCAAATGTTCAAATCATTAGTGACTTAGGTATAGTCGTTGAAAACTTACAAGAAAGAAAAATGAAGCAAATTACATATTTTTATCTCACAAAAGTAGTTGGAGAAATTGGAGAGCATAATTTTATGCCAGATGAATTAGAACAAGGGTATCAAGTAGAATGGTACTCAATAGATAAGGCTATAAAAATTCTTGAGGAAGAAAACGAGTATGAAGAATATATAAAGCAAAGAGAATTAATAGCAATAAAAAAAGCAAAAAAATACTTAGATGAAAATAACTTATAATCTCAATTTGATGTAACAAAGTCTTTCGGTTCGTTGCCATATTAGAATTTGTACAACATTCTTGTAACTAATAACACAGTATAAAATTAAATAATTTCTCAAACACCGTACTATTCAGAAATGGATATGTGGTGTTGGATAACATGTTATAATATGGTAAACTGATTAATTCTATACAAGAAAACTAGTTCATGGCTTAGGTAGAAAGGAATAATATGAATAGAATTTGGAGCAATATAATAGGCTGGAGTTTAATTTTGCTATTATTAGGTATGATGTATATGGCAGAAAGAAATTTTACCTTATCAAAAAAATGTTAAAAATAAAGTATAAAATTTTTATTTCTATACTGATAGTTTTAACTATAATAAAGTGGATAAAAACTGGGCAGTTTTTGGGGGAGAAAAATAGCTACTCTTTATTTCTTATAATTAGTTTAGTATCTCTTTGTTCAGAATTATTAAATAAGTTTATACCAAAATATTTTCGTTGCTATTCGATGAATGATATATATTTTGATGATAGGAATTATAGATATGTTATATCTTTAGGCATATTTAATTTTTGTATGACTTTCATGGGGATTGCAACAATTATGCTCTTTATTGATGATTTTATAATAAAACTTGGTATAAGATAGAATGTGTATTTAAATAATGTAATAAATTCAAGCAAAATATTTTTCTAAACTACCATATTATTCGACGTGAATATGCGGTATTTTTATACTAAATAAAATCTAAAAATTTAAGGGAAGTGTTGATATGGATAAAAAGTATTATTGGGTAAGTTATGTTTATAAAAATAATATAAATAAGGATGTTGGTTTTGAAAATACAGTAACTACAACTCATCCATTTAAAGATGAATTGTTTAAAAAATCAGATGGATATGGTTACTACAAAATTTTAAATTTTAAAGAAATACTAGAAGAGGAATATGAAATGTTCAAAGAATAATATTGATGATATTATATATTGGTGATTCATATGAAAAAAAATTTATGGAATTAAAAATGGAAGAGATAGAGCAAGTTTGAATAATTCCAACTCCATAACCCAAAAGGACTTGGTAGAGCAACTTAAATAATAAGAGAAATAATATACATATATTATATGAAGGAAAAATTCTAACTTTAACTGAATTAGTAGAAATAACAGATATAAATAGAGAGGTTTTAGAAATGAGATATATTAGAGGAGATAGAGGCGAAAGATTGACTAGACCAGTTAGAAAAAGAAGTGCATAGTAAAATATAGTTCTTGATTTCACATTATAACTAGAATATAATTTATAGTATAAATAATGCAATAAACTAATTAAAATGAGTTCAACAAATTGAATTATGTTTATAGATAAAATGATATGGTTTGTTGGTGCGTAAATACTGTAAAACGTTGATATGGCTAGGTTTGGGCTTGGGATAATAGTGAGTTTATTGCAATGGTAGCAGATAAATTAAGACTTAAAAATAAAGTAGGCTAAAATAATACTATTTAATTTTATAGACATCTTTCAATTTAAAAGAATTGGAGATGTCTATTTTATATATGACAGACTATTATATATTATGAGGAGAGATGATTATGAAACTTTTTGAGAAAACTATTAGTGAAGAATATAAGTATAAAGGAACAGTAATAAATTTAAAAGTGCAGCAAGTGGAACTTCCTAATGGCAAAGTAGGAAGAAGAGAACTTGTTGAACATCCTGGAGCAGTTGGTATAGTGGCTTATTTGGATTCGGATACTATACTTATGGTAGAGCAGTTTAGAAAAGCTATAGATAGAACAATTTTAGAAATACCAGCTGGGAAAATAGAAAAGGGAGAAGAGATTAAGATTTGTGGTATTAGAGAATTAGAAGAAGAAACAGGATATAGGGCTAAAAATTTTGAGTACCTAGGTAAAATAGCTACTGCACCTGGATTTACAGATGAATACATATATTTATATAAGGCTACTGAGTTAGTTAAGGGTGAAGCCAATAGAGATGATGATGAGTTTATAAATGTAAAATCATATAGTATAAATAAAATTAAAGAAATGGTTAAAAGTGGAAAAGTTATAGACGGAAAGACTATTGCAGCTTTAGCATACTTATAAAATTTAAATACAGTGGAATATTACCCTTAGTTAAGGCATAGATATAAATTAATTCTTAAATAAACTAAGGGGGAATATGTATGACATTTAGAAGCTTAATAGATAGTTTTAATAAACATTTTTATGAAAATATTTGGATGTATTTATTAACAATATTATTTATGGCCACTGGAATGATTCTAGGGCTATACTGTGTTAAATATATGGGGGATGTGGACAAGAGTACCCTAATTAACTATATAACTGCTTTTGGTTCATCATCAACTTTAGATGGATTATCTAATAAAGAAATATTAATAGGTACTTTAAAAAATAATTTACCTATTATAATTGGATTTTGGTTCTTAGGATTAACAGTGGTAGGACTTCCAATAATCATTTTGATTAATATTTACAAAGGGTTTTCTTTAGGATTTACTTTTAGTTTTTTCATGTATGGATTAAAAGAAAAAGGATTATTGCTATCACTTTTAGGGGTTTTACCACAAAACCTTATATATATACCATGTTTAATATTTTTATCTGTACTATCTATTGAGTTCTCTATAGGTATAGTAAAAGAAAAATTTACAAAGAAATATTCGCCTAATAGTGGTTCGGTAAGAAGTTATACTATGATGTTTTTAATTGTCACCGGAGTTATGTTTATTGGGTTTTTATTTGAGTCTTTTATAACACCT
>DKGY01000082.1:31551-44443 GCA_002453475.1 Clostridium sp. UBA6758 | reverse complement strand
TCTTAATTATATATGCAGAGTGCTTTATAGTTATATTTGTTATGGGTGGAGTTTTGCCTAATATATTAGACCATGTACTGAATTATTTTTATAATCAACCTGGAACTTATGAAAATAGTATTTTAGTAGGTGGTCAACTAATAAAACCTTTAGAAATAATATATAATTATATTTATATATTTAATTCTATATTGAGATAAAGGGAAAGTATAGATAAAAAATTCTACTAATAAATTGACATATTTCAATAATCATGTACTATTATATTATGTGCCATTGCTAAAATAGATGGAAATTTAGCAGTGACACATAATTTATTTTATTTAGTTATATATTTTGAAACATCTGTGGTAAAATATAATATATCAGTGACTAAGAAGAAAGGAAGTATATCATGGATAGAAAAGTAGTTTTAGTTGTGCTCGATAGTGTTGGTATTGGAGAACTTCCAGATGCAGAGCTTTATGGAGATAAAGGTAGTAATACTTTAGGCAATATAGCAAAACATGTTAAAGGTTTTTCTATTCCAAACTTAGAAGCTTTAGGAATTGGTTCTATAGAAGGTATGGAAAATCTTATTAAGTGTGAAAATCCAGAAGGTATATATGGAAGATGTAGTGAACTTTCAAAAGGAAAGGATACAATTACAGGACATTGGGAAATGGCAGGAGTAATTTTAGAAACACCTCTTCAAACTTATCCTAATGGTTTTCCAAAAGAAATAATGGATGAATTTGAAGCTAAAATAGGAAGAAAGACTTTGGGAAATGTAGTTGCTTCTGGTACAGCCATTATTGAAGAATTAGGAGAAGAACATATAAGAACAGGATATCCTATAATCTACACTTCGGCAGATAGCGTATTTCAAATTGCAGCTAATGAAGATGTAATACCTTTAGAGGAATTATATAAGATGTGCCAAATTGCAAGAGAAATGCTAGTTGGAGATAAGATGGTAGGTAGAGTAATTGCTCGACCTTTTAAAGGTATGAAAAAAGGTGAGTTTGTAAGAACAGCTAATAGACATGATTATGCACTAGAACCTTTTAACAAGACTGCTCTTGAGTATGTCAGTGAAGCTGGCTTACCTATGGCAGCTGTAGGTAAAATTAAAGATATATTTACAGGAAAAGGTGTTACGGAATCAGTATCTATAAAGGATAATATGGATGGCGTTGATAAAACTATACAAATGATGAAGTCTCATTCTAACGGATTCATATTTACAAACTTAGTAGATTTCGATATGAAATTTGGACATAGAAATGATGTGGAAGGATATGCTAAGGCTTTAGAAGAATTTGATGATAGATTACCAGAAATTAAAGAAGCTTTGGGAAATAATGATGTATTAATCATTACTGCAGATCATGGATGTGATCCAGCTACA
This sequence comes from Clostridium sp. UBA6758, assembly GCA_002453475.1. Lineage (GTDB taxonomy): Bacteria > Bacillota > Clostridia > Clostridiales > Clostridiaceae > Clostridium_J > Clostridium_J subterminale. The sequence goes on along the minus strand of DKGY01000082.1, from coordinate 43,053 downwards.
GAGGGTACAGACCATTCAAGAGAATATGTACCTGTAATTGTATATGGAAGAAATCTTAAAGAAGATATAGATCTTGGAACTAGAAATGGATTCTGCGATATAGGTAAAACCGTATTAGACCTGCTTGGCATTGAAAATGATTTAGTAGGAAAGAGCTTTAAGGATTTAATTGTATAATTAATAATCTAAATTAAAAAAAGTTTTAGATAAACTAAAAATGCAAAGATAAAAGGGATAATAAAAATTTTAATACACAAATTACAATATATAAATTACTAAAGGGTAATAATATATTGTAATTTGTTGTTAATCTAATTTATTTAACTAACTAGTCGAACAAAAGATAGAAGGATAAATTAATTAGCTGATATTATAAAATATAACTAAATAAAATTATACAACATGTGAATAAAAGGAGAAATTTTTATGGATATTAAATCAATCAATGAAAGTGTAGAGTATATAAAAACTAAGTTATGCTTTGAACCAGAAATAGGTATTATATTAGGATCTGGTCTTGGTGATATGGCTGATAAGGTTGAAGATAGAGTAGTAGTGAAGTATTCAGAAGTACCTAATCTTCCAGTATCTACAGTACAAGGTCATGCAGGACAATTTGTATGTGGAACTTTAGAAGGTAAAAAAGTTATCATGATGCAAGGTAGATTTCATTATTATGAAGGTCATCCTATGAGTGTATTAGCACTTCCAATCCACATTATGAAATATTTAGGTGTTAAGTCTTTAATAGTAACTAACGCTTGTGGTGGCGTTAATACTAGCTTTGTACCAGGTGATTTAATGATGATTACAGATCATATAAACTTTGCAGGTACAAATCCACTTATAGGTAAAAATGAAGAAGAAATAGGCGCAAGGTTCCCAGATATGTCTACAGCTTACGATAGAGAATATTTAAAGCTAGCTAAAGAAGTTGGAGTATCTCTTGATATAGAATTAAAAGAAGGGGTTTATATGATGTTCACAGGTCCAGTATATGAAACTCCAGCAGAGGTAAGAATGGCAAGAATACTAGGTGCTGATGCAGTTGGAATGTCAACGGTTCCTGAAGTTATTGCAGCAAATCATTGCGGTATTAGAATACTAGGAATTTCATGCATAACTAACATGGCAGCTGGAATATTAGACCAGCCACTAAACCATGAAGAAGTAATAGAAACTTCTGCTAAAGTAAAATCAAAATTTGTTTCTTTAGTTAAAGGCATAGTTAGAGAATTATAATAGTGTGGACCATTTATCACTTAAATTAAATATAAAGGTATAGAACGGGGTGTGTTTTTATGAGAATGTATGATTTGATTCTAAGAAAGAGAAATGGTGGAGAGCTTTCCACAGAGGAAATAAATTATTTTGTAGAGAACTATACAAAGGGTGAAATTCCAGATTATCAAGTTTCAGCTCTTTTAATGGCTATATATTTTCAGAAAATGAATAAGAGAGAAACTTCAGATTTAACTATGGCAATGGTACATTCTGGAGATATGTTAGATTTAAGTGAAATTCAAGGAGTTAAGGTAGATAAGCATAGTACTGGAGGAGTAGGAGATACTACGACTTTAGTGCTTACACCTATGGTAGCAGCACTAGGAATACCAGTGGCTAAGATGTCTGGTAGAGGCCTAGGTCATACCGGTGGAACCATAGATAAGTTAGAAGCTTTCAAAGGTTTTTCTGTAGAAATGCCAACAGAAAGATTCATTAATAACGTTAATACTATTAAAATTGCTGTGGGTGGTCAGACTGGAGACTTAGCTCCAGCTGATAAGAAGTTATATGCTTTAAGAGATGTTACAGCAACCGTTGATAATGTTTCTCTAATTGCATCTAGTATTATGAGCAAGAAAATAGCTTCAGGAGCTGATGCTATAGNNGGCTATAGTTTTAGATGTTAAGGTTGGAGATGGAGCTTTCATGAAGAATACAGAATCTGCTAAGGAATTGGCTACAGAAATGGTTTCTATAGGAAAACATATTGGACGTAATACTATGGCAGTAATTTCTGATATGGACCAACCATTAGGATTAGCTATAGGTAATGCTTTAGAAGTAGAAGAAGCCATAAATACATTGAAAGGTAATGGTCCTGAGGACTTATTAAAACTTTCTTTAGTTTTAGGAAGTCGTATGGTAATGTTAGCAGGAAAAGCAAGCACTGCAGAGGAAGCTGAAGCTATGTTAAAAGAAACTATAACTTCAGGAGCAGCTATAGAGAAGCTTAAAGAATTTGTTAATGCTCAAGGTGGAGATATAGCTTGTATAGACAACACAGATTTATTACCTAAAGCTAAGTATGTAGTACCAGTAATTGCAGAAAATAGTGGAGTGGTTAAAAAAATTCATGCTGAAAACTTAGGAATAGTTGCAATGGAACTTGGAGCAGGAAGAGCTACTAAAGAAAGTAAAATAGATTTAGCAGTGGGAATAGTTTTAAATAAAAAACGTGGTGATAAAGTGGAAAAGGGTGACACTATAGCATATATACATAGTAATAACGAAAATCTTATTGAAAAAGCTAATAATGGCATCTTAAAAAACTATGAAATAGTTGAAGGTTATAAAAATGATATACCACTAATTCATGAAGTAATTAGTTAGCAAATATTAACATTAAAGAAAGCTATATAAAATAACTTAAAAATTATTTTATATAGCTTATTTTATTTATAAAAAGTAATTTCTACAGCTTGAGGATATAAATTCTATATTAGGGAACTCTAATTAGGAAGAAAGTTTAGAAAATAAAATTTCTAAATTTCTAGGATAATTTTTAAGATTGAGGTAAAAATAACCTCATAATAATTGTTTTGGAGGTTGGTTATGAAAAAGAATAAATNNCAGGCTATAATCCTTCCAACAGCCTTTGCTGATGATGAAATAAAAAATGAGCCTGCAGATAATGTAGTAGGATTTGAGCCACAGGCAAAATCCGTAATACTATTAGAGCCTAATTCAGGAAATGTTATATACGAAAAAAATGCAGATGAACAGTTTGCGCCTGCTTCGGTTACGAAGATAATGACTATGTTACTTGCTATGGAAGCTATAGATGATGGAAGAATAACTCTTCAAGATAAAATAGTTTGTAGTGAAAAGGTTAAATCCATGGGCGGTAGTAGTATGATATTGGATACTGGAGAAGTAAGAACCGTAGAAGAAATTCTAAAAGGCATAGCTATAGCATCCGGAAATGATGCAGCAGTTGCCATGGCAGAATTTTTAGAAGGTAGTGAAGAAGCTTTTGCAGTAAAAATGAATGAAAGAGCTAAGGAACTTGGAATGAATAATACTCATTTTGAAAATTCTACAGGTCTAAGTGCATCAGGACATTTAAGTACTGCTAGAGATATTTCTATAATGTCTAGAGAGCTTCTAAAACACCCGACTATTTTAAATTATTCATCTATATATATGGAAACTATATCAGAAGGTAGAAAAACACCAATTGAATTANNTTTATAAAGGGTGTGATGGACTTAAAACAGGGTTTACACAAGAAGCTATGTATTGTATATCTTCCACAGCAACTAGAGATAACGTAAGAATGCTTGCAGTAATAATGGGAGCACCTTCTTTTAAGCAAAGAAATGCAGATGCAAGTAAGCTTATGGATTTTGGATTTTCCAAATACCAAAGCAAAACTATAGTAGCTAAGGATTGTGATGTGCAACAAATTCCATTAAATAAAAAAGGTGATTCTTTCTTTATAGCAAAAGCAAAGGATGATTTGAAAGTAACCATCGAAAAAGGCGGAGAGGAAGAATTAACAAAGAAAGTAAATATTAATCCTGAACTGAAGAAAATAAATGCTGGTGATGTGGTTGGATATTGTGAAGTTTATAATGGAGATGAATTATTAGGAAAAGTAGAATTATATAGTGATAGGGAAGTAAAACAATCACAGTTCTTTAAAAATATTAAAGATATATTATCAAATATATTTGATCATTCAATATAAACAGAGTTCTTTGCTTCAGAGGGAATTTTCCTCCCACTGAAGCTTGCTAACAGACTTCTAAGTATCAGTGTTTTTGATATTTAGAAGTCGTTGTCCTTTAGGAGGAATTTTGTTATCCAGAGACGTAGCAGCTCTTTACTATCATCCTAAAGAAGGTGGAGTATTAGAGCTGGTAGTCATCGGATTAACAGAATTCTTAGCTTCTTCGAAGGTTAGAAATCGTTATCCAGGGACGTAGCAGCTCTTTACTATCATCCTAAAGAAGGTGAAGTATTAGAGCTGGTAGTCATCGGATAAAAACATATTTAATAATTAAATTAAGAGAATAAAATTTAAATATCTGTAAAAAATATATATGTAAAGGCTAATTTAAAATTCAGTTAAGTGCTATAGTTATCAGTTACAATATACAACCCCAAATGTATTAAGCTGATATAAAAAATCACTCTAAAGTGTTTAGGGTGATTTTTTATTTTAAGGTTATTTAATATTGTTTTATATTTCAAAATAATAATTGTCATAATTGAAAATAGTTATTTTTACTATTGTAATTTTAACTAAATTTAGAGTATAATTTATAATGAGTGTTTTTATGCTAAGAGATATATTGTAGCTTTTAGTGTGCAGATAATTTTATTGTAAGGAAGGTGAAACTATGGCATTAACAATTAAAACTTCAAATTTTGAGGGGCCATTTGACCTTTTATTACACTTAATAAAAAAGAATCAAATGGATATATATAATATAAGTATTTTGGATATAACAAATCAATTCATAGGATATCTAAATGAAATGAAGGAATTGGATTTAGACATTGCCTCAGAATTTATTGTTATGGCTACTACATTAATTGAATTAAAGTCTAAGGTATTACTTCCTAAAAATAAGGAACCAGAGGTTGAAGAGGTTGATGATACACAAGAGCTTATAGATAAATTAGTGCAATACAAAAAATTTAAAAATGTAGCTGAATTTCTAGGTAAAAGACAAATGAATACAGGCATTATATTTACTAAAAGACCTGAAATAATTGAAGATACCAGGGAAAAAAAGCAAGATGCCAAAGAGTTACTTAAGGGCATAACCATGATGGATTTATATAATATGTATATTGAACTAATGGAGATATATAAAAATAAGATGAATGAAACCTTCAACATAGAAGATAGAGTGCAGGTTGAGGTGTTTAAAATAGAAGATAAAATGGATTACTTAAAAGACGTTTTAGTGCAGAGTAAAAATACTACATTCTCTAGTATAATAAAGGAAAGCAAAAGTAAAACAGAAATCATTGTAACCTTCTTAGCCTTGTTAGAGTTAATAAAGCTGAAGGATGTACAAGTAGTTCAGCATGGAAACTTTGGTGAGATATATTTAGAGGGAGTGATGGGGAATGAATAAATATACTAATTTAAATCATGATGATATAGAAATTAATGATGAAAGTTTAAGTAAAGCAAATAAAGAAGATGGAAGTATAGATATTAATCCTAGAAATAAAATAGAAGAGGTTCTTCAGGAGTCAGAACATCAGTTAAATTATTTTATAGATGAATCTAAATATGCAAGATATTTTTCTATAATAGAGTCTTTATTATATGCAACTGGAGACCCGTTGGAAATAGACACTATAGCAAGTATTTTAGAATGCTCAGCAGAGTTTGCTATAGAACTTTTAAAGGTTTTGGAAAAGGTATATGAAAGAGATGAATCTAGGGGAATTAAGCTAATATGCATCAATAAGGCTTATCAACTTGGTACAAAACCTATAAATAGCGATCATATTCAAATGTTATTAAAGACAAACATTAGACAATCCTTATCTAGGGCTGCTCTTGAAACCCTATCTATAATTGCCTATAAGCAACCTATAACTAGGGTAGAGATTGAAGATATAAGAGGGGTTAAAAGTGATAGAGCTATTAGCACTTTAGTAGAAAAAGGACTTATAAAGGAATCAGGAAAGAAAAATGTTATAGGAAGACCAAATCTTTATGTTACTACTGATGAATTCTTAAAGCATTTTGATTTTACATCCTTAGGTGAATTACCATCTTTAGATGATTTTATAGAAGATGAAGAGCTAGTAGAATTAGAAGAAAAGGATATTGAAGAAAATAAAATTTAACTTTAATATAAATATTTTTTTAGTGTATATAGGATATAGGCTGTATCTAAAATAAAAACTAAATCTTAAGTCAGTGTTGGGGGTGTACTTATATTGTTAAAGTACACCCTCAACATCAGACAAAGATTAGTGAATTATTTTAAGACAGCCTTTTTATTTAGAGTTAATCGCAAGGTTCACATGGATTGTAGACTTCTGAATGATTATCATTATTGACCTTATCTTTATTAAAAAGCCCAGAAATCATATCAACGGCTTGAGGCATTGCATCGATTATCTTATCGTATGGGTTGTAATCAGTTACAGAAAGAAATCTTATAGTATTTTTTTGTACTACCAAGAACCCCACTGGTTTCAATGAGATTCCTGCACCAGATCCACCAGCAAATGGATACCTATTAGAGGAATCTAAGTTAGTATCCTTAAATTCACTTCCACCTGAGGCAAAACCAAAGGATACCTTAGAGATTGGAATGATTGTGGTACCATCAGGTGCACTTACGGGATTACCAATAACTGTATCCACATCAATCATATTTTTAATATTTTCCATAGTTGACTTCATTAAATTTTCTATTGGATGACTATCCATCAAAATTCCTCCTTTAAATTGACTTTATCAAAGGAAGAAGCTTTTCTACCTTCGATATAATGATAAAAAATTGCTATAACTATATATATAATTTTTGCTATATTTATAAAAATTATACTAGTACTTTTAAATTTAAAGAAATTTTTATTATATTTAATATTTATAGTAGGGGTAAATTTTTTAACTTTAAAAAATAGATTTAAAATTGTTGAAATAAATGCTGTGATTTGATATAAAAAACCATAAGTTATAGCATTTATAGCAGCATCTTCTATAGCGTAATCTATTTTTATATTAGTACGTATAGTAAATTTAAATTTAAAATTAATAAAAAGCTCTATTATTTCTTTTACATCTTTAATTTTTAATTTTGAAATTTTTTCTTCATTAGGAGTTTCTATATAATTTTTTGGTTTGTATTTCTTTTTAGCCTTAGCTTTTTTACTTTTTGATGGAATTATCACTTTATTATATATTTTTAAGGTAAAAATTTCATTAGCATATATAAGTGTTATTTTTATTGGAATAGGAAATAATAAAACCAGCATAACTATGGCTAAAATCCATAAAAAATATTTCATTAGTATACTAAACCTCCATAGTTTTATATCTGCAATTCTATCCAACTATGATTTATATATTCATGGTTTATAAAAAAATAAAACTATTTGAGAATAGGTTACAAATTTAAGTTAGGAGTGTAAAAGGATGAAAAGAAGGGCATGTTGTTTTCTATTGATATTTTTATTTACTACGGTTAGTATTCCTATAAAAAGTGTAGATGCAGCTCCAATAAGAGTAGATGCAGTTTCTGCCATAGCTATAGATTCAGCTACAGGAACTATTTTATTTGATCAAAATGCTCATAATGTTATACCTATGGCAAGTACAACAAAGATAATAACTGCATTGGTAGCTTTAGAATATGGAGATATAGATAGAGTTGTAGAAATATCTAAAAATGCTGCGGCTATAAGAGGTTCTACAGTAGGATATAAGGCTGGAGATAAGATAACTATAAGAGAACTTTTATATGGTCTTATGCTTAAGTCAGGTAATGACTGTGCCATTGCTATTGCAGAAGGAACTAGTGGGTCTGTAGAAAAGTTCTGTGAAGTTATGAATGAATTTGCAGTATCTATAGGTCTGGTAGATAGTCATTTTGAATCTCCTCATGGTCTAGATAGTAACTCCCATTATTCTTCGGCCTATGATTTAGCTATTGCAACTAAAAAGGCTAAGGAAATTGATGAATTTAATAAAATCGTATCTACTAAATTAATTTCAGGAGAAGAAGGAGTAGAATTTACAAGGGAATTTAGAAATATAAACAAACTTTTATATCAAGAGCCTAATTGTACTGGAGTTAAGACTGGATACACCGGGCAGGCTGGAAAATGTCTTGTTAGTTCTTTTAAACTAGATAAAAATGAAATAATTGTAGTAACATTAAATTGTGTGCCAAGATGGAAAGAAAGTCAAAGAATTTATGAATATGTAAAAGATAATTATGAATATAAAAAGATTATAGAAGCTGGAGAAGTTATAGGAGATATAAATGTTAGAGGTAAAGAGGAAGGAATACCATTAGTTGCTGAAGAAGATTTAATTTTCCCTGTTAGAAAGGATGAAAAAATAGTCAAAAATGTTGTACTACCTAAATATGAGTTAACTACACCAATCAGAACTACAGATGATATCGGAATGCTCACTATAACCAATGAATTAAATTCTAAATATGCAATAACACTTCATCCTAGGGAGGACATTGAAAAAATTGGAATATGGGATTACATTAAATATATTATCAATAAAGATAAATAAGATAAACCAAGGTAAAAAACCTTGGTTTTTTTTATGTAAATAGTAGCAAATAATTTTTTATGAAATACTCTGATAATATAGTAATTTTGGAGGCAGAGGTAATGGGCTACGAACCATATAACTGTATAGATTGTGGAAGTGAGTATTGTCCATGTCATTTAGCTGAGTCAGGAAATTGTATTTTATGTTCTCACTTAGATGGCAAAGACTTTTGTGACTGTGTAAATTGGAATGGAGTGTGTATATATCAGGAATTTATGCAAAACAATTTTAAGGCAAAGGAAGGAAGGAAGCATCAAAGATTTCAAATTATAGATAAGGAATTAGTAAATGAAAAGCTTATGATATTAAAAGTTAAAGTTACTAAAAAACTAGCTAGTGAACTAGTTGGCCCTGGTTCCTTTGTGTTTATTAGAAAAGAGGATTGTGAGCAAGCTTTTGATACACCTATTTGTGTTATGGATAGTGATACAGGAAATGATGTTATTACCTTAGCTATTGAATTAAAAGGACTTAAAACAAGGATACTTAAAAATGTAAATGTAAATGAGCATGTTTTAATTAAAGGTCCATTTTGGAATGGGATTTTAGGACTTCACTCAATGACTAGCATGAAAAGACAACACTGTGTTCTAATTTGTAGAGGGATAGGTCAAGCACCTATGGTACCTGTTATGGAAAAGCTATATAACAATGAAAATACAATTACAGTAATTCTTGATGAGGGAACTCTAGACACAGTATTTATAGAAAAGGAACTGAAAAAGTATGCTAAGGAAGTAATAAAAACAAATACATTACTTATGGGTGGAATCCTTGATGGAAAATGTAGAAAGATTTTAGAAGGAATTTTAACTAAGGGTGATGTGGCATTAGTACATTGTGATAGCGCAGATGTACTTAGTCATCAAATTATGAAAATTGTAGAAGCTTACAATAGTGATATTGAATTTTCATGTTCAAATAACGAAAAAATGTGTTGTGGAGAAGGAGTTTGTGGTTGCTGTACTATTATGAATGATGATGAAAAACTACGAAGACTGTGTAAGATGCAAACCAGTCCTAAATATATATTTGAAGGGAGAAGATTGTATTGAAGATAGTTATAATAGGCGGGGGTTGGTCTGGTTGTGCAGCTGCAATTTCTGCACGTAAAGCCGGAGCTGAAGTTGAAATAATTGAAAAAACAGATTTATTACTAGGACTTGGAAATGTTGGCGGAATTATGAGGAATAATGGAAGATATACAGCAGCAGAGGAGCTTATAGCCCTAGGAGCTGGAGACTTAATCAACATAACTGATGCTAATACACTCCACAAAAATATAGATTTTCCAGGTCATGAACATGCATGGCTTTACAATGTAAATAGAATAGAGCCAGCGGTAAGAAGACATATTGATAAAATGGGAATAATAATTTATTCTGTGTTGGAGAAAAAAGTGGACTTTTTGTAGGACATACCTTAACCATAACAACTGGTTCTCTAGCAGGACATAATGCTGCTAGAAATGAGCTTGGAATGCCACTTTTAACTCTTCCAAGAAATTTAGCTACTGGAGATATTATAGCTTATGCTAATGAAAAGGTTCAAACCACAGAAGGCAGAAGAAATAGATATACCTTTGCAGGAGCTGAGTACTTTAAGAGAATGAAGGATAACGGAATTTATATTTTAGAGCCAGAAGAGATTCAAAAAAAGGTAAGAAAGCTAGAGTTAGATAATATTTTTAATCAAAAATTAGTATAGAATACATGATATTTATTATTTTAATACGTATTAACCTTAATTTAAGTAGAAAGATAATATAAATACAAAAAATGAAAATACTAATTATAAGTTATTTGCCTTTAGCACAAAATCATAATTTTGATGTACCCAACACAATACAAAGAGTAGTAATTCTCTAACTATGAATTACTACTCTTTATACTTTTCATTAAATATTTAGATAATACATAAATTAATAGTTTTAAATATTAGTGGAGTAACATCAGTATTTAAATTTGGAAGAGACTATTAAACCAATAGTAAGATCAGGTATTCCAGTAACCATAAATCTTATTAAAAGATTAGTATTTTTAATTTTTTATATAAGTATTCAAATTAAAAATACTAATTTTATAGTTTTCATCCATAGAGTTATCGCTCTAAAATTATCCTTGTGAAAGCTCTTGTTTAACAGTAGCAATTTCACTAGCTGATGCTGGTTGAGCTGGAATATAATATCCTTTTTCCATTGCCTTTTTGGAAAGAGCATATTGTCTAGCTTCATCTTGATTCCTAAGAGTTTGAATAGTTCTACGCAACTCTTCATTTTCAGTTTCTGCTATTATTCCACCATATTTGGCTAAGCTTGCATCTAATCCAGCTAAATAATCACTTATCATTTCTTTTTCTTGCATTTCAACTACCTCCTATCCTAAGAAAGCCATTAGCTTTTCTTTACTTGTTTTTGCATCATTAGCATCTTTTTTTAACATATCTTTTAATTGAATGTCAGTACATTGGTCTGCATAGCAATTTAACTTCTTCTCAATGGTACTGTGTCCTCCAATTAAATGACGTAAATTTTGTAATTCTATTTCACTTAAATTTGCCATATCTATACCTCCAATCTATCATATTTCAATATTAATATTTGCATCTATCCATAATATTATTCTTATTTTTAAACTTCATTTTTAAATGTGAGATTATTAGATTTTATATGAAATTTTGACTATGAAAATATATAAATATTTCTATAGAATACTATTTAAATATATAACTATTNNATAGTTGTTTTATTCATGCGGGCTTGAATGGTTTTTATATTTTGAGTAGTATGATTAAAAGAGTTAGAAGAAGGCGGAATTTGATAGATTTTAACAAATATGATATAATGATGATATAGTAAAATATATATGAAAGGTTAAAGAGGTAAGAACAGCAAATAATTTTAATAGATACAAGGAATTACTAGGGAAATTAGACAACTT
>DKGY01000082.1:0-31546 GCA_002453475.1 Clostridium sp. UBA6758 | reverse complement strand
CGTGAAATAGATAAATCATTATCAATAAAAGAGCAAGCAATGCAAGCTCACTTTTTAAGAAATAAGTATAGAGCACAAGCTAGAAAATTAATGTCAGATAGGATGTTGGCAGAAGAATTAAATGTTAATAATTCTAATCGACCTTTTGAGTATTATGAAAATAAATATTTAAATCAAGGATATAATGATAATGAGCTTTATGAAAAAATAATAGCTGCATCTACAAGAACAAATAAAATGGTAAACGTAGCATTAGGAATTGCTTAGTGATTCTAAAAATACTACCACCATATTTTCTAGATGAATTTATAAATAATCTAACATGAAAATGTTTTAATTATAAAATGAAATTTATATAATTTGCCTAAAGTGAAATTAAGGGGCAGTAGACTAATTAAAGTCTTACTAGCCTTATTTTTATTTCTTTTTATATACGTTAAACTGTAATAAGTTAATATGGAGGAAAATTATTATATAAGTAACCAATAATAAAAGCGAAAGTTAGAATTATTTGGAGGTGTTTTTATGTTTGAACATAAAAACAATTATTACATGAAGTTAAATTTATTGTTGTAGATGATACAAATGTATTACCTAATAAATTAGATACTAGATATGAAAGTATAGTTGTTTTTGGATAAGCATCTTTGTTAAAATAGGATGATAAATTTGAGAAGGTAGAAGCTTTAAAAGCTATAGTAGAGAAATATGCTCCTAATTTTATAAAAAGTGGTGATTTATGCATAGAAAAGAATTTAGTAAGAGCTAATGTGGTTAAGATATCCATTGACCATATTAGTGGAAAGTCATCTTATCTAGAAGGAGATACAATAAAGTAGTAATTATGTATTTTAAATGAATATTATATATTAATATATTTAGAGATAAGTTTAAAGTATAAGATTAAGATTACCACATATCCTAATTGTAAGGATGGTGATACTATGAGCAATAAGCATAAATTTACTAATAAGCAAATGGCAAAATTAGGACTTAAGAAGACAGATAGGGGAGATTATGATTACATTGACCCTGAAGAAAAAGAAAAATCTAAATATAGAACTGTTAAAAAGGAATCCCAATAAGGATTCTTTTTTATTATAAATTTCTTTAAATATATTGAATATATGGTATAATTTTCTTATGCGTATTGATATACATAACATATAGAGAAAAGAGAGGAGATGAAAAAATGAAAAAAGTATTGTTAATTTTAATATGTTTAAGTGTTGTTATAACTTCCATGGTAGGATGCAACAAATCTAGTAAAAACTCTAATAAGGATGAAAGCAATGTAACTCAAGTTGAGGAATCAGTAGAAGATAATAATGTAAATATAGATATAAGAGACACTGCTATACAAGTTCAAGGTTCACAAGTGGAAAGTGGAGAATTAGAAGGAGAAAAAGTATTTGCAGTAGGAGTTGTATCTTCAATAGATTCTTCTGGGGAAAATATGGATAAAGCTAGTTTTACAATCACACAAAATGAAGGGGAAGATGCTAAGTCATATGTAGTTACATGGGAGTTAGGAAAACTTAATTTTCAAAATCTACAAATATCAGATGGAGATGTAGTTAAGATTTATGGTGTGTTGGAAGGAAAAAATAAAGAAGGCATGCCGATAATTAAATCCTCACTTATAGATTTAGCAATGTAGTGTATACAAGATAGCAAGGAAGTAATCCTTGCTATTTTTCTTTGGCAAAGTAAATAAATTTTATTATTAATTTGATTGTTACTAAAAATTAATAAGTAAATAATTTGTTAAAGTATATTTTCCTTTTAATGAATATATTTACATATAAGAAAAATATCTTCAATTATCTGAAAACTTTTATTAAATCAGAATGGCTATTTTCAATGGGTACAACGGAGTAATAAAGAATAAAGTTAATTTTTATTGAAGGAAAATACAGTTAGCAATTCATTTTTATAAAAATTTTATTTCAGAAAAGTATAATACTATGAAAAGTCACGAAAAAGTGAGAAATAAAGATATGGAAACGTTTTAATGATAAAAAAGCAAGTGGGTACAAGATAAGTNNAATATTAAGGAAAGGGAGATGGACATGAACTATGACAAAAATATCTAAAAAGATAGCCGAAAGTAGAGTTGTAATTTTAGTTGTAGCATTTTTATTACTTATTCCATCTATATTAGGGTTTATTAAGACTAAAATTAATTACGATATACTAAGCTATCTACCAGATGATTTAGAAACTGTAAGAGCAGAAGAGATTCTAAAAAGGGATTTTGATTGTGGATCTCTTAGTATGCTAATAATGGAAGGTATGGAAGATAAGGACGTAGCAAAAATAAAGGAGAAGGTTGAAAAAATTGAGGGGGTACAAAAGGTATTATGGATAAATGATGTTTTAGATTCGCCAATTCCTAAAGAAATACTTCCTAGTAGCATACAAGATGTATTTTATGCTAAGGACTCAACAATGATGGTAATAATGTTAGAGGAAGGTAGTGCTAATATTATTACACAAAATGCCGTGGAAGATATAAGAAAGGTAGCTGGAGAACAAAGCTTTTTAAGTGGAATGGCAGGAATAGTTAAAGATACTAAAGACCTATCAGATAAAGAAACTCCTTTTTATGTATTGATAGCAGTAATATTATCTTTAATAGTTCTAGCACTGACTATGGATTCTGTAGTAATTCCAGTAATTTTTTTAGCTAGTATAGGAATTGCTATAATTTATAATATGGGAAGTAATATTATTTTTGGAGAGATATCCTATATAACTAAAGCTTTATCGGCAATATTACAACTTGGAGTTACAATGGATTATTCTATATTTTTGCTTCATAGATATGATGAAGAGAGGGAAATTCAAAAGAATAAGGTATCAGCTATGGCAAATGCTATAGCAAATACAATGACATCTGTAGCAGGAAGCTCATTAACTACAATAGCTGGTTTTTTAGCTCTTTGCACAATGGATTTAGCTTTAGGTAAAGATATAGGACTAGTTATGGCTAAAGGTGTATTACTTGGAGTTATTTGTACAGTAACAATTTTACCGGCTTTAATTCTTACCTTTGATAAAGCTATTCATAAATATAGACATAAAACGTTACTACCAACCTTTGAGAACACCTCTGAATTTGTAGTAAAGCATCATAAAGCCTTTGTAATAATAGGTATCTTAGTGTTTATACCTGCGTTTATAGGAAAGACCAATGCTAAAGTGTATTACAATTTAGATGAATCTCTTCCAAAGGATTTACCATCTATAGTTGGCACTAATAAGTTAAAAAATGATTATGGAATGACATCTACAAATATGATTTTAATTAAAGATACCCTTGATAACTATAAGGTTAAAGAAATGACTGGTGAACTAGAACAGGTAGAGGGGGTATCCTCAGTAATTGCTCTAGAGAAAATATTAGGACCAAGGGTACCAGAGAGTTTTGTGCCAAAAGATTTATTAGAGAAGGTTAGGTCAGGTGGATATGAGTTACTTGTAGTAAACTCAGAATACAAAGCAGCAACTGATGAAGTAAGAGAACAACTTGGAAAAATAAATAACATAGTAAAAAAATATGATTCCGATGGCTTAGTAAGTGGAGAAGCTCCATTGACTAATGACTTAATTAACATTTCAGATATAGATTTTAAAAATGTTAGTATAGCATCTATATTAGCTATATTTGCAATAATAGCTCTATTATTTATGTCATTAAGCTTACCAATAATTTTAGTTCTTACCATTGAACTTGCTATATTTATAAATTTAGGAATTCCGTTCTACACAGGAAGTGTAATTCCTTTCATAGCTTCAATAGTAATAGGAACAATACAATTAGGAGCTACAGTAGACTATGCTATTTTGTTAACCTCTAGATTTAAAGAAGAACTTGAAAAAACTTCAAATAAAATGGAAGCAATGAGAATATCAATTCAAAGTTCTTCTAGATCAATAATAACTAGTGCCTTAACATTCTTTGGAGCTACAGCTGGAGTTGGCATTATATCTAAACTGGAAATGGTAAGTTCTCTATGTACATTAATGGCTAGAGGAGCAATAATAAGTATGTTTGTAATTCTATTTGTATTACCAGGAACACTGTTAATTAGTGAAAAAGTTATAATAAAAACAAGTAAAAATTTTGTAAAAAAGGTTGAGGAGGCTGCATAAAAATGAAAAGAAGGGCGTTATCTAAGAGAGTTATAGTGTTAGCTACAGTAGCAGCTATAATGACTTCTACAGTAGCAATGGCACAAGAAATAAATAAGGATGAAACAGTATATGTAATTTTAGATAGTAATGGAAAACCAGAACAAAAGATAGTATCTACTTGGATAAATGGTGAAGAAAATCTAGAAGAATTTAAGGACAAATGTAATTTAGATAATATAAAAAATGTTAAAGGTGAAGAAACTCCAACTATAAGTGGAGAGGAATTAACTTGGAAGGTAGATGGGAAAGATCTTTATTATGAAGGAGAAAGTAAGAGAGAGCTTCCTATATCAGTTAGTCTAAATTATGAGATTGATGGAAAAAAGGTAGAGCCTAAGGAAGCTCTAGGACAATCAGGTAAGTTTAAAATCNNGAAAATAACTTTGGCAGTTAAAAATAATGAATCACGAACAGCTAAAATTAATGGAGAAAATAAAACATTATATGTTCCTTTTGTCACTGTTTCAGAAATTATGTTATCTAATGATAATTTTAAGGATGTGAAGGTGGATAATGGCAAGCTTATTCAAAATGGCAATAATTCCTCAATTACCTTTGTATCTGCACCAGGATTAAAAGAGTCTTTAAATTTAGGAAATATATTAGATATTAAAGATACTCTAGTAATAGAAGGTACAACCACAAATTTTAGTGTACCAGCGATAATGATGGTAGCAACTACAGAAGCTCTAGATTTAGAAAATATTAGTGGCGATGATAATTTAGATAGCTTGAAAGATTCTCTAGGGCAACTTCAAAATGGTGGAGACGAATTGTTAGAAGGTTCAAAAAATCTAGTAGATGGACAAGAACAATTAAGTACTAACTATGCTAAATTTAATGATGGGATAGGAACTTTAAAAAATGGGTGTTCAGATTTAAGTAATGGAATAGACACCTTATCTAATAATACTCCTAGCTTAAAAGATGGAGCTGATAAGTTACAAAATGGACTTTCACAATTTAAGAATGCTCAAGGACAATTTTCTAAAGGAATAGAAAATTATGAAGAAAATGCTACTAAGTTGTTTACGGCATATAGTTCTATAGATGAAGGTATAAATTCATGTTTAACTGGTTCAACTCAACTAAAAACGGGATTAGCTTCAGGTAGTGAAGGCCTAGAGAATCTTAATAAGTCTACAGCAAATTTAGATGCTATAGCAGCTCAATTAGATGCAATGGGTGCATCAGTAGCAAGTGTTAATCCTGAATTAGCAGCTAATATTGCAAAGGCAAGCGGTGGAATTAAAGCTGTATCCAAGGGTCAAAAGGATGGCATAGGAAAACTACAACAAGGAATGAAAGGTGCTTCTATTGGTGCAGGTGAGCTTGAAGAAGGATTAACTGGACTTTCTAAGGGTTCAGAGGAATTTAAGAATAAAGGAGAACTATTATTACAAGGTACTAATACTTTAAAAGAAAGCTCAGCAAAGCTTAATGGAGCTTCAGAAGAGTTGTATAATGGAAGTACAGCACTATCTCAAGGTGTTGGTTCTTTAGTAAATGGTACTAATCAGTTAAAAGCTGGAGGGGCAGCATTATTAAATGGAAGTAATGCACTATATGATAATTCAGGAAAATTATTAAAGGGTATAAATCAATTAAAAGAAGGCAATACAGAACTTTATAAGGGTGTTGTTAAATTAAAAGAAGAAGGCTTAGATAAGTTAAATGAAAAAGGTAATACTGCCATAAAGGATATTGAAGGAGTAGTTGAAGCTAAGGATGAACTTGTAAAACTTTCTAAGGAATATGGTACTTTTTCAGGTTTGGATAATTCTATGAATGGAAAAGTTAAATTCATTATGAGAACAGAGGAAGTTAAGGCTGATACAGATAATAAAGCAGCTAAAGAAGACAAAGCAGAAACTGAAACAGTTAAAGAAGAAAAAGGTTTCTTTAAAAGTTTACTAAATATTTTCAAAAAGTAGATTTGTTTTTTAAGATGTTTAAATAAAAAGATATTTCAAGATAAAATTATTATTTTGAAATATCTTTTTATTTTAAAGAAAGATTGATAAGGAAAATTTTAAGTATAATGTAGAAAAACTTAGAATAAATCCATAAATCTAGGTAAAAATACTGTTGAAGGAGGCTTATTTATGGATATTATAAGTTTTGTATTATACTTTATATTTAATTTCTTTTTCTATGGATTTGTAGGCTGGATAATTGAAAATTTGTTTTGCTATTGTACTAGAGGTCATTTTCAAAAGGATGGATTTCTAAATGGCCCATTTAAACCTATGTATGCTATAGCTATGAGCATTTTAGTATTAATTGAATCAACCCTTAATATTAATGTATATTTTTTAATACCACTATGTTTTATAATTCCAACTGTTGTTGAATATATAACAGGAATAATAATGCGAAATTATTTTAATAAAAATTACTGGGATTATTCGGAGCTTAAGTACAATTTTAAGGGAATTATATGTTTAGAGTTTTCTATGGCATGGACTATATTAACCTTCATAGGAGTAAGATATTTGCAAATAGTGGTAAATCAAGTATATGAAATAATTTATCCAATATGGCCAGTTTGCTCTACTATTTTAGTAATAATTTTATTTATAGATGAGATTATTACTTTAAAAGAATTCAAAGATAAGAGAAGAGTTATTCAAAATTAAATTGAGTCATAGTAGTACAATAGAATCTAGATTTACATTTATAAAATTAAATATTATATGATATAAACAGGTGGTTAGGATTAGTTTAGTATATTTTATAGACTGTACTATAAAATATGTTAACTTTATTTAAGAAAACTGCCTGTTTATTTTTAAATTAAATGAATTATTATATAAATCTGTGAAAGATATAAGAGTGAGAAATATTATTCTTAAAACAAAATAATTATATATCTATAAATACGTAGACAAAAATAAAAATATATCATATTATTATAGTGTAGAATAATTAAAAGATGCTTATCCAGTGAATGATTTTTAATTAAGGGGAGGTATTATAGTGGAAAAGATAGATAGATTTATTGATATTGAAGGTAGAATAAAAATATGGCCAAAGAAGAAAGAAGTAAAGATTGAGGTTTTGAAGTATTTAGCTACAAAGTTTAAGTATGACTATTCATATAGTGAGAAGGAAGTTAATAATATAATTATAAATTGGCATACCTTTGAAGATTATTTTTTGCTACGCAGAGGTTTAATAGACTATAAATTTTTATGCAGAAAAAAGGATGGATCAGAATATTGGAGAAATAAGGAGGAAATCCATGAGCAACAATAGAGTCGATGTAAAAGAAAGTAAAATAAAGAGTGTTGAAACAGCAAATAAACACATTGAAAACAATAGAGTAGTGGATGTAAAATCCAATGAAATATTTTGGAATGCAACTATGGAAGATCTTAAAAGGGGATATATTCAGCAAGGAGATACTATTAAATGTTTAATTTGTGGTAAAATGTTCCAACTTGGAAAAGTATATATGATAGATGAAGAGTTCTATGAATCGTGGAAAGCAGCAGAGATTCATATTCTCAATACTCATAATTCCATGTTGGAATATCTACTAAATATGAATGGAAGCTTTACTGGGGTTTCAGATGTACAGAGGGAAGTACTAAAGCTTTTTGCAGAAGGTATATCAGATAAAGAAATAGCTAGTAGATTAGGAGTTGCCACATCTACTATAAGAAATCATCGATATAAGCTAAGAGAAAAAGAAAAGCAGTCAAAGTTATATTTAGTAATGATGGAATTATTAAATGAAAGTACTAATAAGAAGATAACTAAATTAGATAAGGGGATTATTTGTGATGCTCATAAGACAGCTACTACTTTAGATTATAGGTTTAATATAACTAGTGAAGAAAAGATTCAAGTTATACAAAATTATATCAATGAAGATGGTAGCTTAAAAAGTTATCCATCTAAGGAGAAGAAAAAGATTATAGTTTTAGAGCAAATAATGAGAAGTTTTACTAGAGGTAAAGTTTATTCAGAGAAAGAAATCAATAGAATACTATCTAGGGTATATGAAGACTATGCTACTGTAAGAAGGGCATTAATTGAATATGGATTTTTAAGTAGATCTAATGATTGTAAAAGTTATTGGGTGAAGGAATAAAATAATGTAGGTATTAATACTTTAAATTTAAATGAAGGAAAAACCGTATTTATATAGAATATAAATTATTATTAGATTACAGTATAAGCTTAGATAAAATTAGATTTTAATCAATAATCTAAAGAAAGGAAAGGGTATAGAAAATTTAAATACATTTATCTATACTGGGTGAAAAAATGAAAATAGAATTGGATGATAAAAATGTACTTTATGTATTAGACAGTATTCATGGTAAATATATAAGCACAAAGTTATATTTTAAAGAGCATACCAATGAAATAGATAAAATAGGTATGACTACTCCTGAAGAATTAAAAGCATTGTATAATGATTTGCTTGAACAAGTTCATGCTCAAGGAGAATACAAATTTCTAGAAAAAATAAAGTAATGGAAGATAGAGTATCTATTTCATGGAAATAAGGTCATATAAAAAGAATAAACTTTTTATATGACCTTATTTTACTTCAGGTAAGTGGTTCCAATATCTTGTTGGCATACTTCTACGCGTTAATTTAAGATTTTCTCGTTCCTTTATATTTATGGCATTATAGAATTCCTTCCAAAGGTTCTCAAAGTTATCATTGAGAGGGGAAGTTTCTAAGGATTCACCATAATCTTTAGAAAAAGACGAGATAATACCTTCTTTTTTATTATATATTAAAGCAAGTTCTCTCCTCATATCATGAATTATAAAATTTTGGTCAGAAAATCTTTCTATAAAATGAGCCTGAATAAGAGGGAGAATGTTATGGTCAGGCTCTATAGCTGAGTAAAAGGTAAAAGGAGCAATTTCTTTAAATCTAACAAATCCAGTAAATCTATGAGCTTCTAAGGTAACTTTTCTGCAATATTTATCTACAGTTAAGATAATATCATTATTTTTGGCTAAATTAATGATATCTCCAAATTTAAAACATAGTTTAATGTATTTATATACTAAATCCTCAGAAGTTTGGAGGTCACTTAAATATAAATAATATACATTTTTAAGAGTTAAGTAGCTAAGTTTATCCCTTATGCTAGCATATACTCTATTAAATTTATCCTCTTCGGTAGTTATTTCTTCCGTTGTTGTAATTAAGCTAGGAATATATGAGGAAGATTTAGTAATTTTAACTTCTTCTTTACAACTATAAGCATAGAAAATTGTAGTTAAAAGACCCTCAAAGGACCCGTCATATAAGAATTCTTTCATGTTGTAACACCACCAATACTTTATTATATTTATAGTTCTCCAGTTAAATAGGTACATCTATCCTCTAAAAGCAAAGTTTTATCTAGGGAGTTCATTTCATTTTGGAATGATGAAGACAATAGAAGCTTAGTATATTGATTATCTAAAATTGGTATGGAGCTGTTGTTAAAATTAAAGTCAAGAAAGCTTAATTGCTCATACTTTTCATTTTCGATATAGTTTAAATCAATTTTAGGTTTTAGCACAGATCTAACCTTTTCTTCATCTAAGTCCACAGAGCCATAGTATTTACCTTTGCATACTATGAAGTATTGAGCACGTTTTAAAACCACTCCTAACTTTTTTAAATCATGAAAGGTGAGAAAACTAATTCTTCTAGCACTAATAATTTTTTTAGCTCCACGAATACCTATACCAGGTATTCGAATTAAAAGTTCATAGGAAGCTGTATTGATTTCTAGAGGAAATATATTAAGGTTATTTAGAGCCCAATTAGTTTTAGGATCAAAGTTTATATCAAAATTTGGATTTTCTTTATTAAGAAGTTCTTCAGCTTTAAAACCATATACCCGTAGTAACCAATCTCCTTGATAAAGTCTATGCTCTCTAAGGGTAGGTGGGGTTTTTAAATTGGGTAAATTCTTACCATTATTTACTGGAATATAGGCTGAGTAATAAACTCTTTTAAGTAAAAAGTTGTCATAGAGATTCTCTGTAAGATTTAAGATATCTAAATCATCTTCTTTGGTTGCACCTACAATTAACTGAGTGCTTTGCCCACCAGGTACAAATAAAGGAGCCTTTTTAGATAATTTTCTCTCTCCATTACTTATAATTATGTTATTTTTTATGGATTTCATAGGAGAAAATATATCCTTTTTATTTTTTTCGGGAGCTAAGAGCTTTAGGGAATTATTAGATGGAAGTTCAATATTTACGCTCATTCTATCTACATATTTCCCAGCTTCTTTTATTAAACCTTCATCAGCTCCAGGAATAGCTTTAAGATGTATATATCCACGAAAGTTAAATTGGTTTCTTAACTTTTTAACAACTGATGTTAATAGTTCCATAGTATGATTAGGATTTTTAATTACTGCTGAGCTTAAAAATAATCCTTCAATATAGTTTCTTCTGTAAAAGTTCATAGTTAGACTTATCACTTCATCTACAGTAAAGGCAGCTCTTTCCACATCATTAGATCTCCTATTAATACAATAGGCACAATCGTATATGCAATAATTAGTTAGTAAAATTTTTAAAAGAGATATACATCTTCCATCTGGAGTAAAGGAGTGACATATACCACTAGGAGCAGAAGAACCTAAAGCACCTTTAATTCCTCCACGATTAGAACCAGATGAGGAACATGATACATCATATTTTGCAGCTCCACTTAATATCCTAAGTTTTTCACTAATCTCCATTGAAATTCACCTTCTAACACATAATAAATAATCTATATAAAAATTATACCAGAACGTTTGTTCGCGGTCAATGAAATAAAATTTATTTTTATGTAATATAGTGTGACTTATTTGAAGTGTCTTACATAACATAAAATATAGCAAGAATTATGGAGTTATTAAATGAACAATTGTAAAGATAACTGTAATTGTAACGATAACTGTGATTGCAATGATAATTGTAACTGTGATTGTAACTGTGATTGCAATTTTGATTGCGATTGTGATTGCGATTCCACTGACAGTGGGGTAGGTGGAGTTGTAGATGCGAAAGAAGTTAGATGTCAAAGAAGGGAAGATAGACTACTTATTTTAATTTTAATACTTCTTTATTGTCAAAATGTATCTACAAACTCTCAATACTATAGATGTATTAATAGTCAATTGATAGATTACGTGCTGTGTTCAAATCGTCAATTAATGTGTACAATTTTATGCATGTCTCAGAACTTAGTGGGTAGCATAGTAGATTGTTGTGCTAATCAAAAAAAACGTAAATAAGAGCAGAGTAATCTGCTCTTTTACTATTGGTTAATAATATGTGGAGTGTGATAAAATAGAGTATATATTTAAGAAATAAGGTGATGAGATGGATATATATGAAGATATAATATATGGGGAGTTAATGCAATGGAAGAGGGAAATGGAGAAGAAACCAACCCTTGGGAATAATCTTTCTAAAAATATACAAGATAAAATGAATAGATTCATTCCAGAAAAATTTCATGTCATGGTTACAGAAGTTATAAAGAATATGGTTAAAGTAGTTATTTTAGGGTCTGAATATACTACATTGGAACCTATAAAATATATGCCTACGATAGAGAGAGAAATGCTAGTAAAGGAAAAGATTCAATTATATAGAAAGGCAGCAACATTAAGTGGAGCTAGCACAGGATTTGGTGGTTTTTTTATAGGTTTAGCTGATTTTCCTATATTGTTAAGTATAAAAATTAAGCTACTATATGAAATTGCTAGCATATATGGTTATGACACAAAAGATTATAGAGAGAGGTTATATCTTCTTTACATATTTCAAATTGCTTTCTGTAGTGATAAAAGAAGAATAGAGGTATTTCACGTATTAACTAATTGGAAAGAGTATTCAGATAAATTGCCTTTAGATAAAGAAAATTTTGATTGGAGAATCTTTCAACAGGAGTATAGAGATTATATAGATTTAGCAAAATTTTTTCAGCTCGTACCTGTTATAGGAGGGGCAGTAGGAGCTGTAGCTAACTACAAGCTAGTAGAAAAGCTAGGTGATACTGCTATGAATGGATATAGACTAAGATATTTTGATTAACACTTAAAAATTTGATAGTTTTATAATATCTAAGGAAAACTACTCTATTGTAGTATAGTTTAGGTTAAATATAATAAAAAAGTTGGAATGTAAAATTTAATCTACATTCCAACTTATTTTAAAACTCCCACTATGATCTCCTTCTACTTGTATTTTATATTTTCCATCATGAGGTATGACTATAGTTTGAATTAAAGAATTATCTATGTTTTCGTTTTTATATAACATACGGTCATCCTCATCAATTAGTGATATAGCCAAGTTTCCACCTTCATTTTCAACCTTTATATTAATAGTTAACTGGTCATTCGAGTCTAACTTAAGTGTTTTGTATTTATAGCCCTTAAAACTTTTATAGGTCATTTCCATAGAGCTTTTTGAAGTGTGTTCTTTAGCTTTCCTAGTTTTGTAGTTGCCATCAGTGGCTGAACATTTGTTGATTATCAATATAATAATTAATATACATAGGAGTAATAGGAGTTTAGCTTTTTTAGCCATAAATAACCTCCACATAGACATCTAATATATTTATATAAGAATAGTATGGAATTATGCCTAAATTATATTTTAAAATTTATAAAAATAGACAATACATATTAAAAAGAACATATAAACTATATATTTACTATTTTGCTTTAAAATATATATGATAGTATATATATAAGATAATATAATTTATTACAAATACAAATTTACTTTAATAATAAGTGTTAATAAAATGGAGGTTTTTAATGATTAATGGACAAAAAGAAATAACTACAAAACAAAATAAAAAGAAAAGCAAATTTTTATCAGGAGTTATATTTTTGGTGGTTTGCGGAGCAATTGGTGCTATTATAGGAATTTTATCTGTAACTTATTTTAAAGATTTTATGGATAATTATATTAAAAGTGATAATTTTCTTTTAGAATTACTTAGATACTATGGACTTATACTAATATTTTTCTTAGGTTATATGATTCATATTATCATTCATGAGGCAGGACATCTTGTATTTGGACTTATGACAGGATATTCCTTTGTGTCCTTTAGAATAGGATCTTTCACTTTAATTAAAGAGCAAGGAGAAATAAGCTATAAGAAGTTCGGTATACCAGGTACAGCGGGGCAATGTCTTATGATGCCACCTGATATAAAGGATGGAAAGTACCCATTCATAATGTATAATTATGGTGGAGGAATAATGAATTTAATAGTAGCAGGAGTAGGTATACTATTGGCTATTTTAATAGAAGGAATGCCTATACTTATTTCAGCAATGCTAATATTAATTAGTGCAGGGGGTATATTTGCAGCCTTTACTAATATAATTCCGTTAAAAGTTGGAGGAATTTCTAATGATGGATATAATGTGATATCCATGTTGAGGGATGAGAATGCAAGAAGAGGGTTTTATTTTCAACTTAGAGTTAATGGACTACAATCACAAGGAATGCGAATTAAAGATATGGAATTAGAGGAATTAAAAATAAGTGAAGGAATTGACTTAATAAATCCACTTAATACTTCGCTTAAACTTATGGAGTATAGTTGGTATTTAGATAATATGGATTTTGATGGCGCAAGACAATGTATTGAAGATTTTACACCATGTATGGACAAGATAATTCCACTATATAGAAATGAAATAAATTGCGAAAAAATGTTTTTAGAGCTCATAGGTGATTGTAACAAGGAGTTTATTGATAGTGTATATGATAAAAATCTTAGAAAGTATATAAAAGCTTCTAAATTTATGATAGGGAAGAAGAGAGTAATGATGGCTTATGAAATTTTCTATAATAATAATAAGCAAAAAGCATTAAGCTATTATGAAGAAGCAATAAAGTTATCTAAGAAATATCCTGTTAAAGGGGATGCAGATATGGAGTTAATGCTAGTAAATTGGATTAAGGAAATCATGAATATTTAATCCTATTTAATATTGACATAAAGATAATAAGAATTAGAATTTTGTATATGATAATAAATGACATTGAAAGCTATATCTATTTATGATGTAGCTTTTTATGGTATATATGCAGAAAAAGAATAAAATTGTAAACAAAAGTTTAAATATTTAGAAAAGAATATAGTTACATTTACAATGTAATGTGATAAAATATACAATATAGATAAAAACTTTTTCTAAGACTACTAATTAAAAGGGGGGTACTTATGTCTTTGAATAGTAATGTAGAAGTAATCTGTCAAAATTGCTTGATAAAAAGTACTACTAAGTTATGGAATAGCATTAATGTAACTATAGATGAAAAGGCAAAAGAGAGAGTATTAGATAATATCTTTTTTAAATTTACATGTCCTATATGTGGTCATATATCAACCGTTGAATATGATTGTTTATATCATGATATGAATAAAAGGGAGATGATATATTTAATAGCAAACTATAGTAGAGATAATGATGAATTAGTTAAAGAACTTGAAGCCTTATCAGAAGAAGTTTTGCCACAATTTGGTGATAAGTATAAACTTAGAATTGTAACTAGTAACTATGATTTAATAGAAAAGATTAAGATTTTTGACTGTAATTTAGATGATAGAGTTATAGAAATATGTAAGTTGTATTATATTTCTAATATAGTAGATATTAATTTGGACATTAGTTTTAAAAATGTATATTTTGATTATGATATTACTAAAGATAGTATGGTTTTTATATTTATAGATGATAAAGGGGAAGCACTATCATACAATTTGGATATGAAGATATATAATTTTATAAGAGATAAATACTTAAATGTTATAGAAGAAAAGGAATACAAGAGTTTTCAAATTATTGATAGACAGTGGGCAATTGAGATCAGTTAATATAATAATAAATAAAGATTTATTATAAAGAAGGCAGGGATAATACCTGCCTTCTTTTATGAAATTTTACAAGTAATTGAAAAACGCTAAGATTTTTGATGAAAAATATTTACGTGCTTATATATTTTCTTAAATTATTTTTTAGTAATTTTATCTAAGCATATTTTTGTAAAAGTTCTGTAATGCAGTAATAGTGCTGTTTTTAATCTGGGTAATAAATCCATTATGGAGAATGTTTACCTTTTAAGGATAATGTATCATTCAATAGAAATTATCAACCATTATAAATTTAAAATTTATATGTTATAAATATAGGACAAGGTGGTTAGACGTAAAAGTACATTAACTACTAGAAAAGTGGACAAGTTACTAAGTCCAAATATAGGAGGAATGGAAATGAAATCGAAAGCATTATCAATATTAACATTATTATAAGTAGGAAGTACATTAGTAGGAGGCGTACAAGCAGAAGCAGCTGTAGACACTAAAAGCCAAGTGAAAACTGAGGGTTGTAGAACTGTAAGTAATTATCAATATGGCAATTTAGATTATACTAAATTTGTAAATGGAAACTTTACAAATGACTTTGAAGCTATAAAAAAGATGATAATTAATCAAAAAAATAGTATAACTGTACCAAGTACTCCGCCTAAAGAAGAAGTAAAGGATCCAACAACTAAGCCGACGACACCACCAACAAATGGACAGGATACGTCAACTAAACCGCCTGTCACTGAAGCACCAGTAGTGCCTGAGAAACCGGTAGTACCTGAGAAACCAGTAGTACCTGAGGCACCAGTTGTTAATGAGAAGTTTATGGCTCAAGTTGAACAAGCTATATTTAACAAGGTAAACGAAGAGAGAGCTAAAGCTGGAGTACCAACTTTAAGCTATAACACAACCATGGAAAAATATGCTAGAATTAAATCTCAAGATATGGGAGACAATAACTATTTTAGTCACCAAGACTTAAGTGGAAATCTTATAACAACTAAGATGAAAGCTGATGGAGTTTCATATAGAGCTTGGGGAGAAAATATAGCATATATAGGGGGAGTAACTGATCCAACTGCATTAGCTAATCAATTTATGACTAACTGGATGAATTCAGAAGGTCATAGAAAGAATATACTATCAACTAATTTTGAAAGTATAGGTGTAGGTGTATATAAATCTGGTAATAGAGTTTATGCAACTCAAGAGTTCTATAAATAATATAAGAGAATTTTAGAAAAACTAAATATAGATTTTGAAGTAAAGATTAAAAATATCCCTTATTGTAGACAAATGAAACTACAATGAGGGATATTCTTATACTATCAAGAAAAATATTATATTTATTATTTTTAATATGTAATAAAATGATATAATATATTAAGAAATTACAGTCCAATGCTTAAGATAATTAAGTTAGCTATATATAATTTAAAGTTAAGAGATTAAGAAAGAGTTGTAGGGTTGTTTACATTTAAGAAGGCGAGTTTTTGGATATTGAAAAATTATTAAAGATATAGGAAGAGTAGGTGCTAAATTGTTATTAAATAAGAGTGAAAAAAAGAGAGAAAGTGTAGAATTTGGGCAGGTTAATTCCATAGAAATATTAAGGGGAGTACTAAAGCGTCTTATTGAAGAAAAGAATTATAGTAAAGCTGAAGATATACTATTTAATGAATTTGAAAATAAGACTTCTGAAGAATTATGTAATGTAGCAGTTGAATTCTATAACTTACTACTTGAAAAAAGTGATGATGATTTAAAAGGTGGAAACTTTTCCAAGGAAGAAGCGCAGCAAGGCTTAGAAGATATAAAAAGATTTAAAAAGTAACAAATATTTAAATCTAATACATAATCATAGCTGAGAATATTTAAGAGTTACTAGTCTTTATCTTTTATAATAGTAAATTCAGTATATTTCTATCTATAGATTAATATATTATACTATATAAATTATTAATTTAGGAGGAAGATATGTCCAGAGGTAGGGGTAAGGAAGATAAAAAGGCAGCTAAGAATACTGGCAAAGATAAGAAGGGTGACAAGAAAGTTAAGAATAAGAACGAGTGTAAGAAGAAAAAATAAACGAAGTATTTAAAATCTATAAGAAAGTTTAGAGGCTATCTCAAAGTTGAGACGGTCTCTTTATTTATGATAAAAAATATTTAAATTAATAAAAGTATTTAAATTCATACTATAACACATAATAAATATATATTAATTAATGTTAAAGGAAGGGATTTTTATGGAAGGGAAAAAATGTGTTAAAGTAATACCTCTGGGTGGATTAGGTGAGATAGGCAAAAATATTACTGCTATTGAATATGATAAAGACATTATAGTTATAGATTGTGGTATAGCATTTCCAGATGAAGAAATGTATGGGGTTGATTTAATCATACCTGATATAACTTATTTGATGGATAATAAAGAAAAGGTAAAGGCTTTTGTTCTTACCCATGGACATGAAGATCACATTGGTTCATTACCTTATATTTTGAAACAATTAAATGTACCAGTGTATGGAACTAGATTAACCTTAGGTATATTAGGAAATAAGTTAAAAGAGCATTTTTTAGAGAATGAATGCACTCTTAAAACTGTGGAGGCTGGGGAGACTATTGAATTTGAAGATATTAAAGTTGAATTTATAAGAAATACCCATAGTATAGCTGATTCTTGTTCATTAGCTATCCATACTCCTATTGGAGATATACTCCATACTGGAGATTTTAAAATTGATTATACACCTATTGACGGTTTAGTTATGGATTTAGAAAGAATATCTCAATTGGGAAAAGAAGGAGTTTTGCTTTTAATGGCAGATAGTACAAATGTAGAAAGGCAGGGACATAGTTTATCAGAAAAGACTATAGGGCAAACCTTAAATAGAATTTTTTCTACGGCTACAGGAAGAGTAATCGTTGCGACTTTTGCCTCCAATATACATAGAATGCAACAAATAGCTGATGCTTCAGTTAAGTACAAAAGAAAGATTGCTTTTAGTGGTAGAAGTATGGAGAATATATCCACTGTAGCTATGGAATTAGGTTATTTACATATTCCAGAAGGAACTATGATAAATGTAGATGATATAAGAAACTATAGAAATGAAGAAATAACTATAATAACTACAGGTAGCCAAGGAGAGCCTATGGCAGGTCTTGCAAGAATAGCTTTTTCAAATCATAGAAAGATTCAATTAGAGCCAGATGATTTGTTTATCATCTCAGCATCTCCTATACCTGGGAATGATAAGCTCATATCTAGGGTTATCAATGAACTTTATAAAAAAGGTGCAGATGTTATCTATGAAGCTTTAGAAGATATTCATGTATCTGGTCATGCTTGTCAAGAAGAGTTAAAGTTAATACATGCCTTAGTTCATCCGAAGTATTTTATGCCCGTCCATGGAGAATATAGGCATTTAAAACATCATAAAGACCTGGCTAAAAATTTAGGTATGGAGGAAAAGAATATATTTATAATGAATACTGGAGATATACTACAGCTTTCTGATGATGAAGCAAAAATATCTGGAAGAGTTCATACTGGAAGGGTACTTGTAGATGGTATAGGAGTAGGAGATGTAGGCAACATAGTATTAAGAGACAGAAGGTATTTAGGTCAAGATGGTATGGTTGTTGTAGTTGTAACTTTAGAAAAGGAAAGCTATAGTATAGTTGCAGGACCAGATATTATTACTAGAGGTTTTGTTTATGCCAAGGAAGCAGAAGATATGATTAATAAAGTTAGAGATATAGCAAGAGAGGAAATTGAAAGTTCTTTAGCAAATAATCAGATAGAATGGTATGGATTAAAGACAAATGTAAAAAGATCCATAGAGAGATTTCTATATAATGAAACTAAAAGACGACCAACTATATTCCCAATAATTATGGAAGTATAATTTAATAATTTTTAAATAGCATGCTATAGATAATAGTTATCTGTGGTATGTTATTTATTTTATATGATGACTACCAACTCTAATACTNNAAGCAAAGAACTCTGTTTATATCACAGCTATTTGTAATATTTATACCTTAATTTAATAAATTTATACTATATAAACTTATTAAATTAGGAGGGGTATTATGGAAGACAGAGTTATAAGTGTTAAAGGGAAAGGAAAATCATCAGTACCACCAGATACAATAGAAATAAATATGATATTAACTACGGTAAAACCTACCTATGAAGAAGCTCTGAATGCGGCTAGTAGGGACTTGGATGAATTAAGATCATGCTTAAGGAGTGCAGGCTTTGATAAAAAAGATATAAAAACTACTAATTTCAGAGTGGACACTAAATATGAAAATATTGCTGATCCCAATGGAAATTATAGGAGAGTTTTTGTAGGATATGAGGTTACTAATAGTTTAAGAATTGAATTTGAAAATAATACTATGAGGTTAACTAGAGTCCTTAATGCTCTTGCAGGTTGCCCAGCAACACCTGAATTTTCTATAAGGTATAAAGTTAAAGATGATACGAAAATTAAGAATTTACTTTTAGAAAGAGCCGTAGAGGATGCAAGATTAAAGGCTAAAGTAATGGCAGAGGCTGCAGGAGTAAGATTAGGAAAGGTTCTAAGGATAGATTATAGTGGGGATGATATTCAATTATATAGGGATATTTATAGCATGAATAAGAATCTAATTTCTACAGGAGTGGCTCCAAACATTGATTTACAGCCAGATGATATAGAGGTGGAAGATACAGTGACTGTAGTTTGGAGAATTGAAAGTTAACTTAATATGGTATAATAAGAGTGGTTAAGCCTTAGAAATAAGGCTTTTTTATAAAATTGTTGAAAAGTATATAGATTTATTGATACAATTATTTACATATAGAGATAAAAGGGGGTAAGTGTATGAAGGCCTTTTTTAGAAAAAAGTCAGTTATTATTTCTATCATAGTAATTATTGTAATAATAGCTGCTGTATTTGGGGTAAATTATCTAATGGACAGGAAGTCAGGAAAGTTAGCTGCTAAAGAAAACCAACAGGAGATAAAATCAATTAATGAAGAGATATCACAAGAAGAGTCTGAGGAATTGAAGCCAGCAGATTATTATCCTGAAGCAGAAATTTATGATATAATGCATAGAATGGCTAATACTAAAATAATTGCAGAAAATAATAAAATTTGGGGAGAATTACCCATGGAAAAAGAAGAAATTCAAAATTTAAAAGGCATTGTTGAAAAAGTAAATTATGAGGATAGAGAAAAATTATTAGATATTTTAGCTAGATGGGAAGCAGGAGATTTTTCNNGGAACTATAGGACGAGCTTTGGGTATAAAAGCTGATTAAAAGGTATAGAATTTTTGTTCTATACCTTTTAATATTTTTTCACTAATATGGCTAGAATACAAAGGCAACTTAGAATTTTAATTATATATTTATATTAATTTTAATATAAGAATACTTGTATAAAGTAAATAGCTTCAAGCTAATGAAAGTATAGATTAAATTTGATATAATAGTTAGTAATTAGTAATTATTATATTAACAATAGTTAAGAAAGAATACAGAAAGAGTCAAGTTGGAACTGGAGATAGAATTATTATATTAACGATAGTTAAGGAAGAGTGAAGATAAATGAATAAAAAAAGTCATCAAACAAAGTGGAGACGATTAGATAATACAGCAAAAATATTTCCTGTCATTGCTAATGAAAACTTAAGTAATGTTTTTAGAGTGTCTGTCACTTTGAAGGAGGATGTAGTACCAGAAATTTTACAGCAAGCGTTAGAAGATGTACTTCCATGGTTTGATGGATTTAACGTAAGACTTAGAAGAGGTTTTTTTTGGTATTATTTTGAGACTAATAAAAAGGTACCAGTAGTTGAAAAAGAAGCTACTTATCCTTGTAAGTATATAGACCCACGTAGTAATCAACAATTCTTATTTCGTGTATCTTACTATGAAAGAAGAATTAACTTGGAGGTTTTTCATGCTATTACAGATGGAATGGGTGCTATTAACTTTTTAAAGGAGCTTACTTATCACTATATAGAACTGCTTAAAACTAAGGAGTCTTCTAAAAAAATTACTAGAAGACCTAGTAGTGAATGTATACTTGATACTGAGGATAGTTATTTAAAAAATTATAAGCGATTAGCTAAGAAACCCTATGGCACTAAAAAGGCTTATCAGTTAAAGGGAGAGTTGTTATATCTAGACACAGTAAGTGTTATTCACGGCTATGTTGATCTAGCAGGGCTAAAAGCAAAATGTAAAGAAAAAGAAGTAAGTATAACTAGATACTTATTGGCGTTATTGATATGGTGTATTTATGAGGAGTATTTAAATAAGCAAAAATATGAAGATCCTATATCAATTAACTTACCTATTAACCTTAGATCTTTTTTTGAATCTACAACTACTATGAACTTCTTTGCTGTAACAGCCATAGAATTTTTATCAGATGGAAAAGATTATACTTTTGAGGATATTCTTTTTATAGTAAATAAACAGATGGATGAAAATATAACTAAAGAGAAGCTAGAAGAAACTATTTCTTATAATGTATCCAACGAGAAAAAGCCTTTAGTTAGATTTGCTCCATTAGCCCTTAAATATATTGCGTTACAGCTAGTTTATGGAAGAATAAGTAGAGGAAATACTATGACTCTATCTAACTTAGGTAATATAAAGGTTCTTCCGGAATTTGATGAATACATCGAGAATTTTCATTTTATTATAGGTGTAGCTAAAAAGCAAAAAATGAAATGTGGAGTATGCTCTTATAAAGATAAAGTGGTGGTGACTTTTTCCTCAGTTTTAGGAGACACATATTTACAAAGAGCTTTCTTTAGAGCTTTAACTAAAGAGGGAATTGATGTAACAATAGAAAGTAATGGTGTATTAAATGAAAAGGTGTAGAAGATGTCAAGTAAATATATTGGATGAAACTCACACTTGTCCTCTATGCAGAAGAGTTCTAGAGTATGATGAGATGAATGTAGAATCAACTAGAATGTATCCTGATGTTGAGTATGATATAGGCAAATATAAAAAAATAAAAAGAATTTTTTTGTTTATCTTAACTGTAGTTTCTGTAGTTTTGGGTTTTATAAACTATATTACCTACTCAGGAGTTATATGGTCTTTAATTGCAGTGGTTGGAATCATATATTTTGCAGTTACAGTTACATATTCCATTATGAACAATGCTAATTTGGCTTCTAAAATACTAGTTCAAACCATAGGAGCTGGAATTCTAGTTATAGTCATTGATAATGTTACAGGGTATATTGGATGGTCTGTAAACTATGCTATTCCTGCAATGATACTATTTGCTAATTTAGCAATTGTGCTTCTTATGATAGTTAATCCTATGAATTGGCAAAGTTATTTTATGTATCAAATTGCTATTACTATTTTTAGCTTTATTCCTTTGATTTTATTTTGGGTAAAATTAATAGATAGACCGTTTTTAGCTATTTTAACTAGTGGAATTTCAATTCTTATTTTAATTGGTACCATAGTTTTTGGTGATAGAAGCGTAAAAAATGAATTAATTCGTAGATTTAATACCTAGGAGAGAGAAGATGAAAGATAAAAAGACTAGTATTCGTGGAAACTTAGTTAGAGAACTAATTGATAATATTACAGATACTTCCTTGGGCGAACCAATTCAAACAGGAAAATTTAGAAAGCATCCTGTAGAACCACTTTGGAAGTGTCCCAATGGATATTTGTATGAAAAAATAGAGTTAGATAATTTTGTTATGGAATATTTAAAACCAGAAGAAAAATCTAATGGAAAAGTAATTCTGCAGCTTCATGGTGGAGGCTACATTGGTCCCATGAAAAATGTGTATAGAAGATTTGCAGTAAATTATTCAGAACTAGGTAAAGGGGCAGAGGTTTTAACTATTGATTATAGAGTAGCTCCAGAGAATCCATTTCCAGCAGCATTAGAAGATGCAATAGCTGCTTATCAGTGGCTTATAGAAGAAAAAAATTATGAATCAAAAAATATCATGGTAGTGGGAGATTCTGCTGGAGGAGGATTAGCATTAGCACTGTGTCTTTACTTAAGGGATAATGAAATTTCTCTTCCTGGAGGAATTGTAGTTATGTCACCTTGGAATGATTTGACTCATAGAGGTACAAGTTATGTAGAAAATTATGAGCTTGACCCTCTTTTTGGTAAGACTACAAACAATATGCTATATGATTCAGCTTATATTGGAGATAATGATCCTCATAACCCATATATATCACCAGTTTATGGAGATTTTACAGGATTTCCACCAATGCTTATGCAAGTGGGAACCCATGAAGTACTTTTAAGTGATACTCTTACCGTGGCAGAGAAGGCAAGAAATGAAAAGGTTAAAGTTAAGTTGTCTGTTTATGAAGGTATGTTTCATGTGTTTCAAATGGCAGGAGATTTAATTCCGGAAAGTAAAGCAGCATGGAAGGAAGCAGGAACTTTTATAAATAAGGTTTGGAAAATTAGATAGTGATAATGGATTCAACTATTTTGGGAAGGGGAATAAATCATTGAATATTATTACAGTAGACAATGAAAATATTGAAAAAGAACACATTTGCTGTGCCATTGCTGATAAAAAAGGTGAATGCCAAGTGTCATCGAAGAAAGCGTGGATGAAGGGTAGATTTAATGATGGATTAGTATTTAAAAAAGGCGATGTAAGAGGTAAAGTTTTTATTGAGTATATACCTGCCGAAAAAGCTTGGTGTCCTATTATTGCAGAAAAGTACATGTTCATTAATTGTCTTTGGGTATCTGGTCAATATAAGGGTCAAGGGATTTCTAATAAATTATTAGATGAATGTATTGCAGATAGTAAAAACAAAGGAAAAAAGGGATTAGTAATCCTATCTTCAAATAAAAAAAGACCTTATTTAGCAGATAAAAAATATTTAATCCATAAGGGATTTTTAATTGCAGATATAGCAGAGCCTTATTATGAATTGTTATATTTACCTTTTAAAGATGGAGAAAGTAAACCCTCCTTTAGGTCATGTGCAAAGGAAGGTAAAATAGATGAAATGGGATTTGTACTTTATTATAGTAATCAATGTCCTTTTACAGCTAAGTATGTACCTCTTGTTGAGGAAATTGCTAAAAGTATGAGTATTGGTATGCAGATTAAGAAATATGAAACTATAGAAGAAGCACAAAATTCACCAACTCCATTTACCACATATAGTTTATTTTATAATGGACAATTTATAACGAATGATATCTTAAATAAGAAAAAGTTTATTAAAATATTAGAAGAAAATCAAGATCACAGCAAAGTAGAGGTGTAGTTTAAATGGCATTAAGAAAAATTAGACTATCAAATGATGAGATATTAAGAAAAAAAAGTAAAGTAGTTGAAAAGGTAGATGATAGAATAAGATTAATCTTAAATGATATGGCAGATACTATGTACAATACAGAAAATGGTGGTGGCTTAGCTGCCCCACAGATAGGAATATTAAAAAGATTAGTTGTAATGGATATGGGACAAGGATTGATAAAATTAGTTAATCCAAAGATAATCTACAAAGAAGGGGAACAAAAGGTGGTAGAAGGTTGCTTAAGTATACCAGATACTTGGGGAAAACTAAAAAGACCAGCAAAGGTTATAGTGCAAGCCTTAGATGAAAATGGTGAGGAAGTTACATTTACCGGTACAGGTGACTTAGCAAAATGTTTCTGCCATGAGATTGATCACTTAGATGGAATACTCTTTACGGATCTTGTAACAGAATACATTAGGTAATTACCTTTTAAAATAAAAGTATCCTATATTATTTAAAGAATAATATAGGGTACTTTTTTAATTATGTTATATAAAAATCATAATAGCCTTAAATGTGCAAATTAATTTATGTAAAATAAAGAATATTATAACAATTTCTTTCATTATGATATATAATTTAAATAGATATTTTATGGTAAAGAGAGGTACTTAAATGTGGATGATAAAAATATACAGAATGAAATGATAAGTAAAGAAAAGTTAATAGAGTTTGTTACTCCTTATTATAAAAATAAGGATATAATGCATGACTTATCACATATTGGAAGAGTTCTAAAATATGTTGAAAAATTAGTGAAGAGTACTGATTATAAAGTTGATATGGATATTTTAATATATGGTGCATACTTTCATGGCTTTATATATAATAGTGAGAAAAATATAATTCAATGGTTACAGTCACAAAATATGTCTCAGAGCATGATAAAGAAAATTATTAATGCTTCAAGAGAATCACAAAAGGATGAGGAAGCTATCACTATAGAAGGAAAAATTCTTCATGATGCACACATGATTGAAGGTGGAAAAACATATTTAATTGTTAAATCACTTATAACAGGATCAGTTAGAGGACAAACATTAGAAGAAACTATTAAATATGTAGAAGATAATGTACTTGGTAAGGGGACTTGTTATTTGCCAAAGGCAAAAAAGATCTATCGTGAGCAACAAGAGTTTGCTAAGGCTTTTATTTATGATTTAAAGGTGGGTATAAATTAGATTATATACCCTTAGTGAAATCATAAATTCAGTAATTACATCTGGTTTTATACTAAAAAGCTTTGAGGATCATCCAGTCTGGAATAATGAAAACATACCGTGGGAGTTCACTATATTAACTGATAAATAAGCAGTAATTGAAAGAGAGGAAAGATTAGTATGAAAAAATCATTACTTAAAAGTAGAACTATAACTGAATTAGAAGAGAAAATTAAATTATATGGGGAAAGAGCTATAGAAGAATTTTTATGCATTATTGAAGAGAAGGGGACTCCAATAATAGAAGAGTTAGAAAATGATTCTGAAAATAGTTTAGTTACCTTTATTTATAAAGGAGATAAAGAATGTGAAAATGTTTTGTTTGTACCTCCTGTAGGAAAAGAGAATTATAACGATAATCAAATGCAAAGAATATTGGAAACAGACTTATGGTACATTACCTATGAAGTGAGAAATGATGTACGTTTTAAGTATTATTTTTCACCAAATGATCCATTAGATAATAATTGGGATGAAAGATATTATAATAGATCTGTATATGATAGATTAAATAAAAAAGTAATGATTTTTAAAGGGGAAAATGAAGAAGATGATGAGAAAAGTTCTTATGTAATAATGCCACAGTCACCGGAAGATGTTTGGACTAAAAAAATAGAAGATGTACCAAGAGGAAGTTTAGAAGAATATAAATTTGAAAGTGAAAATTTAGAGGATAAGCGCAGAATTAGAGTTTATACACCTTATGGATATGATAGGAATGAAAAAAACTATGGGTTTATAGTATTAACTGATGGTGACGAGTATATTAATCTTCTTTCTGCCATAGAAACTTTAAATAATCTTATAGCTTCTAAAAAGATACCTCCTATAGTTGCAATATTCATTGATTCAACAGAAAACAGGATGAAAGAATTGAAGTGTAGTGATTCTTTTGGAGAAGTTATAGTAAAAGAATTAATTCCATGGGCTAGACAAAATTATAATATTTCTATTAACCCAAAAGATGCCATAATTTGTGGACTAAGTTTAGGGGGATTAACAGCAACTTATTTAGGGTTAAACTATTCAAAAATTTTTGGAAATGTTCTTTCTCAGTCAGGCTCTTATTGGTATAGACCTGAAAGTTATAGTTCTGTTAATGATGATTGCTGGATGAGCTCTAATTTTAAGAAAATAGATAAATTATCCCTTAAATTTTATTTAAGTATTGGAGTTTTAGAAACTAAGGATAAAATAATCGATACTAATATAAAGTTAAAAGATACTTTAACGGCTAAAGGATATGATGTTGAATTTCAATGGTTTAAAAGTGGACATGATTACTTAAGTTGGGGAGAAAACTTAGCAAATGGGTTGATTTCACTTATAGGAATAAATTAGGAGAAGAGGATTTGTTGTGAGCAACAAGAGTTCGCTAAGGCTTTTATTTATGATTTAAAGCTAGGTTTAAAGTGATAATTACTTGGGGAGGTTTTTAATTTGAATTTTGAAGTTGTTTTAAGAGAAAAGTACTTAGAAAATCCCTGCTCATTTCAGCCAACGGCGTTATGGAAAACTATAAAGATGACTTCTAATTTTAAAAAGGAAATTAAAATTAATAATAATGAAGTTGTAAATCTTATTATAGAAAATGAATCTATGCTCCATACCTATTGGATTAGTAGTAAATATAGCATATATCCTAAAATTAAAGATAACTATGAAATGATGATTTTGCATGATAACTTTATTGGAAAATTTAATAAATTAGATTTTATAGATGAAAAGTATTTTAAACTTATTCATAATCTCAAAAATATTCATAAGGAAGAATTAGATAGAAGATTTTCATTTGACACTGTGGATATACCAAGAGAAGCGGATATAGTATCAGATATAATTTGCAAATGTTATTCAGATATTAGAGTAACTCCTGAGGAAGTTTTAGATTGGACTAAAGAAGAAGTTTTTGATAATAGTCTATGGGTTTTTGTGGTGGATAATATAAAAGAAATGCCTATTGCTTTAGGTATAGCTGAGTGTGATAAAGATATCATGGAAGGTTCCTTAGAATGGATACAAGTACTGCCTCAATATAGGGGGTATGGAATAGGAGCTGCTCTTGTAAATTTTTTATTATTGATAATTAAAGAAAAATCTAAATTTGTTACTGTATCAGGAAAAGTTGATAATAAGACAAACCCGCAAAGGATGTATCGAAAATGTGGATTTCAAGGAAATGATATCTGGCATATTTTAAGAAGAAATTTATAGATAAGGCTTATTTTCAAAATTAATGAACCTTTAACACAGGTACTTTTAAATAGCAAAATTCCTGAAACCCGCATGAACAGAACAACTATTTACATATTTACATAGTTTCATAGGTAAATAGGAGAAATTTTAAATAGTTATCTATGAAAAATTTTAAATAGTCAGGAGAATATTTATGTATAATATGCGCTATGCTATTTTTGATGATGCAAAGGTGTGGATTCCAGTGTGTAAAAATGACCTTTTAGATATTGGCATTTTAGAAGATAACATAGTTACATATGATTTAAATAGAATTATGAGTTGTGATGAAATTTGTAATTTTAATGTGATATACGTTTGCGGTGGAACTACACAACATTTATTGAACAAAATGAACGAAACTAATTTTAATATTCCATTGAAAAAATTTTTGAATAACGGAGGGGTATATGTAGGCGTAAGTGCAGGTAGCGTTGTTTTATCACAAAATTTACCTAACAATTTAGGTTATATCAATTGTACGCTCAATGTTCACGCAGAAGAAGGTACAGAATGTGGATATTTAAATAAAAGTGATTATTCTAATATTAAATTAACGGACAGTCAAGCCATAATAATTATAGATAATGATATTACTATAATATAGTAAAAAATCAAAAATTCGTATTTGCGTAGTATTAACAAAGCTATTAACATGTTATACACATAAAATAATATAAAAAGAAAAGAGGTGAGTTTTAGTGAGGGTTTAGTACTTACAGTACACTCTCTCACTAAAGATAAAGAATGAATAAATATTATGAAGAAGCAAGAAAATTTTTAAAGAACTATTTGTTCTCAAAAGACAACATTGATGAAGTGGAAAAGCAGTATAGATATGAGCATACTCTAAGAGTTGCCGCATTAGGGCAGCAAATTGCAGAAAAAGAAAGTTTAAATGAATTTATAGTTGTTATAGGATGTCTATTACATGATGTAGGAAAGTTTGATACAGAAATAGGAATAGATCATGGAAGAGTTTCTGCAAAAGTGGCAAGAAACTTTCTAAACACTTTAAATTTATCACAAGAAGTAATAGATGAAATATGTTATGGAATTGCAATTCATGTAGATGGAAAAGCAGATTTCGAATTTAATGGCACAATAGAATGTGAAATTATTAGTGATTGTGATAATATTGATCGATTTGATGCCTCTAGGATTTTTGATGCTTTAAGATGGGACAAATTTGAAACACTAAGTAACAAAGATGGAATTACTTTATTACAAAATAGAATTAAAAGATTGCAACAACTTTTAAAAGAAAAGTTTTCTACTAAAACTAGTACAGAATATTTTCATGATAGGGTAAATATTCAAATTTCATATTATCAACAATTACTAAGGCAATATGAAAGTACATATTCCTATTTTAATGAATAGTAGATATTAAATTATTGATTAAGTTATTAATTTTAAAAATGGATTATAAAAATTTTAAGCATATGAGGAAATAATCTTTGTCTTGTAACACTTATTACAGCAATTTATAGTGCCATGTGATATTATATTGGAAAATGAAGAAATAAAGGATTAGTAAGGAATGGTGAAGTCTTATGGATGAAAAATGGATTAATCAGTTAATGACCATTGAGTTATTTAAAGATATTGAAAAAGAAGAACTTAAAAGTGTATTAAGTTGTTTAAAGTCTAGCATAAAAACCTATAAAAAAAGAGATATAATAACTATTGAAAAAGATAAATTAACTGGGATAGGAGTAGTTTTAGATGGTGAAGTAAGTGTTAGTAAGGAAACTTTAGATGGTGATAGAGTTATGATGTCAAGAGTAAAAAGAGGAGATTTATTTGGAGAAATAGATGCTTTTTCTAAGGATGGATGGCTTTCAACTGTAGAGGCGTATACTGATTGTACTATCCTATTTTTACACCCAGATAAGATTGTAGGAGTATGTAATAAAGCGTGTCAGGGACACAAAAATCTAATACAGAACATGTTGCAAATAGTAGCTAAAAAGGCTCTTAGTTTAAATGAAAAGGTAGAAATTCTTTCATTAAAGAGTATAAGAAAGAAAATTAGCACATACTTAATTCAGCAATATAATATTAATAATAGTCTTACCTTTGATATACCTTTAAAGAGAAATGAATTAGCTGAATATATACTAGTATCTAGACCTTCCCTTTCGAGAGAATTAATAAATATGAAGGAAGAAGGAATTATAGATTTTCACAGAAGCTCCTTTCGAATAATTGATCTAAAAAGTTTAAAAGAATGTTTAGGATAAAGAGTTATTCAAGAGAGGCTTTCTCAAAATAGATTTTTCTATTTTGAGAAAGCCTCTTTTGATATATCTATATTGTGATTATAGATTTAAAATCTATAAATAATCATAAAATTTACAAATATCTAACAATGGTATCCTGGGATACCGAAATTAAGCGTAAAATTACATATTATATTAATATAGATTAAAAAAGCCAATTAAAACAAAATTTTAAAGGAGGTTTTTAAATGGGGATGTTTTGTTATCAATGTCAAGAAACTGCAAAAGGTACAGGCTGTACAATAAGAGGTGTATGTGGAAAGACAGATAAGGTTGCTAACTTACAAGATTTAATGATTTATGCATTGAAGGGAATTGCTATTTTTCAGCAAAAAGGATTAGAGAAAGGTATAAGATTTCCTAAAGCTAATCATTTTATAGTAAGTGGATTATTTATGACTATTACAAATGCTAATTTTGATGATTCTGCATTTGTTGAAAAAATAAAGGAAGCTATAGAACTTAGAGAAGAAGTTAAGAAAGATTTATTAGATAAAGGAATAAGTTTAGGAGAATTACATGATGCTGCTACTTTTGTAGTAGAAGGTGATTTAGAACTTTTAGAAAAATCAAAGGCTATTGAAGTTGGAATATTAGCTACTGAAAATGAAGATGTACGTTCTCTTAGAGAATTAATTATTTATGGTGTAAAAGGTATGGCAGCCTATGCTGAACATGCATTAAATTTAGGAAAAGAAAATGAAGAAGTTTATGATTTTATGGTAAAGGCATTAGTAGCTACATTAGATAATACATTAAGTGCAGATGAACTAGTTGCACTTACTTTAGAAACAGGAAAATTTGGTGTGGATACTATGGCAATGCTTGATGCTGCTAATACGGGGGCTTATGGAAGTCCAGAAATAACCGAAGTAAACATAGGTGTTAGAAATAACCCTGCTATATTGATATCAGGACATGATTTAAAGGATTTAGAAGAGCTTTTAGAACAAACAAAAGATACAGGAGTAGATGTTTATACTCATGGTGAAATGTTACCTGCTCACTATTATCCGTTCTTTAAGAAATATTCTAATTTTGTAGGTAACTATGGTAATGCTTGGTGGAAACAAAATGAAGAATTTGAACCTTTTAATGGTCCAATACTGTTTACAACAAATTGTATAGTACCACCAAAGGAAAGTTATGCAGATAGAGTTTATACTACAGGTGCTACTGGATATCCAGGATTTAAATATATTAAAGATAGAGAAGAGGGAAAAGCTAAAGACTTTAGTGAAATTATAGAACATGCTAAAAAATTACCATCACCTAAAGAAATTGAAAATGGTAAAATTGTAGGCGGTTTTGCTCATGCACAAGTATTTGCTTTAGCAGATAAGGTAGTAGAAGCTGTTAAATCTGGTGCTATTAAGAAGTTCTTTGTTATGGCTGGTT
>DKGY01000022.1 GCA_002453475.1 Clostridium sp. UBA6758 | reverse complement strand
AGAGCTGATAAGTTAGTTGAAGATCATATGGTTTCAGAAGGTGCAGAAGTAGCTGTAGCTGATGGATGGACAAATGAAGAGTATAAAGAATATATTGAAAAACACAATGTGGTTTGTCCAAAGTGTGGGAAAATGAATTACCCAGATATAAGAAAGTTTAATCTTATGTTTAAAACTTTCCAAGGCATAACTGAAGACAGTAAAAATGAAATATATTTAAGACCTGAAACAGCTCAAGGTATATTTGTAAACTTTAAAAATGCTCAAAGAACATCAAGAAAGAAAGTGCCTTTTGGAATAGCTCAAATAGGTAAATCTTTCAGAAATGAAATTACTCCAGGAAACTTTACCTTTAGAACAAGGGAGTTTGAGCAAATGGAGCTTGAATTTTTCTGTAAGCCAGGAACTGACTTGGAATGGTTTGAATATTGGAAAGAATATTGTAAGAATTTCTTATTCAACTTAGGAATGGGTAGGGAAAACTTAAGATTTAGAGATCATGAAAAAGAAGAACTGTCATTCTATAGTAATGCTACTT
The DNA here is from genome assembly GCA_002453475.1 of Clostridium sp. UBA6758. Classification (GTDB taxonomy): domain Bacteria; phylum Bacillota; class Clostridia; order Clostridiales; family Clostridiaceae; genus Clostridium_J; species Clostridium_J subterminale. The sequence goes on along the minus strand of DKGY01000022.1, from coordinate 3,230 downwards.
GTGACATAGAGTTTTTATTCCCATTTGGATGGGGTGAGCTTTGGGGAATAGCTGATAGAACAGACTATGACTTAAAAAGACACATGGAGCATTCAGGCGAGGATTTATCTTATTTAGATCCAACTACTAATGAGAAATATGTACCATATTGTATAGAACCATCATTAGGAGCTGATAGAGTTGCATTAGCATTTTTGTGTGAAGCTTATGATGAAGAAGAACTAGAGGGCGGAGATGTTAGAACAGTAATGCATCTTCATCCAGCATTATCACCGTTTAAGGCAGCAGTACTTCCACTTAGTAAGAAATTAAGTGAAAAGGCTCTTGATGTGTATGGAATATTATCTAAAAAGTTTAATGTAGATTATGATGAGGCTGGAAGTATAGGAAAGAGATATAGAAGAGAAGATGAAATAGGAACACCATTCTGTATTACCATAGATTTTGATANNAGATACTATGGAGCAAGTAAGAATGCCAATAAGTAATCTTGTATCTTATATAGAAGAAAAAATGGAATTCTAATAGAAGTTTATAAGAACTTAAAGTAGCTCTAGGCATTAATTTGCTTGGAGTTATTTTATAGTAAACATATATAGACAAATTAAATATGTAAAATAAATAGATACATGTATGATAAATTAAGGATGTTTAAAAAATATATTGTAGGCTAAAATTTATGTAGATATTGTATTAATGGTTTTGTTACATGTGATTTATGTAAATGGATAAAAAAATAACCGGATTTGCATCCGGTAAAAAATAGGGTTTAATCATGGGGATATGTTATGTGCAATGTTAAACCTTTGGGGAAAAGTTTTAACACCTTTACTTACGGCACAAACAGATTATATCATATTAAAAAACTCATAGCAATAGCTTTTTTGAAAAATAATGAATTAAATTGAAAAAAACATTCAAAAACTAGTGGATACAAGGGGAAAATAGGCGAAAATATAGAAAATAGGTGAGTTGTTGAAATAAATAGAGCAAGTGTATCTTACAGAGTTTTTTTAAGCTTCATGTAGTGATATAATTGTAAGTATAAGTATAGTATGGAAGTAAGCTAATACATAGTGGTACTGGAGGAATAAAAATGAAAAAAGATTTTAGTGATTTTAAGAGATTTATTAAGGATAAAAATGTAGCTGTTGTAGGAATAGGGGTAAGTAATATACCACTTATAGAGTTCCTTATAGGTTTAGGAGCTAGGGTTACTGCTTTTGATAAAAAGAATATAGAAAAACTTAAAGATGTTGTAGACAAGTATCAATGCGAAGGAGTTAAATTTGAATTAGGAGAAGAGTATTTATCTAACTTACATGGTTTCGATGTTATTTTTAAAACTCCATCTATGAGAATTGATGGTAAGGAATTGACTATAGCAAAAAATGAAGGTGCATATATAACATCTGAGATGGAGGAGTTTGTAAGATATTGTCCAGCTAAAGTATACGGTATAACAGGAAGTGACGGAAAAACAACAACTACATCTTTGGTATATAGCATTTTAAGTGCTGCAGGCTTTAAAACTTGGGTTGGAGGGAATATAGGCACACCATTATTTACTAAAATAGAAGAAATATCTCCAGATGATAAGGTTGTTCTTGAATTATCAAGTTTTCAACTTATGACTATGGATACATCTCCAGAGGTAGCTTTAATTACAAATTTATCCCCAAATCATTTAGATATGCATAAAGATTTACAAGAGTATATAGATTCTAAAAAGAATATATTTAAATATCAAAATAAAGATAATCTTTTGGTACTAAATGAAGATAATGATGTTACAAGAAGTATTAAAGGGGAAGAAAGTGGAAGACTTTATACTTTTAGTAGAAACAAGGCTGTAGAAGATGGGGCTTATTATGAAGATGGAGATCTTTTTGCTAAAGGTAAAAAAGTATGCAATAAGAGCGAAGTATTGCTTAAGGGTATGTATAATATAGAAAATTTATTAGCAGCCTTTGCTTTGATAGCAGATGACGTAGATGTAAAATATATGAGAGAGGTTGCAACTACATTTAAAGGCGTAGATCATAGAAATGAATTTGTGAGAAATTATAGAGATGTAGAGTATTACAATAATTCTATAGCTTCAAGTCCTACTAGAACATTAGCAGGTATTAAAGCATTTGAAAAACCGGTAGTATTAATTGCTGGAGGACGTGATAAAAAAGTTCCTTTTGACCCATTAGCATATGAAGGATATCCATATATTAAATCATTAATTTTGATTGGAGAAGCTAAAGATCAAATTAAAAAAGTTTTTGATAAATTAAAAAGTGAAAAAGGAATTGATATTGATGTTCATATAGTTAATACTTTGGAAGAAGCCGTAAATAAAGCGGTGGAAATATCAGTTGGTGGAGACATAGTAACATTAGCTCCGGCATGCACAAGCTTTGATATGTTTGAAAACTTTGAAGTTAGAGGAAATAAATTTAAAGAGGTAGTTAAGAACTTAAAGTAAAAGGGAACTATATAAAAAATAAAATAGATACAACTAATAACATTTTATTTGAAGTTAACAATGTAAACATATATTCCTAGGAGATAGTTTCGATTTACTGTTTTCTAGGAATATAATTTTATTCTTATAATCGCAAATGAATTGTAAATCATACTATAAGAAGGTTATATTAACTTGTTGGACTAGTTAAAAGTAATAAGAACATACTATTTTACTGCACATTTTAATACCTTTAATCCAATTATTTGAATGACGAGTCCCTTGAAACCCGCATAGACAGAACAACTATATAACTATTTATAAATATAAATAGTTTCCTATACAAATAGTTATCTATTTATATAGAGAACTATTTGTTCTAAATATATGTATTTGGTAGTTATTTATAAGATTTTACAGATTAAAAACTATATAATTAATTAGCCTAACAGGCTATATTAAAAAAAACTTAACCAAGTGTATCAATACATGTAAGTTAGAGAAAAAATAAGAAAATTAGAGAAAATAAAGGATAATTTATATATATAATCACATAAATGAAGAAGAGATAGCCAACCCTATGATATTATAAATCTCGTCACTAAGTGATGCGAACTTCAAAGTTCAAATCTAAGTAACTTTAAAAATGAATTTAAACATAAAAAAGTTTAAAAAAAGTTTAAAAAGTTATTGACAGAACAAAATGATGGTGATAAAATTTAAAAAGTAGTCAGTCGGTAGGCTGATGAAAATCAAATGGTCTTTGAAAATTAAA
>DKGY01000044.1:4294-10101 GCA_002453475.1 Clostridium sp. UBA6758 | reverse complement strand
GGTGAGCTGTTTATGGCGATAGATTTTCCGCAGTATTGAAAAATTGGAATATCTGTTAAACCATCCCCTACAGCAATGCATTCTTCGGGTTTAATACTATTTTTACTACAAAAATCTTGTAAACACTCAATTTTTTGTTCCGCCCCAATGTAATTAAGAATTTTTCCAGTAAATACTCCTTCAACCACTTCATAATCACTACCATAATAATCGTCAAATCCCCAAATATCACATACAACTTTTGCTACTTGCTTTGGACCAACAGTAATAACAATGCATTTAATATTTTGTTCATGTAATGCTTCAACTACACCCTTGATATTTTTTAAAGGTTTTGCAATTTCCAAAAAAGATTGAGCGATTTTACGTTCTTCAAGACCTAAAAGTAATTCTGATCTAAGGTAGTCTGCTGATATATAGTCAAGCAGTCCTTTTTCTTCCTGTTCTTGAATGAGAGAGTGCTCTTTTTCTTTCCCATTTAAAATGCATGGTAACATAACGGAATGAATTTCTCTAATCAGAGTATCATCCAAGTCAAAACAAACAAGTTTCAATTTAGTCGTTTCTTCAGCACCTTTGTAATCTACTGAAATTCTCATTTAAATCACCTTCTAAAATATTTATATTATTTAACTATATCGTACTATACAGTTAACTTTGCTTATAATTATTATGATATTCTCGCTCCAGAATACTAAAATAGAATTGGTCGATCCACTTACCTCCACATAGATACTCTTCCCTAAATACACCTTGCTTTGACATTCCTACTTTTTGCATTAAAGATGCAGATTTTTTATTATCACAATGGCACATACCTAATACCTTATGAGCATTCAATTCGTTAAATGCAAAGGATATTAAAAGCTGTACACTCTCTAAACAATATCCATTACCTTGAAACTCCGGCAAGATGACATATCCAATTTCCCAGCTTTTACGTGTGGAAATACATTCCCATATATAAACTACTCCCATCTGCGCCCCATCTGAACTGCGTTTAACAATAAAATCAAAAACATCATTTTCTCCAATTCTCTTAATAAACTTCTTTCGAATACATTCTTTGTCAGTCTCAACATGTTCTTCATAACACCATAATTCTGTATCACTTTCTTCACCACATATAAACTCCATATGTTCTTTTGTTACAGGCACAAGTTCAATAGATTTACCTTTTAATATGTGATGAATTTGCTTTTTAATATTTATGTTTTCCATCTTTATCCCTACTTTCATATTATAAATACCTTTAGCACATAAATTTGCACAATGGCTTTTTATAGCTAATTTCATTAACCATATTATAACATATTTTCCAAGATGGCATTGTTCAATTTTCAAAGAACAATTATATAAGAATGTAGGATTGTCCTATCATTTGTTATTTCATTATCACCTTGAAATGAGCAACAAGAATACCGCAAATTCATTGCTGAATAATGCGGTATTATAAGAGATTATTTAATTTATAGTTGTTGCACTTTAAAAAGAAATTGGGCATTAATTAAAAATAAAATTTTAAGGTAAGTGCTAAAGAGTAGGCCACATTTTCTGTATCAATATTAACAGTGTATCAAGTCTATTATTCATACCTATTTTCCTTTTACTATTTTCTTTTTCTAGACTTATTTGGTAACTTACTTCTGCTTCATTCTTAATATCATTGTTCTTTAATGTAAATGATACATCATAATAGTGATATGTGTCATCTGCATTAGGTATTAAATCAATTTTAACGTCACTAATTTCAAGATCTTCTAAATCTCCTGTATAACCGCTGCTATTTTTATTTCGTATATAAGCACCGCGATCAGTATAAAAGTTTTCATAAGCTTCTTTTGTCATATAATTTTTAAAAATTTTTGCATCCTCACCTGGAGTGGTAAAATAAGTTTCTGTAAAATAGTTATAAGTTTTTTTTCTTTTTCCTCGTTATCTTGAGAACATTGTGTGATTGTTAAAAATAGCAATAATACCATTAAAATAAATATTATCAGAGTATAAATTCTTTTCATCAAAATCTCTCCTTAAAATTTATTCCCAATACTATAATGCATTATCTTGTTTTATCAATTCAGAAATTTCTCCTACTCCCTCAAAAAGAGTATTTCATTACAATCCAATGTAAATCCACAATTAATTAAATTATTTCTCATAGGATAATTTTCAACATCAATATCTGCAATCAACTTTTTTATTTTGTATTGATAAGCGAGATTAATTGCCTTATAGAGTAAGTCCTGTGAAAAATGATTTCCTCTATATTCAGGTACAACTCCTATATAACCAATCCCTGCATCACTGTCTGTAAGTCGTGTAATAATTATAAATCCTATGGGTTTATTTTCAAAATAAGCTATTACCCATAGTTTCCTTTCGAAGTCTAATTGTTTCAATTCCAAAAAGAAATCCCTTGAACCATCTTTCAATCCTTTTTCTTTGATTTCCTTTAGAATTTTGCTGTCTTTATTGTCTCTACTAGTCTGAATAAATAAATCAACCAACAGCGTTTCATCATTTAAATCTATAGCGTTAAATGATAATTTACTGTCTCTATGAACTGGTGCTACTTGGATAGTATAGCTTTCTTTGTGAATGATATCTTTGAATCCATTCGCTAATAGACTTGAAAATACAGTGTCATAATTCTTTTTGTCTGAATATAAGTCTGTTCTAAATTTCCTATTTGGATATTGTTTTAAAACCTTTTCTAAAAATTCATTTGCTTTTTCTTGACCAACATTTTCCAAGGTATATAACCCTAAATAACAACCATTCATAATAGTTGCACGTGCAAGTACTTCATGATTATGTTCTAGAATATAGCAATCTTCTAACTTTATTTTTCCATCTTGAATTGCCTGCTTCAAGTAGTGATTTTGCTCTGAACTTGATGATTGCATTGATGTAACTTTATCAATTTCTTCTTTTGTTGTAAGAATTTTAGTTTTAAATGTAGTTACCACCTTATTACCTCCTTTTATAATCATTGCACTGTATTTTGAAGCAACAAAATACCGAATATTCATATTGAATAATGCGGTATTAAGAATAAATTATTTAATTATATATTTGTCACCTTCCATTTTAAATATTAATTAAGAAGATTGTATCTTAACAACGAATCTTCAAATATAGGCTTATAACACTTTCTTATATATGTGTATATTAAAATGTAATGTAGCATTAAATGACTTTAATTCATTAATTCTATTTTTCATTTCATTTGTAATACTCCAAAAATATGGTGTCATTGTTATTAGATTTTGAATATCTTCACTGTCTTTTAAATGTATATTATATTGAATTTGTCTGTGATCTATGAGTTCAAAACCTTCTCTGAAATCATTTTTCACTTCATGTTTTCTGGGCTTTTCATATAACCTTTCTTTTAGTTCAAATAAATGCTCTACATCTGGAGTTACAATAATGAGCTTGCCATCATCTTTCAACACACGACTAAACTCTTTATCTTCACCTGGTGAAAAGCTTCTAATTATGAAATCTAAAGAATTATCACAAATAGGCAAATTAAAATTACTTCCTACTGCAAAATCAATAGTTTTATCTCTTCCACTAGCATATTTTATTGCTGACTTCGATATGTCTATGCCATAATAGTTAATATTAGTTCTATTAACCTCATTACTTAATTTATTTTTCAACATTTTTATGAAATAGCCTTCCCCACAGCCAGCGTCTAGTATATATGCTCCACAAGGCTTTAAATAAAATGCTATTGCATCATTTAACCCTTCCGAAAATTTCGAATAATAACCTTTATTAAGAAAGTTTCTTCTGTTTTTCATCATTTCCTTATTATCACCAGGGTCTTTAGTTTTCTTTTGATTTGCCAATAAAAGATTAACATAATTTTTTTGAGATATATCAAAAGAATGCTTCTTTTCACACACATACTGACCTTCTAGTTTTATTAGTGGCAAACCACATACTGGACACTTGTATATATTTTTATACATTTTATTTTCCAAAATACTCCTCCATAATTTCAATGCTATTCTAATAGTTATGGCTAAACTATTTCTGATGCCTATTATTCATTTACATTTATAACATTATAAACTTATTATAACATAATTTAGATAAAATGTATTCGTATGTAAATACAAAAAGCATCTCATTAAGGAGATGCTTTAGAACTGAACTATTCATTTTAAATATATAGCTCCAACAATAATTGCAGATAAAATTAACAAGTATACCAATATATATAAGAGCATTCTGAACTAAAGATTATGCTCATAACTTTTAGTCTTTTTTTCGTAAAATAACATGATGAAAGGATGATAAAGATTTATATTCTTCCAATTTACTTACCTTTAATTCGATTTCTAACATCTGCTCCTGCCATGTCTTATCCTTTTGAATTTCTTGATTTTGTTGTAAATCCCAAAAAGTTCTCATCCCTAGGATTCTTTCTATTTCAAATTTATCTGACCACTTCAATATTTCCGAATCCTCATAGTAATTAATTATACCAAACTGTTGTGCATGTCCATTTTTCCCTGCTAATAATTCATTAGCATGTTCAAAATTATTCAGTAGCACTACCATCTGCATAACTCTTCCAGGCTTATTATGTTTTATAATAGAAAGGTAGCCATTTTTCTTTAGTATCCGTGAAAACTCTTTTATAATTTCTTCCCTTTCATCTACATATTCAAGAACATTGTGGCACAATATTACATCAAATGACTCATCTTCAAAATTCTTAAGTTCCTTCATATTTCCTTTTATTTGTGTATAATCATTTTCTGTAAATCTATCCTTAAGCATCTTTTCATTTGGCTCAATTGCTATAACCTCATTGTCTATGGCAAAATGGTTAGCAGTCATACCATTTCCACTTCCAAAATCTAATACTCTTTTATTATTTATGTTTTTTAACTGTTCCCATGTCATTTTCTTTTGTAGCAACTCCCACGGAGCTATATCTTTCGCATCCATTCTTAATCCTCTCTTTCTGCTCTCTCAAGTTAAAATTCAGCAACTCCATAATACTCCATATCATTAGAAAGTTCCGAACTAGAGATTCGACTTATACTCTACATTGCGAATTTCACCGGTTTTATAATCATATTTCCAACCATCATAAACATAATCATTTGGAATTCGCACATAGCATCCGATTGTAATATCACGATTACGTGTTACTATTCCTGACAAACGGTTGTTATCAATATTACCCTCTGCAACAGAAATATGTTCACCTTCACAAGCAAGCACAACTCCTATATGGTCATGCCATGGTGAATCTTTTGATTTATTTTCAGCGGGAATAATATTGTTATAATTACAATATCGCCCCGTTCAGGAACAAAGCTATCCTGTTCATAAAAGCAAAAATTGTTATGTTTGCTCCATTCATACCATGCTCCAACTCCAGCAAGTCTGAAAGTTGCCGGCGGTGGCTTTAGTGGTAATTGAATTCCTGCTTTTAAGCAACAATGATAGACAAATGCTGCACACCAACCATTTTTTAATTCTTTAAACGCTGATGCTTCTGGATAATATTTTATAATTTCTAAGAAATCTTTGTCTGTTTTTTCTCCACTTATTCTTTTAATGGCAAGCTCTTCTGCTATATTTGCTAACAACATTCTTTTATCTTGAAATTGTGTATGTTCACTTGGATTATATCCATATTCTATTGGTACAGCTTTTATATTAAATTCATTCAACATATTGTTAAGCCTTGGAATAGCAAGATAAAAGATTTTTGATGATGGATTATATAAAAATGGCTGTAAAATATCAGCATCCTTTAAGACTTCATCATATTC
>DKGY01000044.1:0-4285 GCA_002453475.1 Clostridium sp. UBA6758 | reverse complement strand
GCCATATCACTGTGATGATAAATTGCCGATAAAATAAGCATTTTCTCATCATCAGAAAATACATCCATTTTTCGAAGTGCAACACGTGCCATTTCAGCTGAATTATACGCATGACCAAAGTAAATTCCAGTCTTGTAAGCATATATGTCATGTAATAGACCACTGATATAGGCTAGTTCTGTGTTGAGCCTACGTTTGTCTGCGATAAACGAACAAGCTTCTGCAACACCATATGTATGAATATATGCAGTTTTTCGATCATCATCAGATGAAATATTTTTTAAGATATCCTCAACATATGCTCTTACAATTTCAATTCTGTTCAATTTTTTCACCTCACTATATTTAAATCTTTACTACGCACTTTTATACTATTATTCATTTGTAATTTCAACATTGTGAACTTATTTTTGTTTGCGATTTACAACTGATCACAACAGAGTTATTTATAATTCAAAACCAAACTTGAAATATTATCTTTCCAATAATCATATTCTAGATTAATTCACAAAAATCAGTTTCATTAAAATTTATATTAATTTTTTCATCTTAATAAACTCAAACTCTCCACCATTTGTTTTTTGCATATACTTCGCTACAAACCGGAAGCCTATGTTCTCATATACTTTTATTGCTCGCTTATTAAATGAAGCAACTGCCAACATAATATAATCTTGCTTATACTCAAATTTTTTTATACCAAAGTCAATACCTGCAACTACAAATTCAGTTCCAATCCCTCTCCCAGTTAATTCAGGCTTTAGACCAAAACCTATCCACATAATACCACCTTCAAAGCAGTATGAGTAATAAGCAACTAATTCACATTCATCATTAAGAACCGCGAAATAATGCCCTTCCCAATTATCCTCATTAAGAAATTCCTTTAAATCATCTTCGTCAGCTATTATGTCATAGAATGAATATACGCCATTATACTTCCAATTATATGCAATCTCATTTGCATATTCTTTATTCATAGGAATAAAAACATAGTTCAAAATACCCCCACCTCCTTTGTAAGTTGTATTGTTTTAAATAAATTAGAACACAAGAAACTGGCTAAATATCAAATTATTTAGTAGAATCAAATCACTCTTCCTCTAATGATGAATAATACAATTTTGATTAATTATATAAGTTTGGAATGCTGCAAATTATAACAGTTCTTTCTTAAGTCCAATAATTGAAAATGCAGTTTCACTATATTTTTTATCTCCCCAAACACCAATTATTCTATCAAAGCCATTACTTGTCCAAAAACGAAGCCCTTTCCAGTTCTTTAGGTGGACTCCAAGCCCTATTGATTTCCAACCTGAATTTCTACATTCTTGGCAGATTGACTCAACAACTTCTTTACCGTAAGAATTTCCCTGAACTGCTTTATCAATTAGAAAAATACTTATCCAGGTTGTTTCATTATTTGGATAACCATGATATAAATCAAAAAATCCTATAATCTCACCATCTGTTTTTTGTATTATCATAAGATAGTAATTAGATATATCAGCACCTTTAATTGGTGGTAAATCACCATTATTGATGCAATTTTCAGTATATCCTTTAGGAAATCCGTCACCCTCCAGAAGAATTTTATCTTCCCAAGAAGCACAGATACTATTCAAATCTTTTATATCATCAATTTTAGCCTTACGCATTGTAAGATTATTAATGTTCCAATTTTCAGAAATTTTCACTTTTTCCCTCCAATCACTATAAAATAAGTTCATATTTTTGTACAATAGTTACTTATATTTGATTGCATTACCTATATTATAACATATTTGCCAACATGTATTAATACCATGTATAATTAGATAGAAGCACAATAATACATTTTTACAAATAAATTTATATTTAATGGAGTACAGGCATGAAAGTAGAAATTAAACAATTATCTTTGAATTGTTGTAATGAAGAATATAAAATGTTACAAAACATAAAAAACAATGAGAATGGTTTTTCTAATCCAGTTTATGAAAAGTCATATGAAGAATATCTTTTATGGCTTCAAAAAGAAGATGATTATTCGAAAGGGAATAATTTACCTGACGGATGGATTCCAGAAACAACATACTTCTTATACATTGATGATAAGCCTGTTGGTATAGGAAGAATTAGACATAGAACAAGTAAGTATTTAGAAAGTATAGGTGTCGGTAATTTGGGATATGCAATTAGTGAACCATATCGTGGAAAGGGTTATGGAAATATCCTGCTTAAAGAATTATTAAAGAAATGTATCTCCTTTGGTTATGACGATATAAAGTTATTTCCATACAAAAATAACATTCCAACTATTAAAGTAATGCTTAAAAATGACGGACAGATAATTGATTATTTTGATGACGAAAAATATGTAATTACAATACCTACAAAATAAAGAAAAGAGAACATAATAGTATTAGGTGATAATAGAGGGTTTTGAAATTGGCCAATTGTATGTGAAGGGGGAATATAAGATGGATACAAGGTATATTATTTCAAGTGATGGAGCAAAGATTGCTTATAGTGTAGCTGGTAAAGGACCTGCATTGTTATTGGTACATGGAGGCGCAGGACGTTATAATAGAAAGTTATGGAATGATACTAACTGGGTTAAAATTTTAAGTGAAAAGTTTTTTTTAATAATGCCAGATATAAGAGGATATGGTGATAGTGATAAATCAGAAGAACCTAGCTTTTACTCAGTAGAAAACATAATGGAAGACTTTAATAATATATTAAAAGATTGCAATATAGAGTCCTGCTATTATTTTGGTTGGTCATATGGGGCGACAATAGGTTTTCAGATGTTAAAAAACAACAATAAAATAAAGAAAGCTGTATGTGCAGGTAGTTGTTTGGGAGATTATTTTTTTAAATTTGTTGCACCAAAGATGATAGATAAATATGAAAAATTTAATTATCATAAAAGAACAAATTCCCTAGATGAAGTAGATTTAACATATGAGGATAAGCTGTGGATTAAAGAAACAAACTTAGAAATATTAATCGCTCAATATAAAGCATGGCAAAATTGGCCTTGCATAACGCCGGTGGATATTGATACCAAGTTAGCTATTTATTCCGGTACAAATGATAATAGTGAGTTGTTAAAACAGTTAAATTTTCAAAAAGAAGAATTAAATAAGCATGATATAAATTTAAAAATATTTAATGATCTAGATCATTATGGACTAATAAATAATGTGGATGTGGTATTACCTTGGGTGTTAAAACAGTTTAATGAATAACTTTAGTTCTGCAAAATAAAAAGTTAAATTGGTATTATTACCAAAAAATAAATATAGCATACTGACTTTTTCCGTGTTAAATATAAGTTACGACACAAACATCACACCGGAGGTGGTCAGTATGCCTATTTTTTTCATCTACTATAAATAGTAGCTCCAGCTGCTGGTAGGTGTCCAATCAACTTTCTTGAATTTGACATACTATAACCCCACTTTCAATAATTTTATAGTTAATATTTAATTACTGTCTCAACTAATTTCTAATAAAGTTCACCTATAGTGCTCAATATAGATACTTTACAATTACTTTTTCTCTAGAAAATTACGAGCAATAACTATTCTAAAATCCATTCATATATGCACTCTTGTCGTTCTCCCTCTAGATACAAATCATTATATGGTGGCAAATCAACTATGTCTTTTAGTTTAAGCCCTGCTTTTTCGCAAGTTTTTCGAGATGGGTAGTTCTCTGGATTGCAAGTTATTATAAGTCTATTCATTCCATGTGCAATGGCTACGTCTTTGATAATTTTACAAGCCTTTGAAGCATAATTATTTCCCCTATAGTTTTCTTCAATTCTATAACCGATATGACCACCATAATAGAAATTTTCATTATACCCAATTCGTATATCAATAGCACCTATGCTATCATCTGAATCATGTAGAGTAATTCTATATTTATATGCAGGTACATAGCCTTTTTCCTCATTAGCTGGTGTTTTTTCATCAATCTTTAAATCAATCTCGCCATCAGTTAAGTAATCAAAATCTTTGAACTTAAACATTTTTTATCTCCCCAAACACCAATTATTCTATATCTAGCACAGTTGAAATTTTAAATGTTTTTCAACATAGATATATTCTCATTTTCTTCATCTCTTATTTTGTATTCTAAACTTTTATACAACGAAAAAGCAGGTTTATTGTATTTAAAAACGTTGAGTAATACTTGATTAAGCCCCCTTACTTTTGCTTCTTTTTCAAGTAAAAGTAATGTCTGTTTTCCATAACCTTGTTTACGGAACTTTTCAAGTATTAAGAAGTCG
>DKGY01000011.1 GCA_002453475.1 Clostridium sp. UBA6758 | reverse complement strand
TGTAGGATAATACGAATTAATTAATAAAGGAGTATTGATTAATGAAAACTCTTATTTTTAGTGGCACACCTAGAAAAAATGGTGATACTATGGCTTTGATAAACGAATTTATTAAATATTTAGATGGTGAATATAAAATAGTTGATGTATATGATTGCCATATTCATCCTTGTATTGATTGTAGATATTGTTGGCAAAATGATGGCTGCTGTATAAACGATGAGATGCAAGAAGTTTATAAATATATTCAAGAATGTGACAACATATTAATTGCATCACCACTTTACTTTTCTCAATTAACAGGTCAATTACTGGCTATTACAAGCAGGCTACAAACATATTTTTGTGCAAGACATTTTCAAAATATAAAACCTATTAAGAAAGAAAAAAAAGGTGGAGTTATAATTGTTGGAGGTGGGGATGGACGTATTGAAGATGCATACACTACAGCATGTACAATTTTACATCATATGAACTCTAGGGATATTGCACCAATTATTTATAGCCATGATACAAATAATATATCATCTAAAGATGATATAAAAGCAATGGAAAGTTCAAAGAATTTAGCATTGTTTTTTAATGATAGAGATTATTTTTATTAGAGGAGGTTTAAGTTATGAAAAAACAAAACGATTATTCTTCAGAATATATCAAAATCAATGGAATAGAANNTACACCACACCATCAGTGCTGAACTTCCTGTCCTTTTGTTTTTACATGGTGGTCCAGGAATGCCAGAGTCAACATTCGCATACGCTTTTCAAAAAGAATTATCAAGTTTTTTTAACATTGTTCATTGGGACCAGAGAGGTGCAGGAAAAACATTAACCAAATCGAAAAGAAATAGTAACTATCCTTCTTGTGAAGAATTATTAGATGATTTATTTGAAATAGTTAATTATTTGAAAAAGAAATATAACAAGGAGAAGATTGTTATTTTAGGTCATTCTTGGGGAAGAGTACTGGGAACATTATTTGTGCTGAAATATCCTCAAGAGGTATTATACTACATCGGTGCAGGACAAGTAATAGATATAGTGGAGAATGAAAAGATTGGTTACGAAAAAGTAAAGGAATTAATAATAAAAGCGGGCAATGAAAAGGATTTAGACAGCCTTGAAAAAATAGGGGTTTATCCTGAAAAAAATTACGAAAAACCTATGATAAAGAAATTGCAAAGAATTAGAATATTGCAAGGAAAGTATAAGGTTGGAATGAATTTTATTCCTATAATAAAAACATTACTTAAAAGCCCAATTTTCAGCTTGTCAGATATTGCAAGTTTATTTAAAGGGATGAGTAGTAATAAAAAACTTTGGGATTTTTTATTTTCACATAGTTTATATGAAGAAAGTCGTAATTATGAAATACCTGTTTTTTATATTCTTGGAGACAGAGATTTTCAAGCCCCGCATACAATAGCAAGTCGTTATTTTGATTCAATTAATGCACCAAACAAAAAAATGTTTATTATAAAAGAAGCTGGTCACTTTATGATGCTTGACCAACCGAAACTGTTTACTAATGCTTTGGCTGATATTTGCAGATTATGAGTAAATGCTAAGATTATAAATTATAAATAAGAGGTAGTTAAGTCGTATTTTAAATATATTAGCTAATATAATCAAATATAAATACATATTATAAAAATTAAAAGTATGAATATCTTATAAAGACAAGTACTGAGGGGAGAATAATATCTCATAGTCTTTTTATAATTATGAGGTGAAATTAATGATTTTATAATATTTTACCTGTTTCAATGGAGAAGATATGATAGGCTTTTATTGCCACTGGTTAGAGGATGGGCAAATGGCCATAGGGTTAGGACTCAAACCCGAATTAACGGGACAAGGTTTAGGCAAAGAATTTACCAGAGCATGCATTGAGTTTGGTATTCAAAGGCTAAACTACAAAGGAAACAATGTTAAATTAATGGTAGCTTCCTTCAATGAAAGAGCAATAAAGATATATAAAAAGTTAGGTTTTAAAGAAACCGAAAGAAATGTATTGGAGACTTCTGATGGATATACGGAATTCATAATAATGGATAAAAAACTGTAATTAATTCGTATGTAAGATGTAAAAATAGTTAGAGCAGCAATAAGGATGCTATTGATAGTTTCTCGCCTAAAAGGTATTGATCGATGTGATACGGAAATGAAGGCTACAGAACTTGTTCTTTCATATGTACAGTAGAATAATATTAATACTATAAAATCATTTAGATTGTTAAGGGGGAACATAAAATTGGAAAATTTACTATTAAAACCACGCACGCTTGAAAATGTAAAGATTTTTTGGGAAAAATCCCAAGATGAAGAGGTAGAAGCTATGTTTCCATTTAACGGGAATACATTAGACGAAGCAGTCAAGATATATGAGGAATCATTAAAGCCTGGTGCAAGGAGTTTTGGAAAAGTTATTAATTTTGATGATAAATACATAGGAGATATTTGGTGTTATGGAATCGATGAAGTGGATGAGAAACATGCATTTGTAAGTATAGTTATATTTGATAAGACATATTGGGGCAAAGGAATTGGTAAGAATGCGTTAACACAATTTTGCCACATTGTATTTGAAAAATACAATGTCAGCAAGTTATGTGCGTTCACATATAAAAACAACGTAAGGTCCAAAGGTGCGTTAGAAAGTGTGGGATTTAGGATGATTGAGGAGTTTGAAGAAGATGGTGTGCCTTCATGCTATTATGAATTATGGAACCAATGGAAAAGTCTATAAATCCACTTGGAAAGTCTCACCGATTATAAAGAATATAATTAACTACTAAATTAGTTTATGAGAGAAGGAAATTAATATGTGTATGAAAAGAACAGTATACTTTATTGAAGGCTTACCTGGCACTGGAAAATCAACTATTTCTAAGTGGCTAGATGAAAAAACTGGTGCAAAATGTATTTTAGAAAGCGACTTAAATTATCCTAATGATTTATGCAATGTAGCAGGTATTCCATTAGATGTTTATAATAAAATTTGTTGTGATTTCCCAGCTATATCCGATTTTATTGAGCAACATGGTATGTATATATATGTAAATATTGAAGAGGTAAGAAACTGTTTTCCAAATCAACATAAATTATTAAGTATACTATCGGAATGGGATATTGGAGATGAATTTAATCCACATATGACACTTTCACATTATATTCCATGTAGTTTAGAATTTCTTAATAATCGTTTTACTCAATTAGAACAAAATTATGATAGCATAATATTTGATAGTGCGTGGCTTCAGAACCCCATAAATGAACTTCTTTCAAGAAATGCAGATAGTGAAACTATAATAAAATATTGTTTTTCACTTTCAGAAATGTTAAAAAAGTTTAGCCTTTCTTGTATTTATTTAATACGAGATAGTGCTGATGAAACAATTAAATTTGCAAGTTATGCAAAAGGAGAAGGATGGACAGCTCGTGTTACTGAATTGTTCACTAAGACAACTTATGGAATTACTCATAAATTAGAAGGATTTAATGGCTTAATCAAATATTTCTCAGAAAGAGCAAAAATTGAAGAAGAAATATTATCCCGTAGAATTATAAAGTGTTCACAATATACTGTTGATGAAAATAATTGGGATAAAGTAAAAGAGTTAATATGGGAAGATGTAAAGAATAATAGAATTATTTAAAACTATACGGGTATATAATAATGCGAAATATTAGATTATTGTCTATAAGTCATGTGAGATATTAAAATGGAAAAATTATTCCATTGCCTAGTTTAAAATACATATAGGTATATACTCAATTATTTATATAGGTAAAAATACATCTAGAGAACTATTTAAATATAAAAATACGAACCAATTTAACTATGAATATATTTAACTATTAAGCTAGTTGTTGTGAACAAGCGGATTTCAGGGGTTATCTATTTTTGAAAGTGACATGAAATTGTTATCAATAATTTAGTAGGTTGAATTTACAAATGAATAATTGTAAGATATTACGAACTAAAAATAATATTAATAAATATAACAGGAGGCAGTATATGGAACAAGATAGGATAATAGAACAAGAAATGTATCGTAGGGCTATTGAATTTATTCCTCAAAGATATCCCAAAGGCTGGGGTGGTGTGGCAATAATCCATTCAGAAGATGACCAATACTTTACCAGTGTTTGTATTGACACAGCAAATAGTAGTGTAGAGTTATGTATTGAAGTTGGAGCAATGTGTGAAGCACATAAATATAATGTACGTGTAACCCACTGCTTGTGTGTTGTACGAGATGATGAAAATAGTCCTTTTAAAGTTCTTTCACCATGTGGTGTTTGTCAAGAGCGATTGCGTTTTTGGGGTGAAGATGTAAAGGTTGGCGTTACTACCCCAGATAATACTTTAAAGTTTGCAACTTTAAGCGAATTACAACCATACCATTGGACCAATGCTTATCCAGCAGAAGAATTAGAACATTATCAAAGAAGATAATATAGGTTATGTCATAATATTCTTAAATTAGGTAATAAAACACCTTGGCGGAGTTTCAAGGTAATGAATAACTACAAAATATATTTTGTAGTATCAAAGGGAGGTATCAATAATGAAAATAGTTTTTATGGGAACTCCTGATTTTGCAGTTCCCTCATTGAAGAAAATGATAGAGAAATATAATGTAAGTGCGATTGTAACACAACCTGATAAATCAAGTGGAAGAGGGAACAAGGTAGCAATTTCATCAATCAAAGAGGTCGGACTATTGAATCAAATTCCAATTTTTCAGCCCGAGAAAATAAAAACAGACTCTGTAATTATTGATAAATTAAAAGAAATAAAACCTGATTTTATTATTGTTGTAGCATATGGTCAAATCATAACTCAGCAGATACTTGACATACCAAGACTCGGATGTATTAATCTACATGCATCTCTCCTCCCAATGTATAGGGGGTCATCACCAATAAATTGGAGTTTAATAAATGGGGAAATAACAACTGGAAATACAACTATACTAATGGATACTGGTATAGATACGGGTGATATGCTTATGAGAAGTGAGTTTGACATATCTGAATCTATGACAGCAGGAGAATTGTACGAATTATTAAAAATAAACGGTGCTGAACTGTTAGAGGAAACAATAAATGGAATTATCACAGGTAAAATTTGTGGGGTAAAACAACAAAGTGATGAGAGTTCTTATGTACAGATGTTAAACAAGCAAATGGCAAATATTAATTGGAATGACAGTAGTATTAGCATACATAATTTAATAAGAGGATTGAGTTCTTGGCCATATAAAAATATAAACTCATGGCCAACTGCTCATACTTATTATAAAGATATTCCAATTAAAATATTCAAATCCAAGTCATTAGAGGCAAATATTGCTAAACCACCTGGTTATATCATAGATGTAAATAATGAAGGAATTTCAGTCGCCACCAATAACGGTATTCTGATTATAGAAATATTACAGTTTCCAGGGGGGAAACCTCTTGAGGTAAAAGAATTTTTAAAAGGAAATAAAATAGAAAAAGGCATTGTATTATCATAATTGATTAATAGTCTATATAGGACTACAATATTATGATTATTGGTTCGTAATATCCTTAAATTATGTAACAAATATATAATTAAATTACTTACTCATAATACTGTATTAGTTAAGAAAAAATAGTAAAAAAGTGTGAACTTAATATTTTCTATAAACTATGAAAGGGTATAATTTTTATGATGAATGGAATTTTTAAAGATACAATGGCAAATATGAAGTGGACTGAGATACAAGATTTTGTTGACAAAAATGCAATTGTTTTATTGCCAATGGGAGTGATTGAGGAGCATGGTCCGCAATTGTGCTTAGGGACAGATATATATACTGCTCATATATACTGCCTCGCCATAAAAGAAAAACTTGAAGAAAAGGGACATGTAGTTGTTATTGCTCCACCTTTTTATTGGGGTGTTTGCCAATCAACAGGTGGCTTTATAGGGTCTTTCCATATACGAAAGGAGACTGCAAAAGCATTAGTTTCAGACATTTTATTATCACTGTCAGAGTTTGGCTTTAATAATGTTTTTGGGGTTAATGCACATGGAGACATTGAGCATAACATTGCGATTATAGAAGCATTTAGGGAAGTCAATGAGCAATTTCATATCAATGCTTGTTACACTTTTGATGAATTGAGGTTTCCACACTTTGGGCTTAAGTTAGACGAACCCTATTTATGTCCAATAAAACAACAAACAATTAATGTAAGCAAGGCAGAAGTCCCTGATGTGCATGGTGGAGATATTGAAACAGCCATGATATATGAGTTTTATCCAACTCTAGTCGATGTTGAAAAAGCGAAGTCTTTACCTCCGGTTACCTTAGATGACAGTAGCGGTGTAGCATGGTTGTTTGGTGGTCACATAAAAGAACTTTCAGCGGAAGGTTATTTAGGCTCTCCTGCTGATTTTGAAAATGTTTATGTTCAAAAGAATGTTGAGGATTATGCTTATAGAATATCAGAAGCAATATTAAGACGAATAATATAAGCATGATATTGAATTTAATGGCTTTGATTAAAAANNTGCTTTTTGTATTTTAATACATTTTATAGTAATTGTGCTATAATAAGTATTATTGTAAATAAATAATTAAAGGATTTTATTCGTTAGAGGATGGATATTGATGAGGGGATTAGGATGGATATGAAAAGCTTAGAAACGGATCGATTAATAATTAAAAGCACTAAGAAAGAAGATACTGACTTTTGTTTAGATATATGGTTGGATGATGAAATGGGGAAATATTTATCAGACCCACCTCGTGAAAAAGCAAATGATACTTATCTGAAATGGAAAGAGAATGTAGAAATTTATGATGGATGTTATTATTTCGTTGCAGTTTCAAAAGAAACTGGAAAATATATTGGAACATGTAGTACTGTTCCAAGTGAAGATCAAAAGCATTGGGATTTAGGCTATGCTATTCATAAAAACTATTGGCGTCAAGGATATACTACAGAAATGATAAAAGCACTAATTGATTTCTGTCATATTAATGGTGGTAAAAAAATAACTGCTTCTGTGGCAAAAGAAAATATAGGTTCAAATGCAGTTTTAAAAAAACTTAACTTTTATATAGAAAAAGAAGGTACTTTTAAAAAATGTGGTACTGATATTATATATGATGAGTATACGTACAGGCTTGATTTAGAATAATTGCTGGTAATATTTATTATATAGATTAAAGAAACTTGTAACGAAAAATCATAAACTATTAGGTAATAAATCGTAATATAATACCTATTGTAATATATTATGATTTATTATATGGGGGTTGGAATATGGATGAACAAAAATATATAGCAGAGTATTATAATAATTATGATGAAGATGGGCGACTTACATCTAAGTATGGTCAAATAGAATTTCTTACTACAATGAATTATATCAACAAGTTTTTAAAAAAAGGAATGAGAGTCTTGGAGATAGGTTCAGGAACGGGAATATATTCTCTTGCAATTGCAGAAAAAGGATTTCAAGTTGATGCAATTGAGCTTATTGAGCATAATATAGATATTTTCAAGAGTAAAATTACAGAAAATTGCAACATAGATGTTAGACAAGGTAACGCGATAGATTTATCATGCTATAATGACGAGACTTTTGATATTACATTAGTACTCGGTCCGTTATATCATTTATTTAACAATAACGCTAAGAAACAAGCTATTAGTGAAGCCATAAGAGTTACGAAAAAAGGGGGAATTGTTTTTATTTCATATTGTATGAATGAAGCGACAATTATAAACTGGGGTTTTCAGAAAGGTAATATTCTTGATGGCATTAAAGATGGTATAGTTGATAAGGATACATTTAAATGTTTGTCAAATCCATCTTTGCTGTTCGCGGTGCATAGGAAAGAGGAAATAGATGAATTAATGGAAGAATATGATGTTGAACGCCTTCATTTTGTTGCAACTGATTTGTTTACAAATCATATGCGTAAAACCATTAATGATATGAATGAAGAAGTTTTTCAAACATATTTGCAATATCATTTTTCTGTATGTGAACGTGCTGATTTAATTGGGATAACACATCATAGTTTAGATATTTTTAGAAAAATGTAATATATTCAAGAACAGTTGTAAAAATTTACTTGCCATACAAAAGGGGGATATCCAATGAAAGGGGTATATACAGAAAAAATAAAAGACATGAACCATATAAATATGTTGAAGAGTGTTCTGGAATCAATTAATGTAACACTTTCACAGCAAATTCATATTGAACGTTTTCACGATAATGGAGAAGGTGTTGACAGAGCATATAATGTCTATAAAATAATAGCAGATGATCAGACTTATATTTTAAAAAAGTCAGATGAATATGAGGTAGAAGTTTATGAAAAATTTCTTGAGGATAAAAATCTACCTGTGCCAAAACTTGAGGGATGGGCTTATATTAACGACGTGAGGTGGATATTAATTGAATATATTGCTGGAACGGATTTACGAATATTTAATGAAGACATGGCTTATGGATGTGCTGACAGTCTTTCTCGTATTTTTAATATGTACTGGCAGAAAAATGACTTTAAAGATAATAAGTTAGACAACCGATTTGAAAGATATTGGACAAGAATTAATAAAAGGTCAAAATGTCTTGTAAATGAGCCAAAACTATCTTCTGCATATGGTATTTTTTTAGACAGACAGTTAGTATGTCCACGTACCTTATGTAATGGAGATTTCTTGCAGTGTAATGCAATAGAAAGCAATGAAGGTATTGTTTTAATAGATTGGGCCTTTGCAGGTATTATGCCTTATTCTTTGGATATAGCACGTTTAATATCCCATGGTTCAGAAAAGTTTTTTCCTTTTCCATTTTATATGACAGATGAATATCGAGAGATTTTCTTAAAAAGCTTATATGATAAATTGTTATATAAACCCGATTACAAACAGTTTGTTTGGGATGTGACACTTTCACGCCTAAATGAGTGTATTGAGTTTATTGAAAGAGAATTAAATGATGAATCTCTTGAAAGAGATGAAGTTTTCACTTATTATTATAAAAATGCAGAGGCTTTAGCTGATATTATTTTAAATGGCAAAGAACAGTTAAATCTTTGATAGGTATAACTAAGAATGTTAATCCCAGATGTACACTAGTATTCTTTTGAAATTGAAGCTACCCTCTTTTTGATAGTGGATAAAAGCTTGCTTAATCTTTCTAGCTAACGTAAAATGATATTCGTGATTGAAATTGCTTGTAGATAATAATTCTTCAGCTAATACTCTCTAACTATAGTTAGGGATTATATCGTGAGTGAAGTTAGGTTCTTAACGATTTTATTAAGTAATAAGCAAAATAATTAAGAGACGAAGAGAGGAGAGCACTAACATGGAAAACGTATCAGATGAATGTAAATTGGAATCAATAAAATCCTTCCAGTCAGCTATCAGTAAATCCGAAAAGGCTTTGGCTCAGATGACAGAGAAAGGANNGGCAAATACTACCTTAATAAAGAAACGACTCAAAGCTCTTCACATTGGTTTGGCCATGCTAGAAAAGGCTTGGAATCAAATACCTCACAATTACAATCAGAAAGAATTAGTTGAAGCTCGCAATGTTCTTACTGGTTTACTCCCATCAATTGAAAAAGTTTATGCTAAGTCTAAGGTAGGGAGTCCTCAAAGAACGCTTTTAGAAAGAAGAATTAAATCATTGGAACTAGCTGTTCAAGCCATTGACCATCATTCCAATGAATAAATTATCTAAATAGATAGTTTAGGTTTCAAAAGTAGATACTTTCAATGTTATATACTTTAGTATTTTTTTTGTATCATAATTTAAAATCAACTTGACAATAGTTATAATGATTGAAATATCTACTAATAAATTAATAATCCATTGATTAACTCCAAAAATCATTATATATAAATTGAACTGTTTATTAAGTATAAATACTAATATTCTAAACAATATTAATGCTATTAATGCAATTTTCAATTTTTTATTATTGATACATGTCTTCATTAATATTTCACCTCATATTTAACCTAAAATTAAATTCATAACAATCAACCCTTATTATTGCTAAGTTATCTTGAATCTTCTTTTTACAATTGAGATCCACTTTCTATGTTTAATTATACCATAAATTTGTCAATTTATAATTATTTGTAAGTTTCTGCGTAATTAACTTTAATTCTGAACAAAGATATAATTAAATATTTTATTTATAATACCGTATTATTCAGGAATGAATTTTGCGGTATTTTTTATTTTGTGACTCAAGTAATAGTTAAAGTTACCCAGGCACTGATTAGAGCACCTCTTTATGGAGGTGCTTTTTNNACATTTTATTGTAATTATGCTACAATAAGTATATAGTGTTTAAATTATAAAATATAAGTATAAAAACTTTAAACTACCTTATAAAATTGGGAGGATTATTAGTGAATAAGAAAAAAATCATTTGGGGAATAGTAATTTTCATTATCTTTGCTATAATTGTATGGATTGACATACCATATGTTTTTCCTTCAAATAACTTAATTTCAAAAAAAAATTATGACTATACCTATAAACAGGTAAATGCAATAGATTTAGATTTACTAGATAATTCAATTTGGATGGATAATACTAAAGATGGTGAAGTAGATAAGTTAATCAGTATAATTGATGAACTGTCTTATAAAAAAGCTAGGAGACCTAAGGGTTGGTCTAAATATAGTCTTAATTTTATGGCAAGCTATAAAGAAGATGAATATACTACTTATACTAAAGATGTATTTTCTATTACATTTTATGATGATAATGTAATTGGTTTTCGAGAACAAGAACAATATAAGGAAAAATATTATAAAATCCAAGATAAAGAATTTGATATTAGGAAGATTGTGGAAGAGTTAAAATAATAGTTAATTAATATAAAAATTTAGTAATAAACCATATTGGGAGCACCTCTTTATAGGAAGTGTTTTTTGTCGAACTAATATAAAAATAGGAATTTGTGAAAGGGGTACTAATATGGAGGATAGAGTAAAAGGATTAAGTGGTGGAAATATGGATATAGATTTAGCAAGTGAGGATGTTCCTTGGAAACAGATTCAATGCCCGTGGAACGTTGCCGATAATACAAATAAACATAAATGTGAAGTAAAAGGAACGTCAACTGTGATATTTGAATCAGGTCTAGGTGATGATAATGGAGTTTGGAAGTTTGTACAGCCAGAAATTTCAAAAATTACAAGAACATTTTCTTATGATAGATCATGGCTCGGGAGTAGTGATACAGGTGATTTGTCAAGAACCAGCTTAGATCAAGTTCACGAATTGCATACCGTTTTAAATAAAGCAAAGGTAAAAGCACCCTATATTATAGTTGCACATTCAATTGGAGGCTATATTGCAAGATTATTCGCAGGTACATACCCTAAAGAATTATCTGGTATTATATTTATTGATTGTTCACATGAAAATCAATTTGAAGATAGGGTGAAACGTTCTTCTACAGAAGAAATAGAAATCGTAAAAAAACAATTGATTGGTGAAGAGCAAACTTTTGATGAATTATTAATTAGTGCTAAGCAAGTAAAAGAAATAAGAAAAAAGGATGCATTAAGGAATATTCCGATAATTGTCCTTACTGCTGACCATAAAGGTGAAGAATCTGCTGCCATTTCGGAAGAAACCTGGTTAAACTATCAAAATGACCTAGTAACATTATCAGATTATAGTAAACACATCATCGTTACAGATTGTGGTCATTATATACAGAATGATAAGCCACAGGTAGTAATTGATGCAATAAAAGAGATAATTAATGGAATGAAAAAAGACTGTTTATATAGATGAAGTTTTAAAAGATGCAGATGTACTTAAGCATTGTTTATATAACCATGAAAGAAACAGGTATGAAAAACTTAAATTTGAATTTGGTATTGCTTACGGTTAGCATAGCATTGATAAAGTTATTAATATTCTTAAATTATGTACTATATGTAAGAAGGAATTTATAAGTGTAATTTTTATATTACTTAACGAATGATTTATAAAATTCAGGGGGATGGATTTAAATGAGTCTAAAGCAAGTTAGCATTTTTGTATTACTATTATTAACAATGTCTTTATTGTACAGTACTATAGGGCCAGGTATAACTATACTAATATTAGCAATAATGTTTTTTGTATTGTCTATATTATTTACCTTTAAAATAGAATACTATGATAAGTATTTAGTACTAATGAACCCAAGGTTATACGATGCATACAAAGAAAAAGGTAGTGACTTCATCAGAAAAAAGAGAATTACTACTATAATAAGTTATTATATAATGTCTGCTTTAACAGGATTTAATGCATTCATACAAATGAGGTTAATGAATGAAATGGATACAAAATTATTATTTACTTTTAGTGAGTTTTTACCATTTGCATTAGCAGTTTTAGGAATAGTATTTATAACAAATTATATTTGTGTTTTTATAGCAAAGAAATCTAAAACAGCCAGTGAAGATTTAATGTGGAATATTATTGCAGGTATTGTACTTGCTATTGTTTTAATTAGCTTCACCACGTTCTATATACTTAGGTAATTATGATAGGTTAATATACAGTCTTTTTATAAAGTACAATAACTATATAACAAAAATACTTTCTATGGGAGGTTAATATGAAAACATATAAAATAAAATTTCTTATTATATTGTTATCGCTTATTTTAATATTTTTCACAGGTTGTACAAAAGAAGAGATGACTAAGAAACCTGTAATTTATTTGTATCCAACTTCAGAACAATCAGTTAGAGTTAAACTAGATTACAAAGGAGATCTTACTTGTACTTATCCAGAGTACAAAGATGGTTGGAATGTAATAGCAGAACCTGATGGTACCTTAACTAATATTGAAGATAAGAGGGAGTATTCTTATTTATATTGGGAAGGGATTTCCAGAAATCAATGGGATATGTCAAAAGGGTTTGTGGTGAAAGGAGAGGATACTGAAGAATTTCTGCAAGAAAAGCTTGAATATATGGGGTTAGCTCCAAGGGAATATAATGAATTTATAGTGTATTGGCTACCAATTATGCAAGAGAATAAATACAACCTGATTACTTTTGCAGGTGAAGAGTATGAAAATCTAGCAGAGCTTAATATAACTCCAAAGCCAGATTCAATATTAAGGGTAATGATGCTCTTTAAATCATTAGATAAGCCTACAAAAATAGAAGAGCAAGAAATTAAATCTTTTGAAAGAAAAGGATTTACCGTTGTTGAATGGGGTGGAACAGAAGTAAAATAGTTAAGGAATAACGTGTATATATAAAGATAAAAAAATTAATATAGTGAAATGTAAAAATGATAAAATTATAGAAAAAGTAATTAATTGAACAACTTCTCTATCATAATCATATATTATATATATAAATATTTTAGAGGTATGTATGGCACTTTATTTTGATTTAAAAACCATTGATGAACTTATAGGACATAATTACTATAGACAACAGAAAGAATTTACATTAGAAGAATTAGCACAGTATGATGGAAGTAAC
>DKGY01000036.1:5099-5340 GCA_002453475.1 Clostridium sp. UBA6758 | reverse complement strand
AAATTAAATATAATAATACTACCGGTTTCGTTAGTGCTGAGTACATTAATACTTCTTCAAGTAATTCAAACTCAGGTAATGGTAATACTAATAATAACGATAGTAACTCTTCTGATAGTACCGTTAAATCTACTGGTATCGTTAATGCAGATGCTCTAAATGTTCGTTCTGGAGCTAGCACTAGTAATAAAATTATTGGTTCCCTTGGCAAAAATGCTACAGTACAAATAATATCTACTAG
>DKGY01000036.1:4678-4957 GCA_002453475.1 Clostridium sp. UBA6758 | reverse complement strand
TTAATGCTGATGCTTTAAATGTTCGTTCTAGTGCAAGTACTAGCTCTAAGATAGTTGGTACTCTATATAAAAATTCTAAAGTTGAAATATTATCTACTAGTAACGGTTGGCACAAAATTAAATTTAATAGTGGTACAGCCTTTGTAAGTTCAGAATTTATATCAAACAGTAATAATACTGAAACTACTCCTGGTACTGGTACCGTTACACCACCTGAGGTAACTCCACCTTCTCACACTGTGGAAGGTAAAGTTGCAATTGTTAATGCTGATGCTTTAA
>DKGY01000036.1:3407-4608 GCA_002453475.1 Clostridium sp. UBA6758 | reverse complement strand
GTTGGTATAATGTTAAGGTGGGTAATACTACTGGATACATTAGTTGTGACTATGTAACCATAGCTGATGAAAATCAATCATCAAATCCTATAGTAAAGGAAACTC
This sequence comes from Clostridium sp. UBA6758, assembly GCA_002453475.1. Taxonomy (GTDB): domain Bacteria; phylum Bacillota; class Clostridia; order Clostridiales; family Clostridiaceae; genus Clostridium_J; species Clostridium_J subterminale. The sequence goes on along the minus strand of DKGY01000036.1, from coordinate 4,503 downwards.
CTCTTATACAAAGCAATTATACTGGAGAAGATATAGTTGCTAAAGCTGAAGAATACCTTGGAGTTCCATACCTTTGGGGTGGATTTACCCCTGTAGGCTTTGATTGTTCTGGACTTGCTCAATATGTGTACAAGCAACTAGGAATATACATAGAAAGATCTACATACTATCAAGTACATCAAGGTATCATCGTTGATCGTAATCAATTAAAACCTGGGGATTTAATTTTCTTTACTACTAACGATGATGATCCTAATGATATATCTCACGTAGGAATCTATAAGGGTAATGATTTATTTATCCAAGCTCCTAAGCCTGGTGACTGCGTAAGAGTTTCTAATTTAAATTCTGCTTATTATAGTAATAGATATTATATTGCTAAACGTATAATAAAATAGTATAAAAAGTTTCAAATTGAGAACACTATAATTAATATCTAAGAAGTTAGATATGGTCAAATATTTTGAAAGGAGATTCCGTGCTTATCTTAGTAATACTAAGATTTAATGCCCTCGAGTACACGACCAACAGGAGTAGCACCGCAAAACTGAGTATGTTGAAAAGGGTGCAACTATTAAAGTTGCTTAACGGAGATTATATGGAAGTAGGAACAGTAAAATGGTTTAATAGTGAAAAAGGGTTTGGCTTTATATCTATGGAAGGTCATGAAGATGTATTTGTACATTTCTCTGCTGTAATGGGAGATGGCTATAAGGTTCTTGATGAAGGACAAAAGGTTCAATTTGAGATAGTTAGTGGGGATAGAGGCCCTCAAGCAGCAAATGTTACAAAAATATAGATATATATTTTAAAGAAATATGTATTATTCATCATTATAGAGACACGATTTTATTCGTAGTCTCTATTTTATTTTATATAATCAACCCATGTTGAACTATAAAACTATGTATGATATTATGATTATATAAAATAATATTATTGTGCTAGGGGTGCTACGGCTGAGAAATGATTTTTCATTACCCTTTACCTGACCTAGATAATGCTAGCGTAGGGAAGCGATTAATAAGCTTGAGTTAATACTTAGTTATTTAGCCGTGTTCTTACGAACATGGCTTTTTTTATAAACAGAGTTCTT
>DKGY01000036.1:0-3398 GCA_002453475.1 Clostridium sp. UBA6758 | reverse complement strand
AGCGGGTAGTCATCGGATAAAGTAATAAGACAATACTTCAGCTTCAACATTAGTCCTTAGCACTACTTAATTAAAGGAGGACTCTTTATGGAAATCTTAGAAAATATCAAAAATATTCTAGCTAGTTGGACAACTATTGCCACCTTATTTGGTGTCCTGATTCTATTTTGTGTGTTTATAAAAGTTAAGCATATCAAATTTACTTCTAGATTAACAGCTCATATAGCACTAGCAGTTGCAATGTCTATAATTCTTCAATTTTTTAAATTTTTCGAATTTCCTTATGGTGGAAGTGCAACTCTTGCTAGTATGTTACCTATAATATTAATATCCTTAATTTATGGACCCACTATAGGAATGTTCACCGGTTTTGTGTATGGTATATTAAATTTTATTATAGGACCTGCATATATACTGCACCCTATCCAAGTTCTTTTTGACTATACTCTTCCTTTTATGGCAATTGGACTTTCTGGTTTTTTTAAGAATAACAAGTTCTTAGCTATAGTAGTAGCTTTCTTTGTGAGATTTATATTCCACTACATAGCCGGAATAATTTTCTGGGGAAGCTATGCTGCTGAATATCACTTAACTCCAGCAGTATATTCACTAGTATATAATGGTCCTTACATTCTTATAGATTGTTTAATTTGCATAGCAGTATGCTCAGTTATAAATTTAAATAGTCTTACAAAACGATTAGCTCCATATATTAAGAATTCTACATTAGACTAATTTTAAAAGGCTATAGCATGATCATTAAAGAATTATCATGCTATAGCCTTTTCATTATTATATTTATTTCTTTATCTTATCTTTTAGAACCCTTCCGGCTTTTCTTCACTTATGTTAAACTTCCATTCTCCATGTTCATAAACGTTATTTATATAATAGCTAATTGATGAAGCATTCTCAGCCTTTTCAAATGTAACGATACCTTTATATTTTTTAGAAGTATATCCTTCTGTTTTTATACTCATAACTACATTAAAGTCATCCTTGTTAACAGAATCATCCATAAATGTTACTGAGTTAAGTTTATTTGCTTTTTTTCTAAACTCTTCAATTTCTGTGGATATCTGAAAACGTGCAGCCATATTATCACTAAAGATATTAATTCCAACCTTCCCTGCATCTTTATTAGCTGATACATACTTATCTATACAACTTAAAATAGACGTATAATACACATACTTAAAGTCGATAGGTTTTCTTATGTTAGCAAAGTTCTTTATAATGTCATTATCTAGTCTCTTAGAAACAATATATTTGTTATCATCATTATAAAAATTTGCCCCGTCCTTTTTATCAAGACCAGCTACATAATTAAAAGTTTTAACATCCGTTGGACTCTCGTATATCTCCAAAGTATAGTCTGGATCTAAAGTTGATTTTTCCTCAACTACACTTGCACTGGATAGTATACTATATATATCATTTATTACATCTTCATCAGTAACAGTAAACTTATAACTTTTATCTCTAGTACTCTGAATTGTAACCTTCATAATATTTCTTTCTTGCATATAATTAAAATCACTATTTCCTCTTATACCACAAGCGGAAATTAATAATGATGCTATTACTAATAATATAATTACTAAATTTCTTTTTATTCTTCTCACCTTTGACCTCCACTTGAAAAATTTCAATAATTTTTCATTCTTTATCTTATGTTTTATTATAATAGTTGTTATGCATTAAATCAAATAACTCTTTTACTTTTCAAAAGAAAAAGTTTCAACTATATTTTCAAACACCACTTGTGTATTTTCTCTAGTTTTTTTATCACTAATTATAAATGTTATTTTAGCTACATAATCATCATATGGAACATAATACTCGTAGGTTCTTTTTATGTTATCTTTACTACTCTTTAAATCATACTGAATATAATCTAATTCTCTATTATCTATCTTCACTTTCTCTTTTTTATAATCTTTTATTCCCATCCCTTCTACATCTGCTATGCATTTATCTATTATAGCTTCAACACCTTCAACACTATTTATAAGTTCTATAGAACCATAAGTATTAGCATCCTCTGAAACAAACTCATTTAAGTATACATTCTTACCATCTTTATTCTCTCTTATTGTAGTTAACCAGCTACTAGGTAACTTATATTTTATTTTACCATCTAGAATGTCATATTGTTTAAATTCAACCATACTATTCTGAGTTAATGTAGCTGTTCTTAGACTTTCTTCAAAGTATTTTCCAAATCCTAATATAACTATCATAAGCCCTGCTAGTATTATTGCTAATCCTAATTTTCTCATATTATCATCTACTAATTTCATATGTTACCCTCCCTCTATTAATATACTATGTACTTCTTTCAAAAAATAGAATAAACTCCGAACAAAATTCGGAGTTTTAAATTCATATATTCATTTATCTCTTAACTGGCACAACAACAGTATTACCTTTTATATCATAATACATTAACCAATGACCTGTTTTATCATTATCTTCATCTGGCATGAAAGTTACAAAACCAGTCTTTCCTTCATATGGTTGATCTACTAAATTTCTTGTTCCTGGTATTGCATATATGATATATTTTAAATTACCTTCATCATCACATTTGTATCCGACCATGAAATTACCATGTCGTGATATATATGGATAATAACAAATCATAGGATAGAAAACTACAGAATATTTATTGTAATCATAAACACAATACATATCCTCTAATTTCTTTACATGAGCTTTATACCAAAAACAGTTTTTAATATTCTCATTTGCACCAATCTTTTCCAAACCATAAACTACTTCTTTAAAGAATTTCCCCTTAGCTCCAATTGGATAATTTTTATCATTCCATTCGCATTTTTTATGTTTCTCAGGCTTGCATTCTTCATATTTTTTCTTTATAGATTCATCATCACATTTATTTTTCTTTTTAGAATGTTTTTTTCTATAATCTTTTAATCTTTCTATTTCTTTTTCATACTCTTCAAAGATTTTATTTTCCTCATGCCTATAGCCTTCATCATCACTATCTAATTGTTCATTTAATGTGTCACTCTTTACCACAGGTTTAATCTCTTCAACATCTATAATGTCTACTTCATCATTTATATAATCCTCGAAACCTTTAGCTTTTCCTTGACTACATGTATTACATGATACCCTATCATAGTCACTCCTTGTATCAGGCATTGTATTACTTAAATTATCTGTGTTACTATTTATGTCACCTATACTAGGGTTTATGCTACTCTTTGAGTTGCCAGCCTCATTAACAGTAGTTCCTGGTGCTGGATTATTAATGTTTATAGGGTTAGATTCGCTTACTGTATTGTTTAAATTCCCCATATTTCTATTCATGTCACACATACTAGGATTTATGCTACCCATAGGATTACCAGCTTCATTAACAGTAGTTC
>DKGY01000024.1 GCA_002453475.1 Clostridium sp. UBA6758 | reverse complement strand
ATATTTTTTGGCACATATTTATTGCTGTTTTTTCAGGATTTTCTTCATTAAATCGACTTACTTCTAACAGGTCTTTATGATTCACTAAGTTTATACTATTGCTATCAGCCATAGTGTTAATAGCTTGTTCATCATTTTTAAAACAATTATTTAACCACCTTAAAAAATAAATCCCTGTAATTACAATACATATCCCCATTATTGGTATTATAATCCTTGCAATACTTTTTTTAATAAATTTTCTACGTCTTTTACTTTTTCTCATATTAATACTCCATTTACCTTATTTATAGATTTATAGTACAATTTTTAAAAAATTATATATTAAGTAATATTTATGATTTCATTATACATGTTAAATAGACATTAAATATTACATTAACATTACAATTTTGGAATATATAATCTTTTATTATGGTAAAGGAGTGAAATAATCATTAATACTTCTATTAAAAACTATATATATATATTCATCTTGATTCCATCTACAGCAACTTTATAAGTAGATTGCATTTATATGTTCTTATCAGAAGCACTAGTATTAAAAATGGTTAATTTTAATACTCCTCCAATACAAAGGGTTGCAATTACTAAACTTATAATCTTTTTTTTCTTCCCTGTAATTTTACTAATCTTTTTTCTTNNTTCCATTATTTTTATACCTCCAAAATATAATTTTATTTAGTATCCTCAAATGACATATTTGAATTATATATCATTCTTTTCTTCTTTTTAGTCCATGTAAATTTTACCTTTAGGTTACCATATGAACATTTCATTTTATAAAGTATTACTCCAAAGTTAATTATATCAATAGAATAAACTTAGTTTATTACTCTTTTCTTACATATTTATTACATATTTCTTACAAATATTTTCATGTGTAAAATAGCCAAAAGTGGTATTATTAACTTAAGATAGATAAAGTAATTTCCTTCACTATATTGCATCCTAATGTTATTTATTGTTTTATTATATATTCTAAGTAAAATTCCAAGCTGAATTAAAGAAACATAACTTAGGACAATCTATGTCCAGACATAGAAACCATCTTTTAAGTACTGCTTAACCCATTTCTTTATTGTGTCTTTGACAAGGGGTGCATTTTAAAAGTCCCTTCTCTTTATTTTTTATTAGCTTAATTTTATTTAATGATTACTTAATTTTATATCTAAGCTAATCTGGACAGAAAAAGTATTTTCCGTTTTTTTAATAACAATTTTCCCCTTATGCCTTTCGATAATTTTTTCGCATGTTTTCATACCGATTCCTGTGCTACTTACTGATTTCAAATTATTATTTATTTGGTTCTCAACATAAATAAATAACAATTGGTTTTCAATATAGCATTTAACTTTAACTAGCTTGGATTTATCCGCATATTTCGTGATATTAGAGAAAAGATTATCAAAGACTCTGTGTATAGAAATTAAATTTACCTCTATAAGGAAAGGCATGTTGCAAGAATTAATTTGAAAACTAAACCCGTTATCTTCCAATATAAAAATTTGTTCTTCCAGTAGTTGATCTAAAAGTTCATTCCCATCAAAGGTCTCTAATTCTAAATCATCATCATTAGTATTAAACACCATAAAGTATTCAAATAATTTATCAGAAAGATATTTAATTTAATATGCTTTTTCTCTACTATTATGAATATACTGTCTCAAATTTTCATCTGTCTTATATTTGTTGTATTTTATAATGTCTAAATATCCTACTAGTACTGTGAGAGGTGTTCTTAAATCATGTGACATTGCTGTAATCAGTTCACTATTTGCTAACCTTGCTTTATCTTCACTTTCCAATCTTCCTATAAATGATTTTCTCATCTCATTAATGCCTTGAGCCAAAGAAGAAAGCTCATCATCTCCATTAATAGTAATTTCGTGAGTTAAATTCCCACCTTCTAATATTTTTATTTCACTCTTAAGCATTCCAATATACGTTGTTTTTCTTTTTATGAAAAATAATATAATTGTTATGAAACAAAAAAAAGAAATCGCAATACCCAAAAAGCTTGCAATATAATAATACTTGTACTCAAAAAAGCTAATAAACAAGAAAAATTCTCAATGGATGGCGGATATTATGGATAGTAAAAAATTTTCTGCTATTTTATTCATTATTTTTCTAGTTCCTGGACTACCTAAAGATTTTCTAATATATGTTGCAGGATTAACACCTATAAATCCCTTAAAGTTTTTTGGAATTTTACTCATTAGTAGATTTCCTTGGCTTTTAGCATCTGTAAGTATTGGATCAAATCTTCATTATGGCAATTATATATCAACAATAATAGTATCGGTAATATCCCTAGTGTCATTTATTTGGGGAATACGTTACAAAGATAAGCTTATAATTAAGTTTTCTAATTTTTCATATAATAAAAATGTTTAAAAATCTTGTAAAATTGATTAATTCGATTCAGCTAATGAGGAGTGAGTCTATGATAAAAACATCTATACCAAATTTACTTACATTTACTAATCTATCACTAGGAGTTCTTTCAATACTTGAAACTTTTAAGGAAAATTACTTTTTGTCTGCCATATTCATACTTATTGCAGCTTTAATAGATAGATACGATGGTAGAATTGCCAGATTTTTAAATGTATCTAGTGATTTAGGAAAGCAGTTAGATTCCTTATCTGATCTGATTTCCTTCGGAGTTGCACCAGCTTTTTTAATATTTTTCAAGTATAACTTTCTTGATTTAGATTATATGGAAGTCATTGGAGCTTGTTTTCTATTGTCATATATTATCAGTGATTCTTATAGATTGGCGAAATATAACGCAATCCAATTTGATGGTATCTTTACTGGAATGCCCATAACAGTTGCAGGTTCTATTATTGCATTATTTTCATTAGCCACACCTAGTAATAGTATTTTTTCTATACTTTCATCAATTACTTTATTGGTAATTCTTACTTATCTTATGGTCTCAGAATTAAAATTTAAAAAAATATAACCTATACTGCTGTGGATTCTTCTTCTGTACTTCTCCTTTCTTTAATGGAGCATGAAATGATTCTAATTTGCTCCCTTGTATTACCATCAACTTCTGGTGCTACAAGTCCATCAGGTGATACTTTCATTATCATTCTATAGAAGCCTAGATTTTTAAGTAGCTTCATACTTTCCATCGGAAGTTCATCCTCATCATCAGCTTACGATGGAACACTACTATCAATTCCAACAAATGCACTGACCTCATTTTCGTAATGATTCACATATTCAAGACCGTAAACCCCTAAAATGGAATGCCCCATCAAAATGTACTCGTCATTGTCAAAACTATATATATTAAAATAATATCTAGAATAGAAAGGTAACGTCTTGGGGAATATAACATAAATTAATGAAATATAAAAATAGGATGAGTGAAAAGTATGAAGCTATCAAATAATATTACGGAAAATAAAAAGTATATACAAAAAATTCTTCCCCTAGAAAAGAGTTTTGATATTATAGGTAGAGAATTTAGAGTAGCAGGAAAAGAAGCTTTTCTTGTATTTATTGATGGATTTGCGAAAGACGATATAATGGTAAGGGTAATGGCAGAGCTGCAATTTACTAGTGAAGAACAGCTTGGAACAAATCCAATTATTGACCTTCTCAAAAGTAGAATTCCTTATATTGAGGTAGAAACCTTCAATAATATTGATGCTCTTGAGACACCTGTACTTTCTGGAGCACTTGGTTTAATAATTGATGGTGAAGACACCGGCATAATAATTGATGCAAGGGAATACCCTGTAAGAGGTCCCCAAGAGCCGGATCTTGAGAAGGTAACTAGAGGTTCAAGAGATGGTCTTGTGGAGACTATCATTTTTAATACAGCTCTCATACGAAGAAGAGTAAGAGATCCAAAGCTTGTATTCGAAATTACTAATGTTGGGAAAAGGTCCAGAACTGATGTAGTAATAGGTTACATAGAAGATCTTGCAGATAAGGCACTGCTAGATGAAATAAAAGGCAGGCTTGAAAAAATTGATATTGCTTCCTTAGTTATGGCGGAAAAAACCTTAGAGGAGCTTCTTTTAAAGAAAAAATGGTATAATCCTTTTCCGCAGGCAAGATTTTCTGAAAGGCCTGACGTTGTAGCTGCACACTTGTTGGAAGGACATATAGCTATTATAGTAGATACTTCCCCAAGCGTAATGATCCTTCCGGTCACATTGTTTCATTTCACTCAGCATGCTGAGGATTATTATCAGACACCTATTATAGGGACCTATGTAAGATGGGTCCGTTTTTTAGGAATGTTATCAGCCTTTATATTGCTTCCATTATGGCTACTCCTTGTATACAACATTGATTTGATGCCGGAGTATCTTCAATTTTTAGGGCCAAAAGAAGAAGCTGCTATTCCATTATTCATTCAGTTTATTATAATTGAATTCGGTTTGGATTTGCTAAGAGTGTCTTCTATACATACACCTAATACATTATCTACTTCTCTTGGCATAGTAGGTGGTTTGCTTTTGGGTGACTTTGCTGTAAAGGTTGGGTGGGTTGTACCGGAAACAGTTTTATATGGAGCTTTGGTTGGAATAGGAACCTTCGCAACACCAAGTGTTGAGTTCTCAATGACAATAAGGCTCCTCAGACTTATATTGCTAATATTAACTGGACTATTTGGAATCTATGGCTTCATTGGAGCGATGGTAGTTATATTCTGGCTCCTTTATTCTACTAATAGTTTCGAAAATGAAAAGAAATACACCTGGCCCCTAATACCTTTTGATGGAAATGCCCTTATGAACATCTTATTTAGAAGGCCGATTCCTCAGTTAAAAAGAAATGAAAAAGAAAAAGATTAATTGTATTATGCATAATAACACCCTATATAATAAACTTTTTTAAAGTGTCTACTATATAGGGTACATTTTAACATATACGTAGCTTTTTTCATTTTAAATATGGTACTCCCATAGGTTTATACTAATATTCTAACCCACTATTTCACACCGCCATGATATTACTGGATTTAAATCTATTAACCTTCCCATCCTTCTGGGAATTCAGCATTGTGGTACACATTTTGAACATCATCATCATCTTCTAGAACATCTAACATCTTTTGGAATTTAGTTGCAACTTCTTCATTGATTTCAGTGTATGTGTCTGGAATCATTTTAACATCTGCTTCTAAAAACTCTATTCCGTTAGATTCTAAAGCTTCTCTTACTGTACCAAAGTCTTCCGGAGTTGTAGTTACTACAAATACTTCATCTTCAGCTACAAAGTCCTCAGCACCTGCATCTAAAGCCATCATCATTAATTCATCTTCATCTACTGACTCAATTTTTTCTATTATGATTTCTCCTTTACTTTGGAACATGAAGCCTACACATCCAACTGTTCCCATATTTCCACCTTGTTTAGAGAATGCATATCTTACATTTCCTGCTGTTCTATTTTTATTCTCAGTAAGACACTCAACTATAACTGCTATTCCTTCTGGTCCGTATCCTTCATAGATTATAGTTTCATAGTTTACTGCACTTAACTCTCCTGCAGCTTTTTTAATTGCTCTAGTGATTGTATCGTTAGGCATATTGGCTGCTTTTGCTTTTGCTATAACGTCTCTAAGCTTCGCATTTGTCTCTGGATTAGATCCACCATTTTTAGCTGCAACAACTATTTCCTTACCTATTTTAGTAAATATTTTACCTCTTTTAGCATCTGCCTTACCCTTTTTAGCTTGGATATTATGCCACTTTGAATGTCCTGACATATTAAATTCCTCCTGTACTATCTATATAATTATTAACTTTAAAATCAATGTACCTATTATAACATAATATGTCTAATAATTTCAAATTTCAAGTTACTCTTCAATAGCTCTATAATATCTATGTTCTTCTTTAAATAAATATTCTTCATCCTCTTCGCAAATAGTTACTTTTCCGTTAGTAGCCTCTACAAAAGCTGCGATTATTGTTTCCTTGTTTTCACTTTCTGAAAACAGAGATAATTCTACTTTATCTGTGTATGTAGTATCTTCAATATACCAATTCTTTGTGCCACATAGATATTGTATTTTTCCTATTAAGTCATATTCTAAAGTGAATCTTAATTTTAATCCCTTTACTTTTTCTACAATACCAGCTTCCTCAATTGCTGAAGAAGCTCCTTTAGAGTAAGCTCTTATTAGTCCGCCTCCCCCTAAAAGGATACCACCAAAGTAACGAGTAACTACCACTGCTACATCTGTTAAATCATTTTTCTTTATAACTTCTAAAACTGGAATACCTGCTGTTCCTTGGGGTTCGCCGTCATCACTGTATCTTTGTATGCCTTTATTTTCTCCAACTATATAGGCGTAAACATTATGGGTTGCCTCTTTATGCATACTCTTTATTTCATTTACAAAGTTCTTTGCTTCTTCCTCAGTATTTACTCTCTTTATATATCCTATAAAGGTAGATTTCTTTTCTTGAAATTCTGAAGTAGCACTTCCTTTCACTGTAAAATAACTCATTATTAAGCCCCCTCTGTAATATTTATTTGCTTAATATAACTCTCACAAGCCTTTTTAATATACTCCTTATCCGTGCTATTAAATAAAGCTCTTATTTTATCATCTGCTTCTCCAGTTCTTACCTTCTGTAGGGATTTAACTGCATAACTTATGACTTGAGGATTTTTATCCTCCAAAGCTCTAATAAGAGCTCTCTCAGCTCTTGGATCACCTATTTTTCCAAGAGCTGAAATTGCCATTCTTCTAATATTTACATGGTTATTAACCGTTGCCTTTATAAGTATATCTACAGTGACATTACTTCTAAGTTCACCCATAATCCATATGGCAGCTTCCTTCTCCTTAAGTCCTAGCTCCATATAATTTTTAACTAGAAAATGAATTAACTTTTCTTTGTTAACTCTATCTAAACTATTTAAAACTAAAATTCTTTCTTCCTTAGCTGCTAAGATTAAAGATTTAAACAAATCTGATGGTGATTCACTTTTAACTAAAAACCTATATTTAATTTTGCAGTTTATAAGATGTTTTTGAACTGTAGCTCTATCTAAGTTTCTAATTTTACATATAGCTTCTATAGATTTTCCTTCTAAACTTAGAAAATAGCTGATTTCTTCATCACTGTAGTTTTCAATGAAGTTCCAATCATATTTTATTAATCCTGTGCTCAAATTATCCCCCTACTCTCCCCTTCATCTATTGCTTTAATTTTTTAATTTATACCCTAACAGTCTAATTATCCTTTAGTTGCTACTTTAAAATATATTTAAAACTTTTATTGTAGACTTCATCATCACCTTGAACTACAAGAATAGTACCTTCTTCACCATACTCTTCACTTTCTACCATAGCATTTCTTTNNAAGAATCACTATAAGGTATTAATACCTTGAAAGTCTTTAATTTATAAGGAAGGATTTCAGTACATTTATTTAATAACTCTTCAAAGTTAGTTTTCTCTTTAGCTGATACTTCTAAAATAGAATAGTTATCAAATCTTTCTTTTAAAGAATTTAATAGCTCATCATTAGAATTATCAATTTTGTTAAGTACTAATAAGGTTGGCTTATCTCCTGCACCTAATTCCTTAAGTACTTCTTCCACCACTGTTATTTGTTTTTCTGCTGTGGCATTAGATGCATCTACTACGTGAAGTAATAAATCTGAATAAACTACCTCCTCTAAAGTTGATTTAAATGCTTCTACTAAATCGTGAGGTAATTTTCTTATAAATCCTACAGTGTCTGTCACGGTGGCAACTCTATTGTCTGGAAGAGCCATAGCCCTGGTTGTAATATCTAAGGTTGCAAATAGCATATCCGCCTCAAAAACTTTTTCTTTTACTGTAGCTGACTTAACTGGTGAGTATTCACAAAGGGCATTTCTAAGGGTTGATTTTCCTGCATTTGTATATCCTACTAATGATATCTTAGAAATAGTATCCTTACTTCTTCTTTCTCTTTGAGTTGCTCTTATACTTTTAATCTTTTCTAATTCTTTATTTAAATCATATATAGTGTCTCTAATCTTTCTCTTATCGGTCTCTAGCTTTTTCTCTCCTGGCCCTTTTGTTCCTATACCTCCTCCTGTTCTTGAAAGCATGGTTCCTAAACCACTAAGCCTACTTAATCTATATTTTAGTTGTGATAACTCTACCTGAATTTTAGATTCCTTACTTCTAGCTCTTCTTGCAAATATCTCTAAGATAAGGGTGGTTCTATCAATTACCTTTGTTCCTATGGCTTGCTCCAGGTTTCTTACTTGAGATCCTGATAATTCCTCATCAAATATTACTACATTTGCTCTTAAAGATTGCCTTAGATATGCTATTTCTTCAACCTTACCACTACCTATGAAATAGGCTGAATCAATTTTATTACGTTTTTGAAGTATTTCATAAACAGGTTCTACATCACAAGCTTTAGTAAGTTCCTTTAGTTCAGCTAGGCTTTCTTCATCTTCTATAGATACTAATATTGCCCTTTCTGAGTTATCTTCCATTATGTTATCTTCTTTAAAAACATCTTCAATATACTTAACTTTATCTAAAAATTTATAGCTTAAAACTTTATCAATAGTTAAATTTTTAATTTCATCTTCTATAAGTATGTTATCCTTCACATCACAAAAACCTATATTGTAAATTAAAGGCTTATCCTCTGATACTCCAATGGCAACTATACAATCTAGTTTTAATTTTAGAAGTGCTGATAAATCTAAAGCCGATAATTTTGGATTTCCATTGGGATGGGTATGTATTACTCTAACTTGAGATAATCTTCCCTCTCTAGTATCAATCATGGGAACTTCTACTGTGGAGCTATCTCCTATTGCAACACTAACCACACTTCCCTTTCTATCTATAGCAACGCTAACTTCTCTTTCAATTTCAAGGGTAACCCCTCTTAGAAGTTCTGCTAGCTCTTCAGTTAATATATCTGATTTTTGAAATCTCATATCATAGATAGTTTCTAATTTTTTCAAGATAAAGTTTTTAACCCCATCAATATTTCCATTTATCATATACTCATCTCCAAATTCTATTTTCTCTGCATTAAATAATTTTTCTACATTAAACAAACAATGTTTTCTCATACATTTTATACTATTGACATTTTCACCTTAATTTTATACTATGAAAACATTAATGTAAATATAAATTGAGGTGTGATTACATGGAAGATAAACAAAGAAATATTCTCTTTTCTAGAGAAGAAATCAATGAAGCTGTAGTTAAAATCGGAGCAAAGATTTCTAAGGACTATGCGGGAAAATCTGTTTACGTATTGTCTCTACTTAGAGGAAGCTTTATATTTGCTGCTGACTTAGTTAGAGAAATTACTGTACCAACAACTATAGGTTTTATGACTACATCAAGCTATGGTCATGGTGAAGAAACTAGTGGTACTTGTAAAATAGTTCAAGATGTACCTGATAATATTGAAGGTATGGATGTACTTGTAGTAGATGACATTGTAGATAGTGGTATTACTATGAATTTTGTAGTTGAACACGTTAAAAAGCTAGGTGCTAAAAGTGTAAAATGCTGTACTTTATTAGATAAGCCAGAAAGAAGAACTGTAGAAATCTCCCCAGACTATTGTTGTTTTGAGATTCCTGATTTATTTGTAGTTGGATACGGCTTAAATTATGGTGACTTATACAGAAATATTCCTTACATATTTAACTGGGAGTCTAAATAATAATTTTATAAACTTTTAAAGACTTAATAGATAATAATACAAGAATAAATATGAAAACATACTAGAAGCTAATATAACCTATTAATTTCTAGTATGTTTTTTATTTACTAGATTAAATTTTTTGTTTATATTATTTTAGCTTTCTACTTAATAGCCTCTACTATTAAAGGAAGAGCATTTCCTGTATAGTTACTTCTTTTAAAGTCATCGTAACCTTGAATTTTTTCAAATCCCAATTCCCTTAGCATTTCAAATAGCTCCTCGTTTTCTAGCATAAACAGATCTACTGTATTTTCTAAAATCTCATCACTTTCCTTATCAGTTATTCTTCCAGTAAACTTTACAATATCACTGCCTGATTTAATACTATAAAACCTTTCAAATTTAACTTTAGGACCGTCAATGAGAGGTAATTCTTTAATATGTTCCCTCTTTACCTTGTCAAAATTAATAGTTTGAATGCATAATGGCGAATCCTTTTTTAGAACTTCATAGCATCCTTTTAAAAATTCCTTTATTTGATTTTTTCCTCCTAGATGAGGAAGTACATTTCCTATACATACAATCCCATTAAATTCTTCTCCAAAGGACTGTGCTATGGATTTCATATCCATGACTTTAAACCTCAATGTATCACTTTCATTATACCTATTCTTAGCTATTCTTATCATTTCTTTGTCTAAGTCTATTCCTAAAGCTTTATATCCTTGTGAAGAAATATATTCTGTAGTTTCTCCAGTACTACATCCAATATCTAAAACAAATCCACCCTTATCTATGTTCTTTAAGGCAAACTTCTTTTTCCCTTTCGGTGCTGGAAAAATATCATCATAATATTTAGCTAAGACATTATAAAATTTTATACATTGATCCATCCTACTCATCCCCTGCTCTTTAATTATTTACCTTATAGGAAACTTCCTATTTTTCAAATTTAATTATATCTTTTCAGGTATTTATATTTATTTACATACATACTACATCATAAAAGAAATTTATTCTGTGCTTAGCATCACACTTTCTAGTTACCGTTAAGATCCATTTGTATTGCAGTGTTAGGTACCCTTCCAACTATTATGGTTTCAACTATAGGTATTTGATTAACTATTTCTAATTCACTAGAAGATGCTGCCATAACCATCTTTACCCTAGTGGTAGTTTCTATATAAATTTTGTGTCTAGTTTGATTTATTCCCGCATCTTCAAATTCGGATAAATATCTAGTAGTAATATGCCCTATTGGACGCATTCTTATTTTTACATCTGGACCAAATCTAGCTAAAATATTATTTTTAGTCACATATCCCATGGGTATCCTTATATCCACTTGAGATTTTTTCTCTAATTCTTCTTGTGCCTTTAGTACAGTTAATGTGGCAATTTCACTGAGTTTTAATGTATCTGCTGTCATCATTATGACATTTCCATCATTATCCTTATCAAATTTTATTATATCATTATAATTAAAATTCTTAGAGTATTCCTGAAAAATTGTTTTGTTTATTGTATTTGTCACCTCTGCCCTCATCTGTGCATCAGCCACTAATTTAACCGTTGGCATTATAATTTTATCTAAAGTATATATAAAAGTTATTAAAAAGGTCATAATTAAAAAAATTACTACGGTAAATTTTAGCTTTTTTGATGATTTCATAGTATTACTCCTTTACAAACGTGGTATAATGTTAATAAATGTATATTCAATTGCATAAACTCATTTTATATTCAATATATGTATATGTATAATAACTTCATTGAAGAATACTATGTTGTATTTATACTAGTATATAAGTTATAATATAGTATCGAAGATATGTTCATCATAAAAGGAGGAGAATATGGGAGAGAATAAAAAAATTAAACCTAAGCAAAAAAAGCCCAAGAAAAAAAGTCGTAAAACCTTTAAAGTAATATATATAGTTTTACTACTTTTAATTATAACTTGTGCAGCTGCTGGTTTTGGTATTATATCTGGCATGATTAAAACAGCTCCAAAGCTTGATCTTGATATATTTTTATCTAATGGAGAAACTACAATTCTATATGACAATAAAGAAAAAGAAATGGATGAGTACAAGACTCCTGAAAAGAGGATATCTGTAGATATATCTACAGTACCTAAATATCTACAAGACGCCTTTATAAGTATTGAAGATCAAAGATTTTTAGAGCATAAAGGTGTTGACATAAGAAGACTTGGAGGTGCAGTAATCCAAGATGCTAAAATACTTCTTGGTTTATCTAATGATGAAATCCAAGGTGCTTCAACTATTACTCAACAATTAGTTAAATATAAGTTTTTCCTTGAAGATTCTATAAATAATAGAGCTAACATAGAAAGAAAAGTTCAAGAGATTTATTTAGCACGTAAGTTGGAAAAGCTTCTATCTAAGGAACAAATTCTTAATGAATATATGAATACTATCTTTTTAGGTGGTAATGCTCATGGAATTGAAGCTGCTTCAACCATGTATTTTGGAAAGTCTGTAACAGACGGTTTAACCCTTAAGCAATGTGCATTTTTAGCAAGTGCTGCTCAGAATCCAACTATATCTTATATGAATGCCTATGAAGCCTTTGAAAAGAAGGAAGCTTTCGATTCACCAAGAACTAAACTAGTACTTGCTAAAATGCTTGAACTGGGAAAAATAACTCAAGAAGAGTATGATACTGCTTTAGCAGAACCTCTTATGTTAAACTTCTCAACTTTAGAGAGTGACAAAATGGTTTATGAATGGTTTTCAAGACCTGTAATAAAACAGGTTGCAAAAGACTTAATGAAAACCTATGGATATACTGAAGCTGAAGCCTATGAAAAAATCACCTTTGGTGGTTTAAGAATATATACAACCATGGATAGAAACCTTCAGGATTCCGTACAAAAAATTATGGACAATTATCTTAAAGATACTCAAGGTTCTAAAGCTGATGGAGTTCAAGGTTCCGCTGTAATAACAGATTATCTTAATGGTGAAGTTAAGGTTATAATTGGTGGTATTGGTGATCAACCAGCTATGTCTTATAATAGAGCTATTTCTGTTGGAAAGGATGGTCAAACCTTCCTACGTTCACCAGGTTCTAGTATAAAACCACTTACAGTATATGCTCCAGCCATTGAAAGTAAAACTTTAACTGCAGGGTCAGTATTTGTAGATGGTCCATTACCAACTTCTATTGGATCTAAATATTCTGGTGATGACGGCCCATATGTTCCACAAAACTGGAATTACGTATTTGATGGATATATAACTATCCGTGATGCTCTTGCTCAATCTAAAAACACCGTTGCAGTATCTGTAGTTGATAAAATAGGTTTAGATACCTCTGCTTCATATGGAGAAAAATTTGGCTTAAGTATAACTGATAGAGACAGAACTAGTATTTCAGCTTTATCTTTAGGTGAAATAGATGGAACTACACCTTATGAAATGGCTCAAGCCTTTGGTGCCTTTGGAAATCAAGGAAATATGACTACTTCAAGAATATATACTAAGGTTACTGATAAGGATGGTAAAGTTCTACTTGAACCGAAACTTGAATCTAAGCAAGTAATTTCTCCACAAACAGCTTATATTGTTTATGATATGCTTAAAGGTTCTGTAAACACTACAGGTCCACAAGCGAAATTTGGAAATATGGAAGTTAGAGGTAAAACCGGTACCTCTGAACATACCAAGAACCTTTATTTCAGTGGATTAACTCCTTATTATTCAGGAGCTGTATGGCTGGGTTATGATAATAGTACGGAATTACCTTTTACTAGTAGTAGCGTTCCTGCTGGTCTTTGGGGTAAGATTATGGAAGTAGCCCATGAGGGTCTTGAATCTAAATCTCTTGAAATGCCTAGTGGTATAACTAGTGCCTATATTTCTAAGGATTCTGGAACCCTTCCAACGGAGCTTACTAAGAGGGATCAAAGGGGAAATAGAATTTACTCCGAAATCTTTATAAGCGGTACTCAACCAACTACTCTGGATAATATCCATGTGGAACTTGACGTTGTAAAGGCTGCAGATGGTAAATACTACTTACCTTCTGATAAAACACCTAAAGATAAAATACAAAAGGTAGTATTTATAACTCGAGATGCCAGATTATATACTGGTAATATGACAGATAATAGATATTTAGCACCTGTGGCTAAAGATCCTACGGAATATAAAGCTGAAGTTAAGGATAAAGATAAAGATAAAGATAAGGATAAAGATAAAGATAAGGACAATGTACCACCTAATTCTAATAACCCAGGTGACAATCAAAAGCCTGGTGATACTGAAAAACCGGAAGATCCTAATAAACCTAAAGACCCACTTAATCCTGGTGGTGAGGGCAATTCTGGAAATGTTGACACTAAGCCCGAAGCTTTAAATCATCTGTTAAATATCTATTCTACAATTCCTAAAATATTTAACAATGGTATAAGAGGCTAAATAATTCTATTATAAAACTATAAAATTAAAGTCTTCTCAAATATACAAATTTGAGAAGACTTTTTATATGCTTTACTTCGTTTTAGAGTCAAATAGTACTGACATTAGATATCCAAATACTACAGCTGCAGTGATCCCCGCAGCTGTTGCACTTACACCTCCTGTCACAATTCCTAATAAACCATTTTTGTCTACTTCCTCCATAACTCCTTTAGCTAAGGAATATCCAAATCCAGGCAGAGGTATCCTAGCTCCTGATAAACCAAATTCAGCTATCTTTTCATATATGCCGAATCCTTGAAGAACCACCCCTGCTACCACAAAGATTACTAATATTCTAGATGGAGTTAGTTTAGTAGTATCCATTAAAATCTGTCCTATTACACAAATAATTCCACCAACTACAAAGACCCTTAGAAAATCTCCCCACATATTTATTCACCCCCAAACTCTAGAGCAATAGCGTGGGCTATACCTGGTATAGTTTCACCTTGATAGTTCGATATAGTGCTTAAAAGTGCTCCTGTAGCAATTAATAATACCTTTTTATATTTTTTCTGTATCATTCCTTTGTAAATCATACTACTCATAACTGTAGCGGAACATCCTGCTCCACTACCTCCACAGTTGGTACCCTGAGATTTGCAATCAAATACCTCATCACCGCAATCAATATAATTTGATCCTATGTTGTATCCATATTCCTTTAATAGCTCGGTTGTTATTTGCTTACCAACAGAACCTAAATCTCCGCTGACTATGATGTCGTAATCACTAGGCTTTCTACCTGTATCTTCAAAATGTTGTTTTATAGTATCAACTGCTGCTGGAGCCATTGCTGCTCCCATTTCATTAGGATCTGTTATTCCATAATCCTTTACCTTACCAATGGTAATATAAGTTACATGAGGTACATTATTTCCCTTTTTAGCTAATACCACTGCTGCTGCTCCTGTAACTGTCCATTGAGATGATGGTGCTCTCTGACTTCCCATCTCTAGCGGTACTCTAAACTGACGCTCTGATGATGAAAAGTGAGATGAAGATACTGCCATCATATGATTACCTAACTCAGCTTCTAGACATATGGATGCTAGTGAAAGTGCTTCTACAAATGTAGAACATGCCCCATATAGACCCAAAAATGGAATACTAACTTCCCTTGCCATAAAACAAGATGGCATTAATTGATTTATTAAATCGCCGGCAAAAATATAAGATATATCTTGCTCTTTAAGGTGTGCTTTTTTAAGTACCTCTTGAACTACATGTAATTGCATTTTACTTTCTGCAGATTCAAAAGTTTTGCAACCACATAAGTCATCCTCTAGAATCTCATCAAAATTATCCTTTAATGGCCCTTCTCCTTCTTTGGGACCAACAACTGTATACGTAGCTATAAGCCTTGGTTTTGTCAATAATTCTACTGTTTGTAATCCTACTTTTCTTCCCATACTATTACCACCTAAAAATATAATATAATATTCCGAGTATGACAGAAGCACTAATGCTATAAACAAGCACTGGTCCTGCTATTGTAAACATCTTTGCTGCTACTCCAAATACATATCCTTCCTTTTTAAATTCTATGGCTGGTGATACAATTGAGTTTGCAAAGCCTGTTATTGGTACTACAGATCCAGCTCCTGCATAATCACCAATCCTATCGTATATACCTATCCCTGTTAATAGAGCTCCTAGAAATATCATAATTACTGTTTCCCACGCAGTAGCTTGTAACTTATCTTGACCCAAATAAATCAATATTTTAAATATGACTTCACCTATTACACATATTAATCCACCAGTCCAAAAGGCTCTGAAAGAATTCTTAAATATAGTTGGTTTAGGTTTGGAATTTTCATATACATTTTGAAACTTAGCTTTTATTTTACTTTCTTTTACTTTCATAATTACCCTCCTAACATCAAAATTGTAAAAGTATTAATGATAGTATCTGCATTTTACTAAAATTTAAACAAAAAAAGATGCTTACGCATCTTTTTCAATTTACAAATTAAAAATTATCCCGATAACCTATCTCTCATAATTTTTAAAACCTTTTTCTCAATTCTTGAAACTTGTACCTGACTTATCCCCATCATCTTAGCTACTTGAATTTGAGTTTTATCTTTGAAATATCTAAGTATTATAATTTGTCTTGATTTAACATCTAATTTACTTAGAGCTTCTTTTAGTGCTAACTTATCTATTACCTCATTATCTTCTTCATAATCCTCACTGAGCTTATCTATAAGTAATACTGGAGCTCCATCATCTTGATGAATAGTATCATATAAGTATTGCATACTACTAGCAGATTCTAGGGCAGTGATTATATCTTCTTTATCTACCTTTGAGTATTCCGATAACTCTTCAATAGTAGGCTCTCTTCCTAGAGCTTTAGTTAAGGCATCTTTGTCATAATGTAACTTTCTAGCCGTGTTTTTAATGCTTCTACTTACTTTTATCATTCCATCATCTCTTAAAAATCTTTTTATTTCTCCTATAATCATTGGAACAGCATATGTAGAAAATTTTACATTAAAGTTGTCATCAAAGTTATTTATGGCCTTTACTAAGCCTATACATCCTATTTGAAATATGTCATCGTACTCATAGCCTCTATTTAAAAACTTCTTGCTTATAGAAGAAACCAAAGGTAAATTCATCTCTGTTAAGTACTCTAAAGCCTCATTATCTCCATCTTTAGCTCGTTTTATAAGTTCTTTATTATCGTCATAATTATAGTTATTATTTCTATGAATTTTCTCACTCATACTTTTCACCTATCTTACAATGTTGAAAGCTTTTTTCATTGTTACAGTTGTTCCCTGACCCTTTACAGATTCTACTATTAGGCTATCCATAAAAGTTTCCATAACTGTAAAGCCCATTCCTGATCTCTCTAAGTCAGGTCTAGATGTATAAAGAGGTTGCATTGCCATGTCTACATTATCTATTCCTGCTCCATTATCTATTACTTTAACTGTAAGTTCATTCTCAATAATTGTAGCCTCTAATTTTACAAAGTTACCTTCACTTTCATTGCCGTAGCCATGAATAATTGCATTAGTAACCGCCTCTGATACTGCAGTTTTTATATCACTAAGCTCGTCTAATGTAGGATCTAACTGCGCAGCAAAAGCTGCTATTACAACTCTTGCAAAGCTTTCATTTTTAGATAAACTACTAAATTCAACTTTGATTTTATTTTCCATATCATTAATTCCTCCCACTAAATGTTCCTTAGTGCTTCTTCAACATTTTCATACATTGAAATTATTTTAAACATACCTGAAAGCTCAAATATCCTCTTAACTGTAGGTGTAACATTAGTTAGGCACACCTTGCCACCCCTTAAGGACATCTTCTTATATCTTCCAATTACTGCTCCAATTCCTGAACTATCCATAAAATTTACTCCAGAAAAATTGAAGATTAAAGCCTTATATCCATCTTTATCTAAAATATCATCAACCCTGGTTCTAACTTCTTCTGCACTATGATGATCAAGCTCTCCTTGAAGTGTAACTACGATTTTGTCATCTAAAGGTTCAAACCTAAGTAACATATGCTTCCCTCCAACCTATATTATATTCATAAATTTTTACACTTAGAACATACACTAATTATACACTAAATTTATAAACTGTTACAGTTTTTTCCATAATTTCTTAAAGAAATTTAATACAAGAATATCAAATTATCTACAGAATTTTACGGCTAACTTCTTCATTATTTTACATTTAGTCATATTTCCAATATTTTCACAAACTTTTGCTTTAAAAATTAATGACTTACTATAATATAGATTTTAATATTATTACTTCTTAGTGTTATTATTTTTCATATATTTAGTGAGAACTTCATAATTAATAACTATATTTATAACAATTCTACTTAGAAAAAGAGAATGTACCTCAATGGATATAAATTATAATCCCTTGAGACATTCTCTTTATACAGTGCGTATAATTACCTTAAGTTACATATGTTGATTTACAATCGCTAATATCTCTTGTTGCTTTTTCATACCATCTTCACTTAATCTTTTTAATTCACTTCTAATTTCTTCTGTATAAGCTTCATCTTTTATAGAAGAAAGATTTATTTTTACATTTAAAATTGCTCCTTCTATAGCACTTTGAGCTAATAATGCTGCTACACCACCATCAGATATAGCGTTCTTATTACCGTATTTAACACATACTAGAATTCCTTCATAAATTTCATAGGATCTTCTTGCTACCTTTAATGGTACTTGTGTTGCTGCCTTATAACCTAATTGTATTTTACTACTTCTTGCAGCTTTTTCTTCATCAGTGTCCTTAGGCATTTTAAATGCAGCCATAAGTTCATTAAAAGCTTCTGTATCTTCATTCATAAGGTCTAGGAATTCATCCTTTTCTCTTCCTGATACTTCTAAATATTTATTTACTAATGCTTTCTCTTCATCATTTAATGCTTCATAAGCTTTTTTACCTACAGTTAAGTTAAAAACCATTGATGATAATGCACTAGATAATGATGCACAAAGAGCTGCTACACTTCCACCACCCGGAGCTGGTGAATTTGAGCCCAGTTCTCCGATAAATTCTCTCACAGTTTTTGTATCTAACATAAATATTCCTCCTGTAATTACTTATTTTTTTCTCTATCTACAACTATATTACCATTTTTTATTACCTTGTCCACAGAATTTATTCCAAAGTGATAAACTAGATAATTTAAGTTTTTGCTATTAAATATAGCTATATCTGCCTTTTTCCCTTTTTCTATGGATCCTACATATTTTTCTCTATTTATAGCACAGGCTGCATTTATAGTCATAGCATTGATTATCTCATTAGGAAGCATTCTCATACCAAAACATGCAAAGGTCATAACATTTTGCATAGATTCAGTAGGAGATGTTCCTGGATTACAATCTGTAGCAAGAGCAACGGCCACATTATTATCAATCATATCTCTTGCTCTAGCAAACTTACCAAGCATTAAATAAAAAGCTGTAGATGGTAATAATACTGCTACAACATCATTTTCACTTAAAGCCTTTATTCCTTCATCAGAAGCTGCTATTAAATGTTCTGCTGAAATACATTTTAACTCCCCTGCAAGCTCTGCTCCCTTAACAGATTCAACTTCATCCCCATGAAGCTTAAGCTTCATTCCATAATCTCTACCCTTTTCAAGGATTCTTCTACATTCCTCAGTAGTGAATACACCTTCCTCACAGAAGCAATCTATAAATTCTGCTAAATTTTCTTCTGCTATGCTTGGTATCATTTCTTCCATTATAAGCTTTATAAAGCCTTCTCTATCTTCTTTATATTCCTTAGGAATAGCATGAGCTCCCATAAAAGTAGATACCACATCTATTGGATGAGTGTTGTTTAATTCTTTATTTACTTCTAATATTTTTTTCTCATTTTCTAGGTCTAAGCCATAACCTGATTTACTCTCCACTGTAGTTGTACCGTGATTTAGCATTATATTAAGTCTGTTACTAGCTTCCTCTACTAATTCATCTACGGATGCTTTTCTAGTGTTTTCTACGGTGCTTAATATTCCTCCACCCATATTTAGGATTTCAATATACCCTACTTTATTTAATTTTAGAGGTAACTCATTTTCGCGACTTCCACTATAAACTAAATGAGTATGCGGATCTACAAGTCCTGGTGTAACTGTTTTGCCCTTACCACTGATAATTATAGTATCTTCATTTATATAGGATTTATATTCCTCATCTTTTCCTACAACAGATATTATATCATCCTCTATAAATATAAAACCATTTTCTATGATTTTAGCATCATTCATTTCCTTACCTTTTTTTCTATGGCTACCTTCACAGGTAACTAGGCAATCGATATTCTTAATTAATATAGACATGTACTTCAACTCCTAAGCTATTACTATTCGCTTATTCTTCTTTCTAATATTTGTTCCATAGAGAAATTCTCTATTTGAAGATAATATTCAGCACTATTAATTAAAGCAGCCATTGGTACAAGGCCTATAACTTCACTTCCTACTACTGGTACTCCATAACGTTTTGCTTCCATCTTAACCATTTCAAAAGCTCTATATACTGCTGTTTTTTCATAGTTTACTAAATTCATAGATACTTGCGCTATGTTTCTATCTTCAAGCATTACTCCCATAGCCTTTGCAAATCTTAATCCACCACCTAAATGTCTAACTGTTTTAGCAATGGTATCTGCTATTTGCAAATTATCTGTACCTAGATTTACATTAAAAGCTACTAAAGGTTGTCTTGCAGCAATGGCAACGCATCCACCCTTAACATTAACTTCTTTTGGACCGTAGTCTGGCGCCCATTTATCTTCTTTTATTTTTTCAAAGAAACCTTCATATTGACCTTTTCTAACCGTTGCTAGATTTTCTCTATGTGAAGCTGTAGCTGCTTTTTCATATAGATATACTGGAATATTAAATCTTTCTGCAATTACTCTACCAACTCTATTAGCTATTTCTACACACTCTTCCATAGTAATTCCATCAATAGGTACAAATGGAACTACATCTAGAGCTCCCATTCTTGGGTGAGCCCCTATATGAGTGCTCATATCTATATTTTCATAAACCTTTTCTGCCATGTTTATTATAGCTTTCTCTAGCGCTTCTGGCTCTCCTACTACTGTAACAACAGATCTATTATGATCTGCATCACTAGAATAGTCTAGTAGTTTTACTCCATCTACTCCCCTAAATACATTTACTATAGCTTCAATTTTTTCCTTGTCTCTTCCTTCACTAAAGTTAGGTATACATTCTACTATTCTTGCCATAATTAACTCCTCCTATTTATTTATAGTTGATGCCAATATCTATATTTATATATTGGCATCACTTTTCTTTTTAAATTATGTTATATAAATTTTAAAAATCCTTGATGCTATATTAATAATTAACTTTAACTACTTCTTCAACTTTACTAGCTAGTTCTCCACTACGAAGAAGCTCTGTAACCTTATCTATCTCTTTGTACATAACTACATCATTTTCTATAAAGTTAACTACGTCTCTAACTGATTCATAGGCAACTTTAGTACCTTTACCTAAGGTATATTCCTGTCTAAAGTCAATAGCTTGGCATGCTGCTAAAATTTCAGTAGCTACTACTCTCTCTGCGTTTCTTATTATATCTCTTGCTTTTCTAGCTGCTATTGTTCCCATACTAACATGATCTTCTTGATTTGCAGAAGAAGGTATTGAATCAACGCTAGCAGGGTGGGCAAGAATTTTATTTTCAGAAACTAAAGCTGCTGCCGCATATTGAGTTATCATAAATCCTGAATTTAAGCCACCATGTTTAACAAGAAAAGCTGGAAGATCATTTAATTGATAGTTAATTAATCTTTCAAGTCTTCTTTCAGAAACATTGGCTATTTCACTCATAGCTATGCCTAAGAAATCGAAGGTTAATGCCATAGGTTGTCCGTGGAAGTTTCCTCCTGAAATAACGTGACCCTCCTCTGTTACAATTGGGTTATCAGTTACTGAATTAATCTCTATTTCT
Source organism: Clostridium sp. UBA6758 (assembly GCA_002453475.1). GTDB lineage: Bacteria > Bacillota > Clostridia > Clostridiales > Clostridiaceae > Clostridium_J > Clostridium_J subterminale. The sequence continues at coordinate 36,021 of DKGY01000024.1, read as the reverse complement.
ACTTTATGTTTTGCATAATTTAATGCATCCTTAGAAGCTCCATGAATTTGAGGTATACATCTTAAAGTATATGCATCCTGTACTCTAATTTCCCCTTGAGATGTAACAAGAGAACTTCCATCTACTAAAGCTAATATGTTCTTTGCTGTTTCAATTTGCCCTTCATGAGGACGTATGTTATGAGTTCTTAAATCAAAGGCATCTCTTATTCCTCTTAGCGCTTCTACTGTTAATGCAGCAGCTATATCGCCACTTTTAATTAAGTTTATTCCATCCCATAAAGCTAAAGCTCCAACGGCAGTCATAACTTGAGTACCGTTAATTAATGCTAGACCTTCCTTAGCTATTAATTGAACTACCTCTATACCAGCTTTATTCATAGCTTCTCTACCACTTATTATTTTTCCCTGATACTCAGCTTCTCCTTCTCCTATCATTGGTAATACCATATGAGATAATGGTGCTAAATCACCAGATGCTCCTAAAGAACCTTTTTCCGGTATTATAGGATGAACTCCTTTATTTAGCATAGCAACTAAAGTTTGTAGTGTAGATAGTCTTATTCCTGAATATCCTTTGGATAAAGCATTAGCTCTAAGTAAAATTATTGTTCTTACTATATCTGTATCAAGGCTATCACCAAAGCCACACGCATGAGATATAATTAAGTTTCTTTGAAGAGTTTTACAATCTTCACCTGATATAGATACATCAGAAAATTTTCCAAAGCCTGTAGTTATTCCATAAACTACTCTATCTTCTTCTACAATTTTATCTACAATTCCTCTAGATTTTTCTACTCTTTTTATAGCTTCTTCGCTAATATCTACTTGATAATTATTTCTAGCTACATTTACTATATCCTCAAGTCTTAAGTCATTTCCATTGATTATTACTTTATTCATTAATATCTCCCCCTTACAATATTCTTCCCTATATAATTACTATTCTTTATAAAATCAAAATAACCTTTTAATTGTTGCGTCGGAATATTATGAATATTTTTAATGTATTATCATTTTAACTTACTAAAGAATTAATTATGCAGATAACCAAAATATTAAAATAGATTTATTCTTCTATTCATATATACATAAAAGTATTTATATTATTTTTATATCTCATACTCAATTTTATAATTTTAAAAGACTGTATCAGAATAATTTTACAAATTATCCTGATACAGTCTTCCTAATTTTTAATAGTATCCTTAGCCAATTGAATCATGGCTAAGATTATAATAGTACTTCCAATTATTATTTTAAAAGATATTGATTCTCCTAAAACAATAACTCCTAAAACTAAAGATACTATAGGCTCTAAAGCACTAAAAATAGCCGAATTAGTTGGTCCTATAAGTTTTACTCCCTTTAGGAATGCCATTAATGCAACAACGGTGGATATAAATGCAATCAATAATATAGATATAATACCATAAAAATTGATTGGATTATTAAAACTATTAGTTACAATTCCTGTAGCGCTTCCAACTATTGCGGAAATTACAGATATGTAGAATGTCATAACATAACTATTTATATTTTTAACCTTATCGTTAGATGCTCCTAGGACATATATAGCATAACATAATGCAGATAACAATACTAATACTACTCCGATAGTATTAATGCTTCCAACCTTAACATCTAACATTATAAATACACCGGTTGTAGTTACCATTAAATATAAAAATTTTTTTAATTTGAATTTTTCTTTATATATTACGATAGATAAAACCATAACCATTAAAGGATATGTATGTAATATCATTCCTGCTATACCTACATCTATATAATTATAGGCTATAAATAGTAGTATAGATGTCATAGAATATCCTATCACACCCATAAATAATATAAGTTTTATTTGATCTTTATTTAACCTAAGTGATAGTTTCTTAGTTTTTATATAGAAAAATAATATTATTGATGCAAAAGTAAACCTTAGAGCTAATGTATTTATTGCATTCGCTCCACCTTTATAGGCTAATTTGGCTAATATAGGCATTATTCCAAAGGCTATAGATGCTATGGCAATATAAAAAATTCCCCTTATTTTATCGCTACTCTTGTCCATGATTTTCCCCCTTCCCTACTAACTCATAATATATTAAAATTTTAATATACCATGAAAGGAATATCATAAATTAGTTCTATATTTCTTTATAGCTACCACTATTATAGCTGTGTTCGTGCTATTGTTCTGTATAACTACATCTATTTTCTTTTAGCATATAGCCTTGTATAACCCTAAAATAACCTTACCTTTAAAAAGCTCCCTCTCTCTTAAATACTTTAAAAAACGTCGTAAACAATATTTTAATATCGTACCAAATAGAAAAGTTACTTATATAAGTTAAATCATAGTAAATAGTTTTTCCTAATTCTATTTCTCCTCTTCCGCTAACTTGCGCAAGACCTGTTATTCCAGGTAATACTAATAACCTTTGATAATAATTTTCTGGATAATATTTTACAACTTCAGGTATTTCAGGTCTTGGTCCAACTAAGCTCATATGACCAAATAAAACATTAAATAATTGTGGTATTTCATCAAGGCTTGTGTTTCTCAAAAAACTACCTACCTTTGTGATTCTATTATCACTTTTGCTCTGGAATACAAAATTATCCATATCAGTTGGATCTATTTGTAATTCTCTCTTACTTTCAGCTGAAACCACCATTGTTCTAAATTTATATATAGTAAAATTTCTCCTATCTTTTCCTACTCTAACTTGTTTAAATTATACTGGCCCCTTACTATCTAGTTTTATTGCTATAGCAATAACTAAATATATTGGCAGTAATATCACTATACCTATAAAAGATAATATAATATCAAAAATTCTTTTTACTCCAAATTGAATTTTTTTATTTTCGATTTTTTCCTTTATATCTATTACTATATTGTTCTCCAAAATAATTCCTCCTTGTACGAACACAAAATTATTATATCATTTATTTCATAAAAAAAATATTTTTTAATTATTATGAATTTATTAATTTATATCTATATTATGTGAATTTATAATATAAATATATATGTTTAAGCTTATATTTCATACAAATTTAATTATTTTTCATTGCTTTTGCAAAATTATAAATTAAAAGATCTAATTCTATTTAAAAACTAGATCCTTCAATTTACATATTTATTTATGGTAACTATTTATAATATATGTAACTGCATTAATAACATCTTGAACATCTTCATCAGTCATCTTTGGATACAATGGTAATGAAAGTATAGTATCAAAGTAACTTTCAGCTACTGGTAAGTCACCTTCATTATAACCATAATTCTCTCTATAATAACTCATTAAATGTACAGGTATAAAATGAACACTAGTACCTATGTTAGCTTCTCCCATAAGTTCTATAAACTTATCTCTATCAATTGTAAGCTTATCAAGCTCTAATCTTACTACATAAAGATGCCACGAATGAGTAGTATAAGCTGCTTCTGGTGGAAGTTTGATTCCATCAAGTTTAGAAAAAGCTTCTTCATATTTCTTTACAATCTCTTTTCTTCTATCTTGCATAGCAGTTAATTTATTCATTTGTGTCTTTGCAAGAGCTGCCTGAATATCAAACATATTATACTTATGACCCGGATATTCTATATCATATCTCCAAGATCCACCTTTTCCATATCTATTCCATGCTGCTTTACTCATACCATGAGTTGACATTACTCTTGCTTTTTCAGCTATGTCTTCTCTGTTAGTTGTAAGCATTCCACCTTCACCTGTACATATATTTTTAGTTGCATAGAAACTAAAGGATGCACAATCACCTTTTTTTCCTATTAAATCGCCTTTATAATAAGTATCAATTGCATGAGCTGCATCCTCTGATACGAAAAGATTGTACTTTTCTGCTATAGTTCTAATTTTATCCATATCACAAGCATGGCCTGTGTAATGTACTGGAACTATAGCTGAAGTTTTATCTGTTATCTTCTCTTCTATCTTATTTGCATCTATACAAAATGTTTCTGGATCTACATCTACAAATACAGGAGTTGCCCCTACATGAATTATAGTATTAGCTGTAGCTGCAAAAGTAATCGGAGTTGTTATGACCTCATCTCCTGGCTTAACTCCACCAGCTATCAAAGCAATATGTAATGCAGCCGTAGCTGAATTCATAGCAATGGCATATTTAGCCCCTGTATATTCTGCAAATCTCTTTTCAAATTCTATAGTTCTAGGTCCCTTAGCTACCCATCCTGATTTTAATGTTTCAACAACCTCATTTATATCATCATCATCAATTAACGGCACTGCATAAGGTAAAAAAGTTTCTCTTTTTCTATACATATAAATTCTCCTTATCTTGACATTTCTGCATTTTTACTTATTTTTTTATTTGATTTGAATAAATAAAAATGCATCAGTCCTTCTAAAAATCCAATTCCATAACTAATATGTAGTATAGGAAATATTATGGATGTATACTTGAACAATTTTCTTTTTTGCTTTGTAATTTTAAATGATTCAAATAAATCACTTATTACGTATATTCCTAATATACTCATCCATATATAAAGTATTGGTTTAAATAATATACTTAATATAATCCCTAAAACATTTCCTAATACAAACATCATAGGAATTAAATGTCTTATCGATGCAGTTTTACCATGTTTCTGCATAACTCTTACTTTCCAAAAACCATATTGATAATATTGTTTCCATAGTTTTTTTAAAGAGCCTCTACTATAGTAAACTGATTTAATACTAGGTGATAATAATATTTTATATCCATTTTTTATCACTCTAAAATTCAATTCATCGTCCTGGTTCCTAACTAATTCCTCATCAAAATATCCTATTTCATCTAATACTTCTTTCCTATAACCTCCAAAAGCTACAGTATCAACAAACACTTCATGTTGAGCATACCTAAAAAGTGCATTTCCAACTCCAAAAGGCGAACTCATAGCAAGGGATATCGCTTGCCCAATTTCATTCTCACTTACTGTTTCTATTGGACCACCTACACAACCTATTTTCATATCTTTATATAACAACTTTACATTATTCTCTATAAATTTTTCATCAGCATAAGCATGAGATCCAAAAATTATTATTATATTAGAATTACTGTGTTCTATTCCACAATTCATACCTTTAGGTGCCGTCAATTCTTTATTATCTATTAATTTTACATTTTCATAATTACTTTCGTACTTTTTTATTATTTCTCTACTTCCATCTATAGACATACCATCACAAATCAATACTTCATATAAATTCTTTGGATAAGTTTGATTTAAAAATGAATCAATACACTTTCCAATGTAATTTTTTTCATTTCTACATGGTATTACTACTGAAACTGTTTTAGTAAATTCCATACTTTCACGTCCTAAATAATTAATTTATTATATACTCCTCTTCAACTCTATATATACCTAATACGCTAAAAAATATCTCTTTTTCTAGGCATAATAATACCTCCTTTAATATATTACTATGATAATCTATCTTTCAACTAAAATACTTTTCTACACTATCTAAGTTCTAAAGCTCTAGTATATATATTATTTACATTATTAAAGTTATCTACTACATTATAATTTTCAACAACAAATTTCCTTCCATACTCCCCCATTGATCTTCTTAATTCTTTATCTATTATTAACTTTTCAATGGCATTTTTTAATTGACTCACATTTTTTGCTTCAACAACTATACTACTATTGTTAGGACTCGTAGCTTCTGGCAACCCTCCTGTATTAGTTACTATAGTAGGTGTTCCACATGCTTGGGCCTCTACAGCTGAAACTCCAAAACTCTCAAATAGGGAAGGTATTACTGCAATATCAAACTTGTTAAAGTTTTGTACAACTTTTTTTTGATCAATATATCCTAAAAATTTTACTCTATCTTCTATAAGCAATTCTTTACACAGGTTTTTCAAATTCTCCTCTAGAGGACCTCTCCCAGCCAGATGAAGTTCTATATTGCTATACTTATGGCATAATTCACCAAAAGCTCTAATCAAATATTCTATACCATATTTAATATCAAAAGTTTTTATTGCACCTATTATAACTTTTTCTTTTTCCTCGTATCTACTATCAAATGGTTTAAATATATTAATATCAACTCCAAAAGGAGTAATTTGTATATCTTTATATATATATTTTTTAGTCTCCTCTGCCATAGCTTTACTAGTAGATAAAATTATATCTGCTCTTGATAAATTTTTCTCTAAGAACTTTTTACATATTATATTTTTCTTTGGGAATTCATAAATATCACTTCCCCATACTGATATAATATAAGGATGAAATCCAGTTAATCCTCCTAAAAAACCATAACTAGTAGCATAATGAGCATGTAGAATATCTGGTTTAATCATTTCAACTAACTTTCTAACTTTAGCAATAAATTTAAAATACTCAACTTTATATAATAGTCTTTCTTTTTCTACTTTTTCTGAGTCAATATTAAAGCTATGAACTGTTACTCCAGGTATATCTCCATTATTCAAAGATATTACATGAATATCATATCCTAAATCTTTAAAAAAAGAACACCATTTTTTAGTATGTACACTATTTGCATCAGATAAATAACAAATTCTCATATCTACTCCTTCTATCTTAAGTCTACTTTTGGTATAAACTATCGATAACTGTGCTTGCTCTTGCTTTCCATGTATTTTTATTGTAAGCAACCTCTAAATTTTTTAACTTACCGTTATACTCTATAACATAATTTTTTTCTATATAATTTAATATACTTTTTATACTTTCAAAATTATAATTAGTAGTGTATCCTATTCCATTTTTAATTATAAACTTTCCACAAGCAGTATTATCAATACCTATTATAGGCTTTCTATAAGATATATATGAAAATAACTTCATTGGCATTGCAAACTCCCAATATGCCGTGGGTTCTATAACCAAAGAAAAGATATCAGCATTTAACGCTTCCTTGTCAAGTTCACTTCCACTTTTATGAATTACACGTATTCTGTCATTTAAATATTGTTGATAATAATCTTTGTTTGCCTCCCAATCATCAGGTCTACAACATATATCTAGTTCAAATTTTTCATTTTCATAGATAGCCTTAACTATCATCTCTATGTTATATAACTCTTTGCTCAATCCACCTACATATAGTAATCGTATAGTCGAATCTTGTTTTAGATTTCTACTCTCTAATAATTTTTGTTCACAACCTGAAGGTAATGGCAATACGGGTTTATTTAAATTTAAAGGAATATATTTTTCCATTTCTTCAGATGGTAAATATAACACATCAATGATATTTCTATATTGAATTAAATCATAATAGTAAAATGTATATGCAACCATTTTCTTTATAAATGAAACACTCTTTTTATATTGGTCAAATCTCCAATGTATATCCCTATAGAATACTCCTACTTTTATATTCTGCTTCTTACAAAATTTAAGAAATCCGAAATCTAAAAAAGGATATATAGGTAAATGATGTGACTCTGTAAGTAAAGTAGGTTCTGTAGAACTTTCCATATAAACAAAGTCATATTTTTCGCCATTTCTTATTTCACTCTTTATTTTATTTATTACATTTTTTCTTTCTTTACCATTTCCCTCTACAATGGATACTTCATAGCCAGCATCTTCAAACCCTTTAATTATATTAACTGGTCTTATATTAGATGCACTTGGATGATCCCTATTAATTTTGAATGGATAGTATATTATACATTTATTCATATATAAATCCTGCTTTCCAAATATATCATAAATTTTCTTTATAATTATATACTAATAATTATATTTTACTACAACGAATTCAAATTGTTCTTATTAATAAATTTATATATGCATTTACTTGAATAATTAATAAATACAAATAATAATATTATGAGTATTATATTAGAGCTATATATAAAATCAAAGAATCCACCTTGAGTAGCATAAGCTAAATCACTTGTTAATATAGCAAATAATGCTACGCTTAAAGCAGTTTTTCTTATTTTTTTAGTAAATATATAGTATATTAATCCAAATAATATTCCTATATAAATAATACTAGCTATAACTCCTATAACTCCAAAATTAGCATAAGCTTCTCCGATAAAAAATGCATTCATAACTCCTGCAATCCCATCAAATACATTTCTTGAACCATAAAATGCCATAACAATCTTAGCTGACCTAATATGTGGCAAATTTAATCCAAGTAAACCAGTTATTGTTCCACTCAGACTTCTTCCCATAAGAAATGGAAAAGAATTAGGAAAGTAATCAAAATGATAAATTAATGTACCTACTTGAGTAAAAATTATCCTACTTATAGGTCCATCATGTATAGATAGAGTTAAAACATATCCTGTTACTTTATACATTAATGCAATAATAGCTGATAGTCCCCCTACAGTAATAAACATATATATTCTTTTTATACCATTATTAATTAAAATGTATAATATAATAAATGTGAATAAATAAAATACTACAGGTGTTTTTGCAAAGTTATAAGTTTTTACAATAATTGATGACGCAAATAAAACTATAAATAGTGCTACCCATCTTACTTTTTTTGTAGTTATTGCATAAGCAAATGCTATATAGGATGTAACTGGTATGAATGACAATATCATTATATTCTTTACATACTGATTGATTATAACTGTATTAGAAATTATAATTCTCNNTCAAAACCCGCTTCTGCATGTAAAAGCTTCATAAGAGGAATATATCCAATTTTAATAAGTAATAATATCATCATTAAAACACATATGCTTGATATTAATAAGACAATATAAAAGATAATTTTTTCATTATCAACTTGTGTATCTTTTTCCAAATACCCACTGTAAACTTCTTCCATGTCAACTCTTAGTATTTTATGTGTAACTATAATCATTAATGGCAATAAAATTGCAGTGAGAAGTACAAAGAAAAAAGTAATCTCTATTGATTTCTCATGTAATACATAATTCAATGTATAGTGTTTCCTATCGCCTAAAAAAACTAGACTAGCACCGATATAAGTTTGTAACACAAATAAGTAAAATGTATATGAAATTATATTTAACTTTCTTATACTTAAAGTTCCAGCTGCTTTTTTAAATAAATAGGTACTTAATGTCAATCCTAATGCAACTATTAATATCTTTAAAATCATAAATTTTTCTTCCTTTACTTAGTATCATTATATATACTATTTACAAAAAACTCTTTTGTTTTAGTATCAGCATTTCTAAACTTCGTCTTCTTTTCAATTATTTGCATTCTATCCACTTCATCATCTAAATAAAATTCATTCATCTTTTCTAAATCAGCTAATATAGCAACATCTGTAACTTCTGTAAATCTAAGATTGATTTTTTGTAGTTCCTTTAAGTTTGTAATTGAATTTAAATTGTCAATATCATTATATGAAACATTTAATTCTTGAAGATTATAATTATCTTTAATGAAATCTAAATTTCTAATATTATTGTAAGAAAGCTCCAATATTCTCAAATTAGTAATAGCTTGTAAAGAGTTTATATTTTCAATTCCATTTCGATTAGCCTTTAACTCGCTAAGATTCACCAGGTTTTCTATTCCAGTAAAATCAACCATGTAGTTGTTAGAAACATCTAATTTATTTAGACTAGTAATCTTAGTTAATTCTTTTATATCACTAACTCTATTATTTGCTAAATTCAATATTTTCAAATTTTTTAACCCTACCAATGAATCTATATTACTTATATTATTTTTCATTAAATTTAGTGAATTAATTTCACTTAAATTTTCTAACGATGTAATATCTTTTATGTTATTAGCAGATAAATTTAGTTCATCCAGATTTTTCAAAGAACTTAAAGCACTAATATCTTCAATTTTATTAGAACTTAAATTTAATTCTTTTATATAAGATAAGTCTTTTATATCTTCTATATTACTAATTTCATTTAAACTCAAATCCAAATGAGTAAGTGATATAAAATTTTCTATTCCCTTAATACTTTTTATTTCTTTATCACTTAAATTTAATACTTTAATAGAATTTATATCAACGTCATAAATTTGACCAACATATTTTTTAATTTCCTTACGTATAGCCATTTCAAATTTTTTATCTTCAATTTTTATAACTTTAGCATACTTATATTTTTTTGTATTCATTTTGCTATTTTTAGCAAGATTAATCCCTATACTTGATAATAATATTATAGCAATAATAATACTTCCTAATATATAAATTTGCTTTTTATTATTTTTTATATAATCTAAAACTTTGTTCATAAAACCTCCATCATTTTTTCAATATTTTATTTTTCAATCCTTTTATAGAATTAATTTCTTCTTTACTAAATAAGAATAAACCTTCAAAGGTGAAATTTTCTTTTTTGATAAATATAATCACATATACTATACCATATACCGCATAAGAAATACTTGATGCAATAGCGGCACCATTTATTCCTATAAACGGTATTAAACATGCATTAAGCACAACATTGACAGCAAAAACTACAAATGTTATATACAAATGAACTTTTGGATTACCAGAGCTTTGAAAGTATGAAGCGGAAACCCTTCCAATAGATGCAAATAAAATTCCTATAAATAGTATTATAGTTGGTGTTATTGCTTCTCTAAATGCTTCTCCATACACTATTGGAATAAGTGCAGTACATAAAATTCCTATTATCATTAATACTAGTGTAATATAAAATGTAACCTTTATAGTATTACTTGTAAGTCTTTTACGCTCCTCTTCACTACTGTTACTCATATTATAAAGCCTTCCCAATATAGCACTGGATACACTACCTGGAATCATAAATAATAATTCTGCTAAAGATACTGCTGTAGCATAAATTCCAAGTTGTGATTTACCAAGCATAAAATCTATAAAAAATTGATCAATCTTATAGTTCATGAATATAAATAGTGTAGCTAAATATATTGTTAATCCAAATTTAAATTCCTTTTTAATTAATATTTTATCTAAAACGAATCTAAAATTAACCTTTAAATTTTTTATTAAAAATATAGAATTAAATATTACTGGAAATGAAATAACCAATAAGTAGGTATATAAATTCAAAGTATTGGTAAACCATAATACAATTATTGTACCTAATTTCAATATATTTGAATTTAAATTAATTCTATTTACTTCCACTATTCTTTCATCTGAAATATAAAAAGTCGATAAGAATTCAGCTATCATCGTAAATGTTAAAATACATACTCCTAATATAACCATAAAATAACTATATTCAGAAAATATAAACCCAAATCCTTTCCCGAATATTACAGTTATAGACATAGTTAAACATATAACCATTGTATATGCAAAATTACTATTAAACACCTCTAAACTAGTATATTCAGTTTTTTTACTAAAGTACGGTGTAGCATATGTTATTCCAAAATGTCCATATTGACCTAGCGTTTGAAAAAACAATAAAAATGATACAGATATACCTTTTCCTTCCGTTCCCAATACTCTAGAAACTATAATGCTCACTAAAAAAGCTAATACTGATATACTAATTTGAGTAAGAAAATTACTTGCTATATTTTTTTTATATCCCACAGTGAACCCTCACTTACTTGTTTTTCATTTCCTTCATATCCATAGTAGAGAAATCTCCTAATGGAAACTTAACAGGCATTCCTGTTGCTGTAGATTTGTAAGCAGCTAATATTATTTCTAGTGGCTTTTTAGCTTCTTCTCCGCTTACTAGTGGCTGTCTTTCTTCTATGATAGAGTCTACTACATCTTTAAATAGTAAAGTATGTCCAAATCCATAAACATTATCTGGATCTGCTTCTTGAGCTGCCAAGACTTCCTCTTCACTTTCATCTGAACCTTCAACTCTCCAAGTCTCAATTTTATTTACTGCAAGACCGCCTATACAAACAGCTGCCTTTTCTCCAAAAATACTTAATGTTTCCTCTAAATTCGNNATTCGTTGGATACACGCAAGCACTTCCTTCTATTATTCCTATAGCACCATTTTTAAACCTTATTAAAATAGCTCCAAAATCTTCAGCATCAATATCTCTTAAGAAAGTATCACACTGAGCATATACAGAATCAACATCGGAGCACATCATCCATTGTAGTAAATCTATATTATGGATACATTGATTCATTAATGTTCCACCATCAAGTTCATAAGTCCCTCTCCAAGGAGCTTGCTCATAATATCCCATGTTTCTATTCCAAAGTATTCTGGCTGTACCGTTAACCATCTTCCCAAAATTATTTGCTTCCACTTCACTTCTTAGTTTTTGAATAGCAGCATTAAATCTATTTTGATGTGATACACATAATTTAACATTATTTTTCTTAGCACAAGCTATCATCTCATCAGCATCTTTAATTGATAATGCCATTGGTTTTTCAACGATAACATGTATACTTTTATTCATACAATTTATAGCAATCTCTGGGTGATACCCACTTTCAGTTGCTATATAAACTATATCTATATCTTCTTTTTCTATCATTTCTTTATAATCTTTATATGTATTTACTATTGCATCCTTACCCAACTTTTCAATATATTCATCTTTTTTGGCAGTTGCCTTTTCTTCAATAGGGTCACAAGTTGCTACTAGTTTTAATGTTTCTTTATTATTTACTATTGCCTCTATTCCCTTATAAGATATCCTTCCACATCCAATAACAGCTACATTAAAATTTTTCATTATTAATTCCTCCTAAAACTTTATATATATTTATAAGCTTTTCTTCTTCTTGTCTCCAATTAAATTCCTCTGAAATAGCTCTTATACCATTATCACCCATACATTTAATTAAATCTTCATCCATTAGTAATTTTGCTATGTTTTCAGCGATATCAACCTCATCTAAAGGATTTATTACTATACCTGAATTATATGCTGTTATATATCTCTTTATAGGAGGCATATAACTTCCTATTACAGGAATACCACAACTCATGTATTCAAATTGCTTCGTAGGAATATTTTTAAAATATTTAGGTTCAGGTAATAGTGGAACAAGTCCTATTTTAGATTTATACATATATTCTCTCACTATATCATGATCTACTCTTCCAGTAAAAATAATATTTTTTTCTAAATCATTTTCACTGATATATTTCATCAATATCTCCTTGCATTTAGCATACCCAAAAGGTCCTACAAATACCATTTTTATATTTTCATATTTAGGATTACTTTTTAAAATTTTGATTGCCTTTAATATTTGTAGCGCACCTCGCTCTATTGTTATACCGCCTTGATATATAATATCATACTCTTTTTTTATTAAATCATTTTTTATAGCATTAAATTGAGTGTAATTATGTATAACTTCAACTCTCTTACTTATGCTATCAAACCTATCTTTAACAGCTTCATCAGCTGTAATTATAAAATCAAATTTTTTTGATATAAAAAGTTCACTTTTATCTACCATAAGCGTAGTTATCGCTCTTATAGGTTTAGGTACTTTCTTTGACATTCTAACCATATCAGGATAATGCTCATGAACATCATAGATTATTTTTGAATTAGGTAATTTTCTTTTTATCTTTAATGCTCTATATATAATTTCAAAATCATGAAAGTGATATATATCAGCTCTTTCTTCTATGGCTTTTTGAATTATTAAATCTAAAATAAGAAATCTTCCTTTTAAATCCTTTGGTTTAGGTATACCTTTTATTTTAATTCCTGAAACTATCTCAAATTCTTTATCATAAGGACCTATTATAGTAATATCATCACATATCTTTTTAAGAGAATTTGCTTGCTTATAGAATATTCTTGAATCAAAAGGACTATGCCCCGTGGTTAGTATACATATTTTCATGCTATATATTCCACCTCATCTCTTTTACTTACACGCCTCTAAATATTTTTGTTTTAGACTTATAGCACTTCTCTTCCAAGTAAATTTAGTCATAACCTTATCCTTAGCTAATAATGCCATATCCTCTCTTTTGCCCTCATTATTTATTATATACTCCATCTTAGCAACTAAATCTTCTACGTCCTTTGGATTCACTAATAGCCCATCTATATTATCTTCAATTACATCCTCTATACCTTGCCCTTTGCAACCAATAACTACTTTCTCTTGGGCCATTGCTTCAATATATACTACACCAAATCCTTCCTTGTAACTTGGAAGAACAAAAAAATAACATTGCTTCATATATTGCATTAATTCTTTATGAGGTACTTTACCTTTAAAAATAACCTTATCCTCAATACCCTTATCTCTAGCAAGTTCTTTTAAATTTTCTCTTTCTTGTCCTTGTCCAACAATGACTAAAACTAAATCTTCATATTTTTTATGAATTTTAGCAAAAGCCTCTATTGCATAATTAATTCCTTTAGTTTGTATAAGATTTCCTGCTGTCAAAATATATTTTTTATTTTTAAACTCTTCTTCTATTTGCTTATTTTCATCAACTAAAATATCTTTTTCATTTACTCCATTGGGAATTACAACATAGTTTTTTCCAGACTTAAAACATTTAAGTGCATCATTCTTCAGCTTAGTGCTTACAAAAATAGACTTATATGAAGCTTCTAAAACTTTCATTACATTATCTCTACATGCTTCACTAAAGTTAACCGTATAGTTCATATCTTGACCATGAATAGTTACAAACAAAGGTTTATTATAAGACTTATTTAATAACATAGCTCCATATCCATCTGGCAAAGCTACATGTGCATGAATTATATCAAACTTAAAGTCCTCATATATCTTTTTTACTATCTTTTTTATTCCTTTATAAATTCTATTTCCATCTGATTTAAAATCTATATTTCTAGGTAAAAATATAGCTCTAGGATAATATACTTCTATTCCATCCCAAACAGCTTTCTTGGGGATATTATAATACCCCCTATATTTATCTGAAATTAATGATAATAAAAATGGTGTATATGGAACGGGTGATACAACCTTCACATTTATATCTGGAAATTCTTCTAACATTGCTTCAATCTGTTTATGGATAAATACACCATTATTTTCATTAAAACTATTAGGATACATATGTGATATTATCAATACATTCATAAGTAATTCTCCTCATAATTTTTAGATACAGTACTAAATTTTTTTGTACTGTATCTACCCCTTTATTATATTAAAGTTTATTTATTTTATTTCTATTATTTTTAACATTTTTTGTAGCATTTCTTGTATCATATAGAAGCTTAGCCTTTTCCACCATTAATTCATAGTCATAGCAACTGTGATCTGTAGTTATTATTACTATATCTGCATTTTCAATTTCTTTTTCCCAATCTACTGATATATATTCAACACCTTTATGTTTGAAAGATGGGATGTATGGATCATTAATCATTATGTCCGCACCATTTTTCCCTAATATCTCAAGTACTTTCAATGTTGGTGATTCTCTCATATCATCTATATCTTTTTTATATGCCGCACCCATAACGAGTACTTTTGCACCATTTAGTGCCTTTTTATCTCCATTTAAAAGCTTCATCACATTCTCAACTACAAATTCTGGCATAGAATCATTAATTATACCTGAAGTTTCTATAAGCTTTGTATGGTAATCATACTCTTTAGCCTTCCACTCTAAGTAGAATGGATCTAGTGGTATACAGTGACCTCCTAGACCTGGACCTGGATAGAATGGCATAAATCCATAAGGCTTTGTTTTTGCAGCCTCAATAACTTCCCAAACATCAATGCCCATTCTCTTGCATAATATTGCCATTTCATTAGCTAACGCTATGTTTATATTTCTAAAAGTATTTTCAAGAATTTTTTCCATCTCAGCTACTGCTGGTGATGACACCTCCATAATTTCTCCATCTAGCACACATCTGTATAAAGTTCCTGCAACTTCAGTACAATCTGATGTACATCCACCAACTACCTTAGGTGTATTTTTAGTATTATATTCCTTATTACCTGGGTCTACTCTTTCTGGTGAAAATGCTAAAAAGAAATCTTTCCCACATTTCAACCCACTTTCTTCAAGAATTGGTTTTATAACTTCCTCGGTTGTTCCTGGATAGGTTGTGCTTTCAAGAACTATAAGCATTCCTCGTTTTAAGTATTTTGCTACATCCTTTGTCGAATTTACTACATAGGATAAGTCTGGTTGTTTATAAAGATCAAGAGGTGTTGGTACAGCTATACATACTGTATCTACTTCTTCTATAAAGCTAAAATCCGTAGTTGCCTTTAACTTGCCTAATTTTACAAGAGCTGATAAATCATCATCTACTATATCACCGATATAATTCTCTCCATTATTAACCATAACAACTTTTTTATCCTGAACATCAAATCCTATAACTTCATATCCAGCCTTAGCTTTTTCTACAGCAAGGGGAAGTCCTACATATCCAAGACCTACCACACCTAGTTTAGCTGTTTTATTCTTTAATTTTAATAATAATTCATCCTTTAATTGACTCATAATTGTTCCTCCCATTAGTAATTTGTTATATTACACACTTCGTTACATATCTTAATCTTTCTTTCTTTTATATGTCGGAACTTTTTCTTCAAGCAATTTTATTATTTCCTCTTTAGTCATACTATCTACATTTTTAAACTGTTTTATAGCTTCTTCTATAAATTCTATAGTAGCATCTTTAGGTTTTTCCACAAAAATTTTATTGTGTTCTGTAGATGTAAGTGCTACTTCATCCATTAAAAGCTCTTCATATAACTTTTCTCCTGGTCTCAATCCCACATATTCTATTTTAATATCTATATCTGGCTTATATCCAGATAATGTTATTAAATCTCTAGCTAAGTCAACCATCTTAACTGGTTTACCCATATCTAATACAAATATCTCTCCACCATCTGCAAGACCTCCGGCTTGAATAACTAGTTGAGCAGCCTCAGGAATAGTCATAAAGAACCTTGTTATTTCTGGATGAGTTACAGTTACTGGTCCACCTTTTTCTATCTGTTTTTTAAATAGTGGTATTACTGAACCATTACTTCCAAGAACATTTCCAAATCTAACGGCTACATAATCCGTTTTACTAACTTCATTAAAAGCTTGAATTATAAGCTCACAAAATCTTTTAGTGGCTCCCATTACATTAGTTGGATTTACCGCCTTATCTGTACTAATTAAAACAAACTTCTTAACATTATATTTATCACAGCATTTTGCTACATTATAAGTACCTAAAATATTATTTTTAATAGCATCTCCTGCATTTCCCTCCATTAGAGGTACATGTTTATGAGCAGCTGCATGGAATACAACTTCAGGCCTGTGCTCATTAAATATTTGATCTATTCTAACTATATCTCTTACAGATGCAATAATTACTTGCTTATTTATTTCTGGATAGTTTCTGTTAAACTCCATTTCTAAATCATAAGCATTATTCTCATAGATATCTAAAATTATTATTTTCTTAGGTGAAAACTTTGCTATTTGTCGAATGATTTCAGACCCAATACTTCCACCACCACCAGTAACTAATATGGTTTTACTTTTTATATATCTGTCTATGTGCTCTGATTTCAACTTTATTGATTCTCTTCCTAATAAATCATCTATGTTTACATCTCTCATATGATTTACATTTATGTTATCATCAATAATTTTATAAATCCCTGGCATGGTTTTAATATTTTTTGTTACTTGCTTACATATGTCTAAAATTTCTTTCTTAGTATTCTTATCCACTGATGGCATTGCAAGCATTATTTCATCAACCTTGTTTTGCTTACAAAAGGATATAATCCTATTTCTATCTCCTATTACCTTTACTCCATGAATTCTCTTACCTATCTTATTAACATTGTCATCAATTAAACCGACAATTTTATAATGCAAGTTATTATTATTTTTTATTTCTTTAATGAGTATAGCTCCAGCATCTCCTGCACCTATAATTAATAAATTCTTTATTTTATTAATTTGCCCTTTATCTGACCCATTATTCTCCATGATTCTATATAAAAATCTTACTCCCCCTAAACTTATTACGCTCAATAACCAAAAGATAATATGAACTGTAATGGGGAATCTGAAAAATCTACTTTTTAGCATTGTATGGCTTATAAAGTATCCATAAATTATAAATGCTACATTAGAGGCTGTCATTGAATAGACTATAGATAATAACTCTTCTACAGATGCATACTTCCAAATATTGCTGTACAACTTAAATATCATGTTAAATATAATAGTAAATACTACAACTGGAATTATTGATAGTAAAAAAAACTCTATATAATCAGGTTGAATCCTAAAATCAAACTTTAGTAATAAAGCCAAGTATAAACTCATTACAACAAGAATTACATCTAGTACTATAATTTTCTTTTCTTTTTTCATAATTTCACTTCCTAAATCAATTATGGTAATCAAATAGGTCTATGTGTTTTTAACTGCAGATTTCAAAAGTTTATCACAGTTATTATACTGTTTTTTACACATAAACACAATTCCATTCAAAGTTATTCATAAAATGTTATTTAATTATTTATATTATTATGTTGATAAATACTTATTTATTTGATTATCCTAATGCATTTTCAAGTTCCTTAACAATTTCATCTTCTGGATTTAATTTTTTAGCTATATCTAAATGTATTTTTGCTTGATTAAAATCTTTAATATTTATGTAACACATTACTAAATTAGTGCATACCTCTATAGATTTTGTAACTTCAAATACTTTTCTTAAATACTTAATTGCAGTTTCAAAATCATTCAAGCAAGCATAGTTTATTCCTAGTTCATTAAACACCTGAACATAGTTGCTATCTATAGATAAAGCTTCATTTAAATAGTATATAGCTTTTTCATAGTTTTGTAAAATTCTATAGGAAACTGCTATATAATAAAATATTTCGGCACTATCCCCTAGCACGTCTATCAGTGGCAATAATACTTCTAATGCTTTCTTTGGCTCTTCATATACAAGTTCTTTCCCCTTATCAAAAGAATTGATTATATCTAGATTCTCTTTTAGCTCCTCTACCTCTTCAGTGATATTTCCTCCAAATGATATATATTGCTTAATATTAAAATGAGCTTTTTCAAAATCTTTATCTTCATAACTTACTAATGCTGCATAATAATATGGTTGTGGATAATCTTTAATTTCTTTTCCGATTTCAATAAGTTTAAGAATCTCTTCTTTAAATATAACATTACTTTTTCTCATTCCATCTATCAAAATAAAAGCTTTATTCAAATTATCTGTTGTAACTTCAATTTCCAATAATCCCTTTAATAGTATATATCCATCTTCATATTTTTCATTTTTAATATTCTCAAATATTTTTCCTTTTGCATAATTAACGCTATTAGGAATAGACTTTATTATTTCCTTATATACATGATTAAATCTAAAGTTTTTATCTGCTCCTAGTGCATAGAACATTCCCTCTATAAAAAAATTAACAGGAATATTAGATAAATCATCTCCTTCTTTAGCTTTGGAAACAATTTTATCTGAATTTACCGGTAGATATATATCATCTTTAAATACATATTCGTTTATTTTGCTACCTTTTTTTATTTCAAGAAATAACATTCTCTCAAGTTTTTCTAAAAAATAATTTTCATTACTCATAATGCACCTTCTTACATTCTATATTTTTTAATTTCTTCCACTAAACTATATTACCACCTAATTAATTTTTAATCATCTGTTTTTTGCATAAAGTAATATTTTCGTAATTTTTATATATTTTATATAACACAATTTATAAACATATAAAAATTATATACTTTATTATACATTTATAATCTCATAACTTATATAATAAGTAAAACATTATAAATATTTAATTATAAACTAAAATCTTATTGCATTGATACTAATATTATTCTATAATAAATTTGTTTTATAACTTTATAAAAATTATATTTGAAGTAAAATTATTATAGGGAGTCACTAAATTGTATTATTGATATCTCTATACTTTATAAATTAGAAAGAGGGTATGGAATTGTATAAGTTAAACCAAAATGAAACCCCATTATTTGATGCCTTAATGGAATATGTGAATAGAGACACTCTTCCATTCCATGTTCCTGGGCATAAAAAAGGTGTTGGAGTAGACATGGATTTTAAAAACTTCATGGGCGAAAATCCATTTAAAATTGATGTTACAGTTTTTAAACTAGTAGATAGTTATCATCATCCAACAGGTCCCATAAAAAAAGCTCAAGAATTAGCTGCTGATGCCTACGGTTCAGATGCATGCTTTTTCTCTGTTCATGGAACATCTGGAGCCATTCAAGCAATGATTCTTTCTGTAGTTGGTGCTGGGGATAAAATAATAATTCCTAGAAATGTACATAAATCTATTACTGGAGGAATTATCTTAGCTGGTGCTATCCCTGTATACATGCAACCTGAGTTAGATAAAAAAATTGGAATTGCAAATGGAGTTACACCTGAAACAGTAAGAGCTACATTGGAAGCTAACAAGGATGCTAAAGCTGTTCTTATAATCAACCCAACCTACTATGGGGTGTCTACAGACATTCAGCAAATTGCTGATATTGTTCATGAGTATGACATTCCTTTAATAGTTGATGAAGCTCATGGACCTCATTTAAATTTTAATAAAAATTTACCTATGTCTGCCATGGAAGCTGGGGCTGATATTTGTGCTCAAAGTACTCATAAAATTATTGGTGCCTTAACTCAAGGATCTCTACTTCAAGTTAACTCTAAAAGAGTTAGTATTCCAAGGGTAAAGCAGGTTTTAAACTTAATGCATACAACTTCACCTTCTTATATTCTAATGGCTTCATTAGATACTGCTAGAAGACAAATTGCATTACATGGAGAAGGATTATTAGACAAAACAATAGCACTTTCCAATTATGTTAGAGCTGAAGTTAACAAAATCCCTGGTTTCTATTGCTTTGGTGAAGAAATTTTAGGAGTTCCTGGAGCATACGCCTTTGATCCAACTAAAATAACAATAACTTGTAGAGATTTAGGTATAACTGGCTATGATTTAGATATGATTTTAGTAAATAAATATCATATTCAAATGGAACTTTCAGATTTATATAATGTCCTTATTGTAGGTTCCTTTGGAGATACTGAAGAAGGTATGGAAAGACTTTTGAGAGCTTTGAGAGAAATCAGTGATGACTACTATGGTAAGGGCACTACCAAAGCAGACTTCATAGATATCCCTTCCATTCCTGAGCAAATACAAATTCCTAACGAAGCCTTCAATAGCGTTAAAACTTCTGTTAGAATTAAAAATAGCGTAGGCATGATTAGTGGAGAATTCCTAATGGCTTATCCTCCAGGCATACCTGTACTATGCCCAGGTGAGAAAATCACACAAGAAATTGTAGATTATGTACAACAGCTTAAAGATACTGGTCTTTATGTTCAAGGTACAGAAGATCCTGAGGTTGAGTATATAAATGTAGTTAAAGATGAAGATGCTGTATTTATTAATGTTGAATAATAAATGTGAATTTTATAGAATATAAATTATAATAATTAAAGGTATGATATCTCGTAGATTCATACCTTTAATTATTCTTATTAATCTTTAACTNNAATATTTCTAGTTACTATTTTTTTTACTTCTTAGCTCCAACAATTTATATTCAGCATTAACTTTTCCTGAATTAACTATACTTTTTGCATACTGATTATAAGACATATTTATAATGCTTTCATAAGCTCTAATTAAACTTTCAAAGTATCCCATCATATAGTTTACCTTCATCAATGGATCTGTATATGTAACATTAAATCTTATAGAATATTTTTTTCTTACTTTCTCTGCAGCTTTTTTTAGGTAATTATAGCTTGAAGCTCCTTTAGCTATAAGTTTTACTTTTTCATAATTACAGGTCATAACTTCTTTATATGCTGGCATACATGCCTCNNGATGATATTTTCATCAAAATATTGTTGTTTTGATGTTTCTTCCTGTACTACTTTAAGAAAATCTTCTAATTTCAAGTTAGTTTTAGCTCTAAGCTCTATTAATTTTGCTAATATATCTTTAACCTTTACAACTTCAATGTGTTCAATATCATACTTTTTATTTCTTTCCTCTATAATATCAAAGCCTCTCATCATTAATTCCAAATCAGTTTTATTTTTTTCTACCTCTTCGTCATTTTGAAGGGCCCTAATTATACTGCCATTATCATCATTTAAGAATGCATCCATAAAGAAAAATATTCTTCCAAGTCTCATTACTGTTTTCTCATCTTCTACTACTTTATTACTTGCATCAATATATATATATCCCTTTTCTTTACTAATAACTTTCGCAATACCCTTCTTTTCAAATATTACCTCTCTATATGTATTTCCTGCAAACAATGCTGGCTCAGATACCTTAATATCTTCAAATAACTTACTATACTTTTTTATAATTTTTATTTCTTCTGAATTAGGTGCTCTGTATATTCCCATTAATTCTCCTCCTATAGTAATTTTACTTACATAATTATGAATAGTACCCACCAAGCTTAATATATTCTTATTATCATTAGATGTACTTTTCAGGCTTTTATTATAATATATTATATCAGAAAATAATGAAAATCATATAAATTTATTGTTTATATAAAAAATATTAGCCTTACCTCTATATAATAGAGTAAAGCTAATATTTTATCAAAACTTATTCCAATCCTTGTAATAATTAATAAGTTTCAACCATCAAATCAACTTTTCAGATTTTCATCTATACTTCCATTCCTGCAACTAAAGCTTTCTTATTTAACTCTACAGCTTTTGCTGGCACTAATGAAGCTACAACCTCTTCCCAATTTACTTCTTTAATATCTAAGGCTTTAAGTAGTGCTCCTAGTAATACTACATTTTGTGCTTTCATATTACCTAATTCTTTTGCAATTTCTGCAGCTTTAATTATAACTGTGTTTTCTGCTGTAGATTTTAGCACATCATTTACACCCTCTGGATATTTTTCCAGTCCTATTAGTACTGGTACTGGATGAATTTCATAATCATTTACTATTAGATGCCCACCTTCCTTTAAATAAGGCAACGCCCTTAGTGCTTCACTTTTTTCAAAGGCAACTATGGCATCAGCTTTTCCTTTCTCTATTAAAGGAGAATATACCTTTTCTCCAAATCTAACTTGAGTAGTAACACTTCCACCTCTTTGAGCCATTCCATGAACCTCAGACATTTTAACGTCATAGCCATTTCTTAATAAGCCTTCAGATAATATTTTTGAAGCCAGAATAGTTCCTTGTCCTCCTACACCTATAAATAATATATTTTTTACTTCCTTCATATTATTCACCAACCTTTTCTATAGCATCAAATGGACAAACTTGCTTACATATTTCACAACCGTTACACATGCTCTCATCTATTTCCACTATCCCATTTTGGAATTTCAATGCTGGACATCCTGTTTTCAAGCACATTTTACACTTCCTACATTTTTCTACATCAATTTTACACTTTAAATTAGCTCTTTTCTTTAATACGTCTTTTATCAAAGCACAAGGTTGTTTTGTAATAATTACAAAAGGTTCTGTGCTATCATGAGCTTCTTTTACAGCCTTTGAAGTTTCTTCTATTTTATATGGATCTACCACTCTTATATTTTCCTTTTTAATACCACAAGCAAGTACTAAAGCTTCAATATCTACCATTGGAGCCTCTCTATTTTGTAGAGTTTTACCTGTTCCTGGATTCTCTTGGTGTCCTGTCATTCCTGTGATTCTATTATCAAGAATTACAGTTACTATTGGTGTATTGTTATAAACACTTTCGATTAATCCAGTTACTCCTGAATGGAAGAAAGTTGAATCTCCAATAAAGGCAAATACTTTCTTACCTTCTCTATTAGCTACTATACTAGCTCTTTCCATTCCTACTCCTGCTGATATAGAAGCACCCATACAAATTACAGTATCAGTTACACTAAGTGGTGCATTCATACCAAGTGTATAACATCCAATATCTCCAGAAGCTATTACATCCTTATATTTTGATACTGCATAGAATATTCCTCTATGAGGACATCCTGGACATAGTACTGGTGGTCTAGAAGGTGGATTAGTGTCTGTAGTATATGTTATTTTGTTTTCTTCTCCTAAAATACCTCTTCTAATAATAGCTGGATTTAACTCTTCACATATAGGTATTACTTCCTTACCTATACAATTAATTCCTAAAGCTTTAACTGCATTTTCTAAGTATGGATCATTTTCTTCCACTACATATAATTTTTCTACCTTAGTTGCAAATTCTTTAATCATTTCATCTGGTAACGGATAAGAGAAACCGATTTTTAGGTATGATGCATTATCTCCAAAAACTTCTTTACAATATTCATAAGAAATACCACTAGTAATTATACCTATCTTTGTATCTCCAATTTCCATCCTATTAAGTTTTGTACTATTAGAATATTGTCTTAATTTCTCTAATCTTTCTTCCACTTCATAGTGCTTAATTTTAGAGTGACCTGGGGTCATTATATATTTTTTAATATTTTTTTCATATGGTTTTACTTCTACAGCTTGTTTATCTCCCACCTCTACTACTGTTTTAGAGTGAGATATTCTAGTTGTAACCCTAAATAGAACTAATGTATCAAATTTTTCACTTATTTCATATGCTTCTTTCATATATTCAAGGCATTCTTGTGAGTTTGATGGCTCAATCATTGCAACCTTAGCATGCGGAGCGTAAAATCTGTTATCTTGCTCATTTTGAGAAGAATGCATTCCAGGATCATCAGCAGTTATAACTACAAATCCTCCATTTACTCCTTCATATGCCATAGTAAATAATGGATCAGCAGCTACATTAAGTCCTACGTGCTTCATTGTAGTTAGTGTTCTTGCTCCTCCAATAGATGCACCTGATGCTACTTCAAACCCAACCTTTTCATTTGGTGCCCATTCTGCATATACACCTTCATATAATGCAAAGTTCTCTAATATTTCAGTACTAGGTGTTCCTGGATAAGCTGATGCTACATGACATCCAGCTTCATAGGCACCTCTAGCTATGGCTTCATTACCAGTCATTATAACCTTTTTCATATTCTCATTCCCCCATTAAAATTTATCTTTTTAATAATTAATAACTACCCTATTTCAATTATTCTTTGATAATTGTTTACACTAAAATACTGCCTAATGCTATTGAATAGAGCTTTGACTTTGCGCTATCTGCTCTAGAAACCAACACTACAGGACATTTTGCACCTACAATTACCCCAGCACTTTCTGCGCCTGCAAAATAAGTCATAGACTTTCCTAAAAAGTTTCCAGCTTCAATGTTAGGCACAAGAAGTATATCTGCTTCGCCGGCTACATCACTTACAATTCCTTTATGGTGAGCAGCTTCCTTAGATATAGCATTATCTAGTCCCAGCGGTCCATCTATTAAACAACCTTTAATTTGTCCTCTCTTATTCATTGCAGAAAGAGCTGCAGCATCTAAAGTTGCCTGCATTGATGGATTAATCACTTCAACAGCGCAAATCGGTGCTACCTTTGGCATATCTATTTCTAGTGCTTTTGACACTGTTACTGCATTTTTTATTATTCCTATTTTGTCTTTTAGTTCTGGATATGGCACCATTCCTCCATCTGTAAGAAGTAATAGCTTATCATAGGACTTCACATCATATACCATTACATGAGATAGTAGATTATTTGTTCTTAGATTTGCTTCCTTATTAAGTACAGCTTTTAATAAATCTGAAGTTCCAAGTAACCCCTTCATTACATAGTTAGCTTCACCCTTTGTCACCAATTCCACAGCTTTTGCTGCAGCCTTAATTATGTCACACTCATTAATTATTCTTACTCTAGATAAGTCTACATTAGAATCTTTTGATATAGTTTTAATTTCATCTTCATTTCCAACTAATATAGCATTTATGATACCCATGTCCACTGCTTTTATAACTGCCTCTAGAACAACACTATCTTGTGCTACTGCTACTGCCATAGTTTTCTTTTCTTTTTTCTTTGCCAATTGTAGCAATTCTTCCAAACTTTTAACCATTTTTTCACTCCTTATGTATAGGTTTACTTAAAAAAATAAAACAAGTAGTAGAAATCCAACACTTTTTTTATAATATTTTATATTTTCTTACTTTTAAGTATAATGCGTAATCCTTCCTTAGTCAATTTTAACTGCTAAAGCGTAATAGTATCTTTTTATTTAAAATTGATAAAAAAGTAGATACCTTTAATTATCTAATTTAAAATTCTATACGAATCTCTATTGTTAGCTAATTTAAGATATCCACTAAAAATTTTATTATATTAAAAGACTTTGTTCATAAGATTACTTTCTTTCAAATATAATTCTCTTATCTATACTATTTACATTTTTACATCCTGTAAGAACCATAGCAGATTTTAATTCTCCCTTTAATCCATCAACATAAGTTTTAACGCCTTCTCTTTTTCCTCCAAAGGATGCAGTTACAAAAGGTCTTCCTATTAACACAGCATCTGCACCAAGAGCTAAAAATTTAAGTACATCTACTCCTGTTCTTACTCCTCCATCGGCTAAAATCTTAACTTTACCTTTTACTGCCTTTGCAATATCTTCAAGAACATCTGCAACTCCCGGAGTTTCATCTAAGACTCTGCCTCCATGGTTAGAAACTACTATAGCATCTACCCCTGCTTCTACTGCAAGTAAAGCTTCATCTACAGTCATAATTCCCTTTAATATAAATGGAAGCTTAGTGCTATTAACTAATTCTTTTATCTCCTCTACTCCTTTAGGCATAACTGGCTTTCCATGAAGAGCTAATGTTATAAGTCCACAGGCATCTATATCTACTCCTACAGCAAAAGCTCCTGATTCTTCAGCTAGTTTTATTTTTTCAATTATATTTTTATTTTCCCATGGCTTTATAAATACAATCCCTTCACCATTAAATTCCTTTAACACCTTTAAATTAGTTGTCAAAAATGTATCTACTGCTGTATCTCCTACCATAGGATATATTCCTGCATCTAAAGTGCCTCCAATAACCCAAGAAATATATTCTTCTTCTGAATATCTTCCTCCCATATTAAGAGTTGTTCCTGAAACTGGTGCTGCAAAAACTGGTATGTCTAACTTCTTACCAAAAATTTCAATAGATGTATCTGGATTTTTAGCATCATGAATAACCCTCATATTAAGCTTATATTTCTCAAGGGCTTTAACATTCTCTGTAAAGGCATTTCCAGTAGCCTTTCCTCCCATTCCTGGAACCTCTCCAGCACAAGCAATTCCATTACATACTTTACATACTTTACAGCTATTGTTTAAATTAACTCTAGCCTCTTTTCTAACATCACTATAATTCATAAAATCCCCACCTAACTATAAAATTCACCTTAAATCCTAAATTAAATATTATTTTCTTTAAAAAATTTATCTAATTCCTCTTCAGTATAAATCTTTATATTATTTCTCATTAAAAGCTCTGCGGTTACTCCATTACCTGGTTTTTTACTACCTGAAAAAGTACCATCATATATAGTTCCTTTACCACAAGATGGACTTCTTGCCTTTAAAATAGCTGTATCAATTTTTAACTCTCTAGCTATATTTAAAGTTTCTTCTGCACCTTTAATAAATTCAGCAGTAACATCATCATTAACGTCCGTTCCTAAAACACTACATTTTCCTTCTAAAACCATAGCACCATCACCATTTACAATCTCATGAGCTTCTCTAGGAGTCGCCTGTCCTCCAAGCTGCTCCGGACATACTGGTATAGCCTTTCCTTGTCTTAAAAGTTCAAGAACTTTTTCATTTGAATTATTATTACCGTCATATTTGCAGTTAATACCACAAAGACATCCACTTACTAAAATCATTTAATCATCCCCTATACTCTACATTAAATATACAATTCTATGGTGTTTAAATCGCATATTATATTACTTTAACTCAACAACAGTAACTCCCGTTCCACCTTCTCCATAATTTCCAAGTCTAAAACTCTTAACATGGGCATGATGTTTTAGTAAATCAGTTATAGAGCTCTTAAGTACTCCTGTTCCTTTACCATGGATTATTGTAACTTCGCCAAGTCCACCTAGATATGCCTCATCTAAATACTTATCTGTAGTATAAATAGCCTCTTGTGAATCCATTCCTCTTAAATCTACTGAAGATGATACTGCTTTTAAGTTAAGCTTTGCTTCTCTTCTCTGAACCTTTGCTTTCTTCTTATCTTCACTAGATACTTTTCCTTTTCTCAAATCCTTAAGCTTAACAGAGATTTTCATTATTCCAGCTTGAACTTGAACTTCTCCCTTATTATCTACATCAGATACTACTATAACATTTTGATTTAAAGATGGAAGATATACCTCCTGTCCTAGAATCACAGAAGTTAACGCTTCCCCCTTAGGCTCATCTTTTTTATTTAACTTTTCTTGCATACTATCAAGAGAGTCCTTTATTTTCTTTCTTTCATTCTCTATTTTAGTTCTAGCTTCTGAAGAATAACCTAGCCTTTCAAGTTCTCTTATATTTTTTACAATTGAATCGGCTTCTTCCTTAGCAGCCTTAATCAATTCTTTAGCTTCTCGTTGTGCTTCATAGATAGCTTTTTCTCTAACATTTTCAAACTTATATAACTTCTCTTCATATTTATTTTTTAGTTTTTCTGCTTCTGATTTTAATCCTTCAGCTTTTCTAGCATCATTTTCCGCCTTAATGCTCTTTTGCTGAAGATTTTGTATTAACTCTTCAAACTTTAAGCTCTCTGTAGAAATATTTTCTTTAGCATCATTAATAATATATTCCGGTAACCCTAGTCTTCTTGATATTTCAAAGGCATTAGATTTACCTGGCACTCCTATAAGTAAATTATAAGTTGGTCTTAAAGTTTCAACATCAAATTCTACAGAACCATTTTCTACTCCAACAGTTTTTAAAGCATAACCCTTAAGTTCACTATAGTGGGTAGTAGCTACTATTTTTGTATTTCTAGCCCTTAAATTATCCAAAATACTCATAGCAAGAGCTGCGCCCTCCGTTGGATCTGTTCCTGAACCAAGCTCATCAAACAATGCTAAAGTATTTTCATCTGCTTCATTAATAATATTTACTATATTAGTCATATGAGATGAGAAGGTAGATAAACTTTGTTCTATACTTTGTTCATCTCCAATATCTGCAAATATATTTGAGAATACACTAACAGCTGAACCTGCTCTTGCAGGAATCATCATTCCACTCATAGCCATAAGCTCTATTAAACCTACAGTTTTTAGTGTTACAGTTTTACCTCCTGTATTAGGACCAGTAATAACTAAAGAAGTAAATTCTCTACCAAGATAAATAGTGCTTGGTACTACTACCTTTGGGTCTATTAAAGGATGTCTAGCCTCTATTAAATCTATAATTCCTTTATCATTTACCTCTGGGCATATACAATTTAATTCATTTGCATACTTAGCTTTTGCAAATATGAAATCTAACTCCCATATTATACTTCCATTATTCTCTATAGCATCAATGTTACCTGCAATTTTTAAGGTAAGTTCCTTAAGAATTCTATTTATTTCTGCCTTTTCTTTATTTCTAAGTTCTCTTATTTCATTGTTAAGATCTACGAGTCCCATAGGTTCTATAAATAATGTGGCTCCTGTACCACTTTGGTCATGGATTAACCCCTTAACCTGCTCCTTATATTCAGCTCTTACAGGAAGAACATATCTATCACCTCTTACAGTATAAAGACTTTCTTGAAGATATTTAGAGTAAGTTCTCACCATACTGTTAACTCTATCCTTAATAGAAGAACTTTTATCTTTTAACTTCTTTCTAATTATAAATAAGGTTTCACTAGCTTTATCTGCAATTTCATCTTCTCCAATAATAGCTCTAAAAATTTCATCTTCAATATTCTTAAAAGGTACTATTCCAGCTATTATATCTTCTAAAACTCTATAGGTAGTTTCCTCATCTTTACTTTGTACATATTCCTTAAAGTTTCTAGAACTTTTAAGCATGTTACCAATTCTAAGTAATTCTACTGGCATAAGAGTAGAATTCTTCTTAGCTCTTAAAAGAGCTTCTCTAACATCATATATTCCTTCAAAGGGTGGTGCACTTTTCGTAGTTAATAAAATTAATGCTTCCTTGGTCTCCTCTAAGTGTTCTTTTATTTCATAGAGATTGTTATACGGTTTAAGATTATCAATTAAATCTTTTCCAGCCTTTGTTACTGTGTACTTTTTTAATATTTCCTTGATTTTATAATATTCAAGTACTTTAAAGGTCTTTTCATTCATTTCTTATCCCCTACTTTCTATTCAATTCCCCTCTTATAATGTCCTCTTGTAGTCTTCCCTAAATCTACATCTTCATCTTTGAATATATATCCCATTACCTTTAAAACTTTACTATAATCTTCATCTATAAAATCAACTCTATAATTGTTGATATTATTTTTCTTAAGTTCCCTAATAAACGGAACTAAGTTAACAGGTAATGTATTATATATATGGCTTCTACAATATTTATCTGTAGTAACTAAAAACTCTTCATTCATCCTATCTCTTAATACAAATCTATCTTTATCGCATCTAAAATTACAGTTTGAAGTAGAGCTTTTATCTCCAAAGGTACTTCCAATGACACAGTATTCACTTACCATAAGCTCATACTTACCATAAATTACTACTTGTACTGGCATTTTAATATTTTTAGCTAAGGAGAACATCTCCTTATTATTAAGCTCAACACTTAAAGCTGATATATCTGTAAATCTACTGTAAAAATCATAGCTTTCACTATTTAAAATGTTCAACTTATAATCACCTATTATATTAAGCCTATCTTTAAACACATTTATTATACCTAAATTAGCTGTAATTAGTCCTTTAATTTTAGAAATATTCTTTTCTATAGCTTGAATAACTAAATTAAATTCACTTTTAATTATATTAGGAACAACTATATATAAATTTTCATAATCTACTTCTTCTAAATTTAAAGCTTCACCCTTTTTAAATAAATCTATAGCTATAGCTGGAGTTCTATCTAAATTTTCCTCAACAAACTTTAATACACCTTTTAGTTGCTCCATAGTTTTTACACATATTAGATATTCATCATTAAATCTATTTTTATCTTCTCTAATATCCTTATAGAAATTATCATCTTTAAATTCTCTATAAGTTTCTTCCTCTATATGACGTTTATCTCGAGTCTTCACATAATTTATTATCTCTTCAATAAAGTCACGTCTTACACTATTAATAGATGAAACTCTTAAAAATCCTTCTTCAAAGTTTTCAAATTCAATATTTTCCAACTTGAAGGGAGTATCACCTAATTTGTTAAGATTTTTAATTACAGACTCTTTATCCATAGGCTTATTAGATGCAATCTCTACATTTTCTCCATAAGCTTCAAATTCTTTTCCCTGATAAATAGTAGATAAATAGAATCTTTCTCCTGGGACAAATCTAACTTTTATAGTTAACGGTAACTTTACACCATAAATATCTTCATAGTTTTTCTGAAGCCTTGTTAAAAGTTCAGTATCTGAAGTAACATATACCTTATCTCCAGCTCTATATTTAGTAGGTATAAGCTTTACTTTCTCTCCCTTGTATGCCTCTTTAACCTTTTCTTTTCCTTTTATAATGTTAGTAATAGTAAATCCACTATTATCAGTTCTAACTCCATCTTGAGCTCTTATATCCTTTTGAAGCTTTATAGTTAAGTCTTTTTCAACTGTTCCCAAAAACACACCTGTATTTTTAGGACAATTATAGGCCATCATATCTCTTCCTATGTTGCCTTTAAGATATGCCTTTGAAAATCCCTCCCTATTAAATAGTTGATTTAACATAACCTTTTTAGGAGCTATATCAAACTTCTTATTATCATATACACTATCTATAGCCTCTCTATATGTAGTTACAACACCACTCACATATTCAGGTTTTTTCATTCTCCCCTCAATTTTTAAAGATGATGTTCCACTTTCTACTAAGCTTTTAATTTCCTCTATAGTACATGTATCCTTTGGACTTAATAAGTAACCTTCTCTACTTTCTCCACGGGATTTGCTTATTATAGTGTAAGGTAATCTACATGGCTGAGCACACCTTCCCCTATTTCCACTTCTTCCTCCTATGACACTACTCATAAGACATTGTCCTGAATAACTTATACATAATGCTCCATGCACAAATATTTCTGTTTCTATATCTAAGTCCTTTGAAATATATCTTATTTCATCTAGACTTAACTCCCTTGATAAAACTATTCTTTGAAAGCCCTCATTCTTTAAAAATAGAGCCCCTTCTCCATTATGTATAGTCATTTGTGTGGATGCATGAATTTCAAAATCTGGTATAGCCTCTTTTATAATTTTAAATAATCCCATATCTTGAGTTATAATAGCATCTACACCAATTTCATATAAAAACTTCCCATATTCTAAAGCTTCATCTAACTCTTCTTCTTTTATCACAGTATTAAAGGCTATATATACTTTAACATTATATATATGACAATAATTCACTACTTCTATTAATTCTTCTTCATTAAAATTATTTGCATAGGCTCTAGCAGAAAACTTACTTCCACCCATATATATAGCATCTGCACCACCTTGAACAGCAGCATATATACTTTCTTTACTTCCACCTGGCGCTAGTAATTCTATTTTATCCATATGTTCTCAACTCCTATCAATAAGAAATGTATTTTTATATTTTAAAGACACTCTTACCTTATTGGCAATTATCTCAAATTTTTGTTTCTCACCGATTATTATACCACACTTCTCTTTGTTACAAACTGTAAAAAATAATAGGAGCTAATCCTTTTTATCGGTTAGCTCCTATACTTCCTTTATAATCAATTCATTAATTTTAAATATCCCTCATATATGCCTTCTAACATATTTTTTAAGTTGTAATTATATCTTATATATTCTTTTAGTTTATTATTTTTTCTTTTCACCTTACTTTTTTCTACTGCTGATTTTATACTATTATGATTGTACGGATCACAATATATTGCCATATCCTTAAAATATTCCTTTGAAGCCCCTTCCTCTGTCACTACTATATTACATCCATAAGCTGCTGCCTTAAGGGATGATAAACTTGTAACCTCNNGAGAGAACGTATACGCATTATACAAATCATAGTCATTCATAAATCCTAAGTAATGGGTAGTTGAGTAAGCTAAACATTCTTTTAAATAGCTTTCCTCTGAAGTTGTTCCTATTAAAACTAAATCTATTCCTAATTCATTACATACCTTGCTTAATTCTAGCTGGTTTTTAATATCACAAATTCTACCAACACATAAAATATAATTATCTAAATTATACCTTTCCTTAAAATTATATAAAGGAACTTCATCATAATTTATATCAACCCCATTATAAACAACCTTAATTTCTCCCTTTGTAATGAAATCCTTCGTTATTAAAGACTTTTCGTATATACTATTGCAAAATATGATCTTACTTTTCTTCAAAATCAATTCCCTATAAGCTTTGCAATTATTCCACAAATTAGTCCGTTCCACATTATCACTATATTGAAAAAACTTTTCCATATTAAAATACATAGGTGATACTACTATATTACATTTACTATTACTAGCTAATTTAAAATGTTTATAAGCATCGAATATATTTTTAATATCAAATAGATGTACTATATCATAATCATCATAATTAGCCTCCTCATTGGCTCCACATATATCTACATTAACCCCTTTCTCTTTTAAAAAAGCGTATATTTTAAATATTATAGTAGTATCTCCTGAACTTAAATTTATATAATTACTTCTAGCACATAGCAAAACTTTCATGTATAATCCCCCTAAGAATTATGGTTTTACCTAATACCTATGCCTATAAAATTTTAATTATCACAATATTAAAGAATAAAATTATATTTAATTCATAAATATCTCTAATTATCCTAAAATAAAAAATAGGCGATAATATAAAATATAATATTATCGCCTAAACTTTTATTTTTTTCTTACATTAACTTGTCCGCTTTTCATAAGCTTAAGGTTTTTATCCTCAATCTCCTGACTAAGTTGCTCTAGCTGTCTTACTCTAGCTATTTGTTGATATCTTAAATTATTATTTTCAGATAAAAGCTTTTTATTAAAGGTCATTTGCTTTTTATTATCTTTTTTTAACTCTTGAACAACTTGGTCCATAAGTTCTAATTGCTCTTTAAGATATGTAACTTCATCTTTTAGCTTTTCTATCTCCTCATCTTTATCCTCAGTACTAATTTTTCTTAAATCTTCATTTTCTTTTTTTGCAGCTTGTAAATCTCTTTTTAGTCCTTCTACCTCAGAAATAAGATTTTTTTGTTCCTTCACAATCATTTTATAATTTTCATTGGCCCTTTCACAGGCCTCTTTATTTTTAAAAACCTCATCTCCTAAATTAATTGCTGCAAGAATAGTAGCATCAGGACGACTTATTTTAGAATTCTTAAACATTAGACTATTTATTTTATTATCTACATATTGAGCAACCATTTGTAGATACTCATCATTTTCTTCTCCTCTAAGGTTATATTCCATTCCATTTATCTTAACTGTTATAATGCTCACATAAACACCCTCTTAATTATAAATTTACATCTGCATAAACTTATAATCATTTTAACATATATTAGCTATTTATTAAATAAGGTATTTAATAAATATTCCAAATACTTGTCAACAATATGTTTCATAAAACTTAATTAAATATAAATATAATATATTATCGTACATATTTTATATTTATATTGTAATATTTTATTATATTCATCATACCAAAATTTATTATGGGAAATATACTTTACTAACTATTTATGGTAATGTAATCAAAAAAAATGTTACTCAGCTATCTTTTTAAGTTAGTTGTGTAACATCTTCTTTATTTCCCAATATTACCGTTAATTATAATTTTTATTTACCCTCTACAATCATTCCATCAGAAATAGTAATAATTCGATCTGCCATTTGTGCTATACTACCATCATGGGTAATCATGATTAGTGTTTGGTTATACTTTTCTATGGTTGATTTTAATAGCTGTAATACTTCTTTACTATTTTTACTATCTAAGTTTCCTGTAGGTTCATCTGCAAATATTATGGATGGTTTATTAGCTAGTGCTCTAGCAATGGATACTCTTTGTTGTTGTCCTCCTGATAACTCTCCAGGAAGATGCCTTTTTCTTTCCTTTATATCAAGGATATCCATAAGCTCATCAATATAGTCCTCATCTACCTTTTTTCCATCCATTAGTATTGGAAGTTTTATATTTTCTTCTGCTGAAAGTATAGGAATTAAATTAAAGGCTTGAAATATAAATCCTATGTTCTGTCTTCTATATCTAGATAACTCATTTTCACTTAGCTCATAAATATCTTGATCATTAATAAATACCTTTCCTGCTGAAGGCTTATCAAGTCCTGCAAGAAGGTGAAGCAATGTACTTTTTCCAGAACCACTAGGCCCTACTATAGCTACAAATTCTCCTTTTTTAATCTCTAGATCCGTAGGTTTTAATGCCTTTACTGCTGTGTCATTCATTCCATAGGTTTTAGCTAGTCCACTAGTTCTTAACATACTCATATTAATTCCTCCATTACTCTTCTACTCTACATCTCTAATACTCTCAACAATACTTGACTTAAACAATATTCTTGATGGCAGTATTGATGCTAATAGTGTAATTATTACTGTAACTATTATGGTTATAGCCATTTCTCCTATAGGTATATGCCAACTTATAGTTTGCCCTAACCATACTTCTGAGTTCTTTGTTATAATTGCAGAAGTACCTAAAGTCAATCCAGTAGCTACTATAGATGATACAACTCCATATATGGCACCTTCCCACATTATAATCTTCTTAACTTGTTTTTCACTAAGTCCCATGGCTCTTAGGAATCCAAACTCTTTTTTTCTCATAATAGCACTCATATTCATGATATTAATAAGGTTTATTATACTTACTATTGCTACCACAATAACTATACTGTACATGGCAAATATAATTTGAGCATTATTTACCTT
>DKGY01000045.1 GCA_002453475.1 Clostridium sp. UBA6758 | reverse complement strand
TGTACATGTAATGGTAATGGATGCTGAAAAATTAAAATTTGCAAATGAAACTTTTCAGCATATACTCTGTGGATTTGGAGTATTCTTCTTACCAAATTATAAAGTTGCCTTTCATGAATTCATGAGAGTGCTAAAAAATGGTGGTCGACTCTCATTCACTACATTTCTTAGAAAAAAAGATGAAAAATTTATGTGGTTAAATGAATTATTTGATAAATATTTACTTGTATCTGAAGATGAGCTAGATGAATATCAAGCAGAGGATATTCCTGAATTTGATACAGAAGAAGGTTTGTATAAAATTTTGAATCAAGCTGGATTTAAAAACATACAAGTTATAAGTGAAGAAAAAGTTTTTATATACAAAGATGAACAAGAATGGTGGGATAAACTTTGGACTCATGGCGCTATAAGAACACTAGAAAAGATACCAAAAGATGTGCTAGAAGATTTTAAATCAGAAGTTTTTGAAAAACTTAGAGAAATGAAAGAAGTAGAAGGCATACCTCATACAAAGTTTGTTTTATATGCCTTTGGTGAAAAATTATATTATAATTACTAATATATAATGTAGAATAGTAGTAATTTATGAAATATTCTCAAATAGTATAAACGAAATTTTAGGAGGTTTTATTTTGAACAATAATTTGACAGTAACAGCGGATCTGATAAATGACAAGGTAAAGTTTTCAGGGGTATCACGTTATAATAATGAGATAATTATTGATTCTGTTGATGGTGAGGGGTATACTCCACTTGAGCTATTTCTTATGAGTCTGGCAACCTGCAGTGGGATGACCTTAGCTTTATTGCTTAGGAAGATGAACAAAAATGTATCTGAATTAAAAGTAATTGCTTCAGGTGAAAGAAGAGCAACCTATCCTACATATTTTAAAAGTATACATTTAATATTTGAAATTGCATCAAAAGACGTACAGACTGATGAAATTGAAAGTACCATAAAACTAATGGAAGAGTCGTTATGTCCTGTTTGGAACATGGTAAAGAATAATGTTGACATAAGCTGTGAGTATAAGATATCTGCAAATAAAAAATAGAAAGTGTACAATTTTATGAAGAGTAATACACTTTTTATAAATTGTTTATCAACAGTAATTTTCATTTCACAACTAAAAAACAAACAATTTACTTAAACACCTCATTATTCATGATTTGAATTTTGGGGTGTTTTTATGTTGTATTACAATCAAATAGCGAAATAACCAGGAGGTAGTACAACACTACATTCTTATATAATTAATCTTTGAAAATTGAGTAGTATGGTTTTGAATAAATTATTCTGGATTAATATATCTAATGAATTTGGGGAAAGATAATTTTGCAACAATAATTAGATATAATTAGGAGGTAATTATGAAAAAATATTTAAGTTGTTTTTTAGTTGTATGTACTTTAATGATGTCACAGTGGCTTTGGTGTAGTGAAGCAAGTGCTGAATATTTTATTGAGGGGTCTACTAATTCTTTAGTGGATATCAATAGTAAAGAGTTTCCGATTCCTAAACTAGTGAAGGTTGAACAAATCTCCCCTAATCAAATTCAAATAAGCTATGACATGGATGTCGATATGGATTTGGGAACAAAAGCAACTAATTACTGGGTTCAAGATACAAAGAATGTTAAACCCCAATATATAGCTACTCTTGGTAAAAATGATAAGGTGAATAAAAATAATTCACTTACTAATAATTTAGTTAAAATTAATTCCAAAGATGGTTCAGCAAAAACATTTGTATTAACTTTTAGCCAAGATATTCCTAAAGGGGGAGAGTATAAACTAATAATTTGTTATGTAACAGTTAAAGGAGCACCACCTTATAATGGAGATAATGGATCTGTAACATTTATTGGAAAGTAAAGGCAACTGCACTTTTGGGAAAAGGTAAATAGTAGACTTAATTATATAAAATATCAATTTAAATGCCGTATTATTCAAATGAATTTTACGGTATTTTTATATCATAATTCAAAGATATTATGCAATTTGTAGATATTGCGAACTAATTAAGACATATTGATCTTTGAAAATTGAATAGTACGGTGTTGGGAAATATGTTATAATATGGTCAAAGTAAGCGTGTTTAAATCAGTTGATAAAAAATAACAGGAGGTATTTTTATGGATTTTAGAATAATATCATTGCCACCGTTCAAAGCAGCGTCATCTGGGATAGATAAAGAATATAACTTTTCCCCTAATGGTATTTTAGGGAAGTTCAATAGGTATTTTTCTGCAATTAATCTATCTGAACGAGATAGTTTTATGCCCAGAGATTTTTTATGTTTTGATGAAGAAAAACAAGGCCTAGTATGGTGGTGGGCATTGAGTGATGATATG
The DNA here is from genome assembly GCA_002453475.1 of Clostridium sp. UBA6758. GTDB lineage: Bacteria > Bacillota > Clostridia > Clostridiales > Clostridiaceae > Clostridium_J > Clostridium_J subterminale. The sequence continues at coordinate 9,118 of DKGY01000045.1, read as the reverse complement.
GATGATGGCAGTAACGAAGTTGTTGATTTTGAAGGCGGGTACTATGTAACTTATTTCTTCAAAGATGGAGATGAAGAAACACGTGGTAAGTTATATAATCAAGCCTTGGAATATATTAAGAATTCTGATATTTTCGAACTAGATATCCGTCAAAATCATTATGCTATGGGACATATTATTACACCACCAGAGATTATAAAAGCACAAGGATGGGCACAAATGGAAGCGTTTATACCGATTAAATTAAAATCACCCTCCAACTTGTAATGAAAATTATAAGGATAGATAATACGGTATTTACAAAATATGTTACCATATATCTATGGGTTTATATTTAAGAAACTATTAATAATTTGTAGAGGTGAAAAATGGGAAAACATTATAAGTCATTATCAGCAATATTCCCAATTATTTTACAGGAGAAGGATGATACTATACAAATTTTATTGCATCGTAGAAAAAATACTGGTTATCAAGATGGGAAGTGGGATATAGCAGCAAGTGGACATGTGGATGAAGGTGAAACGGCTAAAATGGCTGTTGTAAGAGAATGTGCAGAAGAGTTAGGGATTGATGTGAAAATTAAAGATTTATCTTTTGTTCATCTATCTCATCGTGTTAGCAACAATGGAGGAAGGACTTATTATGATATTTATTTTGTCGTTAATAAGTATCATGGTATACCTAAAATCATAGAACCAGATAAATGCTCAGAATTGAGATGGTTTAAAATAGATGATCTTCCAAATGAAATTATTGATATCAGAAAAATAGTTCTTGATAATTATAGAAATGACATTCAATATAGTGAAGTAATTGAAATGTAAAGCTGTAAAAGATATAAATAGCTCCCTAAAAATAAAATCGAATAATTTATAAAAATACCGTATTATTCAGAGGTGAATTTTACGGTATTTTTATATCATAATTCAAAGATATTATGCAATTTGTAGATATTGCGAATTAGTTAAGAAAATTTGTTCTTTGAAAATTGAATAGCACAGTATTTACAAAATATGTTACAATTAACTCATAATTCTATTATTATACGAGCCAGTTGATTGATAAACAGCTCGATAAATAGGAATTTGTTGAGAAGATTAGTTGTATTAGGTTTGGAGGTGAGTATAATAGAAATTAAAATTTATCCTTTTAATACACTTGGGGATTACTTTTCAGCTGATATAATGGCAATATATAATGGAAAATGGATATTTTGTATGCATAAAGAAAGAGATACATGGGAACATCCCAGTGGTCATATTGAACTTGGTGAAACACCGTTAGAGGCTGCAAAAAGAGAACTCTATGAAGAAACCGGAGCTGTTGAATTTATTATTGAATCATTATGTGATTATTATATAAACGGTATACAGAATGGTTGGCATTTCAAAGGAAATGGGCAAGTGTATTTTGCAATTGTACAGAATATAGGTGATTTGCCAAATTACAGTGAGATGGGAAAAATAGGATTGTTCGATTGTTTGCCGGATCAATTAACTTATCCAATACTACGGGATTGTTTTTCTATTGCAGAGCGAAAGTGGCAATCAACAAAATGAGCATACTACAAAGCCCGACAACTTCCAATTTGTAGGGGAGATTAAAAGAGCAAACTTAATATATTATAGTAGTGAAATACCGTACTATTCAAAATGAATATACGGTATTTTTTAATGCGTAATTCAAGAAAATAGCGAAATAACCAAGGGGTAGTACGACACTACATTCTTATATAATTATCTTTGAAAATTGAATAGTGTAGTTTTGGAATATATGCTATTATATGTATATAACAATAGGGATTTAAATCGTAATAGTATTATAAAACGCATTAGTTTTTTATTTATTCATACACATAAATAGAAATTTTATGTTGAGAGGCAACGTGAAGATTATTTATATTAAGCTAGGGGGATATACATGAATATTACTTATAAAGAGAATATACTTACAGCGGAAGATGTGATTTTGTTTCAAAGGAAAATGAATTGGGATGAAGACCCAAAGGCACAATGGGAAAAATCATTGTTAAATACAATTTATTCTATTGTTGCAATGAAGGATAGTGAAATTATTGCAATGGGTAGGATACTTGGTGATGCATCAATATATTGGTATATAAACGATGTTTTTGTCCTAACTAAATACCAAGGATGTGGTATTGGGAGAGAAATTGTTAGTAGACTGCTTCAATATGTCAAAGAAAACAGTTTGTCGGGGACAGAGGTTTCAGTATGCCTTATGTGTGCAAAAGGTAAGGAAGCCTTCTATGAGAAATTGGGATTTCGTACCCGTCCTCATGAATACGAAGGGTCTGGTATGGAAATGGAGATAGTTATAAAATAACTTTTCATAATACGGTATTTTAGAATTACTATGAGTTCTATATTTTTGGAGGTCTTTATGGATAGTAAAATAATATTTTTTGAAGGTCAGCCGGGTACGGGGAAATCAACTATATCCCAATATATATGTGAGCAACTCCAATTAAATGGAGAATCTGTTCGCTGGATAGATGAATATGAACATAATGCAATTCAGTTTAATAGGTTTTGGGAGAAATATGATAATTGTGATGAAGATATTATCGATGCTCTTGTTAGCTGCTGGGAAGATTTAATAAATACAATAGAAGAGTCAGAACATACATTTATAATTGAAAGTGCTTTCTTTAGCTATACACTTTACTTAATGAACCTAGAATTCTCTAAGGAAAAAATTAATAACTATTTTGAAAAGCTAAATATGATTTTGTCAAAGTTAAGTCCTCAGATTATCTTATTAAAAGGAGATACTGAAACTATTATTAGAAGAGCTTGTGAGAGAAGAGGTAATCAATGGACTAACATGACTATTGGTATGATTGAGAAAGGACCTTATCAATATTCTAGAAAGCGAGTTGGTTTTAAAGGTATGGTTGAATATTTTTCTGATGCCCAGAAACTTTATTTTGAACTAATGCCTTTAATTAATTTTCCAATCTTACAGATTGATGTGACGGAAGATAATTGGATTACAACTGAAAATGTAGTTTTATCATGGTTAGGAGACTATACGATTCAAAATCATTATCATAATGAAAATATGAATTTGAAAATATATGTTGGTAAATACCAAGTCCCCAAGGAATTCCCGGCTAAAGGTGAAAATTTAGAGATATTTTTTGAAGATAACTTATTAGTTTTAAAGGGTACATATTGGAAAGATTATAAACTTAGCGCAAGGTCTGAAACTAAGTTTTTGATTAAAGGGATTCCGATGGAACTTAATTTTAGGTTGAAAGAAGGAAAGGTAAAAGGATTTGACTACACTTTTATTGATAGGAATACCTATTTCTGTTCTAAAATAGAGTAAGGAAAATAGTGAATGATGCTTAATAGTAAATATATATTAACTAAAGATTGGTTATATTACAGAAAGGAGATTGAAAATGGGCATAAAAATAGCAAGAGTAACTGTCGAAGACACAAATGATTTAATAGAAATACAAAACAAGGCGTTTTATTCGGATTTCAAAAAATATGGAGAATGCCCAGGATATAATAGAAGTTATGAAAGCATGAAATCATCGATAGAAAATGCCATAACATTTAAGATTTTAGTAGATGACATTATTGTTGGAGATATTATAGTTTCAGATAGACAAAATGGAGAGTACCACCTCGGTGGACTTTGTGTAATACCAGAATATGAAAATAGAGGATTAGGACAAAAAGCAATAGCCTTTTTAGATTCCTATTTCCCAAATGCAAAACATTGGTCATTGGAAACTCCTGCAGATAAAGAACGAAATCACTATTTTTACAAGAAATGTGGATTCAAAGTCACAGGAGAATTCATGGATGGAAATGTTAAGGTTGTTGTATTTGAAAAAGATATGTAATGTATATAGTTGAGTTCATTGGGCACTTTTCTCAATTTGGATATTAACACAGGTAGTTCGAATTGTATTACCTGTATTAGTGAGCATATATACACAATTTAGTCTAACAGACCATTTGAAGATACGAAACGCTTATATAAGGTTTTTACAGAGAATATTGATGTACCTCAAAATATATCAAAGGTTCTTGAAGAAGTACACGAACAAAAAGGTAGAGATAGTGCCACGATAATTAGTTGGTCTTATTTCAATAAACATAAAGCACAAAGACCTTCTGGCTAATATATTTTTATGCTTTTGTGCTAAGGATTAAGGGTAATATGAATTAGTATTCAATATTCTTATATGATGAATTAAATAATAGTCAAAAATGGTTTATACCTTGAAATAAGCCATTTTTGACTATTATTTATCACTCATAAAGTCTAACAGACTGTTAAAAATAAATTTACTTAATCTTATAAATTGCACATAAATATATCTATATATGATTTTAATAATGAAAATGAAGATTAATGGATAAGTTAATGTTTTGAAAGATTAGGAGAAAAATAAATGAAATATGGAAAAATAATTGGCGTAGGTAATACGGCAACTGTATATGAATGGGAAGAAAGCAAGGTGCTTAAGCTTTTCTATCAAGGTTATCCAAAAGAAGCGGTAGAAAGAGAGTTTCATAATGCGAAGGCAATAAGAAATATGGATTTTTCAAAACCAAAGGCATATGAAACTATTTTTTTAGAAGAGCGAATTGGTATTATATATGACAGAGTAGAGGGTGAATCCTTGTTGGATTGGGTTATGAGAACAGGTAAGGTGCAGGAATGTGCAGTATATATGGCAAAGCTACATAAGGCAATCCTTAAGAATAGGACTATTAATGTGCCTAATTACAAGGAGTTCTTAAAATGTAATATAGTAAATTCACCAAAAGCTAATTCGAAGAAACAAGAAGAAGTATTGCAAATGTTAGATAAACTGATGGATGGAAATACACTTTGTCATGGTGATTTCCATCCAGGTAATATTTTAATATTGGATGGAAATACAATGGTTATAGATTTCATGAATGTGTGTCATGGAGATTTTTTATATGATGTTGCAAGAACTGTATTTCTGGTGGAATATACACCTGTGCCGATAGAAGTAGACGATAGAGAAATGCTCTTACGATTTAAGAAAACATTGGCAGATTTGTATCTTATGCAAATGAATGTTACAAGAGAAATGATACAGGATTATCTAGCAGTTATTATTGCGGCTAGAGTGGGTGAATGCCCTGAAGAATAGTTAAAAGTGGACAATTATAGATTATTACTACCATAAAATAAGGAGGATTATTAGTGAATAAGAAAAAAATCATTCTGGGAATAGTTATATCCATTGTCATTGCTATAATTGTATGGATTGACATACCATATCTTTTTCCTTCAAAGAACTTAATTTCAAAAAACAATTATGACTATACCTATAGACAAGTAAACATTGAGGATTTTGACTCCGTAGATTCTTCAACTTGGATAGATAATACTGAAGATGGTAAGGTAGATAAATTAATCAGTATAATTGACGATTTGTCTTTTAAAAAAGCTAAGATACCTAAGGATCAGTCTGAATATAGTCTTAATTTTATTGGAACATATAAAGAAGATGAATATAATACTTATGCTAAAGAAGTATTTTCTATTAGATTTTATGAAGATAATGTGATTGGTTTTCAAGAAAAACCTGAATCTATAGGAAAGTATTATAAAATCCAAGATAAAGAATTTGATATTAAAAAGATTATAGAAGAGTTACAGTAAGGGGAATGGATCACATTAAGCTGTGGATGTCTAATTAGTTTATCGGTTAATGTGTAATTTGAATAAAATGTGAATCGCTTGGAAATTGTGGACTAGATATTGTTAATATTGATTATAATCAAGGGAGTAAAGCATATGATTTTTGATACAATACTTTTTGACTTGGATGATACAATACATGATAGAAACAGGTCATTATCTAAGTTTGTAGACCTTTTTAAACTAAAATACTCTGAAGTACTGGACTATGACAGTATGGCAATCATTAAAGATATTTTTTTTGAAATTGATAAACAAGGATATAAACCAAGAGAAGAAATGTTTAAAGAATTACAAGACAGAATTTTATGGAGATATAAACCTGACTTAAAGGAATTAATTGATTTTTGGAATGTGGAGTTCCCCAAATGTGCTGAACCCATGCCTAATTTATATAATGTTTTAGATTATTTTATAGATAGGAATATAAAAATGGGGATTATAACAAATGGGAATTCTGATTTTCAAAATACAAAAATTGATAAATTAGATTTTAGAAAGTATATGAAAACCATCATTATTTCTGAAGAAATTGATATTAGAAAGCCTGATCCTAAAATATTTCATCTTGCGTTGTCTAAAATCAATTCAAAGAATGAAACTACTCTATTTGTTGGAGACAATCCTATAATTGATATAAAAGGAGCAATTGATTCTGGTTTAACATCTGTTTGGTTAAGTCATGGAGAAGCATGGAATTTAAAGCAATATACACCTAAATACATTATTAATAATATATCTGAACTTATGAAAATATGAGTAAAACAGTTCATTTAACATATTATATTAATTTAATGTAAGGTGCTATTATGTTAAGGTATAATTAAATAATTTATTCATAATACCGTATTATTCAACGTGAATATTCGGTATTTTTATTTCGTATTTCAAATAAATAGCGAAATAATCAAGGGGAAGTACAAAACTGCATCCTTTAGTTTATAACTGCTTAAGCAGGTTACATAAATAAATATATATTGAAATACGCATGATGTTAATTTATACTAATAATGTAAAAAATAATAATAATTGATTTCACTTTGTTGTTGCACTTTTGTAGGATATTTCTGTATTTTTAAATTGTACGTGTTATATCCTTGAAATATTTTAGGAGGATATATCTACATGATTGATAAACAAATTATAAATTTATATTGAGGTGAAGAATATGTATACTTACAAAATTATTATTTTTGATTTAGATGGTACTTTATTTAAAACAGATACAGTATTTATAGATGCCATACATCATACTTGCATATCTAGAAAAATGGAACCAATTGACAGAGAAAGGCTTCTTAAACTTATAGGAAAACCCTCAGCTACGGTATGTAGAGAGTTATTTGGGAAAAATTTAAGTGAAGACGAAGTTCGACGTATTAGAGCTGAGCTTAGAACTTATGAGGACAAGCTAATTGATAAATCAGCACAGCTATATGAAGGCGTTAAAAATATGTTAAGTGATCTTAAAAATGAAGGCTATACATTAGGGATTTGCACTAATGGCAGCAGAGAATATATGAATAAAATATTATCTCATTTTAATATAGAGGAATATTTTCAAATTAAAAAATCAAGAGTTGAGGGATTAGAAAAATTTCAAATTATAAAGCAAATACTAGATGAAAATGCAATCTGCAGTGCCATTATAGTTGGAGATACCTCTATAGACTTTGATGCAGCTGATGCAGCTAGGTGCTTATCTGTAGGAGTATCATATGGCTATGGTGGAGATGACTATAAAAATTCAGATTTTATTGCAGATAATCCATCAGATATTTATAGGATTATTAGAAAGATTAATGGAATTTACAAAGAAATCGCAGGATATATTCTCAATAGAAAACAAAAAAATAAACCCTTGATAGTGGGAATTAATGGTGTAGATACATCTGGAAAATCAACATTTACAAAAGAACTTGCCAGGTACCTTTTTAAGATTGGATTTAAAAGTCATACCATTTCTATAGATGATTTTCATAATCCTTCAAAGATCAGAAATAAGGAGAAGAATCCAGTTATTTCATATCTTAATAATGCATTTGATATTACAAAAATCGAAAATGAGATTATGAAACCTCTTGTAACTGAAAATAAATTAGATAAGGAGCTTTTACTGCTAAATATTGAAGCAGATGAGTTTATCAATAATAAGATGTATGTTATAGATGAAGACACTATAGTGCTATTTGAAGGTGTACTGCTCTATAGAGAGCCGCTTAATCAATATTTTGATTTTCGAATATTTATAGATATTTCCTTTGATGAAGTATTAAAAAGAGCGGCAAAGAGAGATTTGAGTTTACTTGGTAAAGATGTTATTGAAAAGTATAACAATAAGTATATACCTATCCAAAAATTATATATTGAAAAATATAACCCTAAGATTCTAAGTGATATCATTATTGATAACAATGATTATTGGAACCCTAAAATCATAAAGCATCCTAACGATAATAGGTGAAAGTCAGTCGGAATACAATTGAAAGAATTGAAAGAAGAGCATTTACATGAAATAGATGTTATGACGAGTAATTAAAAAAAATATTAGCATATTGATATTAAGTGTTTATGCCCTATTTTACATTTTGGGAATTAAAATAAAGCATACCTTATTTTTTGAGAAAAATATCATGTGTAATAAAGGGTATATATTGATAAGTAGAGTTTTATTGGTAAAATTGCTATAATAAATTTATATTTTAAATAACCTAGAATCTAGAGAAAAGTGATTAAAAGTTATAAGAGCAGATTATATATATCCTTATAGGGTTTAGGAGTTGTAAAAGATGAAAACTAAAATTTTAATTATAGAAGATGATACCGAAATAGCTAATATGATATCAGATTATCTCTACAAAAATAATTATGATACTTATATAGCCCAAAATGGACTTACAGGTCTTAAACTTGCAAAAGAAATAATGCCTGAGCTTATTATCCTTGATATTATGTTACCTTATAAAAGTGGTGATGAAGTATTAAGAGAAATTAGAGTTTTTTCTGATGTGCCTATAATTGTTGTATCTGCAAAAGAAAGTGTACAGATGAAGATAGATGTGCTAAAAATAGGGGCAGATGATTATGTAGTGAAGCCATTTGATTTATCTGAGCTTTTAGCACGAATTGAAAGAAACTTAAAAAGATATGGCAAACTTGTTAATGAGCAATTGCTTTATAGCTATAAAAACATAACACTTAATTATGATTTAAAGGAAGTATGGGTTGATGACAGCATTATCAAGCTCACATCAAAGGAGTTTGAAATTTTATATTTATTTGTTAAATATCCAAGCAAAGTCTTTTCTAAGAAGAATCTTTATGAAGCTGTTTGGGGAGAAGTTTATGCTTATGATAATGATACTATTAATACTCATGTAAGTAATAT
>DKGY01000060.1:32884-62926 GCA_002453475.1 Clostridium sp. UBA6758 | reverse complement strand
TTAACTAGTTAAATAGTTGTTGCCATAGTGCGAGTTTCAGGTATTTTCTATGTATATACTATAATAATTTTTATATATGTAGAGCATGTACTTTAATATTATTGTTAGCGAACGCCATTTGCAGGAGCGTTAGATTTACTTAGGATTTATGAATGGTAAAATCGTAAGCAACACAACTTGTTTGAGTGTATACGAGTTGTTGTGTTGTAGATTTTACCTTGAATAAATCCTTTTAGTAANNATAAGTACATGCTCTACATTAATTTTATTATTGTTATTTTCTTTTACAACTTTCTATTAGGTCTATTATTTTTACAAGGCTGTCCCTTTGTTTGCTTTTACTCATATTTTTTATATATGTTTCTTTATTTCTATCAACATCTTCAATAGCTTCTAAAAGAGTCAGTGCATTTAAGTTTTCTTCTTCAATAACTTTACTGTAGCCAGATTTATTAAATGACTTAGCGTTTAATATTTGATCTCCTCTACTTGCCTTAGCTGATAGTGGTATTAAAATATTAGGTTTCTTTAAAGCTAAAAGTTCAAATATAGTATTAGATCCAGCCCTAGAAATTACTATATCTGCTAATTGCATTAAATCTGATAACTGTTCCTTAATATATTCAAACTGAGCATATCCCTCAACTACATTAAAGCTTTTATCTAAATTACCTTTTCCACATAGATGTATTACATTGAAAGTTTTAAGTATGTCCTGTAGTGCTTCTCTAACACATTCATTTATAATTCTTGAACCTAAACTACCTCCAGTAACTAAAATCACCGGCTTATCATCTTTGAAGTTGCAAAATTCTTTAGCCTTTATTTTACTACCTTTAAATAGTTCACTTCTAATTGGTGAACCTGTAAGTACAGCTTTCTTTTTATTAACATGCTCCATAGCCTCTTCAAAGGTAACACAAATCTTTGTTGAATAAGGCATGGATATTTTATTTGCTAGACCTGGTGTAATATCTGATTCATGTATTATAACTGGTATTTTATTAAAATATGCTCCTAACACCACTGGAACCGATACAAATCCGCCCTTTGAAAAAACTATGTCCGGTTTTTCTTTTTTTATAATTGACTTCGCTTCAAAAACCCCTTTAATCACCTTAAAAGGATCTGTAAAATTCTTTACATCAAAATATCTTCTTAACTTACCACTAGATATACTATGATATTTTATTTTTTCTGCTTCTATAAGTTTTCTTTCTATACCATGTTCAGTACCTATGTACTGAATTTCATATCCAAGCTCCTTAAGCTTGGGCATAAGTGCGATATTTGGAGTTACATGTCCAGCTGTTCCTCCACCAGTCATAATGATTTTTTTGTTACTCAATTTAAAAGTCCTCCTAAAATTAACATAGTAAAAGCATTAATTTCTTTGAAATATTTCAAAGAAAAATATCTAAGCCTTAGCTAAGTATATGTATACTCACTAAAGCTAAAAATAATGTTATTACTATATAACTTTTTTATATTATATTAGATATATTATGCTCCTTATTAAGTTATGCCACATATGAAGATAAATGTAAATATAAAATGAGAAATTTATATAAAAACAAACAATATACAGTAAAAGGTAATTACTCATAATCTTTCATATGTTGCCACCCATTCTCTTAAATAATCTTCTTATATCCGGGTACAATACTATTATCAAAGAAAAGGAGGTGAAATTACATGGCAAATAATAATTCTAATCAACCAGCAGTACCTCAAGCTAAAGAAGGTTTAAACAAATTCAAAATGGAAGCTGCTCAAGAAGTAGGAGTTAATCTTAAAGAAGGATATAATGGAGACCTAACTTCTAGAGAAGCTGGATCAGTTGGTGGTCAAATGGTTAAAAAAATGGTTGAAGCTTACGAAAGAAATCTATAATTAAACATTTGTAAGTAGCATGTTGGTAAATTTATTATTTAAGAAGTTAGCAAAATTTGTTTAAATAATAAGAGTTTTACATTAATATGTTTGTTGACTTCTACTAATTTATTGGAGGAGGAATATAAAATGACAAGCAAAAGTAGATTATTAGTACCAGAAGCTAAAGCAGGTTTAGACAGATTTAAGATGGAGGCAGCTCAAGAAGTTGGAGTTAACCTAAAAGAAGGATATAACGGTGATTTAACTTCTAGAGAAGCTGGATCAATCGGCGGACAAATGGTTAAAAAAATGGTTGAAGCTTACGAAAGAAATTTATAGGATATATTAATATCTAAATAAATTATTTAATAGTAAGTAAACCCAAAAATAGGAGATGCACCTTATAGGTGCATCTCCTTATTAATTTAATTTTATATCTTTAAGTTTTAACTGTACACTTCTTCTTCCCATATATTCATTTATATCTGGCTGAAATAATATGTTCAAAAATAGACCCTTTGGTCTTATATATCCATTTCCAATATCTCCATATTCATCGCCATAGACATCTTTTAGAATTTCAATAACTTCATCTCTTTTATTGAAATATAGCCCATCTATCATGTTATTAGTAGCATCCTTATTAAATCTAAACTTAACATGTTGGTATTCACTGCCTAAAAATCTTATATCTGCAACTAAAACTCTATTTGCTTGAAGAATTGGTGTTGGATTTCCCTTTCCAAAAGGCTCTAATAATTTAAATTCTTGCACAACCTGTTCTGTTACATAGCTTAACTTTATCGGAGAATCTACTTTCATTTTTGAAGCTAAGTCCTCCTCACTTAAATTACAGTTTTCATTTAATAGCTCTCTAAACTTTGAAATATTTTTTTCTTCAATGGAAAGTCCTGCCGCCATTGGATGTCCACCAAACTTACTTAAAACGTCTTTACACCTTAGCATTTCTTCAAACATATTATATTCTTCAATGGACCTACCTGAGCCCTTTGGCATTTCTTTTCCCTTGGTTAAAATAAAGGTTGGCTTCCCATACTTTTCTTTAATTCTTCCTGCCACGATTCCTGCAATACTCTCATGTATATGCTGGTTATATACTACAAGCACTCTATCATTCACTAAAGAAGACCCTTCTATATCAGCGCAAACTTGTTCTACACTTTCTGTGGTAAGGTCTTGTCTTTCTTTATTAAGATTAAATACCTTTGTAGCTATGTCCACAGCTTGACCCATATCTTCACAAAGCAGTAAATCTAAAGAAAGCTGAGCTGTTTCTAACCTTCCTGTAGCATTGATACAAGGTCCAATGTTAAAACCCACATTGTAGCAAGTTACCTCATCTTTTATATCAATTATATGTTTTAAAGCCTTTAATCCTAAATTTTTTGTGTTGGAAAGTATCTTTAGCCCTCCCTTGGCAATGATTCTATTTTCATCCATCAAGTCTACCACGTCACATATAGTACCAATGGCAGCTAACTCTAGAAGATCATCAGTATTCTTATTTCCCATATTCATGGCTCCATATAAAGCTAAAGAAAACTTATAAGCCACGCCAGCTCCACATAAAAACTTAAAAGGATAATTACAATCCTCCTGCTTAGGATTTATAAGGGCATCACTACTTGGAACTACCACCCTTCTTTCTCCATCTATCTCCTCAAAGGGAAGCTCATGGTGATCTGTAATAATCACCTTTAATCCAAGTTCCTTAGCTCTTCTCACCTCTTCTATAGCAGAAATCCCATTATCACAACTTATTATAAGGTCAAAACCTTCCTCCGCTATAGTCTCTATTCTAGAAACGCTCATACCATAGCCTTCATTTTCCCTGTGAGGTATATAATAATCTACTATTCCACCACAGTTCTTTATGGCCTTATAAAGAATAGCAGTACTAGTAACACCGTCTGCATCATAATCTCCATAGACCATTATTTTTCCCTTATTATTTATAGCATCTACCATAATCTCTATAGCATTATCCATATCCTTCATAAGATAAGGATTATGCATCTTCTTCAAAGAAGAATTTAAAAATTCCTCCACCTTATCCTTAGTATCTATTCCTCTATTCATAAGCACCCTAAGAGTAATAGGAGTAACCTTTATATAGCTAAGTAACTCCTTTAAAACCTCCATAGAGCACTGACTCTCTTTCCAAACAGTCTTCACCAAATCACCTTACCTTTACTCTACCGTCAATTCTATTTTAGCTTTTCTCCTATCATATCATATTTTTAATAAAAAATAAGGTTGTCTAAAAATAATTCGCCTATCTTTATAAAATGTGAGCTTGCACCGTAATATTATTATAATACAGGGCAAACTCAACATTAATTCAAGATTCAACTTATTTTGAGACAACCTCTTTAAAATTATTTTTTATTTATTTTATACAATTAGCTTTAGTAATAATTTTTATATTATCACACATTTCTCTTAAATAATCATAATTAGCTATATCATAGTCAAGCTCTTTGGGATTTAGAGGACTTCCAAAGTAAACTTCTGGATTGCATTGTGTTGAATAGTCTTTTCTTTTAGTAAAGGAAGCTACATGAAGTTGATTAAACTTCATATTTTCAATCATCCATTTTACATTATGTGGTCTTACCCCTCCTGGAAGTATTTCAATTTTTCCCTTACCACACTTCATCAGTTCTTTTAAAAGTTCGGCCCCATCTTCTATGGTATTCTTTTGTCCCTTAGTAAGAATTCTTTTCACACCTAAATCAACTAAGGTATCCAAGACTTCAAAAGGATCTTTCACTACATCAAAGGCGCGATGAAATACAGCTTCTCTATCTCCAATAATATCCATAAATCTTTTGCATAACTCTACATCAAGAGTACCATCTTCCTTTAATGCTCCAAATACTATACCATCAGCACCTGCTTTAACAGCTGCTTTCATATCACGCTCCATGGTTTTAATTTCATATTCAGAATAACAAAATCCAGCACCTCTTGGTCTAATCATTACCATGATAGGAATATTCACTAATTTTTTAGCTTCCTCAATAGTTCCTATAGATGGAGTTATACCCCCTAAAAACATATTAGAATTCAACTCTACTCTATGAGCTCCTGCTTTTTTAGCTATTATAACATCTTCTAGTGAACCACAACATATCTCCACTAACACCTTTTCTTTCATTATTAATTACCTCCATCTCACACCTTTTATTTTGTAATCTACCTCCTACTAAAAATTACATATTAAGATATATAACTTTTTAAGTAAACTTAATATTAAAAATAAGTTTATCTATTTCAGCTTAAATTTTACAATACTTTCTCCTACTATTTTGTTATTATCATTAATAATAACCCTTGGAAATACCTTTTTTAATCTCTCTATTGTATCGCTATTTTTATAATTGATCTGCTCTAAAATAGATGCTACTATTAAAGGCCATTCTTCCTCTGAACCATCAATTATCTTAATTGAAAATCCAAGTCTTTCCTTTTTAAGCCCAAAACAATATACACCTTTAGCTCCACCCTTTGCAACAATATTATTATCCTTTAAAAGTAATGAGCATATTAAATCAGTGCCTGAAACCATCTCATAATTTTCATTCATTAATTTAGTAAGCTTTATTACTGAATTTCTTGTTAACTCATCCTTAATAGTATCTGGACATGCCATGGTCATATAAGCCATAGCTAAATTTTTCATAGGCATTGCCAATACAGGAACTCCACATCCATCTATACCAATCTTTATCTGATTTCTTGGATAACCAGATATCATTGAAATATGAGAAAGAATTTCCTGCTGAGCTGGACTGTTAATATTCCAATATTCTTTTTTATCACAGTTCATATCAGTGCATAAAGTTAAAATTCCCATATGTTTTCCTGAGCAATTGTGATAAATACGTCTCTTATTCTCTTGACATCTCAATATCTTCTCTTTAGCTTTCATTGATAATGGATATGTAGGTAAGCATATAAGTTCTTCTTCCTCTACTTGAACTTTGTCCATTATAGATTCTAATGCCTTAATATGAAAAGGTTCCGCCCTATGGGATCCTGTCATAACTGTAATTTCTTTATCACTAAGATTATACTTTGTGTCAAGGCCTCTCTTTATTAATGGAATAGCTTGTATTGGTTTTGCTGATGATCTCATATAAGTTACAAATTCAGGATCACCAATGGAGTAAACAACTTCTCCATCTTCGTTTACACAACATATATATCCTCTATGTACACATTCTAAAAGTTCTCCCCTATACTCTTCAACTAAAATCTCATCCATGGTAACACCCTTTCTATTAACTATTTTATATGCTGTAATTATTTATATATATAAGTAATATATAAATTAAATACACATAGGATAAGCATTTATCCCATGTGTATATTTTAACATTATTTTTGATTCTATCCCATAGATTTCCTTTAATTTGCCTCTTTTATTTCTCTACAATCCTCATTATGAATTATATTTTTCTCCCAGGCTCCTTTTCGGTACATTATATATCCAAAGATACATATTATAAGATTACTAAAACTCATAGAAAACCATATACCTACAGACCCTATATTAGTAAAGTTTTTAAATAGTAATATCATTGGAAGTCTTACAAACCAAAGTCTTCCCACTTCCATCTCCATAGAATATCTAGTATGACCCGATCCCTGAAATACGCCTTGAAGCACACTAAATATACCCATTAGTGGCATAGACCATGCTATATACTGAAGATATGTTATCCCCTCTGAAATTACCATCATATCGTCCTTTGATTGCATGAAGAAACCTATAATTTCTTTATCAAAAGCTAGTAAGATAATTAATCCTAAAGCTGAAAAACCGATAGTAAGCTTTATAGCTTTTACAAAGGCCTCCTTAGCTCTCTCCAGTTGGCTACATCCTAAATTTTGCCCTATAATAGATGTAAGGGCTGCACCAATTCCCATAGCTGGTTGACTTACAAGAGAAGTAATTCTATTTACCATAGCAAAAGCTGCTAATGTTGCCGTACCATAAGATACTATAAAAACATTTAAAGCCATAAATCCTAAAGCTGAACCAGATTGTCCAATAGAAGATGGAAGGGCAACTGATATGATTTTCTTAATTATTTCTACATCAAATTTAAACTTCTTAAAAGAAGGTCTTACCTTAGATGATCTTCTCATTAATACGTAAACCCCAGCTATTGCTAATATAGCCTTTGACAATAAAGTTGCTATAGCTGCTCCTGCAATTCCCATATTAAATGTAAATATAAATATTGGATCTAAAATCATATTAAGAACTGCACTAATTGCACTAAGTACAGTTGGAAATACTGTATTTCCTTCTGCATTCATTATGGAGTTAAAGTTAAAAAATAAAAACATAAAAGGCATATCTAAGAAGGTAATTCTTAAATATATTATACTATTTCTTGCTAATTCACCTGTTCCCCCCATTATTCTTACAATAAAGGGCGATAATATATATCCAATTATAGCAAATAGAATAGAAGATAAAAAGGATACTACTATAAGTTGACTTGCGTACTTATTAGCCTCTTCATATTTGTCAGCTCCTATGAATTGAGAAATTATAGATGTACCTGCTATAGATAAACCCATTCCAATAGATATAAATAAAAAATTTACTGGCCAAACAAATCCTGTAGCTGCAAATTCTACTGATCCAATTTTACTTACCCATAATCCATCCACTAAATTATATAGTGTTTGTATTAAATTATTTATCATAATAGGAATTGCTAGTACTCCTATTACTTTGTATAAATTACCCTTTAAAATAAAACTTCTTTTATTCTTAACCATGTTCCCTCCTAAATTACTTTTAAATTTCTCATTACTACACTATATATTATATACCATATATACTATAAATTTCTATAAAAACTTAGGATGTCGAAATATATTTTTTTCGAAATAAAACAGTGTATACTTTATAATTTAAAATTCATAATCATATACACTGTTCTATTTATTTTTACTTTAAATTTTATTACATATTATAAAATAAATTTTGTGAAGGATACTCAGCATCGCAAGTAACATCTATTCCTAGTTTTCTAAATATTTGCTCGTCACCAGTACTAAGAATAGTAGTAGAGTGAGCTTGACATCCTTTGAGCCTTATAAGCTTTTCTAAAGCTACTTGAGCCATAGGATTAGTAGCTGCACAAATACTAAGAGCAATTAATATTTCTTCTGAATTTAAAGATGTATTATTACTTCCTAAAGCATTAGTTTTCAAGCTTTTTATAGGTTCTAATACCACTGGTGAAATTAAATGAATATCATCAGATATATTAGCCAAATGCTTAACTGCATTTAAAATAGCAGCTGAAGATGCATCCATAAGTTCTGAACTTCTACCTGTTAAAATAGTTCCATCTTCAAGTTCTAGCGCTACTACAGGACAAGCGTCATTTTTGTTTGCCTCTAACTTAAGCTTACTAGAATATTCTCTAGCAGGAATAACTACTTTTCTATCCTCTGGCTTAAGATTTAAACTTTCCATAATTATTTTAATTCTTTGGAAAACCTCTGCATCTACATATCCTTTTTTATATTCAACGCTAGTTTTAAAGTATCTTCTAATTATCTCCTGTATAGAAGCTTCCTTAACAACTTCATCATCAGTAATTCCAAATCCTACTCTATTAACTCCCATGTCTGTTGGAGATTTATATATAGATTCTTTTCCAGTTATCTTCTCAATAATTCTCTTTATAACTGGGAACATCTCAATGTCTCTATTATAGTTTACTGCAACCTCATTATATGCATCAAAATGAAAAGAGTCTATCATATTTACATCTTTAAGGTCTACTGTAGCTGCTTCATAGGCAATATTTAAAGGATGTTTTAAAGGTACATTCCATACAGGGAAAGTTTCAAATTTAGAATACCCAACAGCATTTCCTCTTTTATTCTCATGGTATAATTGATTAAGACAAGTAGCCAACTTTCCACTTCCTGGTCCCGGTGCTGTTACTACTACTATTGGCTTAGTAGTTTCTATATATGGATTTTTTCCATAACCCTCATCACTTACGATAGTCTCAACCTCTGTAGGATATCCTTTAATAGCTTCATGCTTATAAACTTTAATACCTCTACGTTCCAATTTATTTATAAAGATATTAGTAGCTGGTTGACCACTATAGCGAGTTATAACTACACTGTTTACCTGTAAATCATATCCTCTAAGATCATCAATTAATCTCAGTACATCCATATCATATGTAATTCCAAAATCGCCTCTTATCTTATTTCTTTCAATATCACCGGCATATACACAAATAATTATTTCTGCCTTTTCTCTAAGTTTATGAAGTAACTTTATTTTTGCATTCTCATCAAAGCCTGGCAAAACTCTTTTAGCATGCATATCAAATAAAAGTTTTCCGCCAAACTCTAGATAAAGTTTATCATAATTATTAACTCTCTCTAAAATATATTTTGATTGTTCTTCCAAATATTTTTCGTGATCAAATCCAATTTTCATCTTTACACCTCATCATAATAATAAAACATACATATTATTATTACATATTTTCCTCTTTAGTAAAACCTAAATTAAAAATTTTTAATTTTTTTGTTAATTCTAAATTTGATCTTTATTATTTATTTCTGGATTTTATGCTTTTAAAATTTCTGCTTTTAACTCCTCCATTAATTCCTTTACTGTGACTATACTTTTAATCCTATGGGCATTATCTCCACAAAATACTAAAGCTTTATCCATATTTCCCTTAACACCATTTATTAATGCTTCACTAATGCAATATGGAGTTATTTTGGGGTTACAGTGGGATATACATCTATAGCATTTTTCCACATTTAATTTCCCTTTAAAAGTTTTCTCTACAAAGGAATTACATATAGCTCTTCCTGGCAAACCTACAGGACTATCTACTATAACTATATCTTCTTCTTTTGAATCAACATAAGCCTTCTTAAAATTTTCTGATGCATCACATTCAACCGTTGCTACAAATCTAGTAGCCATTTGAACTCCATCTGCACCTAACTTTAAGTATTTAGCTATGTCTTTTCCATCATATACACCTCCAGCAACTACTACTGGAATTTCCTTATTATACTTTTCACCATAAATTTTAGTTTCATTAATTATATCTACTACCTCTTTATCAAAGGCTTCTCCAGACATATTTATATTTTCTTTTCTAAATCCTAAATGTCCTCCAGCTCTTGGGCCTTCAACAATAACCATGTCAGGAGCTACCTTATCGTGTCTATCCCAAAGTTTCAAAATAACTTTTGCTGACTTCAAAGAAGATACTATTGGTGCGATTTTTATTGAAAAACCTTTGATTAATTTAGGTAATTCCATTGGTATTCCGGCTCCAGAAATTATAATATCTGCACCACCTTCTATGGCAGCCTTAACATGTTCTTTATAATTATTCATGGCAACCATTATATTAACCCCGATAACGCCTCCATTAGTAGCCTTTTTCGCTAAGAAAATTTGATTTTTTAAAGCCCTAATGTTAGCTGCTAAATTATTACTTTCAAAATCCTCTTCATCATATCCTACTTGTGCTGCAGATATAACTCCAATTCCTCCTTCATTAGTCACTGCTGATGCAAGTTTTGATCTCGAAACTCCTATTCCCATTCCACCTTGAATTATCGGCATAGGTGCTAATATATTTCCTATCTTTAGGCCTTTTATATCCATAAAAACACTACCTTTCAAATTTAAATATTTTACTTTGATTTTCAAATACTTTGATAATCAAAGTTTATTTTATTATAAGCCATTTTAATAATGGATGCAATAAGTATCCTTACTGAATATATATAATTAACTTATCCTTCATAAAAAATTGATTTTAAGTGTATAAAAAAATTCAAAAATAAAAGAACTATAACACAAAATCATATGTATAGTTCCTTATTCTTTATATTTTTCACTTTAATTATATTCTATTTTTCCTTTTAAATTACTAAATATCTTCTTAGAAGTCTCATCAATAAACTTATCCATTTCTTCTTCATTAAGATATATGAAATTATCTTTAGTCTCTTCATTATCTCCTAAATAATATTCTGTTATATATTTAACTTGCTTCATTAAAGCTCCCTCAGGAAAGTAATCTAAATAATCAGGTACCTGGTCTATATTTTTAAAAATAGTATGGAAAATAAAGTTAGGATTTTTTTCTAAATATAAAAAATCTAATCCATACCAATCTTTTTTTATCGTCCAAATAAAACTTGCATCTTCCTTTAATTTTTTATTATATAAGGCATTCTTCTTTTTTTCATCGAAAAACTTAGACCATTCTATATCAGTAAGCAAATGTATATAATATCCAAGTACATAAGAATATTTGGAATATTCCATTGAATTATTTTTTATATACTTATTAAAAAACTTATTTGCATCTATATTATTTTCTTCATTAATCCAATGAGTAATTGTTTTTGGTGGATTGAAACTACTCCAATCTTCGTTAGGAACTCCTGAATCTGGTCCCACGTTACCAAGAATAAAAGCTGTAGAATTTAAATCATCCACATTCTTTAATATATTTTCCGCAATTCTAAGATGAGCTATCCAAGTTGCCATTAAAATCCTCCTTATATTCATATACTAATATTTACTGGCCTAACACCTCTTGTTCTTTCAATGTAATTCCTTTAGACTTTTTTGCTATAGCCATCATAAGTCCTAGAGCTATTGATAAGAAAGCTGAAGCTATCACTCTATACTGTGGTAGCATTAAGAATACAACGGTATGGCATGGTATCCAGAAAAACGGAATGGTTTTTAACATGCTAAACCCTATAAGCATATTAAAATCCACTTCCTTAATTAATTCATTTATAGTTACCTTTTTCCTTCCTCTGTATTTAGCATCAATATATAAATCACTAAATTTATGAAATAAAAACATAAATGGCGCGAAAGTGATATTCATCATGGTACTTGTTAAAAATGCATGCCCAAACTTTGAGTCTTGGAAAGGTAATCTGCCTATACTTTGTGCTGCTAACACGCCTTCTGAATATAGTGTAAAGGCTAAAGTTATCATCATTCCAATAATTCCCCATATAATTGCTTTAAAAATTAATCCTTTAGTTTTTTTCCACTGTCCATGTAAAATTCTCGCTCCTAATATATCTCCCATGGTAGCTAAGACAAAAAACTTAAAAAACCCACTAATATATGGATATGCTTGTGTCATAACCATGAATACTTCTCTAGTAGATGGCACCACTAAAACCATAGCCCATAACAGTAATAAACCTCCCCATAAGTAATCCCCTAATTTCATTCGATTATTCTCCCCTTTTCTACTGTATCTTTTAAAATTTGTTATTTCATAAATATTATAACGTTTTCATAACTATTTATCTATAATAAATTTTCATTTTTCAGAAATTTTTAATAAGTTGAAAGTTCACCTCTATTACATTTCTATATTATTACATTTATATGTAATTTTCACACCCATTTGTGTTGAAATACATTTTATTTTTTGATATAAAGATAAAATCTATAGGATGAATATATGAATAATTCAATGAAATATATATGTCTTAAATACAAATGTAACCCTTTCTTCTTTTGTTTTTAAATTTCATTAGTATCTATAAATCTTTTTAATTTATAGTTTTAATGATCTATCTAAATAACTTCTATATTGAGTATGAAATTTTACTTAAGTTTGTACTATTTAACTATTATTAACTTCTTTTTATTTTTTGTAATTCAGTAATACTTATATATCAGCATAAATATTACTGAAATTATAAATAAATGTTAATGTTTATTTATAATTATTTACAATCCAATTTTTATATGATACACTATATTTAAATTACTAAATAATAATTATTATTAAATAATAAATTACTTTTAATGGTAATATTATTAAAAAGAAGAAAGCGGGGAATAAAAATGGGAAATCTAAAAGGAACTAAAACAGAAGCTAATTTAGCAACAGCATTCGCAGGAGAATCTCAAGCTAGAAATAAATATACATTTTATGCTTCAAAGGCTAAAAAAGAAGGATATGAGCAAATTGCTGCTCTTTTCACTGAAACTGCAAATAACGAAAAAGAACATGCAAAAATATGGTTCAAGCTTCTTCATGATGGCATAGGTGACACTATGGAAAACCTTAAAGATGCAGCTGCTGGTGAAAACTACGAGTGGACCGATATGTATGCTACTTTTGCAAAAGAAGCTAGAGAAGAAGGCTTTGATAAAATTGCTAACTTATTTGAAGGCGTAGGTAAAATTGAAAAAGAACATGAAGAAAGATATTTAGCTTTATTAAAAAATATTGAAGAAGGAAAAGTCTTTGAAAAAGAAGAAAAAGTAGTATGGCAATGTGCTAACTGTGGATTCATCTATGAAGGAGAAAAAGCACCTAAGGCATGTCCTGTATGTGCACATCCTCAAAGCTACTTCCAACTATTAGCTAAAAACTATTAATGTTAAAATAACAAGGGTATTAATTCTAGAATAACTCTAGAATCAATACCCTTATTTTATAGGCATTAACCTTTGATATATTTCACTTTTATATCTTTTATCTAGAAGCATTATTGTTCCCTTATCTTCTTCTGTTCTAATAACTCTTCCCATAGCCTGTATAACTTTATTCATTCCTGGAAATGTAAATGCATAGTGAAATCCTGGCTCTCCTATTTCGTTAAAATATTCTTCTATTAATTTTCTTTCAAAGGATATTTTAGGTAAACCAACTCCAACTATAATAGCTCCTTTAAGCCTGTCTCCAATTAAATCTATACCTTCTGAAAACACTCCTCCGAGAACAACAAAACCTATAGTTCTATCCTTACTATTTATCTCTCCATCCTTTTTTAACGAGAATCTTTCTAAAAATTCTCCTCTTTCTTCCTCTGTCATAATACTATCTTGTAAATATATGTTATCTTTACTATAATTCTCACAGTAAACTTCATATACTTTAGACATATATTCATAGGATGGAAAAAATACTAAAAAGTTTCCTTCATTATTATTAAGAGTTTCATTGATATACTTACAGATTGGGTAATAACTTTGCTCTCTGTACTTGTACCTAGTATCAATATCATATTTTATAATCAATTTTCTATTTTCTGGTGGAAATGGAGACTGAAGTTTTATGCTGTAACTTTTATCATCTCCACCTAGTAGCTTTTTAAAATAATTCATTGGAGAAAGAGTGGCTGAAAAAAATATATTGCTTATATTTCCTTTAATACACTGTTTTATTACATTGCTTGGATTTAAGCAGAATATTTTCATCACTATATCCTTATCTTCATTATTACAGTAGAGTACAAAATCCTCTGAAAATAATTCTCCAATTCTAATAAAATCTAAGAAATAAAAATATACATTTAAAAATATTTCATCTATGGTTTCACCACTGTGCTCTTTTAGATAATTTTCACCTTCTGTTACAAAAAGTCTCAAAAGAACTAGCATTTCTCCCGGTCCTTCATCTATTATCACATTGTCCTTTTCACCTATTGTATATTCCTTTAAAAGCTTAATTATTTTATTTATTATACCTATTAGTTTTTTATTTTTATATTTAAATTCTTTTTTTAATTCTTTCAAGTCACTTACTTTTATCTCTGCAGAATACATATTTCTTCCACGATCTACTAGATTATGAGCCTCATCTATAAGAAATATATACGGTGTATCATCAAAGGCCATTCTCTTTATCATAGCCTTTGGATCAAAAAAATAATTATAATCTCCTATTATAAAATCACACCAAGCAATTAAGTCTAAGGAAAGTTCAAAAGGGCATACTCTATATTGCCTGCTATACTCCTCTATAACCTGTTGATTAAAAACTTCATTATTCTCTAGTATAGCCAATATAGCGTCATTAACTCGATCAAAATGTCCCTTTGCATATTCACAGGTGTCCCCATTACATATTCTTTCCTCCAGAAAACAAATCTTGTCTTTTGCAGTAATAGTTAAAGTTCTAAGCCTCATACCAGAGTTTCTTAATATGTCTAGGGTATTTTCAACTACCCCTTTAGTAATATTTTTTGCTGTAAGATATATAAGCTTAGCTGAATTATTTATAGTGAAAGTCTTTATTGCAGGGAAAATTGTTGAAATAGTCTTCCCGGTCCCTGTAGGTGCTTCAATGTAAATATCTTTTTTCTCCTTTATAGTTCTATATATATTTACAGCTAATTCCCTTTGACCCTTCCTATAATTTTTAAAAGGAAAGTCTAACTTCTCAATAGATTCATCTCTTAACTCTATCCAACTACTTTGAAGCTGAATCCATCTCGTATATCTATCCATAACTTCATTGAAAAATCCTTGTAGTTCTTCCCTTGAAAAAGTTTTGGAAAAGGTCTTTGTATGCAAACTTTCTCTATGACAATATATAAGATCTATATCTATTTCACTTAAGTTTTCTTCTTCACAATAGATATATCCATATAGTTTTCCTTGAGCCCAGTGAAGAAAATTTTCATTTTCTTCAAGAGTAAGTAAATCCTTCATTGTAGTCTTTATCTCTATTATTTTTACTCTAGTATTATTATCTTCCTGTGAACTAGTAATAATAACACCATCGGCTCTCCCTTCTAAAATAATGTTTATTTCTTTATAGGCTAACTCTTTTGATAGATACATCTCATTAACATAGATCTTCTCTTCAGATTCATCACATTGCTCTTTAAGTTCCTTTTGTATGACTTTGTGAAGCCTAGTTCCCTCTTGAGCTGATGCAATACCACCTATTCTATCATCAATATCCCCTTGTCTATAAATAAACTCTATTAAATTTCTAACAGATATTCGCATATTATTTTCTATCATATTCTTCTCCTAATAGGTAGATCCATGATTAAACTTTAGGAATTACTTATTTTGTTTCTGTCTTTCCATTTCTTCAAAAATTTCATTTAAATATTCCCATCTTTCTAATAGAAAGTTCAATTCCTCTTTTAATCTATTTTGATCTTCCAACAACTGTTGTAGCTTTACGAAATCACTTCCACACTGATTTATCTCATCCTCAATTAATGTAATATTTTCTTCTTTTTTTTCAATATCCTCATCTATGGTATCAAATTCTTTTTGCTCTTTAAATGTAAACTTAACTTTAGTTGGTTTTTCCCTACGATTTTTATTTTCTTCATGTTTTTTTTCTTTATTAGCACTTGATGTAGCTACTTCTTCTTCAACTTTTATATCCTTATACTCTTTATAATCACTATAATTCCCTACAAGTTCTAAAATCTTTCCTTTTCCTTCAAAGCTAAAAATTCTATTAGCAATTCTATCTAAGAAGTATCTATCGTGGGATATGGCTATTACTGTACCATTAAATCTATCCAAATAGTCTTCTAAAATTGTTAAAGTCTGAATATCTAAATCATTGGTTGGCTCATCTAAAAATAATACATTAGGTGCTTCCATTAGTATTCTTAAAAGATATAATCTTCGCTTCTCTCCACCAGATAATTTAGATATAAAACTATGCTGCATGGTTCCATCAAATAAAAAGTTCTCTAACATTTGAGAAGCAGTAATTTTACTTCCATCATTTGTAGTTATATACTCAGCTATTTCTTTAATATACTCGATAACTCTCATAGTTCCATCTAATTCTATATTTTCTTGAGTAAAATATCCTATCTTAACAGTTTCACCTTGTGTAACTTCTCCCTTATCAGGGCTTAATCTTCCACTTATAATATTCAATAAAGTAGATTTACCCATACCATTATTGCCTATAACTCCTATTCTCTCTTCCTTAGTAAAGATATGACTAAAATCCTTTATAATTACCTTGTCTCCAAAGTCCTTGCTTATATTATCAAGCTCTAATATCTTCTTCCCTAACCTTGAACCAGCTGTATTTAGTTCCATTTTTTCTTCATCTATCTTGTAGGATGTTTCTTTTAACTCTTCAAATCTATCAATTCTTGCCTTTTGCTTAGTAGATCTAGCCTTAGCTCCTCTTTTTATCCACGCTAATTCTTTTCTGTAAAGATTTTGTCTTTTACTCTCAAGTGCCTCAAAAAGCTGCATTCTCTCTGCTTTCTTCTCTAAAAATACAGAATAATTTCCTTGATAGGAATAAAGCTCTCCCCTATCTAGTTCAAAGATTCTATTAGCAATTCTATCTAAGAAATATCTATCGTGGGTTATCATTATAACCCCACCTTTTCTCTTCTGTAATAGTTCTTCCATATAATCAATTATTTCATTATCCATGTGGTTAGTAGGTTCATCCAATATTAAAAGGTCACAAGGGGTTATTAACACATTACAAAGTCCCACTCTCTTTCTTTGCCCTCCAGAAAGCTTTCCCATTTTAGTATCGAAATTCGTTATTCCTAACTTCGTTAGTAATGCTTTAGCTTCACTTTCTATTTGCCAACCTCCTAATGCATCAATTTTGCTAGTAAGCTTAAATAACTGTTGTTGTAGCTGAGAGTTATCACTATTGGTTTTTAGTTCTTCTAATACATGTTCATACTCTCTTAGCACTTCCATTATTTCTCCCGCACCATTAAAAACATGATCAATAACTCTATCTTCTGGATTAAACTCAATATGTTGAGGTAAATAAGAAATATTAAGTCCATTCATCTTTGTAATTGTCCCTGAATCCTCTTGTTCTATCCCTGCAATGATTTTTAGTAATGTAGACTTTCCAGCTCCATTTACACCAATTATTCCAATTTTATCTTCTGATGTTATGGTTAGTTTCACATCTGTTAATAATGGTCTTTCACTAAAACTCTTATATATATTTTCAAGTGTAATTAAATTCATATGTATCATCCTCAATTCTTAACTATGTTTAAATTTTATAACTTCATTTGTAATATTTTCTTTTTCTAAAACTTTTCCTATGGACATTATACCTAATTGAGAAAGAAATAAAAACCTTTAGATACTATTATTATCTAAAGGTTTTTATTTAACATTTAATATTTATAGGGACTTTATACTATATCGCTAATGAAATTTATTCTAAAGAATATACCTTTAACAAAATCAAGTCTATAAAAAATTTATTTATACTGCTACATCTTTATGATCTTCTTTCTTTTTTTCACCTATAGTAGATAAATTAATTCCTAATCCTTTTTGTATTATTCTAATAATTGGAAGAGAGATTATACCGTCTACAATATGATGAATTATAGTTCCTATTCCTGTAACAACAAGTGATAAAATTATATTACCTGTGAATATAAGTACTACTAATCCTTCAAAAATTCCATGTATTGGTGCTGTAAAAGCTACTACTTTACCATAAGACATTTTTTTCATAATCATTTTAGCTCCAATATATCCTACTATTATATGAGATGAAGCCCTGATTGCCACAATTGGGTCTGGTATAGCAAAGAAAAAACCTACCACTGAACCAATTCCAACTACAGCAGCCTCAAAAGGTCCTAAGAACATAGCAATAAACATAGGTACGTGTGCTGCCAAAGTTGCAGAGAATGGTGGTATATATACCTTAAGAAAAGGCCCAAATATTACTGGTATTATAATAGACATAGCTATTAATAATGAACTTATTACCATCTTTTTCAAATTTGTTTTCATTTTTATCCTCCTTGCATATCTGTATATACACCAGTATATATTATTAAGATACAGTTGTAAATAGAAAGTATCCATTATTTTTTATAATGGATACTTTCTATTTAAATCAATTATAAATTTAATTATTTTTTTCTTTTAATGCTAATAATAACTTATCGCAGGTTACAGGTATGCTATACATCCTAATTCCTACAGCATCATAGATGGCATTTAATATAGCTGGAGCTGTCGGTATCATTACAGGTTCTCCTATTCCTTTAGCTCCATAAGGACCTGATTCCTCTAGCTCCTCCACAAAATAAGTATCTATATGTGGTACATCTTTACTGGTAGGTATTATATAATTAGAAAAATTTTTATTTTTTATAGAACCTTTTTCTATTTCTATTTCCTCCATAAGGGCATAACCTATTCCCATAGCAACTCCACCTTGTGCCTGTCCCTCTGCCGAAGATGGATTTATTATTTTTCCTGCATCATTTACAGCTATAACTTCAATTATGTCAACCTTACCAGTTTCATCATCTACTTCAACAGTAACTTTTTGTGCACCAAAGGTATAAGGCCAATAAGGATTTCCTTCACCAGTTTCCATATCAATTTGTGAGGTCTCTGCTTTAAAATATCCTTCTGTCTTTGTTGGAATTTCATTTTCTATCATATACTTATAAATATTCTTTAAATCTTCTTTACTAACAGATTTAATCTTTGATTTATTTACGCCACTAACTAAATTATTTCTAAGTTTTTTACAAACATCATAAACTGCATTTCCTGTATTATAAGTTTGTCTACTAGCTGCTGCAGTACCACTATCTCTTATCAAACTAGTATTGTTATATATTACCTTAATTAGATTTCTATCTATATTTAATGTTTCTGTAGCAATTTGCCACATTACACTTATACCACCAGAGCCTACATCTGAAACCTCAACATATACTACAATTTCGCCATTTTCCATAAGTTCAGCTGTTGCTCTTGATTCATCTGGAAATCCATTTCCATAACCAGTACCATAAAATATAGTAGCATAACCTACTCCTCGATTCTTCATATAAATTTCACCCCTTCTTTTAAATTTCTACTCCATCAAGATCAGCAAGCTTTTCTATACATTTTTTAATACCTACACTCGATTTTAATACTTGACCTGTAGCAGTTTTATCTCCTACTTTAAAAGAATTCATATATCTAAATTTTAGTGGGTGAATTCCAAGCTTTTCAGCTAACATATCCATCTGAGTTTCTGTAGCAATAGGACATTGTGTTGCCCCAAATCCTCTCATAGCTCCACTATATGGATTATTGGTGTATACAGCCATAGCTCTAATATCAACATTTTCTATATTATATGGCCCTGTAGCATGTACTGCCGCCTTTCGTAACACATTCATTCCCCATGAAGCATAGGCTCCAGTATCTCCATATATTCTAGCTTTTAATGCACAAAGCTTACCATCTTCTCTTACCCCTGTTTTGAAAAAAATTTTCATAGGGTGCCTTTTACTATGAGATATAGTAGATTCTTCTCTATCATAAACTACCTTAACTGGTTTTTTAGTTAAATAAGTTGCAATTGCTGCATGACATTGAGGGTTAATATCTTCTCTACCTCCAAAAGCTCCACCAATAGTCATATTTATAATTCTAACCCGCTCTTCCTCAATATTTAAACATCTAGCTACCTCTTCTCTATCATAGTGTGGATATTGAGTTGCAACATATACTTCGACTACTCCATCTTCATCAATTCTACTTACGGCTGCCTCAGGCTGTAGAAATGCATGTTCTACCATAGGAGTATTATACCAATTTTCTACTACATACTTAGCTTCCTTAAATCCAGTCTCAATATTACCTTTTTTTATCTTTAAATCATAAAGTATATTACTTTCTTCACCTAAAATTGGAGCATCTTCTCTTAAAGCATCATCAATAGTAAAAACTCCCTTATACTCCTCATACTCTATTTCTACCCCATTTAAAGCTTCTTTTAAAGTTTCCTTATCCTCGGCAACTATTAAAATTATAGCATCCCCTACTCTTTTAATTGTATCTTTTACAAGAGTAGGAATATCTTTAAATATTACACCATGATTTATAGCTCCTGGTATCATAGTGTAATCTATAACCATTTCCACACCTTCTATAGCTCTTATCTCTTCAATATTTATATTTTTAACCTTCCCATAGGGTATTGTACTTCTTTTTACTCCAGCATATAACATACCTTCAAATTCTAAATCGTCAGGATAAATTGATTTACCTAGAACCTTATCGTAAACGTCCGGTCTTATTAGCCCTCTTCCAACAGCCTCCATATCATCCTCTCCTCTAATTATTTTTCAACTTACTTTGAGCTAAAATTATACCTTGGACTATTTTCTCATAACCTGTACACCTACATAGATTCCCTGAAATACTTTCCCTTATTTCCACTTCAGTTGCATCTATGTTGTTATCTAGTATAGCTTTAGCACTTAGTATCATTCCTGGAGTACAATATCCACATTGAACTGCTCCAACCTCCATAAAAGCTTCTTGAATAGGATGTATCCCGTCATTGCTAATACCTTCTATAGTTATTATTTCACTACCATCTAAAGTTGCTGCTAGTAAAAGGCAAGAATTCACAGTCTTACCATCTAGAATAACAGTACAAGCACCGCACTCACCCTCTCCACAACCTTCTTTTGTTCCTTTTAACTTTATTTCATCTCTTAAAAAATCTATTAGTCTCATCATAGGATTTATATTTCTTTTATATATAATTCCATTTATTTTCATAGTTACTTCTATCATGATACACCTCTTTTCTATAATATAAACTTATATTTATTTCTCTAGAGCATTATCTAAGGCTCTTTTAAATACACCTTTAATTGCTTCCCTTTTAAAAGGCATAGTTTTCCTACCACCAATGCTTTTCTCTACAGTCCTTTCCAAGTATTCTAAAGCCTCTTCAGAATATAGCCATTTAACACCTTTTTCCAAAGACTTTTCTTCTAACTCTTTAACCCTAAAAGGATATCTTCCAACTGCTCCAAGACATATATTTATATCACAAATCCTATCCTCTTTTATTTCTAAATTTACAGCAGCACTCACTCTTGCAATGGCTAGAGAATTCCTTTTACCTAGCTTGTAATAACCACTTATTTTTTGTGTTTTAGGTATAATAATTTGAGTTAATATTTCCTTTTCCTTTAATTTCTCTTCTTTATAATTTTTAAAATATTCTTCACAAGTTACTCTTCTTATTCCTTCTTCAGAATCTATAAGTAATATTCCTCTTAGACTAATTATGCAAGGTATAATATCAGCTGCAGATCCACCATTAGCAATATTTCCTCCTACTGTAGCTACATTTCTAATTTGTGGTGATCCCATAGTCTTACTACAATTCAAAAGTAAATTACAGTATTTCTTTATGATATTACTTTCAATTAAATTACTAAAGGTCACCATAGCACCAATATTTATTTCATCTTCATCCTCTACTATTTTTTTTAATTCTGAAATTTTCCTTAAAGAAACTATGGACTCACAATTTACTTTATTTCTTTTAAAGTCCAAAACTAAATCTGTTCCTCCAGCTAAAAGTTTAAGATTAGAATGATTTTTCATATATTCTTTAACTTCTTCTATAGTTTTAGGATTGTAAATTTTTAACACTTCCACGCTATCCCCCATTTCAATGAATTTATTTCATTTTTTTCAATTTTATTACACATAAATTTGAAAAAAATCTTCTATATCTTATATAGAAGACTTATTTTGCTCTAATGCTATTATTGTATTTTTAACTCTACTAATTAATTAATCTATAATATTATTTAAAAAAGGAGTCCCTCAATGCCCCATAAACAAAACAACTATATAAATAGCTTTATATATAAATAGAAATCTATATATATATCCTACAATAATATAAAGACACAAATTATTTTCTTTTATTGCATGCCGTTAAGATCATCTCCTCTGCAACTTGAAAATACTCATCTAAATCAAATTTACCTTCATCAATTAAGTACTGTAATGACGCTCCTAGCATTAATGATACCATTACAAAAGGAAGATTTCTCTCAGTTTTCTCATATAGTCCTTCCTGATTCTCTTTAGATAGAGTATCTTCAATACTCTTTCTCCAGATATTAAAGGTGTTTTGAAATATAGTCCTTATCTCTTCATTTACTGTTCCTTGAACCCAATAATCAATTTGTGCATACTCCATCTTTTTATTTATTAAAATATCATCTTTTTTCTGTTCAAAGAAGCCTTGAATATTTTCGGTAACAGTTTTACGTTCAGTATCTATATAGTTCTTACGCCCCTTAGAAAATTCCTCTTGTATACTATTAAGTAATGCTACCATAATATCATTCTTAGTAGAGAAGTGATAATGCAGGTTAGCTTGGCTCATATTAGCCTCCTTAGCAATTATATGCATACGAGTACCACTAATTTTCTCCTTTGATACTACTTCAAGTGCCGCTTTAAGTATCCTCTTATCCACATCTTTTTCCATGATTAACCTTCTTTCTCACTTAACCCTAATTTCATCTAAAAGTTTATAGTTTTATAAATTACCTATATGGCTCTTCTATAACTTTTCCAGCCACATATATTTTTATGATATTTTTAGGATTTCCTGTGTAAATAAATTTTTGTAATCTTTCTTCTATTGATAGCTTTTTTAAACTGTTTAATGAGCTATCATCTATAACTAAAGCATCAAATTCGTAACCTTCTTCAAAACTACCAACCTTTCCAAAGAAACTTCCACTTCCCTTGGTTGCTAAATAAAACAACTCAGCTGTATTTAGCGGTGCTTCTTTTTTACCACTTTCAAGCCATTTAATCTTTGATGCCTGTGCACTGTCTACTATTATATTACACATAGATAAGCTATGTCCTCCTGATATGTCAGAAGCAAGTCCAATTGGTATTCCCTTATTTATTAATTTCCTAATTGGGGCTATACCACTTGCTAAATTCGAGTTAGAATTTGGACTATGAGCTACAAATACTTGATTTTTCTTAAGCATTTCTATTTCTTCATCTTCAAGTAATACGCAGTGAGCCATAATTGTTGGTTGCTTTCCAAAAAGTCCTGCATCTTCATAAACGCTAGCGTAATTTTCAAACTCCGGATGTAATAACTTTACAAATTCTATCTCATCCTTATTTTCACTTAAGTGTGACTGCACTGGTACTTTATATTTCTCAGCTAAGTCACCTAATCTTCTTAATAATTTTGTAGTACAGGTAGGCACAAATCTAGGAGTTATAATTGGTTTTACCAGTTCATACTTATTTCCATATTCAATTATAAAATTTTCTGTATCTTCAATGGATTTCTCTGTATCTTCTCTTAAAAATTCCGGACAATTTCTATCCATATTTACCTTCCCTACATAGGCACCGAGCCCTGAATGGTTTAAGATATCCATTAAGAGCTTTGTTGAATCAAGATGTACTGTAGCGAATATACAACTTCTAGTTGTTCCATTTCTCCAAAGTTCTCTTACTAAACTAGTGTATACCTCTTTTGCATAGGTTGTATCCCAATACTTTTCCTCCTCTGGGAAAGTATATGACTCTAACCATGGCATTAATTCCTTATCTAATCCTAACCCTAAATTAGGAAATTGAGGTCCGTGAAGATGTATATCAACAAAACCAGGAATAATTAATTTATCTCCATAATCTATTACTGATGCATTATTAAGTTCTTCTGGCAATACTTCATATACTCCCTTTATTACCTTATTCATTAGTACCACATACCCATTTTTTATTATTTCATATTTCCCAAAATTCTTGGTAAAAATAATATTTCCTTTTATTGCTTGAAGCTCTTTCATCACATTCCTCCTTAATTAAATTAACATATTCAAAATATAATCTTTCTACCTAGTGATCTTTTTTTCTTCTTGCTTCTTATAAAATGTACCTTGTAGCGGTAAAGTAGTTCTAAATTTATGATCTAGCATATAGTAAGCTCCTTGAATTGCTGGAGCTGTTGGGATAGATGTTATTTCGCCTATTCCCTTTGCCCCATAGGCTAAATCACTAGTATTCTTTTCTATTATTATAGGTAATATCTTAGGAACTGCTGGAGCTCTAAATAAACCTAAAGTTCCAAATTTAGCTGTTGGTATGCAATTATTAAGTGGATAATCTTCTGTTAAAGCATATCCTAAGCTCATAACAACTCCACCCTCAATTTGTCCTTCTATATTTATAGGATTAATTGATCTCCCCACATCATGAGCAGCAACTATCTCTTTAAGTTTACCATTTTTATCAAGTATTGCAAGCTGTGTTGCATACCCATAAGCTACATGACTAACAGGGTTTTCCTTTGGATAATTTATAGGATCTGTGATTCCGTTATATTCTCCATAAAATTCTTTATCATTTAATGAATTCATAACCTTATCTATATTGTCTAAGAGCCATTTTCTAATTGTACTACACTCTATGTGATTTTCTATTGCATGGTCTATTAATTTTTCTTTACTATATAATTCCATCACTTCTTCCATAAACTTCAATGCAGCAACCCTAATAGCCTCTCCTGTAAACACAGTTTGTCTTGAAGCTGTAGTTGTTCCTGAATTAGGTGAGTCAAAGGTATCAGGAAAACCTATTTCAATTCTATTTGGTGATAATCCACTAACTTCACAAATTATCTGTGTCATTACAGTGCCTATGCCTTGCCCTATACAAGCTGCACTAGTTCTTACATTAATAACTCCATCTTTTATGATTAGGTTACACCTACCTATATCAGGAAGTCCAACTCCTATTCCACTATTTTTCATACAACAAGCAATTCCTACAATTTCATTGCTATCATATTTATCTTTTACTGCCAATAGTGTTTCTTTAATTGCTGTACCTGAATCAGCTATCTGCCCATTAGGAAGTATATCTCCTGGTTCTACAGCATTTCTATATCTAATTTCCCAGCTTGATATACCAACCTTTTCAGCTAAAAGATTTAAATTACATTCTCCTGCGAATACAGATTGAGTTACTCCAAATCCTCTAAAAGCTCCTGCTGGCGGATTATTAGTGTATACTGCAGTGCCAGTAATATCAACATTCTCACATCTATATGGTCCTGCTGCATGGGTACATGCCCTTTGTAGCACTGGCCCTCCTAAAGATGCATATGCTCCTGTATCAGAAACTATATTAGCTATAAAAGCTGTTAAATATCCTTCATCATCACATGCTGTAGTTACTTTAATCTCCATGGCATGTCTTTTAGGATGAGTCATTATACTTTCTTTTCTACTTAAAGTAACTTTTACTGGCATTTTTATAATGTATGATAATAAAGCTGCATGATGTTGAACACTCATATCCTCTTTTCCCCCAAAGCCACCTCCCACATACTTACTAATACATCTTACTTTCTCCTTAGGAAGTCCTAAGAGTTCTGATATTTCTCTTTGATCATCGTAAATTCCTTGAGAACCAGTATAAACTAGTACTCCGTCTCCATCTGGCATAGCCAGAGCACTTTCAGGTTCCAAAAAAGCATGCTCTGTAAATGGAGTTGAATAAGTATTAGTAACTACATATTTTGAGTTTTTTAAAACCTCTTCAACATTACCTCTTCTAACCCTTTCACTTCTATATATATTTCCTTCAGGATGAATTCTAGGGGCATCATAACTCATAGCCATTTCAGGTTTCGTTAGAGGTACAAGTTCTTCATATTCTACTTCTATAAGCTCTAAAATTTCCTTTAAATCTTTTTTTGATTTTGCAGCTACTAGTGCTATAGCATCTCCTACGTATCTAGTTTCTTCTCCCACTCCTATTAATGCTGGCCAATCCTTTGAAATATGTCCAATATATCTATTACCTGGTATATCCTTTGCTACTAATATTGTTATAACATTAGGATGGTTTAGTGCTTTATCTATATTTATTTTTTTCACCAGTGCTCTTGGATATTTTGCTCTTAATGCAGATCCATACACAAGTTCACTAGCCTTCATATCATCAACATAAATAGCAGTTCCCAAGATTTTATCCATAGCATCAATTCTTGTCAATGATTTCCCTATAGAGCCATTTCTCTCTAAATCCAAATTAAGTTTTCCATGCCTAAAAATTTGTGCTACTAATTCTATTGCTTCTATTATCTTTACATAGCCTGTGCATCTGCATACATTTCCTTTAATAGCAGCTTTTATCTCATCCTTAGAAGGAGTTAGAGTTCTATTAAGTAATCCCTTAGCACTAATCACTATGCCTGGAATACAAAATCCACATTGAACTGCACCAGCCTTTGAAAAAGACCATGAAAATACTTGTTTTTCAAATTCTGATAAACCCTCAACAGTTTGCACTTCTTTTCCATTGATTTTTTCAAGAGTATTTATGCAAGCTCTGCTTTGAACACCGTTTATTAGGACCATACAAGCTCCACAAGCACCTTCTCCACACCCATTTTTAACTGATGTTATATTTGCTTCTTCCCTTAAGTATTCAAGTAAGTTCATATTTTCAATGAATGAAATACTTTTTCCATTTAATACAAACTCATACATGATTTCCTCCCCAATAATTTATTAATATCTAAGTTTTCTAATACATTACATAGTTGAATAGGACCCCTCAAGTTTAATGTAAACTCAGGGTCCTAGTATATTTTTATTATAGTGTATATCTAATTATATATCTATAAATACCTCATTTATTTCTTACAAATTTTCAACTTTATGGTTAAATGCTTCTATTAATTTGTCTAACTCTGGTGCCATTTCATGAAGTTTTCCCCAATAATTATCATAATCATACCATTGAGCATTTAATTCATCCAACTCATATTGTTGTTGTTCTATCCAAGTATAATATTTTAAATTATGAATTCTCTTCTTAGCCGTATAAGTTAGTTCTTCCATAAAATCTGTTCTTATACCTAAAGCACTTTTATTATGATCAACCATGGCATCTTTTTCTTCATACTCATGTTCTCTTTCTTCCTTCATTTCAATAAGTCTAGATTGATACATTTCTGATGAGTCTGTAAGAACAGTTAATACTATATCATTTTCGTCAAGCTCATAATACTTAGCAAATTTTATTGCAGATATTATATTGGCTGCTCCAGAAATACCTACCCAAGTAAGTTTTTCAATAATTTCTTCTGATACTCCTATGGATCTTAAATATTCTTGACCAGCTGGTTCATTAAATAGTCTAAACATTGCTAAACTATCTTTGTCATCTATTGCGATAACCATATCTGTATTTTTTACATTATGAATCCAAGGCACATGCTTATCTCCTATACCTTCAATTCTATGATCACCAAAACCATTATTTAAAAGCGTTGGACATTGAAGAGCTTCACCAACGGCAAGTTTAGCACCTGGATATTTATCTTTAATAAAATCCCCGCTTCCTAAAGTACCTGCTGAACCTGAAGTTAAGCAAATACCAGCTACTTTTCCATTTTCACACTTTTCATGTTCTATTATAGAAGCCATAGCATTACCAGTTACTTCATAATGCCAAAGGTGATTTCCAAGTTCGCCAAATTGATTGAATATAACTACATTATCTCTAGTTCTTCTAAGTTCCCAAGTCTTATCATAAATTTCTTTTACATTACTTTCACATCCTGGAGTTGCAATTACTTCTCCAGCTACACTCTTAAGCCAATCAAAACGTTCTTTACTCATATTCTCAGGTAAAATAGCTATTGACTTACACCCTAGTAATGTTGAGTTATAAGCTCCTCCACGACAGTAGTTTCCAGTTGATGGCCAAACAGCTTCATGAAACTTTGGATCAAATTGTCCTGTTATAAGTCTTGGTACAAGACAAGCATAGCTTGCTCCAACTTTATGCGCTCCTATAGGAAAAAACTTTCCTGACATGGCAAAAATTCTAGCTTTAACTCCTGATATTTCTTGTGGTATTTCTATATAATTGGGTAATGTGTTATATAAACCGCCTTCTTTAACTGGTTGATTATACCAAGATATTCTAAATAAGTTGATCGGATCAATATCCCAAAGCCCTGTTTGAGTAAGTTTATCTTTAATCTCTTGTGGTATTTTATTTGGATCCTTCATTTGAGCAATAGTAGGAATGATTATATTTCTCTCTTTTGCACTCTCTGCTGTCTTTAGAATTTGTTCCTCATTAACTTCTAAATCTATTAATTTATGCATTTTATATCCTCCTCAAAATCTTTATAAAGGGATTCCTTATCCTTTAGGATAAACATTTTAAATATTCAATCAATTCATTCATATCTGGCTTTATTAATTCTGGTTTATTAACTGCCTCTTGAGCTGATTTTACATCCTTAAGACCACTACCTGAAACTACAATAATCACCGTTTCATCTTCTCTTATCTGTTCTAATTCAACTAATTTTTTAAGCCCAGCAAAACTAGTTACTCCTGCTGGTTCCCCAAATACTCCTGTCTGCCTTGCTAAGGTTGTTATTGCACTTAAAATTTCTTCATCACTGACATCTATAGCAATTCCATTGCTTTCTTCAAGAGCATTTAAAGCTTTATATCCATTTCTAGGAATTCCTACTGATATACTATCTGCAATAGTTACTGGTGGTATATAGTCAAATGCTCTGATTCCATTTCTATAAGCTCTATTAACTGGGTTAGCTCCTTCCGCTTGTACTGATATCATAGTTGGAAGCTTATCTATTAAACCTAGTTCATAAAATTCTTTAAACCCTTTCCATACACTAGATATAGAACATCCATCTCCCACTGACATAATTACTTTGTCCGGTACCTTAAAGTTTAATTGCTCACATATCTCAAAAGCAGCAGTTTTTTTTCCTTCTGCTAAGTATGGATTTATGGCACAACTTCTGTTATACCATCCAAAGTGATCAACAGCTTTTAAACAAAATTCAAAGGCAGTATCATAATCTCCATCTACTAAAATTACATCACTTCCATATACTAAAAGTTGTGCTAGTTTTGCCTCTGGAATATTTCTAGGAACAAATATATAATTTTTTATTCCCATACAAGCTGCAAATCCTGATAGAGAAGAAGCTGCATTTCCTGTAGATGCTGCACACATAATAAATTTTTTTAGATCCATTGCTTTTGCCACCCCAACGGCTGTAGCTCTATCTTTAAAAGATGCTGTAGGATTTCTGCCCTCATCCTTTACATATACATTTTTTATATTTAATAACTTTTCTAATCTATTGGCTTTATATAATGGTGTGTATCCTATTTGTAAAGGGGCTATACCTTCTCTAGATTCTAAAGGTAGAATAGGCATATATCTCCAAATATTCTTTTCTTCATTTTCTTTTAGATATTCCTTAGTTAATTCTTCTTTTACCAAGTCCATATTATAATTTACATCTAGTGTTCCTTCTGTACCACATTCTGGACAGTGATACATTACTTCTTCTCCAACTTTCTTACCACATTTTGAACATACTAATCCTTCAACTTTTTCCATAACTTCACCTCATTTTATACTGGCTAATCATTGAAACTCCTTCTCCTTCGTCG
>DKGY01000060.1:0-32845 GCA_002453475.1 Clostridium sp. UBA6758 | reverse complement strand
GTCGAATGAGTAAGTGCGACTAGCCAAATCATAGATTTGGAGTCTTACTTACAGTATTCTTTTACGTAGGTAATTGGGATTAAAGCATACATAGCTGCACATTTTACAAGTTCATCTTTCCAAGTTAACTCATTTGGAGCATGAGCTTGATCTTCATGGCCTGGACCAAAACCAATACAAGGTATACCGTATCTTCCCATTATAGATACTGCATTGGTAGAAAATGTCCACTTATCTACTAATGGATCTTCCTTAAACAGCCCTTTATAGGAATCTATTAAAGTTTTACAAGCTGGATGTGATTCTTCAAGAACCCAAGTTGGGAAATAGCATTCTGTTGGATATATAAGTCCTGTATAGGATGATTTTTCATAGGTATACATTTCAACTTTAGCGTTAGCCGCTTTAACAGAAAATAATTCCCTTATTTGATCTAGAGCGTATTCCCAAGTCTCCCCGTTAGTAAGTCTTCTATCTATAGAAATAGTACAACCATCAGCTACTGCACATCTAGAAGGTGAAGAAAAGAATATTTCTGACACTGTTAAAGTTCCTTTTCCTAAGAATGGATCATCGATTAATCTTTCATTTAATTCTTTTAATTCATTAAGAATAGGAGCCATTTTGAATATAGCATTATCTCCTCGTTCTGGAGCTGACCCATGACAACTAATTCCATGAGTTGTCACTTTTATTTCCATTCTTCCTCTATGACCTCTATAAATGTTAGTTGAAGTTGGTTCTGTTATTACTACAAGCTCTGGTTTTATCTTATCTTCATTTACAATATATTGCCAACATAATCCATCGCAATCTTCTTCCTGTACAGTACCTGTAACTATTAGGGTGTAATCATCTTCTAAATTTAAATCTTTGATTATCTTACCTGCATAAACCATTGAAGCCATTCCGCCTTCTTGATCAGAACCACCCCTACCATAAATAACTTCGTCATCTTCATAACCCTCATATGGATCATTAGTCCAGTTATTTATATCTCCAATTCCTACAGTATCAATATGAGCATCCATAGCAATTACATGTTTACCATGTCCTATATATCCTAGTACATTTCCCATTTGGTCTATTTCTACTTTGTCAAAACCTACCTTTTCCATTTCCTCCTTTATTCTTAAAACTACTCGCTTCTCATCACAACTTTCACTAGGAATAGCTATCATGTCTCTTAAGAATCTTGTCATATCAGCCTTATAGTTTTCTGCTAACTTTAGAATTTCATCGTGGCATGTAATTTTTGACATATTTAAATCCCCCTTTAAATATAAATATATTTTATTTTTCAAGAATTACTTCAACAATTTAGATACTTACTAACTAATTAATTAGTTAACGATAAATAAAAAAATATATAATTAAATACAATTCCCATCTGTTATACCTAATTTATTGACATTACTAAATAAATTTAGTAACACCAATAAACTAAAAATTTTTATTTAGTTTACTACAGATAAAAAGGATAAAATAGATTGAAAGTATAATATTCCTTCTAATACTGCTCCACCTATAGTTCTTGACTTATCGGAAATATTATTGCAATTACTTATCTCCTCATATCTTGGATCTATATCTGCTATTTTTAATCCATTTGTAACATAAGTGTTATCTCTAATAATACCTCTGAGCACTCCATCAATTTTAGCCTTTACTTCTAAATCATCTATTAATGCTATAGTTTCATTGGCTTTAACTATATCTCCTATTTGTCTTACATTCTTAATTCTTCCTTCATAAGAACTATAAATGACCCTTTCCTTTGCATAACCACATATAGGTCCTGGTACTCCTGTATTCTCTAAAGCATATCCCTCGAAAATTAATCTTCCCAAACTATGTCCTCTCATGGTCTCTACTACTATATTTACATCAACACCTGCTTTAAACCCAGGTCCTAATGCAATGGTTATAGGTGCCATATCTATAGTTGTCCCTAAATTTCGTTTTGCTAAAATTGCATCAACTACAGCAATAGGTCTAACTGTTTCAATGAGCTTTCCATATCTATCAACAGCTACTGGAATAAACCCCATATCCCAAGCTTTTAATATTTCCTCATAGGCTCTAACAAGAACACCCTTCATCCCTTCAACTGTTGTTTCACCATCAAATACTGCTTCACTAAAGGATACATTTCTTCTAATACTAGAAGGTATCTCTATCTCAAGGACTAGGACTTTAAATCCACTTCTATGAAGTTTTTGTATAGTACCTGAGGCAATATCGCCTCCACCTCTTACAATTACTCTATTATTTATCACAAAATCGTCCCCTTGCTTAATGATAATTTGACTGCAATAATTCTGTGTAATCTTTTTCTGTATCAATATCCCAAAGAAAATACTCTTCATCTATTTCTACAAAACGTATACTTTTCTCATGATTTTTTAAAATGATTCTTCCTCCTACATCTCCATTAAGTGCTAAAAGCTCATTTCGATACTTTGATGGAAATATTACAGGATTTCCTCTCCTTCCTTTGTAAACTGGTACAATAAATTTATCTTGATTTTCTTCAAACTCTTCGATAAGTTTATTAATAATATTTTCACTTAAAAAGGGTTGATCTCCTGTAATAAAAGCATATCCAGAAATTTCAGATGCCTCCTTCAATCCAAGCTTTATAGATTGACTTTGCCCCATATACCCATGGTAATTTTTAACTACTCTTAAATCTCTAACCTCGGCTAATTCTACTATAGTTTCATTGCCAGTAACTACAATTTTTTCTTCTAAATTACTTCTCCTTACTGCATCCAAGACATATTCTATTAGAAACTTGCCTCTATACTTTAATAATAATTTGTACCTCCCCATTCTATTACTAAGTCCTGATGCCATAACAATCCCAGTAACCATCTTGAATCCTCCCTTAAAGCTCTGCTGTAAATTCTTCATCTATAACCTTATATGTTTTATTAAATAAACTTCCAACAATTATTTTTTCTAATAACTTTAACTCTTTATTTATTATTATTATATTTTCTATTAGCTTTTTTAAGTTCTTAAAGTCTTCTTCTTCAACCTTATTTATAAATAAAATCCTTTTACCTTTAGAATTTTTAAATAATCCTTCTGGTTTAAATATTATAGATATAATGTCTTCTTCATTTATACTATTTCCTATGCTTCTATTAGTAAGTTTTAGAAACTCTTCAATCCTATGAATATTTTTTTCATGGATTTTTAAATTTAAAGCTTCTCCACTTAAAACTCCTATTGTTGTACTAGTAAAATTACTTACCACTGGCTCATCTTCTTTCCAAGCTTTTAAAGGTTTTTCTTTTGCCCCATCAGATTCTATTAAAATATAATCATAATTATAAAAGATGTTAGAAATACTTTTGTCATCAATTCCAACTACTTTATTTTCTTCATTAATACTAGAACCATAGACATCAATTCCACTATTCTCTGCCTTGATTTCACTTATATCTCCATAGTATACATATACTTCATTTTCACCTAGAGTATGCTTACTTTCTTCAGTTAAATAATCTCCAGAGCTTGCCTTTAAAATTAAACAATTATATTGATNNTTTGGGTAAATATATTTTAGTTGTTGTTGTTATAAGCACCCTTCCTCTTTTTTTCAACTCTTCTGCTAAGATAAACATAAGAGTGGTTTTTCCTCCAGCTCCTACTATAGATATTTTTTCTCCTTTGTTAAAAGTAAGAACATTTGAAATTTCCACCCTTCTTCACTCCTTTTTTAAAATCGCTTCCAAACTTGAGCTGCTAGCTCTCTACTTCTAGCCATAATTCTTTCCTCATCTAAATTAACAAGTTTTCTATTCATCATTATACNNCTCATAATCTTCCCATTTATAATAGTGGTTTCAACATGTCTTCCACTAACTCCAAATAAAATATGACTATCTATATTATCTTTATTTATAGGTGTTGGAGAATTATAGTCAACAATTATTACATCAGCTAAAGCACCTTCCTTTATAACTCCTATAGAACTATCTATAAATCTTTCAGCTATAACTCTATTACCTTTGAAAAGTATTTGTGGAAATTCTCCCCAAGCTACTGTTGAATCTTTAGCTTCATGCCTTTGAATAACACTTCCGGTTTTATAAGATTCTAGAATATCTGAAGTATAGCCATCTGTTCCTAGACCCAACAATATTTCTTTCTTAGTCATTTTTAAAATTGGTGATGCTCCTACTGCATTTCCCATATTAGATTGAGGATTATTAACTACTATGGTGTTCTTTTCTTTAAGCATATCCATTTCCTCATCAGTTAGGTGTACACAATGAACAGCTATTGTCTTATTAGAAAGAACGCCTCTTTTATACCATCTTTCAATTACTCCTACACCATACTTTTCTATAGAATCTTGTACATCTTCAATTCCCTCAGCACAGTGTACATGAAATCCTGTATTTAAACCCTCTATTGCTGTTAGACATCTCTCTAAAGTATTTTCACTAATAGTCATAGATGCATGAAGTCCAAACAATCCTTTTATCATTTCGTCCTTTTTTTCATTACAATACTTTATAAATTCAATATTTTCCTCAATACCTTGTTTTGCTACTATATCTCCATCTCTGTCAGAAGTTTCATAACTTAAGTTGCTTCTGATACCAACTTCCTTAGCTGCATCTGCAATAGTAAATAAACTACCCCTTAAAGCATGCGGACTGGCATGATGATCAAAGGAAGTTGTTACACCATTTTTAATTTGATC
This sequence comes from Clostridium sp. UBA6758, assembly GCA_002453475.1. Taxonomy (GTDB): domain Bacteria; phylum Bacillota; class Clostridia; order Clostridiales; family Clostridiaceae; genus Clostridium_J; species Clostridium_J subterminale. The sequence goes on along the minus strand of DKGY01000060.1, from coordinate 28,122 downwards.
AATCATTGGTACTATTGCACTATAATAAACATCATTTAGGGTTAATTTTTTGTCTAATCTCCACCATAGTCCCTTCAATATATCTGAAAAGCATTTTGCTGGAGGACTATCATTAGCAATTCCTCTAGCAAAAGTACTGTAATAATGCATATGTGTATTTATAAAACCTGGCATTATTAATTTTTCTCTTGCATCAATGAATTTATAATCTAAGTATTTTTCTTTTAAAGTTTTTGTAATTCCTACTTCTACAATTTTATTTTTTTCTATAGCTATACATCCATCATCTATAATTGAATTTGGATCATCTCTGGTTACAACTTTCCCATTACCTACTAGTAGCATTTTCACTCCCCCTATAGATTAACTAATATAACCTTAATTAAATATATCTAGATTCTATATTCATGTCTCTTTATACAAGTTTCTATAATACCTTTCATTTCTGCTGAGATTGATTCTGAGTTCTTTTCTTTAATACACCAATTAAAAATTTTACCTTTTTCATCTCGAATTTTACAAATACCTATACTAGAATCTATAACATAGAAACCTGAATTGCTACTATTTTCAAAATCTTCCTCACCCCAAAATATAGTTATTTTATCCTTGTAAGGATTACCTTTATATGGACAGAATACTCCACAATTGCCACATTCATTGCACATACCATCTAAATGTATAATTTGATGACCTGCTATAGGACCGTCTTTAATTTCTATAAACATATTTGCTCTATTAGGACAAACATCTACACATATTTCACAAATCTTATTGCATTTGAGACATCTGATAGCCTCCTCCTTAGAAGGTATTGTTTCAAGTAGTACACCTTTTCTTTCATAGGATTTTTTAAGTTCATATCCACAAGTATTTTTCTCAGTTCTACAGAAATCACAAGGCATATTTTCTTTTCTTAAAATATCCCTAGCTATAATTTTCCCATGAGACATTGCTTCTACTATTGTACCTGGACCATTTTTAGCATCTCCAGCTACATATACATTAGATATATTAGTTTCACATTTACTGTTTACTTCAGGAAGTCCTTTAGAATTTAACTCTATACCAAGATTCCCAAAGAATTTCGAATCTACTTTTTCTCCAACAGCAGCTATAACTGTAGTTGCATTAATCTCTTCATATTTTCCTAAAGAAATTGGACTTTTTCTACCTGATTTATCTTGTTCTCCTAAAATCATTCTTTCACAAACAAGGTTATTATCTTCTAAAGCTACAGGGTATAATAACTCTTTAAATTCAATACCATCATCAACAGCTAATCTAATTTCTTCTTTACTAGCAGGCATTAAATCTTTAGTTCTCCTATATATAATGGTTACCTTTTCAACTCCATTAACCCTTTTAGCAGCACGAGCTACATCCATAGCTACGTCCCCTCCACCAATAACGCATACATGAGTGCCTAGTTTTATATCCTCACTATTTTTTTTAAACTCTTCTAAGAATTGAATAGCGTTTAAGACTCTATCATTACCTTTTTTAAGGGTAATATATCCTGGCTTCCAAGCTCCAGTTGCAAGGACAATATAATCAAAATTTTCCTTTAGAATATTTAAATCAACCTGTTCAGCTATCCCATAGGTTACCTTTACTCCATGGCTTTTAACCATTTGAAAATCCTGTTCTAAAATTGAATTATCTATTCTAAAATTTGGAATTACATAGTTTATAACCCCATATGGTTTATCCCTTTTTTCAAATACTTCTACATTAATACCATTTCTTCTAAGATATAGAGCTGTTGATAACCCTGCTACACCAGCTCCTATGATAGCTACATTTTTATGACTTTTAATTGGGCTTGCCTTTATATTCTTTGTATAGGTGTCTTCAGCATTATCCACGGCCATTTTTTTGATTCTTCTAATTTCTAAAGAACTATCATAATCTAGTCTAGTACATTTATATTGACAATTATGATTACATATGGTCCCTGTTATAGCTGGAGCTGCATTATCTCTAACTATTACTTCAAAAGCTTCATCATATTTTCCATCTCCTACAAGCTCTATATACTTTGGAATCTGTTGAGCTATGGGACAACCTTCACTACAAGGTGCAATAGTGCAATTATATATAGGTAATTCCCTATCTATCTTTCTACTTTTAACAATCCTTGCTCCCTTAAGGTGATGCTTATCATTAATTGATTCCTTTGCCAGTATTTCTAGTAATTGCATATCAATTGTTAACTTTCTATTAGAAATAAGTGGCTCTACCTTTTTAGCTATCTGTTCAATTCTTTCATAACCACCTGGTTTTAATATTGTAGTAGCAAAAGTTACTGGACATATTCCTGTTGCAAATATCTTCTCTACATTAAAGGATTCTGCTCCACCGGAATATGAAATATATAACTTTCCTTCAAATTCCTTAGAAAGTTTACTTGCTAAATTAATTGTTAAAGGATATAAAGATCTCCCTGACATGTACATCTCTTCTCCTGGTAATTCTTCATTTAATACCCTTACTGGAAGAGTATTAGTAAGTTTTACTCCTATCTCCAAATTTTCCATTGTAGCCACTTCTTTTAATTTTTTTATCATTTTTATTCCATCATCGTATTTCAGATCGTTTTTAAAATGATGTGAATTTAATTTTATATATTCATAACCCATTTTATTAAAAGTTTCTCTTACAAACTCTTCACCAAGCAATGTAGGATTCATTTTTACAAATGTATGAAGATGTTTTTCTTTTAATAAATAGGTAGCAATTCTTTCTATTTCTTGTGGAGGACATCCATGTAGAGTGGATAGTGTAATTGAATTACACAACCTTGAAGAAATTTTATTTAAGTCTTCAATAGAAAATCTATAAAATTTTTCTATATTATTCTCCAACACTTGCAAAGATTCCTTCCATATTTTTGAATTTACTGAATTTTTCATATTTTCTATATAGGAGTTTATTTTATCTGATTTTATTCCATCCAAATCATATCCTACACTCATATTAAAAACAAAGTCTCTTTCCTGGCTTAAATTAAGTTCCTTCATTAAAACATGTAATATAATCCAAGCTTTCACATATTCCTCATAGGCTTCCTCTACAGTAAGTTCTGTAGACCACTCTACGTTATAGCATTCGTCCTCAGCATTAATACATGGTTTTAATACTGGAAGATCTTCTCCATCAATAATCTGAACTGTCTTTAATTCAATAAATCTACTCCCAGTAAGATAAGCCGCTATAATATTTTGAGCCAATTGTGAACTAGGCCCTGCTGCTGGTCCAATTGGTAGGCCTAAACTCTCACCTAAAAAAGGAATAGTATTATTAGGGATTCCGTAGTAAAACTTATCTTTATGAATTCCAAAAATACTTTCTTTAGTTTTAAGTTCAGTAAAAATCCAGTTAATGAGTTTTTCAAAACTTATTGGACGCATTTTGTCACTCATATTTACTCCCCCTTATAATTCATAAGTTACTTAAAAGTATTAAATACCCTTAAGTAACTATGTAATTCAATTAATCTATTTATTATTTACTTTTCTATAAATCTTGGATTGTCTTCTTCTAGCAATTTCTCAAAAGTAGCTATAGGATCCTTAACTTTACTTAATAACATCATGGCTGCAATTATATATGGTTTAAACCCAGCTTCACGGTATAGTAATTCACGGTAACGATCAAATACAGATTTCTCTACTTCTCCATTTGCACAATTTACTCCTGTTATATCAGCTGGTAAACAATGAAGATATAATGCTTTTCCATATTTAGTGAGTTCCATCATTTTTTCATTGCACTCCCAATCCTTATATTTAGTATTTTCTATCAACAATTCTTTCTCAAGTTCATCAATACCAGCTCTATCTCCCTTTGAATATAGTTCTGTACGCTTTTCCATAGCTTTAAAAGGTGCCCAACTTTTTGGATAAACTATATCTGCATTTTCAAATGCTTCTTTCATAGAATTAGTCTTTATGAAGCTTCCTCCATTTTTTTCTACATTTTCCCTAGCAACTTCCACTACTTCAGGAAGTACATCATATCCTTCTGGATGTGCTAGTACAACATCCATTCCCATTCTTGTCATCAGTCCTATAACTCCTTGTGGAACCGAAAGTGGTTTACCATAAGAAGGTGAATAAGCCCAAGTCATAGCTAATTTTTTACCTTTTAAATTTTCCACTCCACCAAAATAGTGGATTAAGTGTAATAAATCTGCCATACATTGAGTTGGATGGTCTATATCACATTGTAAGTTAACAAGAGTTGGACGTTGTTCTAATACTCCATCAGCATAGCCTTCCTGAACAGCATTAGAAACTTCTTTCATATAAGCATTGCCTTTTCCTATAAACATATCATCTCTAATCCCAATTATGTCTGCCATAAAAGAAATCATATTTGCAGTTTCACGTACAGTTTCTCCATGAGCTATTTGAGATTTTCCTTCATCGAGATCTTGTACCTCTAGTCCTAATAAGTTGCATGCACTAGCAAAACTAAATCTAGTTCTAGTTGAATTATCTCTAAATACTGAAATGCCTAATCCGCTATCAAATATTTTTGTCGATATATTATTTTTTCTCATTGCACGAAGAATATCAGCAACAACAAATACTGATTCTAATTCTTCATTACTTTTTNNTCTTTTCCCAGGTTAAGAAAAAATCATTATTGTACATCTCCCCGAAATCAAGTTTTTCAAGCTTCTCCATAAGATTTTTAATATTCTCCACAAAATCCACCCCTTGATATTTTTTAAAATCTCCTATTACAAAATAAATTTCTGCACTTTATTTTTTTTGAAATTCATCATTAATTTTTTACTGACTAGTTAATCAAATTATAACCTCTAATTACATTTAATGTCAATATAGAAATTAGATAATTCTAAATATTTTATCTACTTTTTTGTAAATTTATTTAATTTTTTTCTTATTGGTAAAATCTAAATACTTTAAATTTATCCATTTCAAACTTAAATTATTATATTCTCTTAACATTTATTCATAAATTTATTATGCTTATTCATAAACTATAGTTAAATATATATTTTTTTATTTATTTTTTATATTAACTAGTTAGTAAAACATTTATAGCACTTCATGCATTATGCGTAAGATATAATTATAAATTTTAGAGGGGGAATTAAATTGCAATCAACTAACGCTCCAAAGAAATCGCTTCTTAGAATTAAACTAGATGACAAACCACCTATTAAACAAACTTTAATTCTTGCATTTCAAGCAATTTTTGCATGTTTCAGTGGTATAGTAGCAGTTCCACTAGTAGTAGCTGGTGCATTAGGATTAAAAATATCTGACACATCATTTCTAGTCTCATGTGCCCTATTTGCTTCTGGTCTTACAACACTTATTCAAGCTAAAGGCATTGGCCCTATAGGAAGCAAGCTTCCATTTATCATGGGTACCTCCTTTGCTTTTGTAAGCCCGGCTATTGCCATCGGTAGCACTTATAACGGCAACATGACTTTAGGTATTGCTACTATATGCACAGCTACAATGATAGGAGCACTATTAGAAGTAATTTTAAGTTTTTTCATTAATCACGTTAAAAAAATTTTTCCACCACTTGTTACTGGTACTGTAGTTACTATGATAGGTATTACTATAATTCCTGTTGGAATTGACTGGCTAGCTGGTGGTTCTGGAAACCCAAACTATGGAGATCCAAAATTTTTATTGCTCGGTGCTATTGTCCTAATTATCATTGTAATTACCAATCAATCTAAAAATACTTTTATAAGTTCTTGTTCTATATTTATAGGTATATTATGTGGATACTTGTTAGCTATCCCTTTTGGCTTATTAGACACTACTCCAATATCTGCTGCATCCTGGATTTCTATTCCTAAACCTCTTAAATTTGGAATTAATTTTTCCGCACCAGCCATTATTAGTTTTTTAGCTGTTTATCTAGCAACTACTGTAGAAACTGTAGGTGATACTCTAGCTATTGGAGAAGCCTGTGAAATTGAAGTTTCTAACAAACAACTTTTTGGAGGTGTACTTTGTGATGGACTTGGCTCAATCTTAGCTGGATTTTTTAACTCTACTGCAAATACATCCTTTAGCCAGTGTACTGGTCTTATAAATGTTACAGGAGTTGCTAGTAGGTTTGTTATAATTGTAGCTGGAATAATACTGTCAATAATGGGTTTAATACCAAAATTCGCTTCTTTAATATCGATTATGCCTAGTCCAGTTCTTGGAGCTGCTGGTATAGTTATGTTCGGTTCCATTGCTTGTTCTGGTATTAAAATTCTAGGCAAAGTTGATATGACCAGAAGAAACATTTTTGTAATTGGAATTTCCTTTGCTTTAGGTGTAGGCGTCATTGTTCGACCTGAGGCTCTTAGTATGTTTCCAGAATCCTTACAGATAATATTTGGTTCTGGTGTAACAACTGCAACTATATTTGCTGTAATATTAAATTTAATCTTACCTAATGATAAGTCTGAAAAGCCTGTTATTAAAACTAAATCCGGTATGACTTTGAACAAATAATTAACTATGTATTCCCCAAAACTATATAAGAGATACATGAAGTTGATTAACACTCTTCATATATCTCTTATGTTTTTCCATAATAAAATCCTAGCATAGACATTAACTAGGATTTTATTTAAATTATTTATTTAGTGATTTCTTTGTAGCATTAAATATTTTTTGATATCCAGTACATCTACATAAGTGTCCGGATATTTCTCTTTTTATTTCTTCATCACTATATTCTTGTCCGCTATTTAATAAAGCTGTAGTTGTAAGTACTAATCCAGGAGTACAGAAACCACATTGAATTGCTCCCTCCTCTACAAATGCCTTTTGTACTTTTGATAAATTACCATTTTTCGACACACCTTCTATGGTTAAAATTTCTTTTTCATTAGCCCAAACAGCCATATAAATACATGAATCTATGGGGATACCGTCTACTAATACTGTACAAGCTCCACATTCTCCAACTGAACATCCTTGCTTTACCCCTGTAAATTGAAGTCTATTTCGCAATACATCTAACAAAGACTCTCGTACATCTACTTCTAAAGTGTATTTTTTTCCATTTACCTTCATTGATACCTTCCTAAAGTTCTTATCGCTCATAATAAAATCCTCCACTATTTAGTTACTTCTTCAATAGCTCTTATTGTTAATTCTTGTATTAAATGCTCCCTATAATCCTTTGATGCTCTCCATGAATCTCTAGCCCTTGCTGATTTTACTGTCTGTTGTGCAATATTCTTAATACTTTCTCCTGAAATTTCTAGACCAAGAGCATACTTTTCTGCATCCTTAGATCTTATAGGCGGTGGTGCTGCTACCCCTAGGGCTATTCTTAAATCTTTAAATTTATTTTCCTTCACATTAGTAACAACACATACACCTAACATAGAAATATCCATTGCCTTTCGATTGCTATACTTAATATATGTTCCTCTTGCTCCTTCATAGTCCTTTTTTTCAATTAAAATGCTTATAAGAATTTCATCATTTCTTATATTTACCTTTCCAGGACCTTCATAGAATTCTTCTATGGGAACTATTCTTTCTCCCCGAAAACTTCTTAATCTTAACTTAGCATTAAAAGCAAATAAACTTGGTGCACTATCTGCTGAAACAGCTCCATTACATACATTTCCTCCAATAGTAGCCATATTTCTTATCTGCGGTCCTCCCATAGATACAGCTCCTTGTCCTAAAGCAGGAACAAATTCTTGTATAATTTTATTTCTATATATATTAGTAAAACAAGTGGTGGATCCAATTTCTATGGTGCCATTTTCTAGAACTTTTATGAAATCTAATTCCGCTAAATTTTTCAAACTTAAAAGTTCCGTTTCTTCCATACCACCATGATGTAATTTAATTAAAACATCAGTTCCACCAGATATTATTTTTAAATTGTTATTTTCATAAAGAATTTTTACTGCCTCTTCTATACTGCTAGGCTCTAGTATATTTTTAATATCAAACATTTTTGTCTTTAGTAGAGATTTAATCCTCTACTAAAATCCACCTCCTTCTATATTTGTAACTTCAATTTACTAGCTATGAAATCTGTACTATTAAATTTAAGAGAAATTCTATATTAAGCCTTCTTCCTTAAATTTTTCGAATACTCTTTGTGGATTCATTGGTATTCTATTAAAGGCAACACCAGTTGCATCTAGAACCGCATTTCTTATAGCTGGAGCTGGAGAAAGTGTTGTATTTTCTCCTAATGATTTTTGTCCAAAGCTTCCTGCATCATCTGGAATTTCTACAAAGGCTGAACCAATATTAGGAGTGTCTAAAATAGTTTGTAATTTATAATCTAAAAGATTATTATTAAGAGTTCTTCCAGTTTTCTCATCAAATATCATTTGCTCTGATAAAGCATATCCAAGTGCCATACTTACACCACCATCAACTTGCCCTTCTGCCAACATTGGATTAATTATAGTTCCAGAGTCATGAATATTATATATTTCTACGACGGCAATTTGACCAGTTTTCATGTCTACTTCAACTTCTGCAAAAGTTGCTCCATAGGCAACTACGTTAGTCCTTATATTAACAGAAATGTCACTAGTTATAGGACAACTATAAATTCGATCATAAAATGATTCTAATGCTATTTGTTCAAGAGGACAGACAACTATCCCTGTTGTTTTTTCAACTATATTGCACTCCACTATATCCATTACCTCTGGATTGAGACCATTTTTTCTGCTAGCAAACTGAAGGACTTTACTTTTCACCTCTATAGCAGCTTTTTTTACTGCAGCACCTGTAACAAAGGTCTGTCTTGATGCATAAGCCCCTGTATCAAATGGAGTAACATCAGTATCCTGATTTGAAATTACATGAACCATATCTATTGGAATTCCTAAAACTTCTGAAGTCATTTGTGCAAATACAGTATCACTACCTTGACCAATTTCTGTAGCCCCAATTTGCAACTGTACTGAGCCATCTTGATTCATAACAATTCTTGCACCTGCCGCTTCTAAAGCTACTGGATGAGTCCCTGCAAAATAGCTAAAACAAGCCATTCCTACTCCACGTACTAAATTACCTGCTTGACTTTTATAATTTTTTTTCTTTTCGTCCCAATTTATTAACTTCTTCCCCTTTTCAAGGCACTGTGGTAGTCCCATAGAACGCACAACATTTTTAGAAGATGGATCTACATGATTTTGCTTTACCAAGTTTTTCAATCTAAATTCTACAGGATCTATATTGAGTTCTCTAGCAATATCATCTAAATGACTTTCTAGAGCAAAAGAAATTTGCGGAACCCCATACCCTCTCATAGCTCCTGCTACTGGAATATTAGTATATATAGTTTTAGGCTCATATTTTATAGCATTAAAATCATATAATGGTCTAAATTTACTTCCACAACTCATGGTCACTGAATGTCCATGGGACGCATAGGCTCCATTGTTTACTAAGTTCTTTATGTCTATTGCTAATAACTTACCATCCTTAGAAACTCCCGTTTTAAATGCAAATTGCATAGCATGACGAACTCTTGTATCTATAAAACATTCCTCTCTAGTTAATGCATATCTTACTGGTCTTCCATTAACTGTAAGTGTCATAGCTACTGTTAATGGCTCTATAACAACATCTTGCTTATTTCCAAATCCACCACCTATATATGGCTTTATAACTCTTATTCTTCCCCATGGCAACCCAAGTGCCTGTCCTACTATTCTCCTAACTATATGAGGAATTTGAGTAGAAGTTACAATTACAATTCTTCCATCTGATTCCACATAAGCATAAGCACTATGATTTTCCATATGACAATGTTGTACAGNNAAATTTACCTATAAATACTTTGTCAGCTTCCTTTAATTCCTTTTCTACATCTCCTACTCCATTGCCAAAGGAATTTATAATATTATCTTTTCTTTCTTCATGTATTATAGGAGCGCCTTCTTTTATAGCTTCCTCTTGATCCAATACAAATGGTAACACCTCATATTCTACCTCTATAAGTTTTAAAGCTTTCTTAGCTATTATTTCATCTGTTGCTACAACTGCCGCCACAGGTTCTCCACAAAAGCGAACTTTATCAGTAATGATTAATCTATCTTCTACATCTCTATGTGCTTCATCAAAGGTCCAAGGATGTCCAGCCGTTGCAAATTTTATTTTAGGTAAATCTAGGTGAGTAATTACTGCTTCAACACCTTCTAAATCTTTTGCTTTAGAAACATCAATACCTTTTATTTTTGCATGAGCATAAGGACTTCTAAGCACCTTTCCTACTAACATTTCTCTTTCAAAATAGTCATCTGCATACTTAGCCTTCCCAGTAACCTTCGCCACACCATCTAACCTAGATACACTACTACCTATTACTTTATAATTCATAATTCTCTTTAGTAAGATAAAAATCCTACTAAAGCACCTCCTTTCATACTTACTGATTAATTAGTCATAAAAGCATATAAATATATATTTTTTTTATTCTCTATAGCTTTAACTCTCTACCTACATAATTTCCTTTTTCAATACATACTAATTCTTCATCCTTTATAATAAATTTCCCCCTCGAAATCGTAGTTATAACTTTACCTTGAACATCTATTCCTTCATATAAATTATAGTCGCAATTAGAATGAGAATTCTTTATTTTATGACTAGCTAAAGGGTCAAATATTACAACATCAGCATCTGATCCTGGAAGTAATGTTCCTTTTTTAGGATATAAGCCATGAATTTTTGCTGGATTCTTTGTAAATTTATCAATTACCTTTTCTCCAAACATTGTATACAATAAATTAAAAGAATGCTCTATCCCTCCTATGCCCATAGGTATTAAATCTAAGGTTTCTCTTTCTTTTTCATAAGATTTAAATGGACAATGATCAGTCCCTATAACACTCACATTCTCTATATTTTTTCTTAATTCATCAATTTCTTTTAAAGATCTAAGAGGTGGTGTTAAGGTATATAGAAATCCATCTTCCAATGAATAATTGTCTTTTGATAAATAAAAATATTGAGGGCAACTTTCTATAAATAAATTTTTATCTACTAAACTTTTATATAAATCCATAATTCGTCTTAAAGATTCTCCCGAACTAAGGTGGACAATATACATATATCCATCCATGTTCCTAGTCATTTCAGCTAAAGTTAAAACTTCTGTAGTCTCACATAATGTTGGTCTATTTTCTTCATGAACACTTACTGGAAACTTGCCCTCCCTGATAAATTCTTCATTTTCGCTATGGGATATAAGCATAATTCTCTGTTTTTTTGAAATTTTCAGTAAATTATTGATAGTTCTTAAATCAGTTTTTCTATTACTTGAACTATAAGTAGTAAAGAATTTTATACTACAAATTCCACGCTTTTTAATCTCCTCAATAAATAGCTCTTCATTATCCTGAAAATTTGCAATAGTACTATGAAACCCATAATCTATAACGGAAATTTTAGCTTTTCTTTTTCTATCCACATAAGCTCTTTCTAATTCTTCAATATTTTTTACAGGATCTAAAAAATCTATAAATGTTGTAACTCCACCATATGCAGCTACTATAGAACCATTGTAAAAATCATCAGCAGAAACATCACTTCCTACCTTAAGCTGAAAATGTACATGAGGATCTATAAATCCTGGTAATACATAATTCTCTTTTGTATCATAAATATCTTTTGCTAAGAAAATATCCTTTGATATGTTTTTAATAATACCATTATTAATATACAAATTTCCTCTAATAAATTCTCCTTCCACATATATATTTCCATTGATTATAGCTAAATCGTAACAATTCATAATATCAGCTCCATATATTTATGTTATATAAATATTTTACCATTTTATCCCTTCAATTACCACAATATGTTATTGAACTTATAAAAATTATTGGACAGAAATAATTAATTAATTTATTTAATAAATATTATTAATTATTTGTTGTAATAGATTACATTATTTTTAAAATTCCACTATACAAACCTTTAAAAAAGGATTATACTGTTAGTGATTTGATGAATTATTGAAAATATTTTGTATATTTTCAATGTTAAACTTATTTAGTAAGGGGGTATTTTTTAAGTGTGTTGTAACTTAGAAAAAAATCTAATGTTTAAGGAATTGGATGATTTTATTGAATCCTTACCTAGCAAAGATGGAGCTTTAATAGAGGTTTTGCATAGAGCTCAGCATATCTTTGGATATCTACCTAAGGAAGTTCAAACTTTCGTAGCTGATAAACTTAATTTACCTGTATCTAAGGTTTATGGTGTTGTAACATTCTACTCATTCTTTACTACAGAACCTCGTGGTAAGAATGTAATAAATGTTTGCATGGGGACTGCATGTTTTGTTCGTGGCGCTGGAGATATTCTTAAGGAATTTGAAAAAGAATTAAGCATTAAATCTGGACAAACTACAGAAGACATGAAATTCACACTAGGTTCACTAAGATGCGTTGGCGCCTGTGGTCTTGCTCCTGTTTTAACCATAAATGATAAGGTTTACGGTCATTGTACTCCAGACCAAGTAAAAAGTATATTAGCTGAATATGAATAAAATTAGGAGGTAACAAAGTTGAATAGAATAAATTCCTTTGAAGAATTAAATAAAATTTATCAGGAATACAAATCATCCCTTAATATTAGAAAGGCAACTGGTATTGCCGGCTTTGATTGTGAAAAAAATAACTATACAAAAGAAATTCTTATTTGTGGCGGAACTGGATGTAAGTCTGCACAAAGTGATTTAATTAAAGATAATCTTGAAAAAGAGATTAAAAAGTTGGGTTTGGAGGATAAAGTATACGTTTCTATAACTGGTTGTTTCGGATTCTGTGAAAAAGGTCCTATAGTAAAAATTACTCCAGATGATGTATTTTATGTTCATGTGACTCCTGAAGATGCTGAAGAAATCATCAATGATCATATTGTTAATGGAAAAGTTATAGAAAGATTACTTTATGAGGAGCCGACTATAAAAGAAAAAGTTAAAACCCAAGATGAAATGACCTTTTATAAAAAGCAAGTAAGAATAGCNNAATAAATCCTGAAAATATTGATGAATATATAGCTGAAAAAGGATATATAGCTCTTGGAAAATGTCTAACTGAATACACTCCAGATGATGTAATAAATATTATATTACAATCTGGATTAAGAGGAAGAGGCGGTGGCGGCTTCCCTACAGGAAAAAAATGGCAATTTGCAAAAGGCTACAATGCCGATCAAAAATATATTATTTGTAATGCTGATGAAGGCGACCCTGGCGCATTCATGGATCGTTCAATTCTAGAGGGTGATCCAAATAGTGTTCTTGAAGCTATGGCTATAGCTGGTTATGCTATAGGTGCTACTAAAGGTAATATCTATATTAGAGCTGAGTATCCACTAGCTATCCAAAGACTTAGAACAGCTATAAGTCAAGCCAGAGAATATGGACTTCTTGGTAAAAACATACTAAATTCAGGCTTTGATTTTGATATTGAAATTAAATATGGAGCTGGTGCTTTTGTATGTGGTGAAGAGACTGCTCTTATTCACTCAATAGAAGGTAACCGCGGAGAACCTACAAATAAACCACCATTCCCTGCTGAATCTGGACTTTGGAATAAACCAACTTGTGTTAATAACGTTGAAACTTTAGCAAATATTCCAGCTATAATTAATAATGGTGCAGATTGGTTTAGCTCTATAGGAACTAAAACTTCTGCTGGTACTAAGGTTTTTGCTCTAGCTGGTAAAATTAATAATGTTGGTCTTGTAGAAGTACCTATGGGAACAACTTTAAGAGAAATCCTTTATGAAGTAGGCGGAGGAATTAAATTTGATAAAGAATTCAAAGCTCTTCAAACTGGAGGTCCTTCTGGTGGATGTATTCCTAAAGAATTTTTAGATACTCCTATTGACTTTGATTCTTTAAGTGCTATCGGTTCTATGATGGGTTCTGGTGGTATGATAGTAATGGATGAAGACAACTGTATGGTTGATATTGCCAAATTCTACTTAGAATTTACTAGAGAAGAATCTTGTGGTAAATGTACACCTTGTAGAATTGGTAACACTCGTTTACTCGAAATCCTTGAAAGAATTTCAAAGGGTGAAGGTGATTTAAGCGATTTAGATAAGCTTCAAGAGCTTAGTAACACTATAAAAGATACTTCCCTTTGCGCTTTAGGCCAAACTTCTCCTAACCCTATTCTTAGTACAATGAAATATTTCTATGATGAATATAAGAGCCACGTTGTAGATAAGATTTGTCCATCAGGAGTTTGTAAAGACCTTATGAAATTTGTTATTACTGATAGATGTATTGGTTGTACTAAATGTGCAAGACAATGTCCAGTTGGATGCATCCAAGGTAAAGTTAAGACTAAACATATAATTGACCATAGCAAATGTATTAAATGTGGTGCATGTAAATCTAGCTGTCCAGTGGATGCAATAGATCTAGTTTAATAATTTAAAAGAGGTGAAAGTATTGAGTTTAGTTACACTTAAAATAAATAATAAAGAAATATCTGTGGAGCAAGGAACCACAATTCTTGATGCTGCACGTAAGCTTAATATAAAAATCCCTACCCTTTGCTACCTAAATCTTCATGATAAAAAGACTACAAATAAGCCTGGTTCTTGTAGAGTTTGTGTAGTTGAAGTGGAAGGAAGAAAAAATTTAGCCCCATCTTGTTGTACAGCTGTTGCTCCTGGTATGGTCGTTAATACTAGTCCTCCAAGAGTAATAGCTGCAAGAAAAACTATAATTGAACTTTTATTATCAGACCATTCAATGGATTGTTTAACTTGTCAAAAGAATTTAAATTGTGAACTTCAAGAGCTTGCTAGCACTTATGGAGTAACTAATTTAAAATATACTGGTTCAAAATCTGTAGGTATGAAAGAACTTAAAAATCCTTCTATAGTAAGGGATACTTCTAAGTGTATTTTATGTAGAAGATGCGAAGCTGTTTGTAGCCAAGTTCAACAGGTTGGTGCTATTGGTCCAGTAAATAGAGGTTTTGATACTACTATAAGTACTGCCTTTTTTGAAGAATTAAACAATAGTACTTGTACTTTATGTGGTCAATGTATAAATGTCTGTCCTACTGGTGCTTTAATGGAAAGAGACAACACTATAGATGTATTAAATGCTATAGGTAATAATGATAAATATGTTGTAGTTCAAACTGCTCCAGCTGTTCGAGCTGCCCTTGGTGAAGAATTTGGAATTAAAGAAGGAGCTGTTACTGGTAAGATGGTTGAAGCTCTAAGAGAACTTGGATTTGATAAGGTTTATGATACTGATTTCGCAGCAGATTTAACTATTATGGAAGAAGCTACAGAATTCTTAGAAAGATATAAGAGTGGTAAAAATCTTCCTATGATTACAAGTTGTTGCCCAGGATGGATTAATTTTATAGAAAAACACTATGGAAAACTATTAAATCTTCCATCAACATGTAAATCGCCTCAACAAATGTGGGGAGCTATTGCAAAATCATATCTAGCTGAAAAATTAGGTATACCATCTGAAAAACTTTTTGTTGTATCTGTTATGCCATGTGTTGCTAAAAAATTTGAAGCTAATAGAGAAGAATTTATCAATGAAAATGGTAATCCAGATATCGATGTAGTTATAACTACAAGAGAATTATCTAAAATGATTAAACGTTCAGGATTAGATTTTGCTTCTTTACCTTCAACTGATTTTGATACTATTATGGGTGAATCTACTGGTGCTGGAGTAATTTTCGGAACTAGTGGTGGTGTTATGGAAGCTGCTTTACGTACCGCTTATGAATGGATTACAAATAAAACTTTAGAAGATCTTGACTTTAAATCCGTTAGAGGTCTTGAAGGAATCAAAGAAGCTTCATTAGTTATTGATGGTAACACTATTAATATAGCTATTGTAAATGGACTTGCAAATGCAAAGAATTTGTTAGATAATATAGAAGATACATCTAAAAAATATCATTTCATTGAAGTTATGGCATGTCCCGGAGGATGTATAAACGGCGGTGGTCAACCATACTCTAATGAGCAATATTCCTTAATTGAAAAAAGAATGAATGCTCTTTATAGTGAGGATGTTAATAAGGTTATAAGAAAATCTCATGAAAACCCTGAGATAATAAAACTTTATAATGAATTCCTTGGAAAACCTAATGGAGAAAAATCTCACCATTTACTTCATACTCACTATATAAATAGATAAACACCTTAATTTAGTTATTAGTTATTAGTCCCTAACTAATATAAATATAAACATAAAAATGATGGTATAAATAAGTAATTTATACCATCATTTTTATATAGTTTTTTAATTTGCAATTGTGAAAACTAGAACTACTTAAAGTAATCTTATCCTAAATTATAAAAGAATGTCACAAGTACCGGAACTAAAGAGCTTAATATAACTCCATTTATAAATGAGATTACAGCTATCTCTGGATTTGTTGCTTTAGCTATAAGTGGCAATGTAGTATCCATAGATGTAGCCCCTGCAGGTGCTATAGCTGTATATCCATTTAGCTTTTTAGCTAATATAGGAATTAAAATAACAGTTAGTATTTCACGGAATACATTTGTTAAGAATGCTATGGCCCCTAATGTATCTCCACCCATCTCCTTAAGCATTATCCCTGATATGCTGTACCATCCAAATCCTGAACCTATAGCCAAACTTTCATTAATAGCCATGTTGAATAAGAATCCTACTAAAAGCCCACCTACCAAACTACCAACAATTCCTCCAAAAGGTATTAATAGAACTTTTAAACCTACTTTTTTTAAATCCTTAAATATCTTCTTGTTACCACCTACATCTATTCCAACTAAAAAAATTAATGCAAACAATGAAATGGAAGCAACCTTGTCCATACTACTTATTATCTCTGGTGGAAATACAAAATAACCACACCCCATTCCAATCAATATAGATACTATTATTATGTATGTCATGTTACTTGTCCTCCCCACATGCCTCATTTAAAAGTTCATCACCATCTTCAACTATGGTTTCTTCATTAAGATTTAAGTNNTAAATTTTTTTCCTTATGTAATTGATTTTCTTTAGGCATAAATTTTTCTGATAAAAAATATATAAGTACTATACTTACGCCTATGGTACCCACTGCAAATAAAAAAGACTTTAACCCTATAGATGGAAGATTTTTTATTATGTCCTTATCAGCTCCTATAGAAACTCCCATAGAAAATAATAAGAATATTACACCAAGTTGTTGTAATTTACCATTTATATTTTTCCCCTTCTCACCTAATTTTAAAAAGTAGCCTACAATGGCACCAAGTATTAATGCAATTAAAATTTCCATATGACCCCCTCCTCTACCACGTTATTATATCATAGATTTGGAAACAGTTACATTATATTCGCATTAATTTTATTATATTAAACTTTATATCTTTATATATTAAGTTATTTGTAAAAATAATGATAAATATATTTAATCTTGAATATATATAGGAATATATTAAAAATTAATAAATAAGGAGTTTTTATATGAAGAACATCTTTATGCCCTACTATATTAACGGTGATACAATTAGAGATATGTATAAAATAGCTATAAATAGATTTGGNNAAAATATTGAAATAAATGCAACAAGAGAAGATACTACTATTCAAGCCACCCTCCCCTTATCCGAATTAACTTGTGGGAAGATTATTCAAGGCTCAGCTACAGTAACTCTATCTAAAAGTACTCAAAGAAAGTCTATAGATGAAATAGAAAGTTCCTTAATTAATATATTTGTAAATCTAGAAACACTATTAAATCGTAATAATGTAATTAAACCTTTAATTAATAATAGTGATTTGAATACAATTTCTCCTGGTGATATTGTAGAATTCCAGTGTACTATAGAAAAATCAGATAGCACTTTAGACCTTTTAAGAAATACATTAGAATTAATGGAGTTTCAACAAATTACCTCCCAAGTAGATAATACATCTATGATAAATTGGATAAATAGAAATATAAAAGCTTTAACAGAAGATAAAGTATTAAAATACCCTGCCTCTCTCCCTTTTGATTCTGATACTTTAATTATTACTTCTGTTTGTAGTAAACATGCATCTATGGACATAGAGTGTTATATTGGTAGACCTTGTACCATCGTTGGCGAAATAGCTAGTTATGAATATTCTCAATCAGATCATAATATTATTGACAGCAATCCATTAGTGTCTAAATTATTATGGAATTTCATTACCTCTAATGATAGGTATAAAGGTTTTGTTTCTAATTTGAACTATAATAATGAGTTACCGGCTGGCAAAAAAATATTAGAAATTGTCCCTATTATAATTTATATGTAATAAATATCTTGTATTGGTAATATTTGTAGATTGTAATAATATTAATAAATTATACCTATTAATATAAGGGGGAATTTTATGGAGAAGTATTTTAAACTTACCGAAAATGGGACTAACGTAAAGCGTGAAATTGTTGCTGGAATTACAACCTTTCTAACAATGGCTTACATTATTGCTGTAAACCCTAATTTTCTTAGTACTGCTATGGGTGACGGAGCCGCTGGTGCACTAGTAACTGCCACTTGCCTGGCTGCAGGACTTACTACTATACTTATGGGATTATATGCTAACGCACCTTTTGCACTGGCATCTGGCATGGGACTTAATGCTTTCTTTGCCTTTACAGTATGTGGTGCTATGGGTATTTCATGGCAAATAGCTCTTACTGCAGTTTTTGTAGAAGGTATCATTTTTATCATTCTTTCTTTAACTAGAGTACGAGAAGCTGTGGTTAATTGCATTCCACTTACAATGAAGCACGCTGTTACTGCTGGTATTGGACTTTTTATTGCTTTTATAGGTTTAACAGGTGCTGGTATTGTAGTATCTAATGAAGCTACTCTTGTATCTCTTGGTTCTATGGTAGCTCCTAGTGCTATAATTGCAGTTATTGGCATTCTTACTATAGCTATTTTAAATTCTAAAAATATTAAAGGAGCTATGCTTTGGTCAATTCTTATTTGCTCTATAATTGGTTGGATATATGCAATTGTAAATCCTGAAGGTGCTACTACTGCAGGCATATATCTTCCAACCAGAATATTTAAATATGAGTCAATCAAAGCAATAGCTTTTAAACTTGACTTTTCTGTATTTACTAACAGCTCTGCTATTCTTAATTTCATAACAGTTTGCCTTACTTTCTTATTTGTAGACTTTTTCGATACCGTTGGTACTTTAGTTGGAGTATGCTCTAAAGCTAATATGTTAGATAAAGACGGTAATGTCCCTATGGCAAAAAAAGCTTTACTAGTAGATGCTATAGGAACCACCTTTGGTTCTTTAGTTGGAGTTTCCACTGTTACTACTTATGTAGAAAGTGCTGCTGGAGTTAGCGAAGGTGGAAGGACTGGATTAACTGCTGTTACTACAGGTGTTTTATTCTTATTAGCAATGTTTCTATCCCCAATATTTATAGCTATACCTGGTTGCGCTACTGCTCCGTGCTTAATTTGGATTGGTTTTATGATGCTAGAAAGTGTTATGAAAATAGACTTTACGGATTTTACTCAAGGCTTCCCTGCATTCATTACTATAGCTGCAATGCCATTATGCTATAGCATTGGTGATGGTCTTACTCTTGGAATTCTTTCTTATACATTAATAAACTTATTAAACAACATATTTGGAAATAAGGAGAATAAAAAACCAATCTCTATAGTAATGTATCTTCTATCTATCATATTTATTCTAAAACTTATATTTATGTAATTTAAGTTTTCACTATCATTAATTTAAAAAGGTAATCACTAGAAAATTTCTAGTGATTACCTTTTTGTTTATATTTATATATCCATAAGATTTCTTCTATAATTCATATATAACCTTCTTAAGATTCTCATATCTTCATCTACAATTAATTGTAACTCTGATAGTTCCTCATAATTTTTATCATTAATTGCTTCTCTCATCTGAGTAAATAAGCTTTTACTTACAAAATTATTTTTCATAAGTTTTTCTCTTAGCTTATTAATTTCACTCCATTTTTCAAGATCATATTCCATAAAATCATCTCCATTAGATCTTCTAATGTTTCTAATTTCATTAGAATAGTTTTGAAGAATTCTATGTTCTAACTCAGTAGTCCATCTTTCAAGTACTGCTTCTTTATATCCTTTAATCACTTTATCAGTTATTACGCCGTCTCTAGTTAAAACATGTACTCTTTCCTTATCATCAAAGGCTAATAAATTTTCATATACAGTGCTTGGAGCCTTACCAAAATACTCTTCTCTTTCTTCTTCTGTATAAAATTCAAATACATCCTCTTCACTTCTATAGCATCTGCTTTCTTCTAAGTAAGAAGTTTTTACTCCAGGCTTTTTAGAAAGCTCTGCCAAAAGTTCTTCTCTAGTTCTATTATTTTTAACTACATAGCTTATTCCATCTACCATAGATATTATAACAGAAGATAATACTAGATAAATATTTGTATTGGGATTTGGTGACCTTAACTCAAATCTAGTAGCCATTGGATTAATTGCATCTCTTACTAATCCTACAAGTATAGTTCTATTTCTTGAAGGCACATCCTTAGTAAATCCTAATGAAGTAACTATACATACTGGAGCTTCAAAGCCTGGTTTTAGTCTTTGTAATGCATCATAGTTTGAAGAAACAAAAGGATTTATTACTTCATAATTCTTTAATACTCCCATTATTGCTCCATATCCTATTTCACTTAAAAAGTCTTTTTCAGCATAACTGTGGAATAGATTCATCACCTTACCATTTTTAAGTTTTAGAGTAACACCTACATGTAAATGCTCTCCATTTCCTGCCACTTCTTCAATTGGCTTAGCTTGAAATGTAACTTCAAGACCATTCTTTCTAAAAGTTTCTTTTATTAAGCCTCTTACCAAAAGTTCATTATCACAAGTTTGAAGAGCTGTGGAAAATTTCCAATCAATTTCCAATTGCTCCATGATATGGGTTAGAACTCCAGACTCAGAAAGCTTAGCTTTAACTCCCCCTACTTCTTTATGACCCATTTCTGGTTCTAGTCCATATTTAGCTAATAAATCTAAGGATTTTTCTAATGCTGTTCTTACAGGACCCTTAGTTCTTTTCCAGTATTGCTCCTTTAATACTTGGGATGTTGATAATTCTTCTATTTCAGCTAATTCATTTGGAGTATTTACCCAAAATTCTAATTCTGTAGCTGATGTAATACTTACATCCTCTATTTCATCATAGTTTATGTTAAAGTTTGCTAAAAATTGTGGATTTTCTTCAAATAACTTCATCATTGAAGCTCTAAAATGATCTACAGAATTTTTTAATATATATCTAGAATCCACGGCAATATCTTCATGATATAAGTGACAAGGCATTCTAATAGTTCCTACAGGTTTTTTTGTTTCTTCATCTATATAATCATAATTATAATCTACAAACCAATTACAAGTTAAATCAACCTTCATATCTACCTTTGCATTATTAAGGGTAGCTATTCCCGGTAAAATTACANNATGTATCAATATCTTCTATGAAATTTTTAACAGGAATTTTTTCATCCGTATCGTTACCTAAAAAGTCAATACCAACTAAAGACACAAATCTTATTTCCTTATGCTGCTGAAGTATTTTTAGTAACTCCTCTTTATTTTGTTTATTAGTAGGTATTACAAATAATAAACTCATATAATATAAGCCCCCTTTTTTAATTGTACTCAATATTTGCATTATAGCATAATATAAAAACAATGAATATAATTAATTTTGTTAATAATAAGTTAATATATGTAGTTTTTTATCGAATCTTTATTATATTTGTGTAAACTTTTTACCATTTGTTCATATAAAATCCTTTACATTTCATATTAAACCTTTTCATTTTTCTTTAAATATATAATTAAATTTCTAAAAATTTCATCTCAATATTTTTCTATTTATAATTTTTTTGTTATTTAGTCTATTAGTCCTATCACTTATTTAATTTATACAAAAGTAGAACTGTAAAACGACTCAATATATTGACATAACTTTAAGAGAATTATACTATTAACTTATTGACTAAAATTAGTAAATGTATAGTTTATATCATATTAAGAATTTAAGGAGAACTTGTTTATGAAATTATTATTTTTCGATACAGAAACTACAAATATAAAACCTGGAAACATATGTCAATTATCTTATATTACAGTAGATACCAGTACAAAACCTCAGACAACGGTGGGTAAAAACTATTTCTTTACCGTAGAAGAAATGAGTGAAAGTGCTGAAGCTATTCATGGCTTTTCTTTAGAAAAGCTCTATAATCTCAGTAATGGAAAATATTTCGAAGATACATGTGAAGAGTTTATAGATGATTTTATCAATAGTGATATAATTATTGGCCATAACGTTCAATTTGATATTAAATTTTTAAAAAGTGAATTAGAATTTTTGGATATTCCTTTTAATCCTAAAGGTTCATTTTGTACCATGGCATATTATAAAGAAATATGTAAAGCTACTAATTCTAGAGGTTTATTAAAGAATCCTTCCCTTGGAGAAGTTGTAAATTTTCTAAACCTTAAAGAGGATTTTCTTCAAAATAAATGTACTTCCCTTTTTGGTGAATCATCTAAATATCACGATGCAAGATTTGATACAACTTGCACATATATGTTAGTTATCCAAGGAATAAAAACTGGATTAATTCCTCCAAATTATTTTACTAATATGTTACAATTAAAGTAATACTATGAAATAAAACTTTTATTTTAGGAGTGATTAAATGATAGCTATTAAAAATGTTACTATCCACACTATGACTGAAGATGAAATTATCGAAAATGGAGTCATTCTAATTGATAATGGTAAAATATGCGATTTCGGTTTCAATATGTCAATTCCTGAAAATAGCGAAATTATTGATGGAAATAATGGTTTTTTAATGCCTGGCATTATTGATGCTCATTGCCATATTGGAATGTGGGAAGATGGGCTAGGCTTTGAAGGCAATGATGGAAATGAAATTACTGATCCTGTTACACCGCATCTTAGAGCTATAGATGCAATAAATCCTGTGGACAGATGTTTTGAAGAAGCTCTAGATGCAGGTATTACTACTGTAGCTACTGGTCCTGGAAGTGCTAATGTAATTGGTGGAACCTTCGCAACTATGAAAACTCGTGGAAAAACTATAGATGACATGGTTATAAATGATTGTACTGCCATGAAATCTGCCTTTGGGGAAAATCCTAAGCGATTTTATAGCAGTAAAAAAGCTACCCCCAGTACTAGAATGGCCACTGCGGCTATCCTTCGTGAAAATTTAATAAAAGCTAAAAATTATGTAGAAAAACAAGAAGCCTTCAAAAATGGTATAGATAAAGCTCCTGACTTTGACATGAAGTTAGACGCCTTAGCAAAAGTCATTAGAAAGGAAATTCCATTGAAATCTCATGCTCACAGAGCTGATGATATTCTCACTGCTATTAGAATAGCTAGGGAATTTGATTTAGACCTTTCTCTAGAACATTGTACTGAAGGACATTTAATAACTGAAAGTCTTAAAGACGAACATATAAAATCTATAATTATAGGGCCAAGCTTATCTGATAGAAGCAAAGTAGAACTTAAAAATCTAACATTTAAAACTCCTATGATTTTAAACAAAGCCGGAATAAAAGTTTCAATCATGACAGATCACCCTGTAATTCCACTTCAATATATATCTCTATGTGCTGCCCTTGCTGCTAGAGAAGGATTGGATGAGGAAGAAGCATTAAGATCTATTACAATAAACCCAGCTCGTGCAATAAATGCTGACCACAGAGTTGGTAGCATTGAAATAGGAAAAGATGCTGACATTATTATATATAGTGGACATCCTTTTGATCTTAGAAACACAGTTAAATTTGTAATGATTGATGGTGAAATAGTTAAAAATCAGCTTTAATTTAGTCATTATATAAATTAAATATAACTTTATTAGGGGATTCCCTATTTATAATATACCTAGCTACATTTCAATGTAACTAGGTATATTTTGTTATTATATACTCTATTATTTGCCTTTACAATTCTACCATAAGTTACATTTACAATTATTAGGTCAATTTATGGACTTTAGTTTTAAATTTTGTATAATACTAATTACAGCATCAAATAATCTTTTTATATATAATATTTAATTTTCTAATCATTATATATTGTATATATTAAATTATATTTTATATATACAAATTTTAAGGAGGTAAGATTATTGATAGATAAAATTAAAAAGAATTTAATTATAATTCCACTAAGTATATTAATATTGTCTATTGTAGCTTTAGTTCTTTTAAATGTAGGTTCATCTACGATCCCCTACAAAACTTATTCAGATTTTTTACTTGATTTAGAAAGTAATAAAATATCTAAAGTATCCATGTCTCAAGCACCTAAAATTACCGTTATAGATAAATCTGGAAATAAATATTCTACAGATAATCCTAATAGTTATACCCTTAAAGAAACTCTTTTAAAAGAAGGCATTACCGTTGAAAGTTCATCCACTTTGCCAACAAATCAACGTATAGCAGTTATATTCCTTAGTATTTCTGCTATAGCTACTATATTTATGGCTATAAAAAGAAATAATTCTGGTGGATCAATGACATCTATTAACGCAATTGATGGACAAAGTGTTTCTAAGGATAAATTTAACTTTAATTCTGTAGCAGGTAATGATGAAGCTAAAGAAAGTTTAAAGGATATAGTAGATTTTCTTAAAAATCCAGAAAAATATGCTTCTTATGGTGCAAGAATGCCTAAAGGTGTAATTCTTTATGGTGATCCTGGAACTGGAAAAACCCTACTAGCTAAAGCTATAGCTGGTGAAGCTAAAGTTCCTTTTTATGCTGTATCCGGTTCTGACTTTGTTCAGATGTATGTCGGAGTTGGAGCTAGTAGAATAAGAAATTTATTTAAGAAAGCTAAGTCCCATGGTAAAGCTGTTATCTTCATTGATGAGATAGATGCTATAGGTAAGCAACGTAGTTCTAATAAAGCTGGTAATTCTGATGAAAAGGATCAAACCTTAAATGCTCTTCTAACTGAAATGTCAGGATTTAAGGAAAGTGATGGCATTGTAGTTATAGCTGCTACTAATAGACTTGATATATTAGATGAAGCCCTTTTAAGACCTGGTAGATTTGATAGACATATAGAAGTATCGCTTCCAGATATTAATGCAAGAGAAAAAATATTAAACCTTCATTTAAGAAATAAACCTGTTAGTGATATGAACATAAGAGACATTGCTCATAACACAGCCTATTTCTCTGGTGCTAAACTAGAAAATTTGGTAAATGAAGCTGCTATAATTGCATGCAAGGAAGAGGCTCCATATATCACTGAGACCCATTTGGATAAAGCTTTTTCAATAGTTATTGCTGGTCATGAAAAATTAGATAAAGAAGCTCTTAAAGCAGAGGATATGAAAATTACTGCTTATCACGAAGTCGGACATGCTTTAATTTCACATTTAATGTTACCTGAGGAAAAAATATCCAAGATAACCATAATTCCTACATCTAATGGTGCTGGCGGATATACTCTAACTATAGGTGAAGATAACACCTATCATAATTTAGATTACTTAAAAAGAAAAATAATGGTTTTATTAGGTGGAAGAGCAGCTGAAGAAATTATATTTGGTGAAGAAAAAATTACTACAGGAGCATTCAATGATTTAAAGAAAACTACCAATATAGTTAATAATATGGTATGTGAATATGGTATGGGAAAATCTCTAGGTCTTTTAAGGCTTTCAGAGATGCAAGGAATACCTACTGATTATTATACTACAGTAGTATTTGAAGAATGTAAATCTGTACTGGATGAATTATATGCAGAAGTTAAAAACACCTTAAATAACAGTTTAGATTTATTAGTTAAGGTATCTGAAGAATTACTTTTAAAAGAAACACTTTACGCTAATGATATTCTTAATCTAGTATATGGTAAAATAAGCTAATCCACTTACAATAATTTTTAAAACCTAGGGATATTTTCTTAGGTTTTTATTTTTCTAATTTACAATTTATCAATATATATGCTTTAAGGTAATATATTGATAAAATAGAAAATAAATATATTATTAACACTTTCATATAAAATCTTTTTAACTAAGGAGGTCTATTGTGAAAAATAAAAATCTCTGCACTGGTATTAGTTTCTTAATTTTAGGTTTAACATACTATATATATAACTTTAGACCATTGCTATTTAGTAGGGTGTTTAATCTGTGGCCAATTTTTATGCTACTTGGTGGTGTTATATTAGAATACTTGTACTTTGATATAGAAAAAGACTTCTTACTAATATGTAGTGGTGCTATGATAATAATAGGAACTATGTTTACTTTAAATTTTTATATAAACTTCATAAATACTCATACATTATTTGCTATACTTTCATTAGCTATAGCAACAGCTCTATTAAATTATTACATTTTCGCAAAGTGTACTGATCTAATACTTCCATTTATATTTTTATTTATTATAATCTCCATTATTATATTTCTATATCCTATTTATAAAAATACCTTATCTGATCTAAACTCCAATCTTGTTGTATCATTACTCTCTTGTTCTATTGGTATGCATAGGCTATAATTAGTAATAAAAATTTTAAAATTAGTAAAAGGCATGAAACCTTTTTTATTTCTTTGGTTTCATACCTTTTATTTAGGTAATATTATAAGTTGTATGCTAGTTAACATTTACCTGAAATTAAATCTTAACTAGTTATATTTTATTTTAAATACTATTGTAATTTAGAAAGTTCTACTGCAAGTTTTGCTCCAACCTTAGCATTATTAAATACTAATTGAATATTAGATTCTAAACTTGATCCTCCTGTAATTTCTTTAACCTTAGCAAGTAAAAATGGTGTACTCTCTTTTCCCACTATACCCTTCTCTTCAGCCTCCTTAACAGCTGTTTCTATAGCACTGTTAATTGTATCATAATCCATTTCAAATTCTTCTGGTATTGGGTTTGCAACAACCATTCCACCCTCTAAACCTAAATCCCATTTAGCTTTTAATGCTTTTGCAAGTATTTCCTCACTATCTACTTTATAGTCTACTTTAAATCCAGATTTTCTTGTATAGAATGCTGGTAATTCTTCTGTTTGGAATCCTACTACAGGTACTCCTTTAGTTTCTAGGTATTCACGAGTCAATCCTATATCAAGAATAGATTTACATCCCGCACATACTACAGCTACATCAGTCATAGCTAATTCTTCAAGGTCAGCTGATATATCCATAGTCTGTGCAGCCCCTCTATGAACTCCTCCAATTCCACCTGTAGCAAATACTTTAATTCCAGCAAGTGCTGCAATAATCATTGTAGATGCAACTGTAGTAGCTCCATTTAACTTATTAGCAACTATAAAAGGTATATCTCTTCTACTAGTTTTTACTACTCCAGAAGTTTTCCCTAAAAATTCAACTTCTTCAGTGGTCAATCCAACTTTTAATTTCCCCTCAAGAATAGCTATAGTGGCTGGGATTGCTCCATTTTCTCTAATTATACTTTCCACTTTTAATGCAGTTTCTACATTTTTAGGATAAGGCATTCCATGAGATATTATAGTTGATTCTAGAGCAACTACTGGCTTTCCTTCCTCTAATGCTGTTTTAACCTCTGGGTTTATATCTAAATATTTTTCTAACATGATTTATTCTCCTCCAATTTTTTATTTATATTTTCCAAAGACATGTTTGGATTAATAGTATCTTTATGAGTAATTGCCAGTGAAGAACAGGCTGAAGCAACCTTCAAAGTATGTACTAAATCAAAATTATTCATACTTGAGTATGCTAATCCAGCAACAAAGGCATCCCCTGCTCCATTAGCATTAACAACTTTAACTTTAGGTGGAGTAAATAATCCTTTACTTATCCCATCATTATAATATACTCCTTCTTCTCCTAAACTTATAAATACATTTTTAACTCCTAGGTTTAAGAAATATTCACTAACTTTTTCTACATCCTCCATAGTTTTAATTTTCATTCCAGATAAAATCTCAGCTTCAATTTTATTCGGTTTTATTGTATGAAACTTATGGACGATGTCTTTTACCTTGATC
>DKGY01000118.1:14468-21710 GCA_002453475.1 Clostridium sp. UBA6758 | reverse complement strand
GGGAGAAGTAAGTGATGCGATTCAAAACATGGCTCAATCTGCTCAAGAGTCTAGTGAGAAAACAGAAACAATAAAAGAAAACATGGATGAAACTACTAAGGCTATAGAACAAGTAGCTCAAACTGCACAAAGCCAAGCTGAACTCGCACAACAATTAAATGAAGTAGTTCAGAAGTTTAAAATATAAGTCTAAAAATTTACTAACATAAAAGAAAAGGGGTATGAGGATATGAAAGGCCAAGTAAATAATGAATTAAAGGAAGTATTAAGTATATCCAATGAAGGCTATGTATAAAGAGCTATCAATAAAATAGATAGTTTTATGAATAAATTATTTGATAAAAATGAAAAGGAAAATGTGATAGAGAATTAATTATCTAAGTTTCGTTTATACTAAACTTAGATAGTTAGCTTTATAAATGTCTTTTTTAAAAAATTATATTATATCTTGAATATCCTATATTATGTGAATAGGATATTCAGGATAAAGTTGTCCTTTTTTAAGCCATGAGAGTAATGGCCCATGGAATACCATAGGAAACAATACACATTATAACTGTTGCAATAAGTAATCCAAAGAATATTGCCCAAAATGCTTTTTTAAATTTAATACCAAGAAGGGATGCTATAAGAGCACCTGTCCATGCACCTGTTCCTGGTAATGGGATTCCAACAAAGAGCATTAATCCTAAAAATTCATATTTTTTTATTTTATCACCTTTACTCATAGATTTCTTTTCAAGTTTTTCGACAGTTGGACGGAATAGTTTTGTTTTTTTCATCCAATTAAAAATTGGTGTAATAAAAAGTAGTATAAATGGAATAGGAATTATATTTCCTACGATACAATATCCTATAGCACGAAACATATCTATATTTAATACAGAAGCTGCAATTAATCCGCCTCTAAGTTCTAATATAGGAACCATAGATATAATAAGTACAACAATCTCTTTTGGCATAAAACCTGATAAGTTACTTGTAAACCAATTTACTAACGACTCTACCATATAGTTACTCCTTATAATTTAATTTTATACTTTTACATTATAACTCTGAAATAGTAATAATAATAGAGTTTTGTCGACAGTTTATTATAGGTTATGATATGGAAAAGTATAATGCAAGAAAAATGCAAGGAAAAAGTTCTTGAATAGTAAGGTTTACTTGTTATAATTAAGTAGTAATAGATAATAGAATATTTCCGGTAGGTAAGGTTACCACAGGGATACGGGTTGCTGCCGCGGAGTAGTGGAGACACTATGAGAAGGTTAGCAGGTTATATCGAAACCAAGGTATAACTTAATGCAATTTCATCGCCCTGTGAAGCTAAAGCTCAAACGGTGGTACAATTATATTTTTAAATATAATTATATATTTATGTGGATTTTTCCCTTGCCATTGTTTATGCTTTGGCAAGGGTTTTTCTGTTATATTTGAAATTATATGGATAACGAGAAATTATGGAGGTGAGAAAATGGAAGCAGGTAGTAGTAGTGGCGCAAAATCTGATGAACTAAGTAGTAAGAAGAATGTGATAGCTTCTATGCCTATCCATTTTTCGAATCCTAGTGTTGATAAAATGACCTATAAACATTAAAAAGTTTGTTGACAATTAAATATATTGATTTTCGTATATGTATGTCAGATTTTGTGTCTTATTTTCAAAGTACTATTTTAAATGTATGATAGGAGGATAAGACCAATGAGAAAAAAGAGAATTAGCAGAAATGCAGAAAAAAGAATTAATGACGAAAAAATCAGAGTAGATGCAATTAATAAAAGATTATTAGATGCATCTAAAAAAGATAAATATACAGTATTAAAGAATATGAATTCTTCATTCCAAGGACTGAATGAAAATCAGATTGAGATTATGAGAGAAAAGTATGGAAAAAATGAGATTACTCATGAGAAGAAAGATTCTTTAGTTAAGAGATTGATAGAATCGTTTATTAACCCATTTACTATTGTATTATTTATAATAGCATTAGTTTCAATCTTTACTGATATTATTATTGCAAAACCAGGAGAAAAGAATTTTACAACAGTTATAATTATTTTAACTATGGTTACAATTAGTGGACTTCTTCGATTTATACAAGAAATACGTTCTAATAATTCAGCAGAAAAATTAAGTGCTATGGTTAAAACCACAACTTCTGTGGAAAGATATGAATATGGAAAAATAGAAATACCTCTAGCAGATGTTGTATGTGGAGATATTGTATATTTAGCTGCTGGAGATATGATACCAGCTGATGTGAGAGTTGTGCAGGCAAAAGACTTATTTATTAGTGAATCTGCACTTACAGGAGAAAGTGAAGCTATTGAAAAAGTAGTTGAGGTAGAAAAAAATATTATATATAAATCACCAATGGAATGTCCTAATTTAGCCTTTATGGGAAGTAATGTTATTAGTGGATCAGCAGTATGTATAGTTGTAGCAACGGGGGATAATACCATATTTGGGTCTATGGCAAAGACAATTGTAGATACAGAATCAGTATCTAGTTTTGAAAAAGGTGTAAACTCAGTATCATGGCTACTAATACGCTTTATGATGATAATGGCACCTTTTGTACTATTTATCAATGGATTTACAAAGGGAGATTGGATGGAGGCTCTATTATTTGCTCTATCCATAGCAGTTGGATTAACACCTGAAATGTTACCTATGATTGTAACCACAAGTTTAGCAAAGGGTGCTGCTGAGATGGCAAAGAAAAAGACTGTAATAAAGAAATTGAATTCAATTCAAAACTTTGGTGCTATGGATATTCTTTGTACTGATAAAACTGGAACATTAACACAAGATAAGGTTGTTCTAGAATATCATATGGATATACACGGAAATGAAGATGAAAGAGTTCTACGACATGCCTTTATGAATAGCTATTATCAAACAGGACTAAAAAATCTAATGGATTTAGCTGTTATTAATTATGTTGAAGTTACAGGGAATAAAGAATTATATACCACATATGAAAAAGTGGATGAAATACCTTTTGATTTTAACCGTCGTAGAATGAGCGTTGTTTTAAAAGATGAAGTAGGAAAGACTCAGCTTATTACTAAAGGTGCTGTAGAAGAAATGTTAAACATTAGTACCTATGCAGAATATAAAGGTGAAGTAACAAAATTAACAGAGGAAATTAAACAAGAAATTTTAGCGACAGTAGATAAATTAAATGATAAGGGTATGCGTGTTATAGCAGTGGCGCAAAAGACAAATCCATCCGTAGAAGGACTATTTTCTATTAAAGATGAATCTGATATGGTATTAATGGGGTATTTAGCATTTTTAGATCCTCCAAAGGAAACCACAGAAGCTGCAATTAGAGCTTTGAAAGAACATGGTGTAGGAGTAAAAGTTCTAACAGGCGACAATGATAGAGTTACTAGATGTATTTGTAATCAAGTAGGCCTAGAGGTAGATAACATTCTTTTAGGTGGAGAAATAGATGAAATGAATGATTCTGTATTGGCTAGTAAATTAGAGAAAACAAGCGTATTTACAAATATTACACCTCAGCAAAAAGTAAGAATTGTACGTGTGTTAAGAGAAAACGGTCATGTTGTTGGTTTTATGGGAGATGGAATTAATGATGCTGCAGCTATGAAAGAAGCAGATGTAGGGATTTCAGTTGATACTGCAGTAGATATTGCAAAAGAATCTGCAGATATTATTCTATTAGAAAAAGATTTGAATGTATTAGAAAATGGAGTAGTAGAAGGTAGAAGAACCTTTGGAAATATGATTAAGTATATTAAAATGACAGCTAGTTCTAACTTTGGAAACATGTTTTCTGTATTAGTAGCAAGTGCATTTTTACCTTTCCTTCCAATGCTTCCAATACAATTAATTGTTTTGAATTTAATTTATGATATTTCATGTATATCTATTCCATGGGATAACATGGATGAAGAATTTTTAAAGAAACCTAGGAAGTGGGATGCTTCTTCTATAGGTAGCTTTATGATTTGGATTGGTCCCGTAAGCTCTATAATTGACATTGCTACCTATATAATTATGTACTTTATTATTTCACCAATAGTATGTGGTGGTAGTTATTATACTCCAGGCGTAGACCAAACTTTATTTATGGCAGTATTTAATGCAGGATGGTTTATAGAATCATTATGGTCTCAAACTTTAGTAATCCATATGATTAGAACGCCTAAAATACCATTTATCCAAAGTAGAGCATCATTTTATGTTTTGATTACTACAACCTTATCTATTATAGTTGGTACAATTATTCCATATACAACATTAGGAATTAAGCTTGGTATGTATCCAATGCCAGCGATTTATTTTGGATGGTTAGTTGCTATAATTGTTTGCTATATGGTTTTGGTAACTATATTAAAGAAAGTCTATGTTAAAAAATATGGAGAATTACTTTAAAAATAGTGGGGTGAATAGCCATGAATAAAAAAGCTGTAGTAATAACAATTAATGCTAAAGTATGTAAATGGGTATGTCAAAAGATACAGGAAGAAAAGAAATCAGTAAAAGCTCTAAATGATTTAGAAGAAGGATTTCAAGGATTAAAAGACAGTGAATATGATTCATTAATAATCAATATTAATAATATAGATAATGGGTTAGACGAGATTCAAGATAAAACACAGCAGGATAATATTATAGTCTGTGAAGAGCTATATATAAATGGAGATTTAAGAAGTGTATATTATGGTGGAGAATTAATACAACTTACACCTAAAGAGTTTGATATATTGTATCTCCTTGCAAAGAATAGAGGGAAAATATATTCTAAGGAGCATATATATAATCAGGTTTGGAAAGATAATTATTCTTTTGATGATAGTAATATCATGGCTCATATAGGGAAATTAAGAAAGAAAATAGAACCTAATCCAGCAAAGCCAATATTCATAATAACTGTTTGGGGTGTAGGGTATAAATTTAATTCTAATTTAGTATAGGAAAATATTTGCAACAAGTAGTTCTGGAAATAGTCATATAATAATGAGTTTAATCTCATTATTATATGACTATTTTCTTTCTAGATATGAGTTCCAATAAATAAAATTCATTAATGCTCTCTAGTATAATGTGGGATCTCAAGTAAATTAAAAGGAGATTTAGTGAAATGTAATATAACGTAATGCTATGATAATTGTTTCAAACGGTTTTTGAAAAGTGAATAAAAAATTATTTTGTACTTCATAAATGAAAAAAATGTTAATATGAAAAGTTGAAAAGCTTTAAATTGAAGATATGATAAAAAACACCAAAATTTCATTGAAATTTATAATTATTTTATATATAATTATAAACTAAATACTACTAAATGTTAATAAATTTTAAATAGAAGTTTTTGTATTTATTGTTTGATAATACATAGAATATTCATGTATAATGAGCGGTTTTAAAGTATTATTATGAATTATAAAAGTAGAATTGCAACGTATTGTTAATAATATGTCAAAATTAGAATTACTAACATAACTTATGAAATATATAAAATAATATTAATATCTAAATAGTGTTGAAATGCATAGAATGATATTAGTATACATATAGAAATTATTATAACTATAAGAAAATATTATGATGATAAATAAAAATATATATTCAA
The DNA here is from genome assembly GCA_002453475.1 of Clostridium sp. UBA6758. GTDB lineage: Bacteria > Bacillota > Clostridia > Clostridiales > Clostridiaceae > Clostridium_J > Clostridium_J subterminale. The sequence continues at coordinate 16,101 of DKGY01000118.1, read as the reverse complement.
TTATCTGAAAATTTGTATTATAATAATTATAAAATATATTTAAAAATTAAATATATAGTAAACAATTATCAAATTNNTGGATAATAATACAAGCAATAGAGGACAATGGGCATCTAATATAGGGTTTATATTAGCAGCAGCAGGTTCAGCAGTAGGTTTAGGAAACATATGGAAGTTTCCTTATTTGGCAGGTGCAAATGGAGGAGCAGCATTTGTAATTATTTATTTAGGAATGATAGTATTAATACGAGTTACTATTATGCTAGGAGAAATGTCCATAGGTAGAAACACGCATCTAAGTGCAGTATCAGCTTATAAGAAGTTAAATAAAAAATGGAGCTTTGTAGGATTTATTGGTGTTGTTGTTGGATTCTGCATACTATCATTCTATAGTGTAATAGGTGGATGGGTACTTAATTATATAGGTAAGTATTTAATCGGAGGTATATCAGGAGCTGAAGCTGCTAATTACTTTAGTGGATTCATATCAAGTACTACTCAACCAATAGTATGGCATTTAGTATTTATGGCAATTTGCTGTATTATAGTTTTAAAAGGTATTTCTAATGGCATAGAAAAGGCAAGTAAATTTATGATGCCAGCTCTATTTGTATTACTAATTGTAGTTGCTATTAGATCAGTAACTTTAGATGGAGCTATGGAAGGAATAAGGTTTTTCTTAAAACCAGACTTTTCAAAGGTAACTATTGGAACGGTGATGGCGGCCTTAGGGCAGGCTTTCTTTTCCTTAAGCTTAGGAATGGGGGCAATAATTACCTATGGTAGTTATCTTGGGAAGACAGAAAATTTAGAAAAGAATGCAGTTATTATTCCAGCCATAGATACAGCAGTAGCTCTTCTTGCTGGGTTTGCAGTTTTACCAGCTGTGTTTGCCTTTGGATTTGAGCCAGGAGCTGGGCCAAGTCTCATGTTTATAACATTACCTTCAGTGTTTGATTCAATGCCTTTGGGTCAATTCTTTGGAATACTATTTTTCATATTAGTATTCTTTGCAGCATTAACATCAGCAATATCTTTACTTGAAGTTGTAGTATCCTATTTAATTGATAACTTTAAGATGGATAGAAAAAAGACTACAATAATGATGTCAGTAATATTATTCATTATAGGAATACCATGTTCTCTAGCTAATGGACCAATTATGGGGGACTTTTTAATATTTGGATATAATTTCTTTGACTTTATGAGTTTTTTAGCTGAAAGTGTACTTATGCCATTAGGTGGATTATTAATGTGTATATTCATAGGCTATGTATGGGGTATAGACAATATTTCAGAAGAAATTACTTGTGGAGGAAAATATAAATTTAAAAGTAAGACTTTCTTTGTAGTAATGATAAAATATATTGCACCAGTTTTGATATTTATTATATGGCTAAATGCCATAGGAATATTACCTGCTATACTAAAGGTGTTTGGGATAACATTATAAAAATTTAAAATAGTATTATAATAAATTTAAAGGAATACTCCGAAATAATAATTTAGCGTTATAGTTTTGAGTATTCCTTTATTTAATGTATTATAAAATATATAAAGATATAAGGCATCTTCACAAAATAAACAAGTCAGAATGCTCGTTTATTTTGTGTTATACTGCGTCAACAGAACC
>DKGY01000118.1:424-14462 GCA_002453475.1 Clostridium sp. UBA6758 | reverse complement strand
TCCCATCTTTGACTTGTTATTTATTTTCAGATGCCTTAATCAGAGAAGAGGAGTAGATTACTAATGAATATAAAAGAAGAAAAAAAGAAACTTCGTAATGAGGTTATGAAACGCATTGCTGAATTATCAAAAGAATATACTTTAGAAGCGGATAAGAAAATTTATAAAAAAGTTATAAATCTTAAGGAGTATAAAGAAGCAAACACCATATTTTGCTTTGTAAGTACAGAAGATGAAATTAATACAAGAAATATTATAGAGAATGCATTAGAAAGTGGTAAAAGAGTTGGAGTTCCGAAGTGTGTAGGAAAGGGTATCATGGAGGTATGTGAAATTAAAGGATATACATCTTTGAAGGATGGAAAGTATGGCATTTTAGAGCCTAAGGAAGAATGTCCATTAATTAGGTCAGAGGATATAGATTTTGCTATAATACCTTGCGTTTCTTGTAGTAAGGAAGGATATCGTCTAGGTTATGGAGGAGGATATTATGATCGTTACTTAGAACATGCTACATTTACAACAGCTGTTATATGTAGAGAAAAAATTATATGTGATTACATTCCTCGCGATGAACATGATATAAAAATTCATAGAGTAATTACAGATAGATAAATTAATATAATTGTATTTGCAAGTTTTACTAACATAAATAGTTTTTACCCATATAATAACTATGGATAATATTTTTTAGGAGAAAATTATGGGTAGAGGTTTTATAAAAGTAGAACTTTTTACTGCAAGAGAAGTAGTGCCTATTTCAGGAGGAAATATATTTATTTTAAAAGGTACATCAGTAGATTTTGATAAAGGGCACATATTAACTACAGATTCTAGTGGAATAACAAGAATATTAGAAGTAGATACACCAGATATTGAATTATCAAAAAGCAAAGATTCTGATGAAATACCCTATGCAGTATATGATTTATATGTTAGAGCTCATGGATATAAGGATGCAGTAGTAGAAGGTGTTCAAGTTTTTCCAGATGAAGTATCAATACAACAAATAGAAATGATTCCTACTACTAAGGAAAGAGAATTCTTAGAGGAACTAGAGCATAATTATATTCCACCACATAAGTTGATAGAGGAAATGCCAAGAGCTCAGGTAGACGAGAAGGAACCGATTTCTCAAAGCAAGGTATTAATAAGACCATATATTCCGGAATTTATAACAGTTCATTTAGGTGCTCCATCATCCTATGCAGAAAATGTTACTGTAAGATTTCCAGAATATATAAAGAATGTAGCGTCTAGTGAAATATATCCTACTTGGCCAGAGCATGCTATAAGAGCCAATATATATTGTCAAATTTCCTTTGCACTAAATAGAGTATATACAGAATGGTATAGAAACAAAGGGTATAACTTTCAAATAACTAACTCTACAGCCTATGATCAATACTTTGTTAAGGGAAGAAATATTTTTGAGAATATTAGTAGAATTGTAGATAATATATTCAATGAATATATTACTAGAGTAGGTTATATGGAACCCCTATTAGCGCAATATTGTAATGGCACAACTGTAACTTGTAAGGGATTATCACAATGGGACACTGTAAAGCTTGCTAGTGATGGATATAAAACTATGGAGATTCTTAAAAATTATTATGGAGATAACATTGAATTAACTAAAACTAACGATATAAGAGGTGTAGAAGAATCATATGGTGGAACCCCATTAAAGCTTAATAGTACAGGACAAGATGTAGAAACAATTCAAAGGCAGATAAATAGAATTTCTAACAATTATCCGGCAATCTCTAAAATAGAACCTGTAGATGGAGTATTCGGATCAGAGACAGAATCAGCTGTAAAGTCATTTCAAAGAATATTTAATCTACATGCAGATGGAATAGTTGGAAAATCAACTTGGTATAAAATGTCAGGAATTTATGTAGGGGTTAAAAGGTTAGCAGAATTAGAGTCAGAAGGAGAAAAGCTGGAAGGTACAGGTGAATATCCTGAATATTTATTAAAGCAAGGTTCAACAGGTGATGCTGTATGTGAAATACAATATTACTTAAATTTTATATCTCAATATTATAAAGAAGTACCTCCAATTAATGTAGATGGGATTTTTGGTGTAAGTACCTTAGATTCGGTAATACAGTTTCAAAAGAAATTCGGATTAGATGTAGATGGAATAGTTGGAATACAAACTTGGGATAAAATATACTCTGTATATAAAGATATAATTAATGGAAGTAATAAGCCGGAAAGTGATGGCTATCAATATCCAGGATATATATTAAAACAAGGATCTAGAGGAAATATTATAAGGAAATTACAAACATACTTAAGTGCTATAGCAGATAAGTATACATCTATAAAAAAGATAAATGTGGATGGAATTTTTGGAAAGGCGACAAATGAAGCAGTTATGGATTTTCAAAAGTACTTTGAATTGTCTCCCGATGGTATAGTGGGTCCATTAACTTGGGATAAAATTGTACAAGTTTACCAAGAAATTTAATGTAGTTATAATATGATAATCAGAGTAAAGCTTATTCTATGGATTGAAATTCTATAGGTTAAGCTTTTATTTGTCATATTAAGTTAATTTATATCTTATAAGATAAGTATAACTGCTAATTAATAAGCTTTTTTCTACAATTAAAATATTACAAAAAACTTTTCGAAAACTTTTCTAGGATATTTTGTAAGAATATGATAGATTTAGAATAGGTTTATCCTAAATAAATGAAAGAGGTGTTTACTCATGATAGATATTTTAATTGTTGAGGATGAGATGCATATTTCGAAGATGATAGAAGCAACCCTTTCCATAGGTGGTTATAGAGGACATATATGTGGTAATGGAAAAGAGGCTGTTCAGAGGATCTTAGAAGAAAAATTTGATTTAATACTACTAGATGTAATATTTCCAGATATGGATGGATTTCAGGTTATAGAAGAAATTAGATGTAGAGAAGTTCCAGTAATTTTTCTAACTGCAATGCAAGAGGTGTCAGATAAAGTAAAAGGATTAAAGCTAGGCGCTGAAGATTATATTGTTAAACCATTTGAAGCAGTAGAACTTTTAGCAAGGATAGAAGTTGTATTACGAAGAACGCATAGGAATAATAATATATTAAATTATAAATATATTACGATAGATATTGATAAACATATAGTTAAAAAGAGTGGTGAAATTATAAATTTAACTCCAAAGGAATTTGAAATTTTAGTTTTTTTTATACAGCATGTAGATATTGCTATAACAAGGGAGCGATTACTTGCCGCAGTGTGGGGATATGAATTCATTGGAGAATCTAGAACTATAGATATACATGTACAACATGTCAGAAAAAAAATGGATTTAAATGATAAATTGATTACTATACCAAAGCTTGGATATAGATTGGAGAGCTGATATGAGGTTATGGCAAAAGATTTTTTTGTATACTCTTGCTCTTGTAATTTTGGCAATAAGTATTACCTCATCTTTATTGCTATCAAATAACCACAAACTTATCATTGAAAGAGAAGAAAAAAGTGCTTTATCAGAACATGAATACTTAGTATCCGATATTAAAGGAAATGTGGTTTATAATCGTCTTAAAAAATCCATAACCTTTTTAAGTGAGGAAGATGTACTAAACATAATTAGAAATATATTTAATAATAAAGATGTTAAGAGTAGTAATATGTTATCTATATACAAGGATGGAGTTAGAATATTTGAAAATAATTCACTACCCTTCGAAATTGAAGAAGATGTCTTTGAGGCTATAGATAAATCAAAAAATCATTACTTAGAGATTGTAGATTATAAGGAAGCTTCTTATATGCTCATTGCTTCACAGACTAACATAGAAGGGAAAGTATATGAAATTATAACAACCTATGATGTTACGCCTATATATGTTCTTTATGAAGAACAAATAAACTTTATAAAATCAGTTAGCACTCTATGTGGAGTAATTATAGCAGGAGTATTAATTATAATTGTAAGATTTTTATTTTCACCTTTAGAAAAGGTCAATGAGGGAACTCGATTCATAGCAGAAGGCAATTACAATAAAAGAGTAGAAATCAAAGGAAATGATGAAATTACAGAACTTTCGATGAATATGAATATAATGGCTGAGGCTATTGAAAAAAATGTAGAGGAGTTAGAACAAGTAGCAGAAGATAGAAGAATATTTATTGCAAATTTAGCTCATGAAATGAAAACTCCATTAACTTCAATTTTAGGCTTTGCAGATATACTTAGGATTAAACGTGTTGTCAATGATGCTGAAAGGCAAGAATATGCTGGAATAATTGTAGAGGAAGCTAAACGTTTGAAAGTTTTGTCGGGAAAGCTCATGGAGTTGATTACTGTAGGTAATACCGATTTAGATATGGAAGAAGTAAATATAAAGAATTTAGCAGATGATATAGAGTTATCCTTAACGCCTATTCTGGAAAATAGAGAATTGAATCTTAAGGTGGAAATGGAAGATATATGGCTAACTATAGATAAAGAGCTTTTTAAATCTTTAGTATATAATTTAATAGATAATGCTATTAAGGCATCAACAGTAGGACAAACTATATCATTAATAGGCAAAAGTAAGGAAGAACATGTATTAATTAAAGTAGTTGATGAAGGTATTGGTATACCTGAAGATGAAATAGACCATATCATAAAGCCTTTTTATATGGTAGATAAAATACGAACTAGAAAAAATGGAGGTGCTGGACTAGGATTAGCTCTTTGTGTTGAAATAGCAAGGCTGCATAATGGAACTATTAATATTGAAAGTGAAGCTGGAAGGGGTACATGTGTATGCATTGATATAAGGGGAGGTAGAATGGATGAGAAATAGATCATCAAAGGGCATAGGTAAGACTATAATCTTATTAATGACTATAGTTGTATTAGGGTACTTTATTACACTTAAAATATGTAGCTTTTTACCCTCTTATAAGTATCAAGTCAAGGAGATTGAAAATGTAAATTCTGTAAAACGTCTATTCTATCTTGAAGAAGAGCCCATTATATATCCTTGGAGTTATTTAGATAAAGGAGATATTTCTATAATTCCAGATGAAGACAAAGCTATGTTTTATAACAATATTTATACACAAGACTTTCAAGGTAAAAATATAGTTGATTTTATTGACCAGATGATGAATTTATCTGCAATACATTTAAGTGACGATGAAATTATAAACTCATTTCAATATCTAAAAAATATACAAAGGGATAAAGATGGATATGATAAGATACTTATATTAAATAATGATTTTACAAATTTAAATAGAACAACATATAATGTCAAATTTTCTTTTGGGGAAAATGGTCAAGTTTCCTATAGGTGTAAGAGGGTAGATGATTCAAAATATATTGATAATAAAACCATAGAAAAATCTTATAAACTTTTAGAAGAATATGCTCGAAATGAAGATAGTAAGTTGGTTAATTACTTAAAAAACATATATAAGACTTCACAGCAAAACTACGCCCACGAAATAATAGATGTATTAAATAATATAATAGTTATTAGATATACGGAAGATGGATATGTAAAAGTAAGAAACTATTTACAAGATATAAATTATGAAATATTTTCTACTGAGTCAGAATTAATGCTTATATATACATTAGAGGATGGTACTATGCTGATTTTATATTTTGACCCTGTTAATCAAGAATTTTGTGGATTTAATATACAAAAAAATTAAGTAGAAGATATAAAAGTATTTACATATAATTTACATATTTTTGAATATTTTCTTTTGTCCTATATATAATAATAGACATATAAGGAATTATTTAGAAAAGAGTGGATTATATTGAGGATTAAAGAATATCAAGATAAAACTTATGTACTAAAAGGAATATCTATAGTTATAAGAATAATGATACTATTTACTTTATGTCTGTTAACAGTGTACACATCAGCTTCTTCAAAATCATACGAGGCCAGAAGTATTTCATTAGTTAGCGATAGTAAATACAGTAATAATGAATTAAAAAATGAGAAAATTACAGAGATGACTAGTAGCAATATAATGGAATTAAATAGTAAAGACTATAGTGAACAGTATAAGCTTATTTCTGTGCCATATATAAGTCAAGCTAGAGGATATCCAACAGGATGTGAGATTGTAAGTGCATCTATGTTACTTCAACATTATGAATATGATATATCTGTTGATGAGTTTATAGATAATTATTTAGAGCGTTCATCTTTAGAAGAAATTAATGGCAATTTATATGGGCCCAATCCTAATGAGGCTTTTGTTGGAGACCCGCGAAGTATTTATAGTTATGGTTGTTATGCGCCTGTAATTGTTAGCTCACTAAATAAGATATTAGGAGAAGAACATCGGGTAAAAAACACTACAGGGAGTGAATTTAATGAACTTATAGAGAATTATATAGATAAAGAAATACCTGTGTTAGTTTGGACAAGTGTTAACTTAATTCCTGCCAGTGTTGGAACAGAGTGGTATGTGAGAGAATCTGGAGAGAGGGTTCAGTGGATAAGTAATGAGCATTGCATGGTATTGGTAGGTTACGATAAGGATAAATATTATTTTAATGATCCCTATGAAGATAATGGAGTAGTTGGTTATGACAAGGAATTAGTAGAAAAAAGATTTAAGGAATTGGGAAACCAATCAGTAGTTATTCTAAATAAATAATAATTTAATGAATAGATTGTATCTATATAACAAATTTAGAATGGACTTTGAGCTTATACTTTAATAATAATATTAAAGTATAAGCTCAATATTTTATAAAGGGGAATGAACTATTTTGGTACAGACTGATTTTATTATGTGAACATATTGTAAGAATTTCTTAAGGTTTATATAAACAATTACTTAATATTTCAAGGGTAATATAGAAGTATAGATTGAGAGAAGTCATGGTATAATTAATGTGAAGTGGAGGGGATTAAATTGAATTACAACGTATTAGTAGTTGATGATGATAAAGAAATAGTAGATGCCATTGAAATATATCTCTCAAACGAAGGATTAAAAATATATAGAGCTTGTGATGGAATTGAAGCTTTAGAAACTTTAGTTGATAAGGAAATACATCTCATTTTGATGGATATTATGATGCCAAGAATGGATGGAATTAGAGCAACTCTTAAGATTAGAGAAGAAAAGAATATACCTATAATACTTATCTCTGCAAAGTCAGAGGATACTGATAAAATCTTAGGCTTAAATATGGGAGCGGATGATTATATTACAAAACCATTTAATCCTTTAGAGTTAATAGCTAGGGTTAAATCACAACTTAGAAGATATGTGACCTTAGGTAATTTTAATAAAGAAGAGGAAAAAGAAGTTTTAAAAAGTGGAGGACTAGAGCTAAACACTAAAAATAAAGAAGTATTTGTGGATGGTGAAGGTATAAAACTAACACCTATAGAATTTAAAATTTTAGAATTATTACTTAAGAATAAAGGAAGAGTATTTTCCATGGAGGAAATATACGAAAGAGTTTGGAATGAAACTAGCTACAATGTAGATAATACTGTGGCTGTGCATATAAGAAGGATTAGAGAAAAGATTGAAATTAATCCAAAAGAGCCGAAATATTTAAAGGTGGTGTGGGGAATTGGATACAAAATCGACAAGTGCTGATGAAAAGGATAAAGCTTATGAAGAAATGGTAAAGGATTGTAGAAGAATAAAAATAGCAAAGACCATAGCGATTATAATAACTGTAGCAATGATCTCCATATCCCTCATTTCTATTAAAGATATTAGGGTTAATAGTAGTATTTTTGATGAAAAAAGTCTGTATGGAAGCAAATTTTTAGGAAGTGAAATCAATACTTTCACAGAAAAAGTCATTGAAGTAATAGAGCTTTATAAAACAGATGAGTATATTAAGGATGTAAGTAACTTATCTCAAGAGGAAATTCAATGGAAAAAAGAAGCTATAAGCAAGAAAATTCAAGAAGAATATGATAATGAACGCAATAAACTACATGAAAAAAATGATAGTAATTGGGACGAAGATAAAGTTAATAAAGAGGAAGAAGCTATATATAAAAAGATAGAAGAAAAGTATACTTATAGCGATGAAGAGCTAAAAAAGTTAATAGTTGAAGAGAAGTTAGTAAATTTCAATAAATATATTAAGACTTTGGATAGCTATACAAATTTAAGGTATATTGCCTATGATAAAGCTAATGACATATGGCTTACAAACTATAAGCCAGGTAAGGATGCAATTGCAGAGTTAAAGAAAAATAGTGGTTATTTTTCTGAATATCATATTTCTAATGGAGTAGAAAACAAAAATATATTTATTAATGGACAACTTATTAAGGATAAGGAATTAAATGATTATGGTTACTACAATGAAGGTGATGGAGCTAAGGTAATAGAGATTACAGATAGTTATAGGAAGAATGGTAATAGTTATACTAATAAAGAGAGCTATAGAGTAAAGGGAGATTTGGATATATATGTAGCAGTTATAAGTGAGCTAGTAGCTGGAGATAGTATATATAATACCTATGAAAAATTTTTGCAAGCTAATTCTATTGTAGATACAGAAATAGGAATTTTGGTAGCCTCCTTATTTGGCGTGGCAATTATGATTTTTGTGCTTAGGAGGTTTAGATATAAGCCATGTTATTCTAATAGAATAGTAGAGAAATTAAAAGATATGCCTTTAGAGATTAAATTATTAGGCATAGTAATGGGATGGATAACTTATCATATGCTTTTCAGGTATAATTGGAGCAATGAATATAGATATACCATCAATATTAATAATATAGTGCTTGTAACATTTATTTTGATAGCTTATTACTTAATTATCAAAGCTTTACTTCAAAATTATAAGGAAAGTACACTTCTCAAGGACAGTTATGGAGTAAAATTTTATAATCACTTATGTATAGCTATGGAAAAAGGTACTTTAGGAAGAAAATTAGTATTAGTTATAGGAGTATATGTAGCTATTTGTACTAGTATATCTTTAATATTAATGGTTGTAGTAGGAGCATTAGGAGCAGTTATTGCCCTTGGCTTTGATATAGTTGCTACAGCAATTGTTATATATAAATTAGTAAAAGAATTTGCTTATTTAAATAAGATAACTAATGGTGCTAAGCTTATTTCAGAAGGAAAAATTAATGATGATATATCAGAAGATGGTAAGGGAGCGTTAAGGGATCTTGCCCACAGTATAAACAATATGAAGCAAGGACTTAGAAAATCTATAGAAAATGAGAATAAAAGTGAGAAAATGAAAACAGAGCTTATTTCTAATGTATCTCATGATCTTAAAACTCCATTAACATCAATTATTAATTATGTAGATTTGCTTAAAAGAATGGGAATTGAACCAGAAGAAGCAAGAGCATATGTAGAAGTTTTAGATAGAAAATCTCAAAGATTAAAGATATTAATAGAAGACTTATTTGAAGCTTCAAAGGCTGCCAGTGGAGCTATGCAGTTAAACTTTGAAAAAATAGAGTTAAATGCTTTAGTAAGACAATCTTTAGGAGAAGCAGAAAATAGAATTCAAGCAGCAAATTTAGATTTTAAAACTAATATACCAACAGAAAAAATATATATTAATGCTGATGGAAGAAAGATTTGGAGAGTATTTGAAAACCTGATTTCTAATGCTATAAAATATTCACTTAAAGGCACTAGAGTTTATGTAGATGTTAAATCTGAAGATAATAAGGTATATATAACTATGAAGAATATATCAGCCTATGAATTAAACTTTGATGCTACTGAAATTACAGAAAGATTTAAGCGAGGAGAAGAATCAAGGAATACAGAGGGTTCAGGTTTAGGTTTAGCTATTGCGAAAAGCATAATAGAACTTCATGATGGAGTTTTAGAGATAGGGATAGATGGAGATTTATTTAAGGTTACTGTTGAATTAAGTATATATGAATAATATACTCTTTAAAATAGTATAAGGGAAATAGGTTGTTTCAAAATAGACTAAATACTTTAATTAAGTATTAGTCAAGGATTTTGAAGCAGCCTTTTTATGTTATAATTTAAATGTATTATATATAATTTGAGGAGGCAATTAGTATGTATTTTGAAAAGCCAGGAAAACAAAATACTAAAGATACATTAGAAAGTGCAGTAAAAGTAGCTCGTCAAAGAGGTATTCGTACTATAGTAGTACCTACNNCTAGTAAAGGTAATACTATAGATGAGCTCTTTAAGTTAGATATACATGGTATAAACATAGTGTGTGTTACACATGTTAATGGATTTAAGGAACATGGAGTTCAAGAAATTTCACAAGAAAAACTAGAATTATTTAAAAGTAAAGGAATTAAAGTTGTAACTACAACCCATGTGCTTAGTGGAGCAGAACGTGGACTTTCACGTAAGTTTGGAGGAGTAAACCCTGTAGAGATAGTTGCACACTCTTTACGTATGTTAGGTCAAGGTACTAAGGTAGCAGTTGAAGTCGCAGTAATGGCTTTAGATAGTGGAGTTATAGGATATATGGAGCCCATTATAGCTTTAGGGGGAACCGGTGTAGGAGTAGATACTGCAATTATTATGCGTACGGCCCATGGTTCTAATATCTTAGATTGTAAAATAGATGAATTTATTTGCAAGCCAATCTTATCCGATGACTACCAGCTCTNNAGCTGCTACGTCCCTGGATAACGATTTCACCTAAAGGACAACGAGTTCTTAGTATCAAATAAATTGATACTAAGAACTCTGTTTATAGTATAATTTTATTTCACTTATTTTAAATTAAATATTCCATTAAGTTTAAAGAGACTGTCTCAAAACAATTTACTAATATAAGATGTAATTTGTCTTGAGATAGTCTTTTTTCAGGAGTAAATTTCATAAGCTACATATATTTAAAGAATAATTTATTTTTATGCTTAAAATTAGCTTAAAGTGCAAAAGCTAAGGTAAAAGAAATTATGTTTTATAGCAAGGAGGACATTATGAAATTTAAAAGAATGATTTCTATGTTATTAATAATTATAAGTATGATGAGTTTTACTGGGTGTGGTAAATCTAAAGGGCCTAAAAATGATGAAGGACAAATATCTACTACGGCTGGAGGAAATATAATTGTTCCAGTAACAGAGAAACCAGAAATGGTAAACCCTGCATTTACTAATATAGGAGAGGTTCAACTAGTGTCTAATATAATTTATTCGCCTCTTTTTTCCTATGCTGGCGGAGATATTAGAACTTATCTAGCGGAGTATGTTGATTTTAAAGATAATAGGGAGATAACTGTTAAACTAAAGAATAATCTAAAATGGCATGATGGGAAACCTATAACTGGAGATGATTTGGAGTATACAATAAATCTCATTCTAGATGAAAATCAAGATTCACTCTTAAGAGATTATTTAGTTATAGATGAAAAACCTATAAAAGTAGAAAAGGTTGATGATTTAACTATTAAAATAACCCTTCCAGTTGAGAACGTAATGTTTTTATATAATCTTTCTAAGGTGGTTCCAATTCCTAAGCATATTTATGAGAATGAAGAAAGAGTTGCTAGCTCTGAGAAAAATAAGGCTCCTATTGGATCTGGACCTTTTAAATTTAAAGAGTGGACTAAAGAAGATAGTATGGTTTTAGAAAAATATGATGATTATTATTCTGGAAAGCCTAAGGCTGATATGATAACAATAAAAGTATTTTCATCAGAAGAAGCTGCAGAGGAAGCTTTTAACAAGGGAGAGCTAACCTTAGTTAAAGCAAGTCCAGAATTATATGATAAAGCCTATAAAGGAGAAGAACTGCAATCTTACACCTTTAGTGAAGGGAGATTAAACTATATAGTTTTTAATCAAAATGTTAATTCAATGCAAAGTATAGTGTTTAGAAAAGCACTATCCTATGCTTTAGATAGAAAAGAAATGATAGTTACAGCATATGGAGAATCAGGGTCAGAGAAGGTAGAAGAAGGAAACTCCATTTTAATTAAAGAGGCAGAATTATACATAGAAGATAATATAGAAATATATGATCACGATATAGAAAAAGCTAAAGCATTAATAGAAGAAAGTAGTGTCACTATAAATAACCTTAAGTTAGCATATAATACAGAAGCCTTTGCACATAAGGAGTATGCAGAGATTGTTCAGAAACAATTAAAAGATATAGGGATAAAGGTTGAGATAATACCTTATGAAAATGTGGAATTTTTCAATAAGTTATATAGTAAGGATGCTGAATGTGATCTATATATTAATGGATACTCTTTAGGCTTAGCTCCAGAAGATTATAGAAAGATGTTTGAAACAGGTTCATATTATAATCAAACCGGATACACTAACCTTAAAGTAGATGACTTATGGAAGGTAGGGGCTGAAGAAGTAGATGCAGATAAGAGAAAAGCAATTTATAGAGATATACAACGTCAGATTGCATCAGATGCAGCTATTTATGCTATAGATTATGAACAAAATCTTATGGTAGCACAAAAAAATCTAGATGGAGTACCAGAAGCTAAACCTACAGCAAATATACTTTTTGAAGATTGGTCAAAGTTACATGTAAATAAGTAATAGAATATGTTAAAGTTAAGTGTTGAAATTGATTTAGTATATTATGAGGAATATTATTTTTAAGAATATAAATCAATAATCTGAAATTTTTATTATGTTAGTATCCACAAGATCTTGACTAAGTTTACCACAGATGTGGATTGTTGCTTTAGGATAATTGTGGATAAGTCCCATAATGATTTGTTTAAAACTATTAATATCTATATTTAAAAATAAATTATCAAAATATATTGACAATAATCTGAAAAAGTAATAATATATAGAAAATATATATTTATAATTCTTTGAAGGGAAGAGTAAATGTTACTAAGTATGTAAAGCGAGTAGAGGATGGTGGAAGCTCTATGAGAACAGTAATATTGAAAGACATCCTGGAGATATTTATCTGAAATGTTAAGTAGGATAAATCGGATTCCTCCGTTAAAGGGATTGAGATGATAAAGTAATTAATACTTAATCAAATTAGGATGGTACCGTGAATATAGCTTTCGCTCCTATAGGAGTGAAGGCTTTTTTTATTCAATGGAATAGAGCTCATTTCATTAAGGTAAGTTTTCTTAGAATACCGGTACTAAGAAAATTAATTTATCCTAATATACAGTAATTTCTAGAGAGTAAAACTCTAAGAAGTTAATAGTATTTAATTACTATATCAGCAAGGGTGGTACCGCATATTTTGCCCCTTGAGCCATTGGCTTAAGGGGCTTTTTTATTATTTGAAATTAGGAGGTATAACAATGGAAAGAGTATTAGTAAATAATTTAGTTAATCATATGAATAAAAAAGTAAAAATATCAGGATGGATTTATCGTATAAGAAAGTTAAAGTCTATTACATTTATAGTATTAAGAGATAGAACAGGGCTAGTGCAATGTGTAGCTGAAAATTCCATTGCTGAAAAAGTGGATTTTAAAATAGAATCTGTAGTTTCCATTGAAGGTATTATTAAATCGGGAAAAAATAAATTAAATAACTTTGAGATAGAAATTGAAAGTATAGAAATTATTAACTCTACTATGGGAGAACTTCCTATAGAAGTTAATAACAAAGAGCTAAATATTAATTTAGATACTATACTAAATAATAGAGTATTAAGTTTAAGGCATGAAAAAATAAGCTCTATATTTGGTATTCAAAATATACTAGTTCAAGGATTTAGGGAGTTTTTAAATAAAGAAGGATTTACAGAAATTTTTACACCAAAACTTGTATCTGAAGGAGCAGAAGGAGGAACAGAGGTATTTAAGGTTAAATATTTTGAAAGAGAAGCTTATTTAGCTCAAAGTCCTCAATTTTACAAACAGATGATGGTAGGTGCAGGTTTTGAAAGAGTTTTTGAGGTAGCTCATGTATATAGAGCGGAACAGCATAATACCAATAGACATTTAAATGAATATATAAGTATGGACTTTGAGATTGGATTTATTGAAGATGAAACAGAAATTATGGCTATGGAGGAAAGATTATTAAAGTTTATTTTAAATAAGGTTAAAGAAGAAGGAACTAAATACTCGGAGATACTA
>DKGY01000118.1:0-405 GCA_002453475.1 Clostridium sp. UBA6758 | reverse complement strand
GTGAAAAACTAATTTATAGATATGCTAAGGAAAAATTGAACTCAGACTTCCTATTCTTAACCCATTATCCAAGAAGAAAGAGACCAATGTACACCATGCCTTGTGGAGAACTGGAGACTCACAGCTTTGACTTATTATTTAGAGGAGTTGAGATAACTACTGGAGGACAAAGAATTCATAACTATAATGAGTTAATAAAAAATATAGAATATAAAGGTCTTAATCCAGCGAATTATAGCAGCTATACCTGTGTATTTAAACAAGGTATGCCACCACATGGAGGCCTTGCAATAGGATTAGAAAGATTTACGGCTCAGCTCTTAGGATTAGAGAATGTAAGAGAAGCATCCCTAATTCCAAGAGACAGAACAAGACTAACACCGTAAGTGACACTCCAAATTTTAT
>DKGY01000018.1:36280-50619 GCA_002453475.1 Clostridium sp. UBA6758 | reverse complement strand
TACAAGCGCAAATTTTAGAAATAATGAAGGACATAAAACAAAAATTAAACACATCCATAATTCTTATTACACATGATTTAGGAGTAGTTGCAGATATTTGTGATAATGTGAATGTAATGTATGGAGGACTTATTATAGAACAAGGAACTGTACAAGATATATTTTATAATTCTAAACATCCGTATACCTGGGGTCTTATGGAAAGTGTTCCTAATCCTAATACTTTGGTAAGAGAGAGACTAAGACCTATAGATGGCCAACCACCAGATTTGTTTAAACCGCCAAAGGGATGTCCGTTTTATGCTAGATGTAAATATTCTATGGAAGTATGTAAAGAGCATAGACCTAGATACTATGAAATATCACAGGGACATCAATCTGCTTGTTGGCTAAATGANNAAGGTTGAAACTCCAATAAAGAGGAGGAAGGAAGATGAGTAATACAGAAAATTTAATAGAGGTAAAAAATCTATGTAAGTATTTTCATACTAAAAAATCAATTTTTAAGAAAGACAAAGGGATATTAAAGGCTGTTGATGGTGTATCTCTTCATATAAAAAAAGGTGAAACTTTAGGATTAGTAGGAGAATCAGGCTGTGGAAAAACAACTTTAGGCAGAACATTATTGAAATTATATAATCTTACAGCTGGAGAGGTATTTTATGATAATGAAGAGATTGGAAAGCTAAATACTAATAAGATGTTGCCTTATAGAAAGAAAATGCAAATGATATTCCAAGATCCCTATGCTTCTCTTAATCCAAGATTAACTGTTGGAGATATTGTTGGTGAGCCTTTAGATATTTATAAAATATGCAAGGGGAAAGAAAGGGAAGAAAAAGTAAAGTATTTTCTAGATAAGGTAGGACTTGATCAGAATCACATGAATCGTTATCCTCATGAATTTTCTGGTGGGCAACGACAAAGAATTGGGATAGCAAGAGCTCTTGCTGTTAATCCGGAATTTATTGTTTGTGATGAGCCTATTTCTGCGCTAGATGTATCTATACAAGCTCAGATAATTAATATGATTGAAGATTTACAAAATGACTTTGGATTAACTTACTTGTTTATAGCTCATGATTTATCTATGGTTAAGCACATATCCAATAGAGTTGGGATAATGTACTTAGGAAAATTAGTTGAAATAGCAGAGAGTAATGAGGTATATAGTAAACCAATCCATCCATATACTAATGCATTACTATCTGCAATTCCAATTCCTGATCCGGATGAAGCTAAAAGAAGACAAAGAATAATTTTAGAGGGAGATATTCCATCTCCAATTGATCCTCCTCCAGGATGTAGATTTAAATCTAGATGTAAATATGCAAAACCAATCTGTGGAGAAGAGGAGCCAGTTTTAAAGGAAGTATCTCCTGGCCATTGCGTAGCTTGTCATTTATTTTAAAATATATTAATTAATTTAATAAGGAGGTTAATGAATGAAGAAAACTAGAATAATGGCACTAATAATGACTGCAATAATGACAGGTACATTGCTTTTAGGATGTACTAAGACTAAAGGAAATGAAGGAGAAAAACCTGGTGATGGAAATACACCAGTGGTAGAAGAAACAATAGAACAAAAAATAGTATATAACCTAGGTGCAGATCCAAAAACTATTGATCCACAACTCAATTCAGCAGTAGATGGATCAACAATAATTCACAATGCTTTTGAGGGATTAATGAGAGAAGATGAAAATTCTAAAATAGTACCAGGAACTGCTGAAAAGTATGAAGTATCTGATGATGGAACTGTATATACTTTCCATTTGAGAGAGAATGCTAAATGGTCGGATGGGAAACCAGTAGTAGCTGGAGATTTCGTATATGCATGGAAAAGAGCACTGAATCCTGAAGTAGCTGCGGAATATGCATATCAACTTTTCTATATAAAAAATGGAGCAGCTTACTATAATAAAGAAAAAATAGGAGATAAAGTTGCAACAGCAGATGATGTAGGAGTAAAAGCTATAGATGATAAAACTTTAGAGGTAACTCTTGAGGCTCCAGTTCCATATTTCTTATCATTAGCAGCTTTTCCAACTTATTTCCCAGTTAGAGAAGATGTTATAGAAGGAAATGAAGAGAAGTGGACATTGAAACCAGACACATATATATCTAATGGACCATTTAAAATGTCTGAATGGAAAGAAAAAGAAAGTATTACATTTGTGAAAAATGAAAATTATTGGGATGCTAAAAATGTAAAACTTGAGACATTAGAAGTAAGATTAATAGATGACCAAATAACTTATTTAAATGCCTTTAAGAGTGGAGAAGTTGACATAATAGAATCACCACCTCAAGCTGAAATTCCTACATTACTAGATGAAGGAACAGCTAAAATATATCCTTATTTAGGAACTTACTTCTATGTAATAAATGTATCAGATAAAGCTAAGGAAGTAGATCCTAAAGCAGCTGAAGCATTGAGTAAGCCTAAGTTCAGAAAAGCTTTATCACTAGCTATAGATAAACAACTAATTGTTGATAAAGTGGCTCAAGGTGGTCAAACACCAGCAAATAGTTATGTTCCAGCAGGTATTCTTGACTCAGCAGGAAAAGAGTTCAAAAAAGATTCTTCATCAAAAGGTACGGATATTGAAGAAGCTAAGAAGTTGTTAGCAGAAGCTGGATATCCAAATGGAGAAGGAGCACCAACAATAACATTTACTTTTAATACAGATCAAGGTCATCAAAATATAGCTCAAGCAGTACAAGATATGTGGAAGACAAACCTTGGAATTAATGTAGAATTGAAGAATGAAGAATGGGCAGTATTCCAAGACACAAGAACTAATTTTCAGTATTCTATGGCTAGACATGGATGGATAGCAGATTATAATGATCCTATGACATTCTTAGATATGTGGACAACAGGTAATGGACAAAATAATTCAGGATACTCAAATAAAGAATATGATAAGTTAATAGCTGAAGCTAAAGTAGAATTAGATGACACCAAGAGAACAGAACTACTACACAAAGCAGAAGATATTTTAATGGATGAATCACCAGTTATACCATTGTACTATTACACGAATGTATTATGTATAGACAAAAATGTTAAGGGAACTTATAAATCACCATTAGGACAAATGGAATTTAGAGATGCTTATGTAGAGTAGCTCTATAAAAAGAAATCACTTAAAAATAAAAGTGCTATCTCAAAAGAAATTTTGGGATAGCATTTTAAAAGTACTTTACAAATTAAATTTATTATGATATTATTTAAAAAATAATAAAATGAATAAAGCGTTGAAGAGAAGAAGTAAAATTAATGTATCTTTACAGAGAGTTCCACCATAAGCTGAGAGGTGGAAGAGTAAGTTGATTTGAATAACATCTCTGAGCAGTGCTCCGAAAGATAACAACTAGTAGGCAGCACCGGATCTGCACCCGATATAGTGCTAGAGTATACTCAATTTATATTAATTGACGTACTTGAAGAGATTGTTATTGTAAAATAACAATGAATTAAGGTGGTAACACGTGAGTAGTACTCTCGTCCTATTATATTTTTATATAGGGATGAGAGTTTTTTTATTATATATAAATAAAAAAAGATGAAGTAAGGGCCCATAAAACTTTATCAATACTTTAACTTTAAACGTAAAATCTAAGGAGGACTTGTAATGAAAATAGAGGGAATTGTTATTCCGAAAGGATATAAATCAAATGCCACATTAATAGAAACAGAAGTACACATAAAGAAAATAAAAGATTTTTTTGAAAAGTCTTTATCAGAGATCCTTAGTTTGACAAGAGTTTCAGCTCCATTATTTGTGGACTCTCAAAGTGGATTAAATGATAATTTAAACGGGGTTGAGAGACCGGTAGTATTTGACTTGCTGGCAACAGGAGAAAATGTTGAAATAGTACATTCCTTAGCAAAATGGAAAAGAATGAGTCTTCATAGATATGATTTTCAGGTTGGAGATGGCTTGTATACAGATATGAATGCTATAAGAAGAGATGAAGAGTTAGACAACTTACATTCTGTTTATGTAGACCAATGGGATTGGGAAAAGGTAATAAAAAAAGAAGACAGAAATGAAGAATACTTAAAAGATGTTGTGAGAAAAATCTATGAGGTATTTAAGAAAACTCAAGAATTTGTTGGTACAAATTTAATGAAAGTAAAAAATTCTTTACCGAAAGAAATACATTTTATAACTACACAGGATTTAGAAGACAAGTATCCAAATCTTACTGCTAAGGAGAGAGAAGATGAAATATGTAAGGAGTTTGGTGCTGTATTTATAATGAAAATAGGTGGAGTGCTAAAATCAGGAGAAAAGCATGATGGAAGGAGTCCGGACTATGATGATTGGAATTTAAATGGAGATATACTATTTTGGTATCCTTTGTTAGATAGAGCTGTAGAACTTTCATCAATGGGAATAAGAGTGGATGAAGAAGCCCTTGATTATCAATTAACAGTATCAGGTAATGATAACAGAAGAAGCTTAGATTTTCATAAGAGATTACTAGCAGGAGAACTTCCATATACAATTGGAGGAGGAATAGGTCAATCGAGAATATGTATGTTCTTTTTAAACAAAGCCCATATTGGGGAAGTTCAAGCTACTACATGGGATGAAAAAAATGTAAAAATTTGCAGGAAAAATAATATAAGTTTACTTTAATTCATAAATGAATTTGTATATTTGATTTTATGTGATGAGTCAATAAATTGTAATAAATTTAATTATTTGAGTTCATATTAATTCGAAAAAAATAGTTTAAAGTGAGGCTATCTTAGAATATTTTTTTATTATTCTAAGATAGCCCCACTTATTTATTTATATGTATTATATGTAAATTAATTAAATTTATTCTAACAATAATCTATAATTTTTTAAATTATTAAGTTAAATATATAAAATGACAAAAAAACACTAGCCATAGAGATGGAAGTGTGGTAATATAAATTCTATGTTAAAAGTACAGACTACCCCACAATATTTANNGATTAAAAGTCAATAGTAAATTAATAAAATTTAAAAATAAATTGTATTGGAGAAGATAATATGAGTAGTAAGTATATTTTTGTAACAGGTGGAGTGGTTTCATCATTAGGAAAAGGCATTACAGCAGCATCTCTAGGTAGACTTTTGAAAAATAGGGGACTAAAGGTTACAATACAGAAGTTTGATCCATACCTAAATGTAGATCCAGGAACTATGAGTCCGTATCAACATGGTGAAGTATTTGTTACTGATGATGGTGCTGAAACTGATTTAGATTTAGGACATTATGAAAGATTTATTGATGAAAGTTTAAGCAAAAGTAGCAATGTTACTACTGGTAAAATTTATTGGTCGGTTATATCTAAAGAAAGAAGAGGAGAATATTTAGGTGGAACTGTTCAAGTAATACCACATATAACTAATGAGATAAAAGAAAGAATATGTAGGGTCACAAAAGAAAAGGCAGTAGATGTGGTTATAACTGAAATTGGTGGTACTGTAGGAGATATTGAATCCTTACCATTTTTAGAGGCTATAAGACAAATTCAATATGAAGTAGGTAAAGAAAATGTATGTTTTATACATGTGACTTTAGTACCTTATCTAGGAAAGGCTGGTGAGTTAAAAACAAAACCAACTCAACATTCAGTAAAGGAATTAAGAAGTATAGGAATTCAACCAGATATAATAGTTTGTAGATCCGAAAAGGAAATATCAGATGAATTAAAGGCAAAAATAGGATTATTCTGTAATTTAGAAGGTAAGAATGTAATACAAAATCTAGATGCAGAGCACTTATATGAAGTACCTTTAATGTTACATAAGGAAGGCTTAGATAGATTAGTATGTGAAAGACTAAGTCTAGGTTGCATGGATATTGATAATTCTCAATGGATTAAAATGGTTAGTAAAATTAAAAATTTAAACATGAAAGTTAAAATTGCATTAGTTGGTAAATATGTAGAACTGCATGATGCATATATATCTGTTGTTGAGGCATTAAGTCATGGTGGATATGTNNAGTGGATAAATGCAGAAGAGGTGGAAAGAGATAAATCGGGTGAAATTTTTTCTGATGTGAATGGGATATTAGTGCCAGGGGGATTTGGAGATAGAGGAATAGAAGGAAAGATAGAAGCTATAAGATGGGCAAGAGAGAATAAAAAACCTTTATTTGGTATATGTTTAGGCATGCAATGTTCGGTTATAGAGTTTGCTAGAAATGTACTTGGATATGAAGGGGCTAATAGTTCTGAGATTGACCCAAATACCAAATATCCAGTAGTAGATTTAATGCCAGACCAGCAAGAAATTAAAAATTTAGGTGGTACTATGAGATTAGGATTATATCCATGTAAACTAGATATAAATTCAACAGTGGCAGGTGAATATGATGAAATATTAATAAATGAAAGACATAGACATAGATATGAATTTAATAATAGATTTAGACAAGAAGTAATTGGAAAAGGTATGAATATTACAGGGACAAGTCCTGATAATAAGTTAGTAGAAATAGTAGAGATAAATAATCATCCTTGGTATGTAGCTGTTCAATTTCATCCGCANNAAGAATCATCCATGGTATGTATCAGTACAATTTCATCCAGAATTAAAATCAAGACCTAATAATCCACATCCTTTATTTAAAGGATTTATAAAAGCTGCAATTAAAGATAAGAAAGATAAATAATGTAAAAAGCATTTTTTCTAATATGAACTGATGTACGTCAATTGTATAGTAGTTCAATAGAAGGATGCTTTTTATTACTTTTTTTAAGAGTTTTAATAAGTATAGAATCATGCATAAACAAGCATAATAAAAGTATTACTCAATTATTTGAAATTAATTGAGAATAATTATCAAAAACTATTGACAATAATATAAAAACATCTTAATATGTAATTGAGAATAATTTTCAATTAAGGAGGATGTGTTATGAAAATAGTTTATTGGTCAGGTACAGGTAATACAGAGAAAATGGCAGAATTAATTGCTAAAGGAATCAGAGAAGGTGGGAAAAATGCAGAAGTAATCAATGTTGCTAATGCTAATAGTGGCATCTTTGATGATGAAGATGTAATAATATTAGGATGCCCATCTATGGGAGATGAAGTACTAGAAGAATCTGAGTTCGAACCTTTTATTGAAGAGATATCTTCAAAAATATCTAAAAAGAAAGTAGTTTTATTTGGATCCTATGGTTGGGGTGATGGAAAGTGGATGAGAGAGTGGGAAGATAGAATGTTTTCTTATGGATGCGAAATAAAAGAGGATTGCCTAATTATTTGTGGCGAACCAGAAGATGAAGATGAATGTATAAATTTTGGTAAAAAAATAACACTTTTATAGGTAGGTAATGAAAATGACATGTTTAGAATTTTATAATAAGTTAGAATCTATGAATGGTGAAGAATATATTAGAAACTTTTTAATTTATAATACTTCATTGGTGATTGCAAAAGTTAAACCAGCTGCTACTATTACTTTTAAAAAAAATAATAGAGATTTATATAATAACTGGTGTTCAATGGGTGAAGCATTTATTAAAAGTATAGGTCTTGACTTTATAGAATTAAGAGAATCTGATGATTCAATTGTAGTCTTAATTTATAATCATAGCTTACTTGAAAAATATATAGGTAAAGAAGGTAATAAAGAGTTTTTAGTTGGTTTAGGCTATTCGGAAGATGGAACTATTGTAGAATATTTAAATGTGTTAACAAATAGATATAAAGAATTTAATTGCCCACATGAATTAGGTATATTTTTAGGAATACCAATTAATGACGTAAAAGATTTTATGAATTGTAATGACAAGAAGTGCTTATTATGTGGATATTGGAAAGTGTATAATGATTGTATTTCGGCTAAAAGAATTTTTCAGTATTATGATCAGGTTAAGGAATATACAGCAGATTCTATATCCAAAGGAATTGAAGGTAGTACATTAGTGCAAAGTATAGAAAATAATTTTAATTTTTATGGTTAGAGGATAATTAAAGATGATTAAATTAAGAGAACAGAGCTTGCAAGCTCTGTTCTCTTTAAATTTAAGATACTAAACAAGTCCTAAAAGTCTAACTATGGTTGTTACAGTAAAGCAAATTATAATACCCGTTATGGTAGGAATAGCAAAGGAAAGGGCGGTCCACTTGAAGCTTTGAGTTTCTTTTTTTATAGTTAGACAGGTTGTGCTACAAGGCCAATGCATCAAAGAAAATAGCATTACATTTAATGCTGTAAGCCATGTCCAACCATTTGA
This sequence comes from Clostridium sp. UBA6758, assembly GCA_002453475.1. Taxonomy (GTDB): domain Bacteria; phylum Bacillota; class Clostridia; order Clostridiales; family Clostridiaceae; genus Clostridium_J; species Clostridium_J subterminale. The sequence goes on along the minus strand of DKGY01000018.1, from coordinate 42,371 downwards.
AATTAGAAGCTGTCTTAGTTGAATTAAACTATCAAATTCTAATAAACTTCCAGTAGATGTATAGCTCATAATAATAATAGGAATTACAATTTCATTAGCAGGAAAACCAAGTATAAATGCCATAAGTATATAACCATCTAAGCCTATTAAATTTGCAAAGGGATTTAAAAAATTAGCACAATGAGCTAATAGGCTTAAGTTTCCAATTGTAATATTAGCCATTAACCAAAGAACTAATCCCGCAGGAGCTGCTACAACTATTGCTCTACTTAAAACAAAAAGAGTTCTATCGAAAATAGAGCGAATTATGATTTTTCCAACTTGTGGTTTTCTATAAGGGGGAAGTTCTAGAGTAAAGGATGATGGTACTCCTTTAAGTATAGTCTTGGATAGAATTTTGGAANNATCATTAAGGTCATAAATACACCTAACAGGATTACAGATGTTAGAATTAATGAAGAAATAATGGATTGTGAAGGTCCAACAAAAGTACCAGCAAAGAACATAGTGATTATAGCAATTAAAGTTGGGAAGCGTCCATTACAAGGCACAAAATTGTTTGTAAGTATTGCAATTAGCCTTTCACGTGGAGAATCTATAATTCTACAACCAATTATTCCAGCTGCATTACAACCAAATCCCATACACATAGTAAGGGCTTGTTTTCCACATGCACAGCTTTTTTTAAAGAAATTATCTAAATTAAAGGCTATTCTAGGCAAATAACCTAAATCTTCAAGAAGTGTGAATAGTGGAAAGAAAATAGCCATTGGAGGAAGCATTACAGCAATAACCCAAGCTAAGGTTCTGTAAATTCCTTTTATTAAAGCTCCTTCCAGCCATAAAGGTGCTCCTAAATCTAATAAGAATATACTAAGTTTATCTTCAATCCAGAAAAGAGCAGTAGATAAAAGGGCTGAAGGGTAATTAGCACCTGTGATTGTTATCCAAAAAATAACACATAAAAGTAATATCATTATAGGTATTCCGTATATTTTAGATGTAAGAATTTTATCAATTTTTCTGTCAGTAATGTTATATTTGGAGTTCTCTTTTGTCACTACCTTGAAGCTGATTTTTTCAGCTTTACTTACTAAAGTAGTTACTAATTTATCTCTAAAATTTTCTCCTATTATGTTATAAGTAGATAAAAGATTAGTTGCTTCTTTTAGCTTTTCTTTAATTATTTCATTACTTAATATGGTAATATTTAAATATTTATTTAGTGACTGAATTAGACTAGGGTCATTTTCTAATAACTTTAAAGAAATCCATCTAGGATTAATTTTAGAATCTATATTTTTTAGAGCTATTTTTACTTCTGGTTCTAATATAGATATAGAATCTTCTAAAATTTTATCATATTTAATTTTAATAGGATTTATAGGTACTTCATTATTTGTTAGTTTATATACTACATCCATTAATTCTATAAGACCATCTCCTGTGGTAGCGCTAGTACCTACAGTAGGAACACCGAGAAGTAAGGAAAGTTTTATTAAGTCTACATTAATTCCTTTTCGTTTAGCTTCATCCATTAAATTTACACAGATTACTACATTATCAGTTANNGCTAAGTTTAAGTTTCTTTCTAGACAAGTAGCATCGAGGATAACTATAGTGGCATCAGGATTTCCGAAACATATAAAATCTCTAGCAACTTCTTCTTCTACAGAATTAGCCATAAGAGAGTAGGTTCCAGGAATATCCACTAGTATGAAAGATTTATCCTTGTGAGTATATTTACCTTGTGCATTGGATACGGTCTTTCCAGGCCAATTTCCAGTGTGTTGGTTAAGTCCAGTTAAACTATTAAAAATTGTGCTTTTGCCTACATTTGGATTACCGGCCAGAGCAATTATTTTATCTGATGGGGAAGCACGTTCTATGTTAAGTTCTTTTTCTAAAGCACTAACCCCAGTGGATTGATTAGTTAATCCCATTATAAAACCTCCTATAATAAAGTATTGTAGTGTTTAAATTTATACAATTATGAAAAGTTTAGGGTAATCCCAGATGTTTTATTAAGTAAAGTCTATTAATAGGCTTCAGGTGGAACAGACATTCCATATGAAGCCTATGGTTCTTTTAAAAATAAGATTAAATTAATCTATTTTTATGATAATGAAAGGTCATATTAGACTTTAATTATAAAAGTGCTTCAACTAATATGTTAGAAGCATCTTCCTTACGAATTGCAATTACTGCTCCACGAATCAAATAAGCTACAGGATCACCAGACGGACTTTGATTAAGCACTTCTATTTCTGTATTAGATATAAGTCCAAGATCAAGCATTCTGCGTCTTATAGATCCACTAGAAGTAAGAGTTTTCACTTTGCACTTTTTACCCATACATAAATCTGTTAAGGGTAATATTTTAGATGATTCTATATAAAGATTTGAATTTTTATTCATAATGTTAATCTCCTTCTAAACTTTTTGTATTTATAATTAAGTATGAATTAGCTGTAATACTTTTAATTTATTTAATAAAGCATATACCTAATTAATTAGAGTAGGGAAAAAATCTTTCCCTACTCTAACATATGATTATTTATATATTCATGATACTATTTTAAAAATTATTAAGTATATATAATATATACAAATATGTAATAGAAATGGTGGTTGAAAATTTTTTAAGTAGAAATATATAAATTATAGAATGTGGAGGATATAGTCAGTGGATAAAAATTTTTATACAGTAAGGGCATATGAACAGAAGTTATTTGATGATAAATTACTCACTGCATCTATGGAAGATTATGTGGAAATGCTTTATAGGTGTACTATGGATGGTGAGGATTATATAAGACTTAATAAGTTGGCAATTATGTTAAATGTTAGAGATTCTTCAGCCTCTAAGATGATGCAAAAGCTTGGTAAACTAGGCTTAGTTGATTATGAAAGGTATGGAATTATAAAACTAACAGCTATAGGAATAAAGGTAGGTAAATATCTTTTAAGTAGGCATAATACAATAGAAAAATTTTTGAAGTTTTTAGGCTCTGATGGTGATGTATTAATAGAAACAGAGTTAATTGAGCATGTAGTAAGTAGTGCTACTGTAGAGAATTTAAATATACTTAATAGTTTTATAGAAGATAATAATATCTTTAATGAGTATAGGGCGTTTAGAGAAAAACACTACAAAAATGAAGATATAGAGAAAATATAAAAAAGCTACCTGTGCTGCATAGCTTTAAGGTAGCTTTATAAAATTTATTTCATTTTATAGTCTAAGATTTTGGTAGTTTAATTATTACTTTAAATAGGTCTCCATCACATTTTACCTTAAGAGTACCATTATGAAGCTCTACTATAGTTTTAGAAATAGCAAGACCTAAGCCAGAACCTTCTATTGAAGAGTTTCTAGATTTATCACCTCTAACAAATCTTTCAAGAATTTCATCTTCGCTAAAATCTAAATCATATTTTGAGATGTTTTTTACTACTATTTCACATTCAGTTTCATTCTCAACAACTTCTAGATAAATTCTAGAGTTCTCGAGAGAATATTTTATAGCATTGCATATTAAGTTATCCATAACTCTTGAAATTTTATCTCCATCTAGATTTAAGTGACAAGCTTTATCTCCGATTACTTTAAAAATAAGATTTTTATCTTCTCCTAAAAAACTTAGTTCTCCAAGGTTTTGATGTATTAGTTCTACAATATCTACATCACTTTTACTCAAAATGATTTGCCCCAAACTCATCTTTGACACTTCAAATAAATCTTCAACAAGTTTTTTTAATTTAGTTGATTTATTATCTAAAATTGTAACATAGTCTCTTATTTCACTTTTATCAAGAGATTCATCCTTAAGTATGTCTACATAATTTACTATGGAAGTTAATGGGGTTTTTAAATCATGAGATACATTGGTTATGAGTTCAGTTTTTAATTTCTCGTTTTGAATTCCTTCTTCAACTTTCTTTTTATAACTTACTTTTAGATTATTTATTTCCATGGCTAAACTAGACAAGGTACCAAAATTTTTAGTATTTATATCTACATCCATATCGCCATCTTCAACTTTTTTTAGGTATTTAATTAAATTTTTCTTGTTATTTATGCCTTCTAAATACCTTACACATATATTTATTATTATTATTATAAAAGTTAAAATTATAAAGTTAACAATAAGACCCCCGTTAGAATAGAAGAGATAACTATTTGAATTAAATATTTTAGACAATGGCAAATACATTATCCAAAATATTAAAAGGCCTATTAGTGTTATATCAAAAAATAGGTTTTTAAATACATCCTTTATATTCACAAAAAATATATTAATAGATTTTATCCCTCGAATGAAGAGTAAATTATTAAAATTACTTATATATGTTTTTATTCCAAAAGTTTTAATAGAGAAAAGCTGCTTAGTTACTAGAATTATAAATATAATTAATAGTGGAACTGAAAAATAAAATGCAAGTCTTATAGAGTTTGCCATAGTACCATATTTATCACCGCGAATAAAGTAAATTTCTTCTAATTCTGAATTAGGAGAGCTATATGCACCAGTATAGTAACCTTCTTCTGGAGCTGAATAATGTGATAAATTATTAGAACTATAAACCACTACATCATCTTCTTCAGATAAATTTATTAAGGCATCTTTAGGTTGAAGTTCACTGAAAGGATAATCTAAAAACCAAGTTCTGTTAGAAAACCATCTATTATTAGCTTTATCTATAAGTAAGACTCCAATATCACCACTAAGAGAATATTCTAGAGATTTCTGAATAATTTTTTTATCTTCATCAGTTTTACAATAGAGAATTTTTGAGAAGCTTTCAGTAACTCTTAATAAATTCTCTCTAAATTCAATAGTATCATTTTGCAACATTTGATTTTTAAAGTTTTTTTCATTAATAATAGCAGTTACATAAAAGCTGTGGCGGTTAGTGTAATTATCATAATCTACTAATGTTATTTGAAAAAACTTTGGAAGCACAATTATACCAATAATAAAGATTATTAATATTTCAATTAATGTTGTATTTTCATTAGAAGAATTAAACCATTTTTTTATTAAGGTTTTTATATTGGAAGCCAATGTTTAACCCTCCTTTAGCTAGGATTTTCAATTTTATATCCAACTCCCCATACGACTTTTATATATTCTGGATCTTTAGAATTAATCTCAATTTTTTCGCGCATTCTTCTGATATGAACAGTTACTGTATTTTCACTATGGTAAAATGGAGCTTTCCATACATTTTCATATATTTCTTTTATAGAAAACACTTTGCCGGAATTAGAAGCTAGAAGTAGTAAGATTCCATATTCTGTAGCTGTAAGTTTTATAGATTCATCCCTTAGTGTTACAGATTTTAGTGTTGTATCAATAATTAAGTCTTTGATTACAATTTTATCTTTTAAATTTACATTTTCTATATCAAGAGGTTTTTCATATCTTCTTAGCTGAGATTTAACCCTAGCTATAAGTTCAAGATGATTAAAAGGTTTAGTTATATAATCATCGGCACCACTATTTAATCCAATAATTTTATCGAGGTTTTCGGATTTAGCAGATAGAATTATTATAGGTATATTTCTATTTTCTCTAATTTTTAAACAGGTTTTTATACCATCAAGTTTTGGCATCATTACATCTAATAATATTAAATGAATCTTTTCTTCTTCTAAAATCTGAAGAGCCTCAATTCCATCATAGGCCTTTAACACATTTAAGCCTTCTCGTTTTAAATATATTTCTATAGCATTGCATATTTCAACTTCATCGTCTACTACTAAAATATTGAAATTTGACATACTATTGAGCACCACCTTTTATTTTTAAACAATTTTTATAATATACAATTAATATTTTACAACATAAATACACAAAAAGTATTAAAACTTTCTTAATAATTATATTTTCAATGAAAAAAGAATAACTCATAGATAATTTTAACTTGATAAATTATCTATGGGTTATTCACTAAGAATGATACTATAAATATATATTTATATAAATTAAATTTATATAGTAATATTTAATAATTAGATAGCCCAATTACCATTTATAAATATAGGAGTTTTTGAACCATCAAAGCCAATTCCAGTAATATTTAA
>DKGY01000018.1:0-36254 GCA_002453475.1 Clostridium sp. UBA6758 | reverse complement strand
CTTCTTCAGTGGTTTTGTTTACTCCATCTTTCACACATAAGTTATAGGCTTTACCTAAGGCTAAGTGACATGAAGCATTTTCATCATATAGAGTATTAAAGAATACTATATTTGAATTTGAAATAGGAGAGTTAAATGGAACTAAAGCAACTTCTCCGAGATAATGAGAACCTTCATCAGTTTCGATTAAAGACTTTAAGGACTCGTAGCCTTCTTTAGCTTCAAAATCAATAACTCTTCCATCTTTAAAGGTAAGAGAGAAGTTATTAATTAGGTTTCCACCATAGTTTAAAGGCTTTGAGCTAAAGACTTTACCATTAACTCCTGTTTTATTTGGCATTGAGAAAATCTCTTCTGTAGGCATATTTGCAATAAATTCTATTCCTTCTGGAGTGTATTCTGCTCCACCTATCCATAGATGATTATCCACAAGCTCTAAATTTAAATCTGTACCTAAAGAGTTGGTATAGTGAAGAGATTTAAAGTTTTTCTTATTAAGATAGTTTATCTTTTCAATTAAGTTTTTCTTGTGATGCTCCCAAGCTTTAACTGGATCTTCTTGATCCACACGTACTATATTAAATATGTTTTCCCATAGTTTATTTATTGCTTCATCTTCAGAAAGGGAAGGGAATACTTTAGTTGCCCAACCTTTTGTTGGTAGAGCTATTATAGACCAAGAGTTTTTATTACTCATAAGTCTTTCACTAAATTCTCTTGTAGATATGCTAGAGGCTTTTTGTGCAGCTGCAATTTTTTTAGGGTCCACATCTTTTAGTAGTTCAGGATTTGATGCACTTATACTTAAAAAGCAAGCTCCGTCTTTAGCGTAGGTAAGCATGGATTCTTTCATCCAATCTGGATATGATTCAAAAACATCCATTGGTGAGTTAAGATATTTGAGTTTAGCACATTCTTCATCATTCCAATGAACAACAACTTCTTTTGCTCCAAGTTTATAGGCCTCATCAACAATCATTCTTGTGAAATTAACACATTCTACAGGCGATTTTATAACAAGAATTTGATTGGGCTGTACATTTACACCAATTGATACACTAAGTCTTGCATATTTTCTTAATAGCTCATCATTTATTTTCATATACTCAGATCCTCTCTTTAATAATTGTAGAATAATTTGAAATTATTCTAATAGAGTAAATTCTCAATGCATTTCCATTATATATGTAAAATTATTAAATTTCCATATAAAATTATATTTATAGCGTAGGTTTTGCTGTTACCTATAAACGAAAAAACATCATAGATTATAACTATAAGTAATGAAAAATAAATATAACTATAAAATAATTATATTAATTTTCCATAATTATTATAATTCAATAACAATATGCATAAAAATAAGTATAACATATTTTAGGAGGGTATATGGATAAATTAAGTTACTTAAACCATCTGAAAAAAGTATTTTCTAATAATTTTCATTTAGAGGTTAATAAGAGTCTAATGAATAAAAAGATAGATATTTATGGAGTTTGGAATATGAAGTTTGGAAGAAGCTTTATTTCTAGAAATAAAATAATAGATGAATATGAGTGTAATGAACACTGTTTAGTGATTAGTGAAGATAGAGTTGATGAGAAATTTTTAGATGATTTTATAAATTATCTTAAAAATTGTACGTTAAGTATAGTTAATCCACACAGGAATCATAAAACTACATACATAACAGGAATACTTGTAACTAAAAACATTAATGATAAAGGTATTATAAGGAAAATTAAAAGATTTAATTATACTAAGAATTACAGAATGAGTTTTTATGGTTGGAGTATTTTAAGGCTTATTGTAGTGAATTTAAGTAACGGTGAAATTTATCATAATAAAATATCTAAAGATATAGTTGACAACTTAACCTTTGATAAAGTTAATATAATTTAAACAATAAGTGGCATTTCCTTAGTTTAACAAAACTTAGTTAAAAATAAGGTTTTGAAATTTATGACCTTATTTAAAATATAAAGGAGGTTTTGGTATGAATTCATTAGCACTATTATTAATTTGCATAGCTATATTCCTTGTAGCCTATGTAACTTACGGAGCCTTTCTTGCTAAAAAATTTGGGATTGATCCAAAAAGAAAAACTCCAGCCCATACACTAAGGGATGATGTAGACTATTGTCCAACAAATTCGAAGGTATTACTTGGACACCATTTTTCATCTATAGCTGGAGCAGGTCCAATCACAGGACCTATTCAAGCAGCTATATTTGGATGGTTACCTGTATTATTATGGGTAATCATAGGAAGTATTTTTATAGGTGGGGTTCATGATTTTGGATCATTAGTTGCATCTGTAAGGCATGACGGAAAAACTATAGGCGAAGTTATTAAAGTGAACATTGGAGATAAGGGAAAGAAACTATTTAATATATTTGGATGGGTAACAATTGTATTAGTAGTAGCAGCTTTTACAGATATTTGTGCATCTACATTTGCTTATGATCCTGCTATTCCTGAAAATTTGATGGGTGCTCAAGCTGGAACAGCATCTATGCTATTTGTTGTATTAGCAGTAGTATTTGGATTTAGTGTATATAAAAGAGGGGCTAGATTATCAATAGCTTCAGTAATAGGGATAGTATTATTGATATTTTGCATTTATATAGGATATACATTCCCAATTATTAAATTATCAAAGTTTGGCTGGCAAATACTATTATTAATATATATTTTTTCNNCATCTACATTACCGGTCTGGATGTTATTACAACCAAGAGATTATTTATGCTCATTTTTACTATACGGAATTATTATAGGTGCTCTTCTTGGAATAGTAATAAAACGTCCTGCTTTGGAATTAGCTGCTTTTAATGGTTTTAAAGTGGGTGGGAAAACTCTATTCCCTTTCTTATTTGTAACTGTTGCTTGTGGTGCTATTTCAGGTTTCCATTCTCTTGTTAGTTCAAGTACCACATCCAAACAGATTGACAAAGAAGAACCAGATGCTAAACTTATAGGATATGGTTCTATGCTTATTGAAGGTATAGTAGCTGTTATAGCTCTCATAGCTGTAGGTTATGTATCTAAAGCAGAAGGTACACCTGCTGCTATATTTGCAAATGGTGTTGCTAATTTTATGGGTGGATTTGGAGTTTCTAAACAAGTTGGTGTAGTATTTGTTACTTTGTGCTTTTCAGCCTTCGCACTTACAAGCTTAGATACAGCTACTAGGATAGGCAGATATATTTTACAAGAGTTATGTGAGGGGAAAGATGGAAGAAAGAATATTGTTAGCAAAAATATGTATGTATCAACTGGAATAACTGTTTTAGCCTCTTTTGGTTTAATACTTTATGGATATAACAAGATATGGCCAATATTTGGATCCGCTAATCAACTTTTAGCAGCTCTTGCGCTTTTAGCTATAACAGCATGGCTAACTAAGAGTGGAAAGAAAGCTTTAGTAACTATTATCCCCATGGTATTCATGTTTATTGTTACATTATCTGCTTTAGGTCTATTAATTAAAGAGTATATTTTCTCATCCACTCCGAACTATATATTAGGTATAATTGCATTAATACTATTTATTCTTGCTATAGTTTTGATCGTAGAAGCATATAAAACATTAGTAATAAATAAAAATTCAAAGAAAAGTACTACTAAATCTATGTAAAGTAATATAGTTAGCATATTTTATAGAAAATAAAAAGTTATATTTATAGTAAAAGAGCCTATTGATAAATTAATTAATAGACTCTTTTATTATGGTTATAATAGAATATCTATTATGTAGCAGTATCTACATATAATATAATTATATTGCCAAATTACGCAAAGGTTGTATAAGAGTATTTCATCTGGAGAATATTTATGTTATAAATAAATATGAAGAATGAATTTAATAGGGTGTATATAACTAGAAATTATTAAAACAATTCATCGATGCGATGAATAAGTTTACAATAGATTTATTGTAAGTTGTAAAAATCTTTCAAATATAAGGAGGTGAACTTTAGTAAGTATAGTACTTATTGGTACAAACTTCTAAAGTTATTTATGTTTAAGGAACATATAGATGCAAATAAAGATCATATAATAATGGATTTAATAGAGTTAGTAAAAATAAGAAGTGTAGCTTCAAATAAAAGACCCAATATGCCTTTTGGAGAAGAAGTTCATAAGAGTCTAAAGTATGTGTTAGATAAAGCTAAAGATATGGGATTCAAAAGTCAAAACTTTTGTGGATACTGTGGCCAAGTAGATGCTGGATACGGTGATTATACAATCGGTGTTTTATGTCATGTGGATGTGACGGAAGAGGGTGAAGGGTGGACAAAATCGCCATTTTTAGGAGAAGTTTATGATGGTAAGATATATGGACGAGGTATTGTAAAGGCAAAGGCACCTTTAATAGCTTGTTTATATGCTATGAAATTCTTGCAGGATGAAGCTCTAATTCCAGAGGAAAAAAAAGTAAGAATGATTGTTGGGGCGGATAAGGAAACTGGAATGAAAAGTATAAATTATTATAAGGAATATGAAGTAGCTCCAGATATAGGATTTACTCCAGATGGTGTATTTCCTGTAATATATGGAGAAAAGGGCATTATGAATTTAGATCTCCATATGGAGTTTTCTGGTGGTTCTGATGCACCTATTAATATAGTGCAAATAGTTGGAGGACACAGTATAGATTTTGTACCCTCTAAGGCAAGTATAATACTTAGTTGTGAAGATATATTTAAAGAAAAAATTGAAACTGAGCTAAAAAGATTTTCAAAACGTGAAAACATAAAATATGAAACTCTTAGTCAAAATAAACTTATGAATATTGAATTTATAGGTAAGGAAGCTGATAGTAACAACCCGGATAAAGGAGTAAATGCCATATCCTATGGAATTAAGTTCCTTGAGAATTTTGAGGAATTTATTGATAAAATGGAATTTGTTCATGAATATAATAGATTAATTTCTACATCTTATAATGGAGAAAAAATAAACTGTAAATTACAAGATGAAGATTCTGGAAAATTTACTCTTAATGTTAGTACTATAAATCTAAATAGTGATAGAGTAGATATAAAGGTTAATATCAACTATCCTATCTCATATGTATATAGTGATGTATTAGAATTGGTTAAAGATGGTTTTAAGTATTCTTCTCTTAAGATAAATAATGTAAATCATCTTAGATCAGTTTCCTTTTCTAAGGATAGCTTTGTAGTAAAAAAACTTATGAAGGCTTATAGAGAAGTTACTGGTGATGAAGAATCACAGCCTTACGTAAGTCCAAAAGGGACCTATGCAAGAGTCATAAGTAATGTAGTATCCTTTGGACCTATACTTCCTAGGAATAAAGGGTTAAATTATGAGGTTGATGAGTTTATTACTGTAGATGAATTTATAGATTTAGTAGAAATTTATGCCATGGCTATATATGAACTATTAAAATAAAGTTTGAAACTATTGAAAGGGGTGGTAGATATTAAGAAAAAAAATATATTATTGCTTATAACTATTTTGTGGATTAGTTTTATATTTTATATGTCATCTCAGCCAGCGGTGGAATCTTCAAGTTCTAGCTCAAGGATAGTAAATGTTCTATTGAATACCTTAAATTTAGATGAATCTAAGAAGGAAGTATTGACTGTAATAGTTAGAAAGGGAGCTCATTTTACAGAGTATTTAATATTGAGTAGTTTAGTTACCATCACTTATGGAGCTTTTAATAACAAGAAAAATTATTCTTTTATTCTATTATCATGTGTATTAGTAGCTTTAAGTGATGAGTTTTTGCAGGGTTTTATTGTGGGTAGGAGTTCAGAAGTGAGAGATGTACTAATTGATTTTAGTGGTGCGCTTACATTTTTTTTAGCAAATTATATAACTACTCATATAAAGATTGTGAAAAGAGGATAATTTCATGGAAAAGTTAAAATTATATCATATATTTGCATACATAGGATGGTTTGCTATCATATACTACTTTATTTTAACAATAGTTAGCTTTCATGCGGCCTTTGCAGAATTTTGGTTAGCCTTATCCATATTAAGCTATATAATTTATAGGATGTTAAAAAGCAATCTTATAGGACATTCCTTAGTAAGGGTATTAGCTATATTTATTTCTATAGGACTTATAATTTTCTTAATTTTAGAAGGTTTAATTATATACACTGGAACTATAGAGGATGACCGTGCTACAGACTACGTCTTAGTATTAGGTGCCGGAATAAAAAAGGAGAAGATATCTACATCTTTACGCTTTAGATTAGATAAGGCTATAGAATTCAATGAAATTCACAGTAATATACCAATTATAGTTAGTGGTGGCATGGGTAAAGGTGAGGATATTACTGAAGCTCTGGCTATGAAGAGATACTTAGTAAGTAATGGAGTAGATGAGAATAATATAATAATGGAAGAGGAGTCTACTAATACTTATGAGAATTTTAAGTTTTCAAAAGAAATAATGGAAAATAAAAATAATGAACATAATAGTGAATCGAAAGAAGATATAAGTGTTACATTAATAACCAATAGATTTCACATGTTTAGAGCTAAATGCATAGGTACTAATACTGGATTAAATATATATTGTTATAGTGCCAAAAATGAAATAGCTACAGCATTAAATTTTTATGTAAGAGAAAGCTTTGCTTATGTAAAGGAGCTAATTTATCATTATATAAAATAAGATCAAACTATAACTGGTTGTTGATCTTGTTATTGCTAAACATTAACATCATAGATTTAATAATATATAGCCTAGGATCGATAGGAGGAGATTTAGATGTATATAGGAATAGATTTAGGAGGTACTAATATTGGTATTGGTATTGTAGATAGTGAAAATAAGTTAATATACAAAGATTCAATTCCTACTAAAAGCGAAAGAGAATTCAATGACATTATTGAGGATATAATGGCTTTAATTTCTAAAACTATAAATGTTAATAATATACCTAAAGATCATATACAAGGTATAGGAATAGGCATACCTGGAATAGTGGATCCTAAGAGTGAAATCATAATTGATTGCGTAAATCTTAGATGGAATAATGTGGATATTAAGAGTGCTATTGAGGAAAAGTTGAATATTGCAGTTACTGTAGGCAATGATGCTACTGTAGCTGGAGTAGCAGAATTGGTAGTTGGAGCAATGAGAGGTTGTCAAACAGGAGTTTTACTAACCTTAGGAACAGGTATTGGTGGAGGCATAATAATCAACGGACAGGTATATGATGGATTTCATGGAATAGGATCTGAAATTGGACATATGATAGTGGGAGAAAATTATTATAATTGCAATTGCGGAAGAAATGGATGCTTAGAAACTTTTTCTTCATCTACAGCCATAATAAAGTATGCAAGAAAATTGATAGAAGAAGGAAATGATTCAGCTATTATGACTAAAGTTAAAGGTAATTTAAATAGTATTGATGGAAAAGTTATATTTGATCAGGCTAAGGCTGGAGATAAAGTAGCTTGTAAAGTAATTGATAGAATGACTAATTATTTAGCTATAGGAATTATGAATATTATTACTGTAATAGACCCTGAAGTTTTTGTCATAGGAGGTGGATTATCGGCTACAGGAGAATATCTTATTTCTATAATAAGGGACAAGGTATCCCAAATAGCTTATTATAAAGGTATGGATATAGGGCAAATTATATTGTCTCGAATTGGAAATGATGGTGGTATTATAGGAGCAGCTACTTTGTGTAGGTATAGATAACAACTATATATTTAATAAAAGTACTTATGGATATAAGAAATTTTCCGTAAGTATTTTTATTTTTTAAAAAAATTCACAATATATTCATAAAACGTTTCGAAAAAATCTAAAATTGGATTATATGTGTAGCACATATAAAAAAAATATGAAGTTTTGAAATAAAGGTTTATTTTTTTTCTTTTTTGTATTATTATATAAATAAAGACGAATAATAAACATTTAATTTTATACAATGTTCGTATATATTAAAGGGGGATACGTTAAATGAATAAAATATTCACCATTTATGTTGAAAAAAAATCAGAATTTAATAAGGATGCGCATGAGTTATTGAAAGAAGTTAAAAACTTATTATCAATTAAAAGCATAAATGATATAAGACTAATAAATAAGTATGACATTTGTGGGATCACAAATGAAGAGTTTGAAGCAATAAAATACACGGTATTAAGTGAAAAGAATACCGATAATATATATGAGGAAGAGATAGATTTAGAAGGAAGTAAATATTTTGTAGTTGAATACCATGAAGGTCAGTATGATCAAAGGGCTGATTCAGCAGCTCAATGTATTCAATTAATTACACAAAAAGAGGCTCCACAAGTTAAGACTGCAAAAGTAATAGCTCTATATGGAGAGGTTACCGAAGAAGAACTTAAAAAAATAAAGAATTATTACATAAATTCTGTAGATTCTAGAGAGAGTTCACTAAAGAAAAAAGAAATTATAATGGAAGCTCAAAACTTGCCATCAGATGTAGAGAGAATAGATGGATTTATAAATATGAAAGAAAGTGAATTGGAGAATTTTTTAAAGGAAAGAGGATTATCTCTCAATATTGGAGATATAGTTTTAATAAGAGAGTACTTTAAAAAAGAAGATAGAAATCCTACAATTACAGAAATAAAAGTATTAGATACTTATTGGTCAGATCACTGTAGACATACTACATTCCAAAGAATATTAACAGATGTAGAATTTGAAGAAGGAAAGTATATAGAGCCTATTAAAAAAGGGTTTGAGATATATGAAGACTATAGAAAAAAGGTATATAAAGATAGAGAAAAGCCTATGACTTTGATGGACATGGCAGTTATAGCTATGAAAAAGTTAAGAGAAGATGGAAAGCTTGAAAAATTAGATCAATCTGAAGAGATAAATGCATGTAGTATAGTTATTGATGTGGATGTTAATGGAAAGTTAGAAAAGTATCTTTTAATGTTTAAAAATGAAACCCATAACCATCCAACAGAAATTGAACCTTTTGGAGGCGCTTCAACTTGTCTTGGAGGAGCTATAAGAGATCCTCTATCAGGTAGAAGTTATGTATTTGGAGCTATGAGAATTACTGGCTCTGGAGACCCAAGAAAAGATATAGAAGAAACTTTAGTAGGAAAGCTTCCTCAAAGAAAGATTACTAAGGAAGCAGCAAAGGGATATAGTAGCTATGGTAATCAGATTGGACTTGCTACAGGATATGTAAGAGAAATTTATGATGAAGGGTATGTAGCTAAGAGAATGGAAGTGGGAGCAGTTCTTGGAGCAGTACCTGCCAAAAATGTTATTAGGGAAGTACCAACTACAGGAGATGTAGTAATATTACTTGGGGGAAGAACAGGAAGAGATGGAATTGGTGGAGCTTCAGGATCATCCAAGGAGCATGATGAAAAATCTATTGATAATTGTAGTTCGGAAGTTCAAAAGGGAAATGCACCTACAGAGAGAAAAATCCAGAGATTATTTAGAAAAAATGAAGTTACAACATTGATAAAGAGATGTAATGACTTTGGTGCCGGTGGAGTCTCTGTTGCTATAGGAGAACTTGCTGAAGGTATTAAAATTAACTTGGATAAAGTTAAGAAGAAATATGATGGCCTAGATGGAACTGAATTAGCTATATCGGAATCACAAGAAAGAATGGCAGTAGTGGTTGCAGAAAAAGATGTAAAGAAATTTATAACTCTTTGTGAGGAAGAAAATTTAGAAGCTACAGTAGTGGCAATAGTTACTGAAGAAAAATCCATGATTATTACATGGAAAGGTACAGAGATAGTTAATCTAAAGAGAGATTTCTTAGATACAAATGGAGCTAGTACTTATGGTAAAGTTCATGTTACTGCACCGATTGAAGAAAACAACTACTTTAATATGAAAAAAACTAAGTTATCATTAAAGGAAGCTTTTGAAGAAGTGGCTAAAGACTTAAATGTGGTGTCACAAAAGGGGCTTATGAATATATTTGACTCCACTATAGGAGGAAATACGGTATTAATGCCATATGGAGGCGAAACTCAAAAAACTCAAGTGGATGGTATGGTATTTAAGATACCAGTAGAAAATGGAGAGACCACTACCACAGCTTTAATGGCTCATGGGTTTAATCCTAAAATTTCGAAATGGAGTCCTTTCCATGGAGCATTATATGCAGTGGTTGAGAGTGTTACTAAACTAGTAGCTTTAGGTGGAGATTTAAATGGAATTTACCTTTCTTTTCAAGAGTATTTTGAAAAGTTAGGAGATGACCCTAAAAAGTGGGGAAAACCATTTTCAGCATTACTAGGAGGTATTTATGCACAGCATAATTTAGAAATAGCAGCCATAGGTGGCAAGGACAGTATGTCAGGAACATTTAAAGAACTAAAGGTTCCTCCTACACTAATAAGTTTTGCTGTAACTACAGGAAACATAGAAAATACAATAAGTAATGACTTCAAGAAAGTTGGAAGTAAAGTTATAGTAGTGAATGCTCCTATGAAGGAAGATTTTACTCCAGATTTTAAGGTGTTAAATAATAATTATAAATTGGTAGNNATTGGTAAGTGAATTAATAAAATCAAGAAAAGTTTTGGCAAGTGGAAGCATAAATTTTGGTGGAGCTATAGAAACTCTTTCTAAAATGTGTTTTGGAAACAATGTAGGTATTGATTTAAATGAGAAAATTTCTATTGAGCAGCTTCAACAAATTGGGTATGGATCTATCATACTAGAAGTTAACAAGGATTTTAATGTTAAAGATGAAAACATAATTTATCTTGGGGATACGGTAGAAGAAGAGGCGATAATAGGAGTAAATGAAAAAATACAATTAAATAAGTTAGCTAGTTTATATGAAGATGGACTTGAAGAAATTTTTAATAAAAACTATGGAAAAGACAAATTAAATAATATTGAAATGAAAGATAAAATATTAAAAGATAGAAATAAGAGAGGTGAAAATATAAAAGTTTCACCAATGATTAAGATTGCAAAACCTAAGGTGCTTATTCCGATTTTCCCTGGAACAAATTGTGAATATGATTGTGAGAGAGCTTTCTCAAANNACTGGTTGAAACTTTAATATTTAATAATTTATCTCCTGAACATATAGGGCAATCTATATTAAATATGGAGAAAAAGATAAAGGAATCTCAAATAATTATGTTGCCAGGAGGATTTTCAGCAGGGGATGAGCCAGATGGATCGGGTAAGTTTATAAATGCTATATTTAGAAATGAAAGAATTAAAAATGCTGTTATGGAGTTATTAAAAAATAGAGATGGATTGATGCTAGGAATTTGTAATGGCTTCCAAGCACTTATAAAACTAGGACTTGTACCTTATGGAGAAATAAGAGATATTGCAGAGGATAGCCCAACCTTAACCCATAACTTAATTGGAAGTCACCAAAGTACTATGGTAAATACTAAAATAGTGAGTAATAAATCACCATGGCTTAGTGAGTGTAACGAAGGTGAAATTTACAAAGTCCCAATTTCTCATGGTGAAGGAAGATTCGTTGCCAATGAAAATGTGATAAAGGAATTGTTTAAAAATGGTCAGGTTGCCACTCAATATGTAGATAACAATGGTAATCCAACCTATGATATAAACTTTAATCCAAATGGATCTGTATATGCAATTGAAGGAATCACAAGTATAGATGGAAGAGTATTTGGGAAAATGGCTCATAGTGAGAGAGTTGGAAATGGTGTTATTAAAAATGTGTTAGGTGAACATGATATGAAAATCTTCCAGAGTGGAGTAAGGTATTTTAAATAAAATTTTAGATTTGGAGGAGTACTAAATGAAGGTAGCAATTATATTTGGAAGTAAGTCGGATACTGAGGTAATGAGAGGTGCAGCGAAATGCTTAAGAGAATTTGATATTCCTTTTGAAGCTCATGTGTTGTCAGCTCATAGGGTACCAGAAAAGTTAACAGAAGTTTTAAAAAAGCTAGAGGAAGAAGGCTGTGAAACAATTATAGCTGGAGCAGGGCTAGCAGCTCATCTCCCAGGAGTTATAGCTTCAAAAACTATTATACCGGTAATAGGTGTTCCAATAAATGCAGCTATTAATGGAGTAGACTCTCTTTATTCAATAGTACAGATGCCAAAATCAATCCCAGTGGCTACTGTAGGAATAAATAATAGCTATAACGGTGGAATGATGGCAGTTCAAATGCTTTCAGTGAAGTACCCAGAAATTAAAAATAAATTAAAAGAATATAGAAAAAATATGAAGGAGAATTTTATAAAGGAAAATGAAGCGGGGGTAGAATTATAATGGATATGAAAAATTTTATTTATGAAGGAAAAGCAAAAAGAATATTTAAAACTGAAAAGGAAGATGAAGTACTAGTTTACTACAAGGATGATGCAACAGCTTTTAATGGAGAGAAGAAGGCATCAATAGCTTCAAAGGGAATACTAAATAATACTATCAGTTCTATAATCTTTGAAATGTTAAAAGAAAAAGGAATAAAGACTCACTTTGTTGAAAAAATTAGTGATAGAGAACAAATATGTAAAAAAGTGGATATAATTCCTCTAGAAGTTATAGTAAGAAATATAGCAGCTGGAAGTATGGCTAAGAGATATGGGGTTGAAGAGGGTACAGAGCTTAAGACTACAGTACTTGAAATTAGCTATAAAAATGATGAGTTAGGAGACCCTTTAATGAATGATTATCATGCTATGGCCTTAGGAATAGCTACAAAAGAGGAATTAGATTATATATATGACCAAGCTTCTAAAGTAAATAAAATACTTACTGAATTTTTCTTGAATCAANNAAAATTAGTAGATTTTAAATTGGAATTTGGAAAACTTAATGGAGAAATATTACTAGCAGATGAGGTTTCACCAGATACGTGTAGATTATGGGATCTTAAAACAGGAGAAAAGCTTGATAAAGATAGATTTAGAAGAGAACTAGGAGATTTAGTAGAAGGATATACAAAGGTGCTTGAAAGAATTAAGTAATTGATCATTGGCAAGAGTATTTTTTAGGAGGAAACAGTAATGGATTTTAAGTTTAAGGCTTCTAGTTACGATGGATATGAGTGTTATGATGAAGATAAATTTCATGATGAGTGCGGGGTATATGGAATATATAGTAAGAAGGACAACTTAGATGTAGCAAAAAGGACATATTACGGTCTTTATGCCCTTCAACATAGAGGTCAAGAAAGTGCAGGAATAGCAACCTTTGATGGAAGCGATATGAATTGCCATAAGGATATGGGTCTTGTATCTGAAATATTTAGTAAGAAAATCCTAAAAGAATTAAAGGGGTATGGTGCAATTGGACATGTAAGATATTCTACAGCTGGGGGGAGTTCACTAAAAAATGCTCAACCCCTTATGGGAAAATTTAAACTTGGAAACATTGCTATAGCTCATAACGGAAATTTAACTAATGCTGCTATTATTAAAGAACTTTTAGAAGATTCAGGGTGCATGTTTCAAACATCTACTGATACTGAGGTAATTATTAATCTTATATCTAGAGGGTCGAAGAAAGGAATACTTCAAAGTGTAATTGATTCTATGCAAGCTATAAAAGGTTCCTTTGCTATTGTAATATTAACTGAAAATGAGTTAATAGGAGTTAGAGATCCATACGGAATTAGACCATTATGCCTTGGAAAAATAAATGAAAGTTATGTATTAGCATCGGAAAGTTGTGCACTTAATGCTACAGGTGCTGAATTTATAAGAGATGTTGAACCTGGTGAAGTAGTTGTAATTAATGAAAATGGTGTAAAATCCATAAAGTTTGGTGAAAAATCTAAGCTTGCCACTTGTTCCTTTGAATATATATATTTTGCAAGACCAGATAGTGTTATAGATGGAATTAGTGTTAATAATTCAAGATATAAAGCAGGAATCAAGCTTTATGAAGTAGCACCGGTGGAGGCTGATATAGTAGTTGGGGTGCCAGATTCAGGAATGTCAGCTGCCATGGGATATGCAAAGGCATCAGGAATACCTATAGATATGGCACTTATTAAGAATAAGTATATTGGAAGAACTTTCATAGCTCCAACACAAGAAGAGAGAGAAGCTTCGGTAAATGTTAAGCTTAATGTGATAAAAGATAATGTTTTTGGTAAAAGAGTTGTTTTAATAGACGATTCTATAGTACGTGGAACTACAAGTAAGAGATTGGTAACTATGCTTAAGGAAGCTGGAGCTTCTGAAGTTCATTTTAGAGTTTGCTCCCCTATGGTTAAATATCCTTGTTATTATGGTATTGATATACCTTATAGAAGTCAGCTTATAGGAGAGAAAATGAATGAAAAAGAAATAGGGGAAGTCATTGGAGCAGATAGTCTAGTATATCTTTCAAAAGAAAACTTATTAGAATGTCTTGAAAGCGACCATGGATTTTGTTGTGGATGTTTTGATGGAGAGTATCCAATTTCCGCACCGGTAAAATTATAGTAAGGAGTGATATAGGATGATAACATATAGAGATGCAGGAGTTAATATAGAAGAAGGTTATAAAGCTGTAAAGCTTATGAAAGAATATACAGCTAGAACTTTAACTTCGTCGGTTTTAAATGGAATAGGAAGTTTTGCTGGAATGGTGAGACTACCAGAAGGATATAAAAAACCTGTATTAGTTTCAGGTACTGATGGAGTAGGAACTAAAATTGAGATTGCAATTAAGCTTAACAAATTTGATACAGTTGGTATAGATTGTGTAGCTATGTGTGTTAATGATATTCTATGTCATGGTGCTAAGCCTTTGTTTTTCCTAGATTATATTGCTTGTGGAAAATTAGATTCTCTTATAGCTAGTGATATTGTAAAGGGTGTTAGTGAAGGATGCTTACAAAGTTATGCTTCACTTATTGGGGGAGAAACAGCAGAAATGCCAGGAATGTATGATTTAGGAGATTATGATCTTGCTGGATTTGCTGTTGGAATCGTGGATGAAGATAAAATTATAGATGGAAGCAAAATTAAAGAAGGAGATGTCCTTATAGGCATAACTTCTTCTGGTGTGCACAGTAACGGATATTCTCTTGTAAGAAAAGTTGTTACAAATTATGATGAAGTCCTTGAAGGAAGAACTCTAGGTGAGATTTTATTAGAACCAACAAAGATATATGTAAAGCCAGTATTAGCACTTATGGAGAAATTTGATATCCATGGAATGTCTCATATAACTGGTGGTGGATTTTATGAAAATGTACCAAGAATGTTTAAAGATAACTTTACAGCAGAGATTAAAAAGGATTCTTTCCCAAGACAACCTATATTTCAGTATTTAATTAATAATGGCGTAGATGAATATCATATGTTTAATACCTTTAACATGGGAATAGGTATGGTTCTTGCAGTGGATAGCTCTGTTAAAAATGATGTAATTAATGAACTTAAAGCGCTTGGAGAAGAAGCTTATGAAATAGGTAAAGTACAAGCTGGAGGTGGAGGAGTTTGCTTAATATAGCAGTGTTAGTTTCTGGTGGAGGAACTAATCTCCAGTCTATCATTGATAGCATTAAAAATGGATATTTAAAAGATGTAAATATTAAGTATGTTATAAGTGATAGAGAAGGAACCTATGGAATAGAAAGAGCTAGAGCATACAATATAGATACTTTAGTTTTAGACAGAAAAATATATAAGAAAGATCTAAGCAACAAAATTTATGAAGTGATAAAAGATAAGGTAGATTTAATTGTTCTTGCGGGGTATTTGTCAATTGTTTCATCTCCTTTAATAGACGGTTTTAAAGATAGAATAATTAATATTCATCCTTCACTGATTCCGAGTTTTTGTGGAAAAGGTATGTATGGAATTAAAGTTCATGAAGCAGCTGTAGATTATGGTGTAAAAGTTAGTGGATGCACAGTGCACTTTGTAGATGAGAATACAGATACAGGAGCTATAATTCTTCAGAATGTAATAAATGTAAAATTAGATGACACTCCAGAAAAGTTACAAAAAAGAATATTGGAAGAAGAACATAAATCCTTGCCATTAGCTATAAAACTTATAAGTGAACATAAGATTGTTATAGAGGATAGAAAAGTTATTATAAAGGAGTAATGGAATTATGAAAAGAGCTTTAATAANNTATGTTTATGATAAAAATGGAATTGTAGAGTTTACAAAATTCTTAGTAGGGCAAGGAATAGAAGTTATATCTACTGGTGGTACCTATAGTCTTTTAAAGAATAATAACATAGAAGTTAAAGAAGTAGCAGAAGTTACAAAGGCACCTGAAATGTTAGATGGAAGAGTAAAAACACTACATCCTGTAGTTCATGGAGGTATTCTTGCTATTAGAGATAATGAAGAGCATATGAAGACTTTAAAAGAAAGAGAAATAAAAACTATAGATTTAGTATGCGTTAATCTTTATCCTTTCTTTGAAAAAGCTAATGAGGGATTAACATTTGAAGAAACAGTAGAATTTATAGATATAGGTGGGCCAACCATGCTTAGAAGTGCTGCTAAAAACTTTAAAGATGTAGTAGTAATAAGTGATGTAGAAGACTATAAAATAGTTATGGAGGAAATGAAGGAAAGTGGAGAAGTTTCCTTTGAAACTCGTAAATATCTTGCTATGAAGGTTTTTAACTTAACTGCAGCCTATGATAGTGCAATATGCGAATACTTATTAAACCACATGGAGAATAAGGAAGAGCATTCAAATAAGTATTTATCCTTATCTTATGAAAAAATGGAGGATTTAAGATATGGAGAAAATCCTCATCAAGAAGCTACTGTATTTACTAATACAAATAAAACTGGAATGCTTAATAATATTGAAATATTAAATGGTAAGGCGCTTTCTTACAATAACATAAAGGATATGGATATAGCTTGGAAAGTAGCAAACGAATTTGAAGAAGTTACCTGTTGTGCGTTAAAACATAATACACCTTGCGGAGTTGCAGTTGGAACTTCTGCTTTAGATGCTTATAGTAAAGCGTATAGTTGTGATAATGTTTCAATTTTTGGAGGGATAGTAGCCCTTAATACTAAAGTAACTAAAGAAGCGGCAGAAGAAATGAAGAAAACTTTCTTAGAAATTATTATTGCTCCTGAGTTCGAAGATGATGCTTTAGAAGTACTTAAGACAAAGAAAAATCTAAGAGTTATTAAATGTAGTAGTAAACCAAGGGATAAAAAAGAAGTTATTTCTGTAGATGGAGGAATATTAGTACAGGATGTAGACAGAAAGCTATATGAGGATTTTAAAGTTGTTACAGAAGCAAAACCTTCAAAAGAACATATGAATGATATGGTATTTGGAATGAAGGTTTGTAAATATGTAAAGTCTAATGCTATAGTAGTAGTTAAGGATGGTATGGCCAAGGGAATAGCTGGTGGACAAGTTAATAGAATTTGGGCTACAACTCAAGCTATAGATAGAGCTGGAGATGGAGTAATCCTTGCTTCTGATGGGTTCTTCCCATTTAGAGATTGTGTAGATGAAGCTAGTAAACATAATATAAAAGGAATAATTCAGCCAGGTGGATCTATGAGAGACAATGAGAGCATTGAGGCATGCAATGAGTATGGCATACCTATGGTTTTATCAGGTATGAGACATTTTAAACATTAGTATCCTATAAGTTAAACTTGAGGTGATTTTATGAAAATTTTAGTCATAGGAAATGGTGGAAGAGAACATGCTATAGCATGGAAACTCGGTGAAAGTGATAAGGTTTCAAAGATATATTGTGCTCCAGGAAATGGTGGAACCTCCATGGAACATAAATGTGAAAATGTTAATTTAACAGATAATGAGAAACTTCTAAACTTTGCTTTAGATAATTCTATAGATTTAACTGTAGTTGGACCAGAAGTGTACCTATGTAATGGTATAGTAGATTTATTTAAAAGTCATAATCTAAAAATATTTGGACCTAGTAAGAAAGCAGCAACTCTTGAAGGAAGCAAAACTTTTGCTAAGGAATTCATGAAAAAATATGGAGTTAAAACTGCGACTTATGAAGCTTTTAGAGATTCAAAGAAGGCTTTAGAGTATTTGGAAAAGACTGAATATCCAATAGTTATAAAAGCTGATGGGCTTGCTGCAGGTAAGGGAGTTGTTATAGCTGAAACTAAAGAAGAAGGAGTTTTAGCCATTAATGATTTCATGGTTAATGATACTTTTGGAGGAGCTGGGAAGGAAGTTATAATTGAGGAGTTCTTACAAGGTGTAGAAGCTTCAATATTAAGTATTACGGATGGAAATACCATAATACCTTTTATATCATCTAAGGATCATAAGACTATATTTGAGGATAATAAGGGGCCTAATACAGGTGGAATGGGAACTGTAGCTCCAAATCCATATTGTAATGAAGCGGTTTTAAATGCCTTTGAAGAAAATATTTTAAATCCTACACTTAAAGGCATACAGGAAGAGCACTTAGATTATGTAGGAATCATATTCTTTGGATTGATGATTTGTGAAAAAGGAGTATATCTTTTAGAATATAATGTTAGAATGGGTGATCCAGAAACTCAGGTTGTATTACCTCTTATGGAGAGTTCTTTTATTGATACAATTGAAACAGCTATAGAAGGAAAACTTAGTAAGGATATGGTTAAGTTTAAGAATAAGACAGCTTGTTGTGTTATAGGATCATCAAAAGGATATCCAGGAAAATACGAAAAAGGTGAGTTAATTACAGGTGTTGATAGTTGCAGTGAAAAAGTATTTATAGCTGGGGCTGAGGCTATATATAATAAATTAATTACTAGTGGTGGCAGAGTTTTAGGAGTTACAGCTCTTGGAGATAATTTAGAAGAAGCTAGAGAAAAGGCATATAGAGGGTTATTACAAGTGAATTTTAATGGAATGTATTATAGAAAAGATATTGGTAAATAAATACTGAAACAAGAAAATGCTAAGGGGTAGTAAATAACTATTACTTAGCATTTTTATTTCTATACTCACTGGGCGACATACTATAGGTTTTTGAGAAGACTTTAGAAAAGTAATTTTGATCACCAAATCCACAGTTATTAGCAATGTAGTTTATAGAATAATCTTGAATTTTTAAAAGCTTTAAAGAATTCTCTAGCCTAACCTTTGTTAAGTATTCATTAATGGTTTCATTATAGGCTTTTTTAAAGGTGTTAAAAAGAGTAGATCTACTACAAAAGAAGATTTCACATAAAAAACTGATAGAAATTTTTTTGTGGAAATTTTCATTGAGATATTTTTTTATTTTGTAAGCTAAGTTTTTATCTGCTAGGCTTAGATGGTTGTTTAAGGTTATATATCTAGCACATATATTCATTATAGAGATGCAAGATAGTATTTTACTTTTAGAACTAGTAGGAAGCTTTTCTATTTCGTTATAAAGTTTAGAAGTATCTTTTAAGTATTTGATAGATTCTTGATATGTATAGGATTTACTATCTTGTGTATCGTCTATAGTTTGTCCCATCATTAAATATCCAGATAGTACTCCAAAATGATATATAGGTGCCACGGCTTCATATAGACCAAATTTACATCGATAAAAGTAAACCTCTTTACTTTCTTGTACAATCTTAAAAGCTTCTCTATCATTTTTTACACACAAGTTTTTGCAACATTTATTTTCCTGGATTAAGGAGCAAAAGCCTGAAAGGCTTTGAGGATATGCAGCAATTTCTTTTAGATTAGTATCATATATAGAAATTCTGAATCCAGAGATATTATGTAAATCTTTTAGAACTGTATTTAATTGAATTAGATTGTTCATGGCATAATACTCCTTTTAATTTAGTAAAATAGTAAAAATAATACTATTTTACTAATAAGTATACTATTTTTTAGAGAAATATCAAGATGATATGATTTATAATATATATTAACTGTATTGAAAAAGGGGATGATTACTATTAAAGAACCAGTATTAGTTATTATGGCAGCAGGAATGGGGAGCAGATATGGGGGACTAAAGCAAATAGAGACTATAGACGAAGAGGGACATAAAATTATTGATTTTTCTATATATGATGCTATAAGAGCAAACTTTAAAAAGATAATTTTTATTATAAAAAAAGAAATTGAGGAGAAGTTTAAGAGTAAAATCGGTGATGAAATAAGTAAATATATCCAAGTAGAATATGTTTATCAAACATTGGATAATATACCTAAAGGGTATTCTATTCCAGAGGGCAGAGAGAAACCTTGGGGAACAGGTCATGCGGTTTTAAGTTGTATGAGAGCAATAGATGGACCTTTTGCAGTAATTAATTCAGATGATTATNNATTATGGGCAGAGTGGCTTTAAAATGATTTATGATTATCTAATTTCAATAGACGATAGTGAACTTAATTATGCCATGGTAGGGTATAACTTAGAAAATACCCTTACAGATAGTGGTGGAGTTGCTAGAGGAATATGTAAGGTAGATGACAATAATATGCTTATAGGAATTACTGAAAGAACTTATATTGCAAAATTAGAAAATGGACCAGCTTACACTGAAGATAGAGGCAAAACTTGGACTAGTATCTTGGAAAGCAATATTGTTTCAATGAATATGTGGGGATTTAGTAGTACTATTTTAAAAGAATTAAATAACAGATTTGAAGAATTTTTAGAAAAACAGGTTCATGAGAATCCTCTTAAAGCAGAATATTTCTTACCAGAAATAATAGGACAATTATTAAATGAAAGAAAAGCAACTGTGAAGGTTTTAAAATCTAGAGATAAGTGGTATGGAATTACTTATAAAGCTGATAAAGAAAGAGTAGTAAAAGAGATTTTTAATTTGAAGCAAATGGGAGTATACCCTAAAAAACTTTGGAAGTAACAAATAAGGGAGTTATTAATATGACAAGGAAAGAACAATGTTCAGAAATTAATGAAGCCATTGAAAATATTAATTTTTTAGGTAAATATATAGAGTATACCTTATGTGGTAGTGGACATATTAATGATACATTTTTAGTAAAATTTGAGCAAAATAATGGAGAAATTAAAAAGTATATTCTACAAAGAATAAACCATAATATATTTAAAAGTCCTTTAATGGTAATGGAAAATATATCAGGGGTTACATCATTTTTAAAATATAAAATAGAAGAAAGTGGTGGAGATATAGATAGAGAAACTTTAAATATTATTAAAACTAAGGATGGAAATAATTTTTTTAAGGATAGTATAGGATCCTATTGGAGAGGATATAAATTTATAGAAAACGCTACTAGTTTTGATAAGGTAGTAAAACCAGAAATTTTCTATGAAAGTGCCTTAACTTTTGGACATTTTCAAAATCTATTATCAGAGTATGATGTTAGTACATTATATGAAACTATTCCTGATTTTCACAATACACCTGTTAGAATTGAATCTTTTAAAATAGCAGTAGCAGAGGATAAGTTTCAAAGAGCAAAGAAGGTAGAAAAAGAAATAGAGTTTGTTATGGAAAGAGAAAAGGAAACTCATATTTTAATGGATATGCTTCAAAGAGGAATGCTACCCTTAAGAGTTACTCATAATGATACTAAATTAAATAATATTATGATGGATAATGAAAGTGGAAAGGGGATATGTATTATTGATTTAGATACTATTATGCCAGGACTTTCAGTCAATGACTTTGGAGATTCTATTAGATTTGGAGCTAACACTGGAGATGAAGATGAAATAGATTTATCTAAGGTAAATTTAGATATGAATTTGTTTGAAATATATACAAGAGGATTTTTAGAGGGATGTAAAGGTAGTCTAATTGATAATGAAATAGACATGCTACCCATGGGAGCTAAAATGATGACATTAGAATGTGGAATAAGATTTCTTACAGACTATCTTAATGGAGATAATTACTTCAAAATACACCGCACAGATCATAACTTAGATCGTGCTAGAGCTCAGTTTAAACTAGTTTATGATATGGAGAAAAAATGGATGGATATGAAAAAAGTTATAGAAAACTATAGAAATATATTAAAATAAAAAAAACATGAAATTTCATAATGCTTCAATGAGCTATGTAATAAATTTTTATTACATGGCTCATTTTAAGCTTTTCAAGAAAATTAGCTTTTTTAGCAAAAATGAAAGTATATTTTAGTTATTTAAGGTATATGAAATAACTTTAAATCTTATAATATAAAGGGAGCAAGTTCTTACGAATTTATTACAATATTTTTTTTTATATTGAAATAAACAAGTACATAATGTATTATAATCAATGTGTATATTTATGTTTTGCAAGTAGTACCAAAATATGTAATAAGAGTATTAACAAGTATGGGAAAATTGTGTAAAATGTATATATAGGTGTTAAAAGTAGATTTATATGTAAAATTATAAAATAAAAATAGTTTCCATAATAATAGTATATTAGTTATGGAAGAATAGAAAAATAAAGGTGAAGATTATGTTTAATTTAATATTATTAATTGTTATGTCTCCGTATACTGCATTATTTATTGGAGCATATACTACTTATAAAGTAATAAAGATGAAAGAGGAAATACTGAAAAATAGTTGGAATATGGGATTGATCCTATTGTTTCTTTGGTCTCTATTAGTTGGACTTCTAAATAAAAGCATTATGTCTACAGCTGTTTCAATAGTATTTTTCTTATATTTTACAATAAGTGTAGTTTTACAAAATTATTGCAAGACAGAAGAAAAATTAGAACTAATATGCAATTANNGAATTACCTAATCAAGTTTTCAATTTTTTCAGGAATTGTTGGAATTATAGAGAAGGTTACTTTTGCATATTTTCCTATGGAGCTTTGGAAGAAATTTTTAGGGGTACCATTGGAGGTTTCAACTAACCATAGAATTTTTAGTACTTTTGGAAATCCTAACGTAGCTGGAGATTGGTTTGCTATTATGGTTATAATGGCAATATATTATGCTTGGAATAGTAAAGAAATTAAGGAGAAAGTGGCATATTATAGTGCTACAGCTTTATTTTTAATAAATATTTGTTTATGTGGTTCAAGAGGGGTTTTTCTTGGATTAGTATTCGGATTGCTTTGCCTATTACTATTAAAAATAAAAAGAAATAAGAGTGATATAATAATAATTTTGTCTATTTTATTAGTTATAGGCATAGTAGGCTTTACTCCTCCAAAGGTGTCTGATATATCTCAAGAGATTACTGGTCATCAGATTGAGAGGTCCTTTGATACTAGAGAAGAAATATGGTTAGGATCTTTAAGGATGATAAAAGAGAAACCATTAACTGGATGGGGAATGTTAGGAACTATAGAGCATGGTAATGAATTTTCAAGATATAGTCGTGTCATTAATCATTCTCATAATATATGGCTATCACTTTTAACTTCTTTAGGAGTAATCGGACTTTTAATTTACTTATATATAAGAGCAAATATTTATAAAGATTTAATATATCTTTATAAATCTGGATATAGTAGTGTAGCTTTACTTATGGCAATACAGGCAGTTGTTTTAGTTCATGGAGTTATTGATTTTACAATAATAACTCCACAAATAGGAATACTATTTATTGGATCATCATCCATAGTCACAGCACTAGCAAAAGAAAGTGTTGGTGTGTTTCCGAAAAGAAGAAGCATAGCTGTGTAGTTGTTAAATTTTGTAAGAGCTTTTATGAAGAAGTTTATTATTCATAAAAGCTTTTTTTATATATTAAATCACCTTCTATTCAAAATTCTTATTTAAAACTATTGTGCTATTATAAAGTGTTAATGAAGAATCTAAGAATATCTTTATCCGATGACTACCGGCTCTAATACTCCCATCTTCTTCAAAGTGTGAGTAAAGAGCTACTATGTCCCTGGATAACGATTTTCCCTAAAGGACAATGAGTTCTAAGTATCGAAAATACTGATACTAAGAACTCTGTTTATATTTTAATCAACCCTAATCTCATCATTTAAATAGTAAGTTCCATGAAATAAGCATAAATAGAACAACTATATAAATAGTTCCCTATATAAATTGTTATATAGGGAATTTTTTATATATTAGGACGTAAGTAAAGGAGTCTTATTCATGTAAAATTATATGTGATTGGCATAACAGATTAATTTATATAGTTGTATTAATATTACCAATAAGTAATATTATATTTATCAATAATTGGTATTGGTAAATTGCTATATAAAGCAATAAAATGAAATTAAGAATAATGTATTACATTTTATAAAGGTTTTAATAGGGGGGCATTACATTATGAATCTAGAATATTTAAAAGAGCTGGAACAGCCTATGAGAGAAAAACTGATGAGAGAAGAATTGGGAGAAGAAAAGTGTAAGATAATTGATAAGTTCAATTTACATCCCAATGAAAACTTATATTGGGAAAGAGTAGAATCCAAATATCCTAATCAAGAATATTTTAGTCATAAACTAGCTATGAAGAGTACACCTATAGGAATAATATTTCATATAAATAGATTATGTTATGCAAAAACTAAATATTTTGAACAGAATTGGGATAAATTTGTTCCATGTATATATAGTTATATAGATAATTTTGTAGAAACGGAAGTTTATAATATGGAATATATTAAACATAAAAGTACAGGTATAACTTTAGATTTGCGAGAACTTGCTAAAATTCATTGGATAGATGATTTTAGAGCCATATGTACTTACCTAGAGAAGAAAGGGATAGAAATGCAATCTTAATAGGAAAAATAAATTTATAAGAGCTTAGTTATCATTTGATAATTAAGCTCTATTCTTATAAAAGACTATAAAAGAAGAAATATTTAGGTTAATATATTATATAGATAAGTAAATTTATTTAATAGTATATTATTATCTTGAAAGGGGAGATAAATATAATAAATATAGATTGGAAGCCTGATAAAAACTTAAGTAAACCCCTATATCTTCAAATTGTAGATTACTTTAAGGCGAAAATAATTGGTGGGGAATGGCAAGTAGGTTTTATGATTCCTACGCAACGTGAATTAGCTAAAATCTTTAATGTAAATAGGAGTACTATTGTTTCAGCTATAGATGAATTAAAGGCAGAAGGAATCTTAGAGGGAAAGGGAAAAGGTGGAACTAAAATAGTAAATAATGTATCACCTTTATTATCTAATATACAACCAGATTGGAAGTCTTATATTGATGAAGGAATTCATATTCCAAATGTTAAAACTATTAAGAAAATCAATACCCTGGAGTTTAGAGAAGATTATATACGATTGAGTACTGGAGAACCCTCTTCAGAATTATTTCCAAAAGAAGAAATGAAAATAATATTAAATGAAGTAGCTAAAGATATGGATAATTTGGGATATGAAAGTCCCAGTGGCACTATGTATCTTAGGCAGCAGGTAAGTAAATATTTAGAGACCATTGGCATAGATGCGTCACCATCTTCCATACTTATTGTTTCTGGAGCTTTGCAAGCAATGCAACTAATTTCTATGGGGCTATTACAAAAGGGTTCTACAGTATTACTAGAGAATCCTTCTTATATGTACTCGCTTCAAATATTTCAGTCCTTAGATATGAGAAGAAGCGGAATACCTATGGATAATGAAGGGGTTATGGCTAATTTAATTCCAGATTACATAAAAAAACATGTTCCATCTATACTGTATACTATACCAAACTTTCAAAATCCTACTTCTATAGTCATGTCAGAAAAAAGAAGAAAAGAATTGATAAAAGTTTGTCAGAAAGAAAAGTTGCCTATTATAGAAGACGATGTCTATAGGGAGCTTTGGATCGATGCTCCACCACCAGATCCTATTAAGAGTATAGATACTAACGGATTGGTATTATATGTAGGAAGTGTATCAAAGACATTATGTCCCGGACTAAGAATTGGTTGGATTGTTGGACCAGAACCAGTAATTGAACGATTAGGTGATATAAAGATGCAAACAGATTATGGTTCTAGCTCTTTATCGCAACTTACTGTTGGAAAATGGTTAGAAACGGGATTGTATGAAAATCATTTAAAAGAGATAAGAAATCAGTTAACTATAAGAAGAGATGTAACAATAAATGCTTTAAATAGATACTTTAAGAGTATAGCTACATGGGAAATACCTTCAGGAGGATATTATGTATGGATTACTTTAAAGTATAAAATAGGTATGTATAAGCTTTTTGATGAAGCATGTAAAATAGGAATTTTATTATATCCTGGATATATATATGATGCTAATTTCAACAATTCTTTAAGGATTTCTTTTTCCTATGCACCCATAGAAGAGCTAGAGGAAGGGTTATTAAAATTATCATTGCTTATTAAAGAATTAATTAAAAGTTAATTTTATAAATTTTTTTATAGTGATTAAGCAATTAATTGAATTTAGTATTATATTTGATTTTTAAAACTACTCATAACATAATTATATGGTTGTGTTATGAGTAGTTTTTGGTTGGGTTTATTATAATTAATATGGATGGAGAATCATTGAGTGAATTTTCTTATAATGAAAGCAAGGTAGCAGCTGTTAAATAAAACTAATTTAAATTAGGTATCTTATATTAGGGGACTGGAGAGGATACTATGTTAGAAAACACTTTAATCAATGATATCCATATAAAGGATATAGAGGAGCAGGAAGCATTTCCTATATTGGAGATAAATTTAAAAAAGGTATATGAAAATACTAAATATGTTGTGGATTTATGTAAGAACCAAGGAATTTCTGTAGCGGGGGTAGTTAAAGTTGTACATGCTATGCCACAAATAGTATCAGAGATGGATAAGGCAGGATGTAAATATCTTGCTACATCTAGAATTAATCAAGTTATAGAGATGAAAAAACAAGGTGTAAAAAAACCAATTATGCTTATTAGAATACCTATGTATAATGAAATAAAACAACTAGTAGAATATGCAGATATAAGTTTAAACTCTGAAATTGAAACTTTAAAGAAAATAAACGAAGAATGTAAAAATATAAATAAGAATCATAAAGTTATTTTAATGATGGACTTAGGTGATTTAAGAGAAGGTGTTGTAGATGAAAAGGAATTCATAAACCTAGCCTTATATGTAGAGAAAGAATTAACTAATGTTAAACTTTATGGTATAGGGACTAATTTAGGATGTTATGGTTCTGTAAAGCCTACAGAAGAGAATTTAGGCAAATTATGTGAGGTAGCAGAAAAAATTGAAGCTTTAATTGGTAGAGAATTAGATGTGGTCTCAGGAGGAGCTACTTCTTCGTTAACTTTAATCTGGGATGGAAAAATACCAAGTAAAATTAACAATTTAAGAATTGGTGAAGGAATACTTGTTGCTAAGGATTTAGATGATTTTTGGGAGTATGATATGTCTATGCTACATCAAGATTCATTTGTATTAAAAGCTCAGGTGGTAGAAGTTAAAAATAAACCATCTCATCCGATTGGTGAAATATTTATAGATGCTTTTGGGAATAAGCCCACTTATGAAGATAGAGGGAAAAGAAGACGTGCATTATTGGCAATAGGTAAGCAGGATTTTGTTTCTGTGGATACTTTAGTACCTATAGATAAAAATATAGAGGTAATTGGTGCTAGTAGTGACCATTTAATTATAGATATAGAAAATTGTAAAACCAATTATAAACTTGGTGATGTTATAGAATTCAATATATATTATCCTCACTTATTATATCTTAGTGGATCAAAAGATGTGAATAAGAAGTTCATATATTGAAGATAGAGGACATGTAATTGTAATATAGGTATATACAATAGATTTGAAAATATCTATTGTATATACCTATATTTATTTACAAAATTAAATAATCTTAATATAATAATATTTGTAAAAAGGACATGTGCCATTAGCTCAGCTGGCAGAGCACCTGACTCTTAATCAGGGGGTCCAGGGTTCAAACCCCTGATGGCGCACCAAAGGAAGCAATACTGTAGAGTGTTGTTTCTATCTTATAAATCTATTTTAGAAAATAATAGAATAATAAATGACTTACTTGGTTAAGTTAATCTGTGTAAATATAAATTATACCTGTTTGCATTTTATTACATTAAATGATAAATATTTATTTAATGTATTTTAATAAAATACTTTACAAAACTTACAGTCAGTTGTATAATAATATTTGTGACAAGGACATGTGCCATTAGCTCAGCTGGCAGAGCACTTGACTCTTAATCAAGGGGTCCAGGGTTCGAACCCCTGATGGCGCACCAAACCTCGTAGTACTAACAAGTATTACGAGGTTTTTTACTTTTCAAATTATAAGATAGTATAGACTTAATTAATAAAATGTATTAAGGTTAATATAGATTTTATACAAAATGAAAGAAGGAAAAATAATGAATCATTTATCAATAGAAAATGATAATGCACCTAGTTGGTTTATATTTAGACAAAATGAACTATTAGTTAAAGAGAAAGAAGATAGAATTTTCATACCTAAATTTAAAGATTTAGAATCCATTAATATTAATCCTATAAGAGTTCAAAATCTAGGAACTAGAAGTTGTGGTAAGTGTTACTCTGTTGAGATATCTCAAGAGTATTTAGAACCTTTAGGTATGAAATTTATAAGCTTAAGAAACTTATATGGACAAGTTCCTGATGAAATATATATAGAAGCGGGACGTGCTATTCAAATCATGAATTGGGATAGAACCCATCAGTATTGTGGTGTATGTGGTAGTAGCACTAATACCATATCAAATGAATATGGGAAAATATGTCCACAATGCGGATTTATAAGCTACCCTAGAATAAGTCCAGCTATAATAGTTGCTATAGTTAAGGAAGGAAAATTACTTCTTGCTAAAAATGCTAAGTCAAAACATAGTTTTTATAGTGTTTTAGCAGGATTTTTAGAGCCTGGTGAAACTCTAGAGCAATGTGTAGAGAGAGAAGTTATGGAGGAAGTGGGAATAGAAGTTAAAAATATAAAATATTTTGGTAATCAACCATGGCCTTTTCCTAACTCTCTTATGATAGGATTTACAGCAGAATATGATAAGGGTGAAATAGAGGTTGATGGAGTTGAAATTGCAGAGGCAAACTGGTTTGAGGCAAATAACTTACCTGATATTCCTGGCAACATTAGTATTGCAAGAAAACTAATAGATTGGTTTAAGGAGAATTATACTGGGATCTAGATTTTATAAAAGAACTATATAGTGGTAT
This sequence comes from Clostridium sp. UBA6758, assembly GCA_002453475.1. GTDB lineage: Bacteria > Bacillota > Clostridia > Clostridiales > Clostridiaceae > Clostridium_J > Clostridium_J subterminale. The sequence continues at coordinate 7,222 of DKGY01000018.1, read as the reverse complement.
TCAAAGGAACGTATACTGCGTTTTTATAGTATACTAAATAAACTTTAACACATAATAAACAATGAATATATGTGTTAAAGGAGGGATAAAGATGGATCATGAATTAATAAGAGATCAACAATATGAGATTAAACAACGTGAAGAAGATAAAAGAAAATATAAAAAGGAAAACTATCTTCGCAATGGTAATAAAACTCAAGGCCAATATGCTCAAAGTAGCTTTAATACTACTATTGAAGAGCCGGGTACCAATGAAAGTGGTATTGTAGCAAAGAAAAACGGTTATTAAAATTAAATATTTTATTTATAAAAGGGCTATTTCGAAATAATCTAAATCTTAAATTAATATTGAGTATTTGCTAGCAAGAATATTAAAGTAGAAACTCAATATTTCAGAGATATTAGTAAATTATTTTGAGATAGCTCTTTAAGTTTTAATTATAAAATCTCAAAATATGAAAATAAAAATAATGGTCTAATAAATTATATAAAAATTTTAATAAAAAATTCTTACTATGTTATAATAAAGCTATTGAAATTTTTACGTGGTATATAAGGAGCAATTAAACTATGGATAAGAATAAAGTTAAGGCTTTTGCCATTTGGGCAAGAAGTAATCTTATTGAAAAAATAAAGGATAGAGCATATAAAATTGGGATTGAAGATAATAGAGTTCGAGATATAGAAGAGGTTCAAGGTGGATTTAAAGTAGTAGGTGGAGAAGAAATACTTAATATTTTACCTAGCCATAGAAAAGCACTTATAAAGGAAATAGAATCTAAATCTTTAGATGAATTGGTGGAAGAGGTGGCATATACTTGGTTTAATAGACTTATAGGTTTAAGATATATGGAGGTGAATGATTATTTACCCATTGGAATAAGAATTATATCTTCAGAGATACCAGGTAAAACAGAACCAGATATTTTATTTAGAGTTGGTGAAGTTATAAGAGAGTTGAGACTAGATTCAGATTTAGTCTATAAGTTGTTAGATAGTGGTAAAAATTCTGATAGAGAAAGTCTATATAAATATATTTTAATAAGGCAATGTAATGAATTAGGGAATATTATTCCTGGTTTATTTGAGAAAACAGCAGACTATACAGAATTATTATTTCCAGATAATTTGTTAGAAGAAGGCTCCATACTAAGAAAAATGTGCAGTGACATAGATGAAGAAGACTGGAAAGATGAAGTAGAAATTATAGGATGGATGTACCAGTACTATATTTCTGAAAAAAAGGATAAGGTCTTTGATAATTTAAAGAAAAATATAAAAATAACTAAAGAAAACATTCCAGCAGCTACTCAGCTATTTACTCCTAAGTGGATAGTGAAATATCTAGTAGAAAATTCACTGGGAACCATATGGATTCAAGGGCATGAGGATGAAAATTTAAAGACTGAGTTGAAATATTATTTAGAGGAAGGGGTTCAAGATTCAGAAATAAATGATATTTTAGGTAGCATTAAATTGGATAGAAAGAAATTATATCCTGAGGATATAAAGGTTCTTGACCCATGCATGGGCTCAGGTCATATATTGTTATATACCTTNNCAGCTTATCCAGAACGAGAGATTCCAAGGAGAATACTAGAAAGCAATATCTTCGGATTGGATATAGACTTAAGAGCAACTCAAATTGGTGCTTTTTGTCTTGTTATGAAGGCAAGATCTTATAATAGAAGATTTTTTAGAGAAGTTGAAAAAAAACCTTTAAAGCTTAATATAGAATCTATAGAAGAAAGCAATGGTATTACTTATGAAATTATAGAATACTTTGCAAATGAAGATGAAGAAATAAGAGGAGATTTATCTTATTTAGTAAATGCTTTTAGAGATGGTAAGGAGTTTGGATCAATATTAAGGGTTGAGAAGGTTAATTTTCAGATTTTAAAAACAAGGTTAGAAGAGATAAATGAAGAAAATAATTTAATATTTAGTGATTATAGACAGATACTTTTGAATAAATTACCAAAGCTCATAAATCAAGGAGAAATAATGAGTAATAAATATGAGGTTTGTATTACTAATCCACCTTATATGGGATTAAGGGGTGCTAATGATACACTAGCTAAGTATCTTGTTAATAACTATCCTCTATCAAAGCATGATTTATTTTCTGTGTATATGGAAGTATGTAAGAACTATCTAAAAAAAGATGGGATTTATGCCATGGTAAACCAACACTCATGGATGTTTTTAAGTAGTTTTTTAGAACTTAGAGGTAAGCTTTTAGAAGAAAGTACTTTTATAAGTATGATTCATTTAGGGTCTAGAGTATTTGAAGATAATGTGGGAACCATAGTACAGAATGTTGCCTTCATAAATCAAAATAGCCAAATTTCTAAATATAAAACTAGAATTGTAGACCTTACTAAGGAGACAACTGCTTCAGAAAAGAAAATAAAAGTCAAGTCAGCTTGTAATGGCATGGAAAAAGATAGAGTTTATGATATATGGTTAAAAAAACTTATGACAATTCCAACAAAGCCCTTCGCTTATTGGGTAAATGACAATGTGTTAAAATTATTTTCTAATTTAGATAAGTTTGAAAATATTGCAAAGCCTAGGCAAGGAATGGCTACATCAGATAATAAACGGTTTCTAAGGGATTGGTATGAGGTTGATATAAATGAAATTAATTTTTCAGCCAGTGATAAAGAGGAAGCTTTGTTAAGTAAGAAAAAATGGTTTCCATATAACAAAGGTGGAGAATTTAGAAAATGGTTTGGAAATAATAGGTTTGTAATTAATTGGGAGAATAATGGTGCTGAAGTAAAAGATTATGCATCAAAGTTATATAAATCATATAGTAGGACTATAAAAAATGAGGAATTTTATTTCAAAAGTGGACTTACTTATACTTTTATTTCGGAAGATATGGGAGTAAGATATTCTCCACAGGGGTTCATATTTGATGTCGCTGGGTCTTCTATATTCTTTAATGATAAAGAAATAGAAAAGGTAGTACTAGCATTATTATGTAGCAAAGTTGCTAATATGTTTTTAGATATAATGAATCCAACCTATAATATACAAGTAGGAGATTTGAAGAATATTCCAATACATGAAGGTATATTTAAAGAAGAAATTAAGTCTATCATTGATGAAGTTGTAGAGGAAAACATAGCTATTAGTGAAGCAGAATGGAATGACTTTGAGATATCATGGAACTTTAGGACTCATCCATTGATGAGAGGCTTAAGAGAAGATGGTTTTAATGATGTAACCATAGAGTCTAGATTTAGACATTGGGAAAAGGAAAATATTAAAATTATTGAGAGACTTAAAAATAATGAAGAAAAGTTAAACAAAATTTTCATAGATATTTATGGATTAAGTGAAGAATTAACCCCAGATGTGTCTTACAATGATATTACGTTAAGAAGAATTGGTGTAGAAAGAGAAGTGAAATCTTTAATATCCTTTGCAGTGGGATGTATTATGGGGAGATATTCAACTGATATTGATGGTTTAGTATACGGAGGTGGAAACTTTCAAAATAAGTGGGATTTTGAAAATTATAGAGTTAAGAAAGTTATAGTAGATTCCAAAGGAAAAGTAACTGATGATAGATGGGTAAATTCAAGTTTTATGCCTAAGTTTGATAATATAATACCGATAACAGAAGAAAAGTATTTTTCAGAAGACTTAATGACTAAATTCGTTGAATTCTTAAAAGGAGTTTATGGAAATAATACCTTAGAAGAAAATCTTAATTTTATAGCTAATATTTTAGGCAAAAAAGATAGTGAAACTTCAAGACAAAGCATTAGAAGATACTTATTTAAGGAATTTTATAAGGATCATGTAAAAGTTTATGGAAAGAAACCTATCTATTGGTTATTTGATTCAGGTAAGAATGATGGATTTAAAGCTTTGGTATATGCCCATAGATATGACAGCTTAACCATAGCTACATTGAGGGCGGAATATGTTCATCTTATACAGAGAAAATATGAAGGTGAGTTAAGTAGATTAGAATTAATAAAAGATTCACAGGAATATAGTGCAAAGGAAAGAGCTAGAGCTAGGAAAAAAAGTGACAAGATAAAAAGGCAAATAGAGGAACTTATTGAATATGATGAAATAGTTGCATATATGGCTAATGAAAAAATGTCCATTAACTTAGATGAAGGAATTGTAAAAAATCATGATAAACTTCAAAATATTAAGATAATGAAAAAAAATGGGAAGGAAGCTAAGATGAATCTTTTATATAAAATCTAAGGACTTTATATTTAAACCATATAGGGGGAAAGTTATGGGGAATAATATGGATAGCATAAATAAAGAATTATTTGGTGACATATCTGATGAAAAATTTATGTCATATTATGAAATGATAGTAGCTAGGATAAAGAGAATTAGGGACAAGGTAGAAAGGCTTCAATATAAAAATGAAGACGAGTTAAGAGAAGGTATAGAAGGTATAAGTCAGTGTATGTGGAATGGCTTGGAAGATATATATACTTTTGATTTAAGTAACATAAGTAAGATACATGAGTTTTTAATTGATGAAGTTATAAATCTACATAATGAAGAAGATGATATAAGGAATGACAATATTTTTAGCAATGTATTAAATATGAAAAATATAAAAAATCATGGTATTGATGGGAAAAGGGGTTCTAGAATATATCTATTTAAAGATTCTAGTTATGAATATTATTTTGTTGGAGATATTCATTCTGATGATTTTATTATAAGAAGAATACTAGAGAATTGTGATTTTTTTAAAAAAGTTGTTTTGAGGAAAAATATTAGAATAATTTTTTTGGGGGATTATGTGGATAGAGGAAAAGAGCATCTAAAAACTATAGGTGAAATAATGATTTTAAAATATATTTTCCCAGGAAATATTTACCTAACCAAAGGAAATCATGATGGTGGATTCCTTGAAAGTGGTGGTGTAAAACTTTGTGTAGGAAAGCCCTTGGAAGATAAAATGGAAGACTACTTTATTCTATTTTTAGATATATTATATAAGAAAAATGGAAGTTTTTCTAAAGAGTTAATAAAAAAATATTTAGAATTATTTAATAGTATTGCCATAATTAATATTATAATAATGGGAGATAAGATTATATTAGGAGCTCATGGAGGATTACCAAGACCACATAGGGAGAAGAAGGATATATATGGATATATTAAATCAATAATGGATTTAACAGATGAATCTATTGTTGATAACATAGGGAAAACTATAGTTCAAAATATTCTTTGGAGTGATCCTTTAAGAGGAGATCNNATCAGGAGATTAGAGAAAATTCGGGTAGATTTAGGTTTAAAGAAGAAGAATTCTATGAGTTTAGTAGAATGTTTGGGGTTGATATCTTTATAAGAGGGCATGAAGCTCATGAAAATGGTTGTGAGAAGTATTTTGATAATGGAGTGTATAGTGTTTTTTCCTCAGGTAGTATTATAGAGAATGGAAGAAATATTAACCTTTCTACAGCCTATGATTATATAAGTCCAAAGATTATAAAGATTGATTTAAAAGAAGGCATTCAAGTATTGTCTATAAAATAATAAATATTATATTTACAATACTAATTCTTAAAGTTATAATCAAAATTGTGTTAAGTTTAGCAAAATATCTATATATTCCTTTAATTTATGGTAAACTTTAAAAAGGTAATATTTAATAGTAATCTATATAAGTTAAACTTTAGATGAAATTGCGATATATCTCATATTATATAAATGGCTAAGTTGTATTAGATGGATTAAGCTAAGGTGTGAGGTAATTAATAAATATATAAGGTAAGGTGAATAACATGAATTATGAAATATTAGCAAATACAATTTTCCCTGACATTGATAAGGAGCCAGAATATTATATTTCAAAGTACCCAAAGAGAAACCTTAAAGAAGGTGCAAAGGTTACTAGATATGCTCCAAGTCCAACAGGGTTTCAGCATATAGGAGGAGTATTTTCTGCATTAATAGATGAAAGAATAGCTACTCAAGGTGAAGGAGTTTTTTATTTAAGAATCGAAGATACAGATCAAAAAAGAGAAGTGGCTGGTGCTATTAAAGATACTATAAATACCATGCATAAGTTTGGGCTAGATTTTACAGAAGGTATGACAGGGGATAATACATCTAAAGGTGAGTATGGTCCTTATAGACAAAGCGAAAGAGAAGAGATATATAAAACTTTTGCTAGAGATCTAATTAGAAAGGGTCTTGCTTATCCATGTTTTTGTACTTCAGAAGATTTAGAACAACTGAGAGAAAAACAAATTAGTGAAAAATTAACTCCAGGATATTATGGAGAATACGCAATCTGTAGAAATTTATCTCCAGAAGTAGCTTTAAAAAGAATAGGTGAAGGTGAAAAATATATTATAAGATTAAAATCTCCAGGTAATCCCGAAAACAGAGTGGAGTTTCACGATTTAGTTAAAGGTGATATCTCTTTCCCAGAAAGCAATCAGGATATAGTTATAATTAAATCTGATGGACTTCCAACTTATCATTTCGCTCATGCCATTGATGATTCGCTAATGGGAACTACTACAGTAATTAGGGGAGAAGAATGGTTATCATCTCTTCCAATTCATATTCAACTTTTTGATATTCTTGGATTTGATAGACCTGAATATGCACATACTCCTACAATAATGAAGTTAGATGGAGATTCTAAAAGAAAACTATCTAAGAGAAAAGATCCTGAAAGTGCAGTAAGTTATTATGATGAAGAAGGATATCCTATGATATCTGTTATAGAATATTTACTTAACATAATAAATTCTACTTTCGAGGAGTGGAGAGAAGAAAATCCATCATCTGATTATCATGAATTTAGAGTATATCTAGATAAGATGAGTAAAAGTGGTGCTTTATTTGATATTGTAAAATTAAGTGACGTAAGTAAAAATGTAATTTGTAAGTTAAAGGCTGATGTAGTATATGATTACTATATAAATTGGGCTAAGGATTATGATAAGGAAATGTATGACCTAGTAACTAAAAATGAATCAATGTGTAAAGAAATATTTAATATTGACAAAGAAGGACCAAAACCTAGAAAGGATTTCGCTAAGTGGAGTGATGTTAAGGAAAAAATATTCTTCTTCTTTGATGAATTATTTAAGAGTACTTTAGAAGAAATAGAATTTCCTAAGAATATAGATTTAGCAGAAGCTAAAAGGGTAATAGAAGCTTATGCTAAGGCATATAACTTTAATACAGATAAGGATACTTGGTT